>JAZRGT010000077.1:0-113099 GCA_045644325.1 Eubacteriales bacterium | reverse complement strand
TCCGGGTTTTTCCCAACCCGACGACCATCCGGGCCATCCGGCCGCGTGGAGAACGTAACAAACCCGCCGCCGCTTTGTGCGACGGCGGCTTTGTTTTATTTCTTCTCAACTATTTCAGCGTTCTCAAAAAGGATCTGAATAGCCTTTTCAAGGTTGAGCTGATAGCGGAGGTAGCCGGGGTAATAGTAATACTCAAAGAGCTGCTCGATTGAAGCCTTATCGTAATTATAACCCTGCGAATTGTAGTAATTTACGTAGTATTCAAGTGCCTTCTGATAGTCCTCGTCGGTGTAGATCTTGCCCTCTGCCTCGAGAACGTAGTAGATCGCCATATCGTCGCGGACGGCATTCTGCGCCTTCTCGCGAAGGATCTCGTCACTCTCGCCGACGGAGGTCATATAGTCATCATAGGACATTCCGAGCTTTTCCGCCTGAGAGGTCATATATGCGACGTTGGAATTGTAATAGTAAAGGAACTGCTCGTTCGGATAGGAATAAACGGTCGATTTCTCGCTAAGAGCCGCTACGAGCGCGTCACTCACCTGATCGAGGAGGTTCGACTCGTAAAGATCGGTGAGGTAATCCTTGTAGTACGCCATAAAGTCGGCAACGGTCTTGTAATCGCCGCCCGTGAGCTCGCTTACTACCGCGTCGGTGACGGTGTAGGTCTTTTTGCTGTAAACGGTGATCTCAAAGATCGCGTCCTTGCCTGCGAGTGCCTCGTTGTAGTTGGTGGGGAAGGTAACGGGGACTTCAATCATTTCGCCGACCTTTGCGCCGATAACTCCCGATGCAAATCCGGGGATGTAGCCGCTGGCGTTGTCATTGACGATCATCCACGCGTTGGTATTTGAGGTTCCGCCCTCAAAGGCAACGCCGTCGATCTTGCCGACGAAGGAGATCTCAACGAGATCCCATTCCTCAACAGTGCCCTCTTTTACGGTCTCGGCATCGCATTTGAAGCCGTAGTTCGTTACGTAATAGTCGATCAGAGCAGTGAGCTCACCGTTCATGACCTGCTCGGTGACCTCGGGGGGAAGGGAGTCAACCTCGACCTTGATATTCTTGTAATCGACCTTGATGTGATCGGAAAGCTTGATGCCCGCATAGCTCGGCTTCGAGCCGTAGGCGGGAGTATTGTTTGCGGAGTCGGTTTCGGGGGTGGTGCTGTCCGCACCGATACCGGGACGGTGGGTGGTCTCGGGAGGCTGTGTGAAGCCCATATCGCCGAACATCTGCGTGATGCAGGAAGAAAGCATCATACAGGATAAAATAAGTAAAGCCGTAAGGCAGATTAATTTCTTTTTCATTCTAATTTCCTTGTAAAAACTCAAATAAATATAATAAAATCCGTTTTTTCGGGGGCTTAGCCTCCGAAAAAACACCTTTCAGACGAGCCGGGGCGAGTTCGCGCGCCGAGGGGAGCGCGCGTAGCAATTATAAAACGCAGTTTTATAATTGCTTGAATGAAAACATCGCACTTTCGGCTTTGCCGTAAGTGCGATGTTTTCTTCGGGTAAGCCTTATGCTTCCTTCTTAGCGATAACTTCCTTGCCGTCGTACATGCCGCATTCGGGGCAAACGTGATGGGGCTTGATAAGAGCCTCACAGTTGGGGCACTTTACAAGACCGGGAGTTACGAGCTTCCAGTTAGCGCGTCTCTTGTCTCTGCGAGCTTTGGATGTTTTTCTCTTCGGTACTGCCATAACCTACACCTCCTATATTTTTACAAAAAAGATTTACGTAATTTTTGCGCTTTATTCGTCGTCCTCGTCGAGCAAAGCCTTGAGTTTACTCCAGCGGGGGTCGATCTCACGCGGTGCGCAGCCGCATTCGTCGCCGATCATTTTCTTTCCGCACTTGGGGCAAAGTCCGCGGCAATCGGGAGAGCAGAGAAGCCTTGACGGTAGCTCAAGGTATATCGACTCAATGATAGCCTCATCGGGCTCAAGAATACCGCGCTTTACAACGAGATATTCGTCAGCCTTTTCTTCAAGCACGTCATCCGATACTGTTCCTTCTGTTACGATGGTTCGGTCGAAATCAAATTCGAGCACGGTCTCGACAGGGTCAAGACAGCGCGCGCATTCTCCGCGATAGGGAACGGTTACGCGCGAGGTAAGGGTTACCAAACCTGCGCTTCCGCTGACCACGCCCGAGATACGGGCGCCGGGGAGATATTCGATTCCGTCGGGTGCGGCATCGGGGAAGACCTCGCCGTCTATCGGGAGCTCGCGAATCTCACCGCGCAGTATTGCAGACAGATCAATAAGCATTCTTCAAATCCTCCCATAAAACGGCATAAAAAGCGACAATACATATTATAATACGGAAATCGTAAGTTGTCAAGATAAAATTATGAATTTCTCGTGAAATTTGTAAATTTTAAAGAGTTTTCTCGGATTTTATCCGATAACAACTGTATAAGCGCCCTCGGAAAGCGGGAAGAGGATGCGATCGCCCTGACGTCTGCCGTTCATTTCCTCAAGCTTGAATTCGATTCCGTTGATCTTGAAGGTATCCTTTTCGGATACGAGAGAAACGGTAGCCGCACTCTCCTCGGGGATGAGGAAGCTGTATTCGAATCTGCCGTCAACGTTTACCCACGCGCTTTCAATGCGTCCCATGATCGATTCATAAGCCGCGCGTGCGGTGGTGATGCGCTTCTGACCCTCGGGGAGCTCGTCATCGCTTCTCATATCGGGAGTCGGAGCGAGGAAGAAGTGCTCCCAACCGGGCATTTCGGTGTCGGGCTTGATGCCGCACATACCCGAATAGAGCCATTCAGCGACTGCGCCGTAAGCGTAGTGGTTGAAGGAGTTCATACCGACGTCGCCGAAGCCGCGCTCGAGAGTGTAGGAATTCCATCTCTCCCAAACGGTGGTCGCGCCCTGACGGACGGAGTAGAGCCAGCTGGGATCGCGGGTCTGGAGCAAGAGTGAGTAGCAGAGCGAGTGCAGACCGAGCTTTTCAAGAGTCTGGTTGAGGATACCCGTGCCGACGAAGCCGGTCGAGAGGGTATAATCGTTGTCGATGATCTTCTTTTCAAGTCTGTCGATATATGTCTGACGGTCCTCTGCGGGAACGAGGTCGAATGCAAGCGCGAGCAGATATGCGGTCTGAGTCTTAATGGTAAGGTCGCCGCTTTCGATATATCTGCAACGGAAGTGGGAAACAATGCGCTCGCGGAGCTCTGCGTAATGCTCTGCTCGCTCGGGCTTGCCGAGGATGTCGCAGAATTTCTTCATAAGAGCCGCATCGTAAGCGTAGTAAGCGACAGCGATATAACGCTTGTCGGTCACGTCATAGTTGAGCCAGTCGCCGTAAGCGGTGTTGGGGCCTTCAAGACCGAACTGCTCGAGATACTGCATATAGTATTCCATCGAGTCGAAATGTTCCTCGAGGATAGCGGTATCGTTGTACATTTCATAGAGCTTGTTCGGAACGATCAGTCCTGCATCGCCCCAAGCGGCGTTGCCGTTGTTGCCGGTGAATACGCGCGGGATAACGTCGCAGTATGCGCCGTCAAAGCCCTGCTGTGAGTCGCGCGCGTCGCCGAGCCACTTGTGCATAAAGGGACGGATGTCGGCAAGATAGGATGCCGCGGCCGCAAAGATCTGCGTGTCGCCCGACCATCCGAGAGGCTCGTCACGCTGAGGACAGTCGGTGGGAGCGGAGAAGTAGTTTCCTCTCATACCCCAGACGATATTCGAATAGAGGCGGTTGACCTCGGGATTGTCGCAGGAGAATTCTGCGGTCTCGGTGAACTCCGAGCAGATGACCTCGCCCGCAACCGAGAGGACGTCGATATCGTTGTCGGCGCGGATTTCAAGGTATCGGAAGCCGAAGAAGGAGTGGGTGGGGAAGTAGGTCTCGATTCCGTTACCCGAAGCGACGTAAACGAGGCGGGCGGTTGCGGAGCGGTAGTTCTTGATATACATACTGCCCTTGGGGCCGTCGTTTCCACGCGCGGGATCGCCGCTGTCATTGAGCATTTCGGCAAAGTAAACGGTGATCTTGGTGCCGCGGGGTGCCTTGAACATAAGGATCGGTCTGCCGACCATATTCTGACCCATATCAAGTATGAGCGACTCGCCGTATTCGAGTCTGGTCTGCTCGCACCAATCGCCGACGGACTTCGAGAGGACGTTGATCTCGCCGTATTCCGAACCGTCGTGGATGGTGCCGTTGTGGCAGACTGCGGAAATGGGGCGGAGAAGAAGCTCGTGACGCGGTCTGATGGTAGGACCTACGATTGGAACGATCTCGCAGGTGCAATCGGTGAAGAGAGTAGCGTCTACCCATTCGTGTGCCTCGGGGCAGAGAGAGGGCTCGGGAACGGTTGCGTCGTAATATTCACCGTCCCAGATGTCGGCAAACATAACGGGACCGCAGATGGAAGCCTTCCAATCCTCGCCCGTAGCGATGATGTCGTTTTCGCCGTCGGCGTATTCGATCTCGATCTCGCCCGCGAACGCCATCGGCTTGAAGCCGTAGAAGCCGAAGGAGATTCTGCCCGTCCACCAGCCGGGGGAGACCTCGGCTACGATTCGGTTGTTTTCCTTACAGAGCTCGGTGATGTCGTATTCATATTCAAATACGCGCTTGCGGTAGTCGGTCCAGCCGGGCTTGTATTCATCGGCGGTGGGGATGCCGTCGACCTCAAGACCTACGCGCTGACCGTTGAGGAAAAGATCGAAGATACCGAGCGCAGTTGCGCGGAGGGTGATCTTTTCGACGGCACGTCCGGGCTCGGGCGCAAACTCGCAAAGCAGGTTGAGAAGACCCTTCCCGGGCTCAAGATCGCGCTCGTAGCTGTTGAATTTCATATTTTTCCAAGGATGCTCGGCGGGCTTGCCCACGAGCGAAGGATGGGTTATAAATCTTGCCTTTTTCATAATGTTCTCCTTGCGGATTTATAGAGTTAGTTTATTATACTATAAATTTAGTGAAAATGCAAGAGAAAAAGGAGTTAATTTCGCTTCGCGATTGATATTTTGCTTCGCAAAGTGATATTCACGCTTCGCGTGAGTGATATTTCGCCTTCGTCGAAGTTATGGAAATTTTTCGCCGAAGGCGAAAAATAATTTTATTGAAATTGAAATTTGCCTCGGGCAAATTTATACCTTTACATTTCGCGAAGCGAAATATATCGTGCTGGCAGGTATATTGTATCCGCAGGATATATCGCGCTCGCGAAGCGCGCATATCACGCGCCGTCCGCAGACGGCGCAATCCCGAGCTCTATTCTACTGCACTTTTTATCTCTATGCACATATAAAATTAAAAGTCGTAGGGGACGGCGCCCTCGACGTCCAGGAACTGCACAAAATATTATTGTTTTCAAAATTTAGGGACGAATAATTAAATTATCCTCGTAGGGACCGATGTCCTCGTCGGTCCGTGGGCATTAAATTATATATGTGTGTAAAATCAAGAAAGTATGATGTTGTTTTCTTGGTGTTGTGCAAAGCAATACGTTCGTTGGGCTCGGACCGCCGAGGACGTCGGTCCCTACGGAAATAATTTAATAAATAGCTCCTGAATATAAGCAATTATATAATTCAGTGCGGCTCGGGACGTCGAGGGCGCCGTCCCCTACGGCTGATAATTTAATTTAAGTTATATAGATATAGTTTCTGCTATTGACACCAAACCGAAAATATAGTAAAATAAAATTGAAAAAATTCCAAAAACCGTGGAACTTTTTGCTTATTTTTCCGTCTATAAGGGTGAAAGGAGTTGATGAAATGAAAAAGATATCTATTATTCTCGCGTTAATGGTGATAATCACGCTTTTCCCCGCCTGCGCGGGCGGTTATGAATTTGAGCTTACCTACGAGAGCGACAGAACGACTTACCTCGTCGGCGAGACCGTGAAGATAACGGCGAAGGTGACGAATATTTCGGGCAGAACCTACAGATGGAAATATGGACCATTCGTTCCATATGTTCGCCTCTATCCTCAGCTTGATGACAGTACGCTTGGCGATCCAATCGAACAGTTTCCGTACCTGGCAATCGAGTACAAACCCCAAAATCATAAGGCGAAGGACGGCGAGAGCGGCGAGAAGACGGTTTCTTTCCCGATCCCTGAGGACGCTCATATCGGCAAGTACACGGTAGTGCTTTCCTTCGACGGATATGAAAAGGTATTTTCCGACGCGATAACAGTAGTCCGCCCCGCAGAGCAGAACGAAAACGAAAAATACCGATATAGCTCGATAGTCGTGGCGATCGGTGAAGAAGGCATTCATCCGATAAAGTGTATGCTCAGCGGCTCGCATTACGTAAACGGCGAGATGCAAGAGTCGGGAAGCTCGGACGGTGTTTACTATCTTTTCAACAATCCCGAAACCGACCCAAGTGTTTTTCCTGTGCTTATACTGAACGGAAAAGTTGAGTTAAACGTGCCCACGCATATAACTTATAACGATCGGCTGACGATTTATGATCTGAATTACGAAATGATCGAATATAGCGGCGATTTTGAAGGACTTTCCGATCTCCCCGCGGGCGAATATCTGGTAGTCTTTTCCGAGTACGAAAGCGGCGAGGTCTCGAACCCGCAGGATTATTGGAAATCGCATTGGGAAAATCTTTTCAAACTTATAGTAAGGGGCTGAAAATAATGAAAAAAGTATCATTTATTCTCGCATTAATACTGCTCGTTGGTCTGTTTTCCTCTTGCGAGGGGATAGGCGACGGCGGTCCTGTGGTCGACAGTTATGCGCCCGAATTTGAGGTGTCGTATGAGCCGCTGCCCAAGCGCGAGTTCAGACGCGGAGAATCCTTCACCATCACAACTTGCGTGACGAATATTTCGGGAAAAGACCTCACTTACAGTGCCGTTATCAACAGCTACTATCCCACGGTAGAGCTTCACTGTCAGTCGGAAGACGGTGAGATGAGCGCAATAATCAAGCCTTTCCCGATCGATACCGTCAGCGGCTCCGAAGAATTTACCGCAAAAGCGGGACAGGTGGGAAAGAAGACCTTCACCTTCATCATTCCCAAGGATGCCGCACCCGGACCGTATTCTATCACTCTCAATTACCGCGGAAACGTGTGCACCTACAATGACGCGATCATAATTCTCGATAAACTGCCTCACAAGTACTGCGATTATACGGTGGCATCGGGTATGCATACGATAAAACCGATTTCGGTGCTTATCGGCTATACCTTCTATAAAAATGAAGAATCGGTATGGACGGAGGAGATCGCCGGTTGGGAGTATATTATGAGCGACAGCAACTACAATCCCGATGAATTCCCCGTACTTGTGCTTGAAGACGGGTTAACCTTTGAAAAGCACGAGAACGTGAGCCACTCGTCTATCCGGATATACGACACCGATTTTAACGACGTCGAGAAACTTGGAGATATGAATCTGCTCCCGCCCGGCGAATACGTTATAGTCGTTATTGAAAACGTAAAAACTCCCGCAGACGCGCCGCATTCGGTAGTCGGCGAATACGATTATAAGCTGACAAAATCCGCTTTGGTTTTCAAGCTTGTCGTGAGGTGACGTAATTAAAAGGGATCTCGAACATTTCTTTTAAAATTGAAATTTGCCACAGGCAAATTTCAGGTTACTAACAAATTATAAAAAACAATATCTTAAAGTACATAAAAAGCAGAAAGCTATGTTAGCACATACAAAATCAGCCTTCCCCGGTGGGGGAAGGTGTCACGAAGTGACGGATGAGGCGCCTAATATGATATAGATTTTCGCGAAGCGAAAATCTTCCAAAACATACCCAATAAAATACTTCGTTCTGCATTCAGATTGCAAAAGAATAAAATGCGAAAGATGTTTGCCAAGTTTGATAAGAAAAAAGTATTTAATGCAGGCAATCGGGGAAGATTGTCTCGCTACGCTCGAAAAACAATATCTTAATAAGCGCCTCATCCGTCAGCCTTTGGCTGCCACCTTCCCCCGCCGGGAAGGCTGATTTTGAGTGTGCTAACATCGTTTACAGAGATATAGTTAAGCACTTGGGATGTCGAGGCGCCGTCCCCTACGGCTGATGATTTAATTAAATTATATAAGTATAATTTCTGCTATTGACACCAAACCGAAAATATAGTAAAATTAAATTGAAAAAAATTCGCAAACCGTGGAACTTTTTGCTGGTTTTTCCGTCTATAAGGGTGAAGGGAGTTGAAAACAATGAAAAAATTATCAATTATTCTCGTATTAATAATGCTCGTCGGTCTGTTTTCATCTTGCGAGGGCATCGGTGACTCTTCTCTTGAGGACTCGGAGAAAAATAAGATATTTGAGTTCTCATACGAGATCGAGAAGAGCGAGTATCTGCGCGGCGAGGAGATACAGATCAAAACGTACGTCAAAAACATTTCGGGTAGAGCTCAGAAGTATATGGGCTGTTCCGGCAATGATTATATTCCTTGGGCGGAGCTTTATTATCTGACAGACGATGGAGCGTATGGCGGCAATCTGGAAGAATATAATGCGCTTCAGTTTCCCTGTGATGAAGTCGAAAAGACAATAAAAAAGGGCGCGGTAGGAAGTCATACCTATGTATTCAAAATTCCCACCGACGCCGTTTGCGGCGAGTATTCCCTCAAGCTTTGGCGCGGAGATGACAGTCGCGTGTTTGAAAATATTCTGCGCGTAACCGATACCACTTCCCAGAACGAAAACGAAAAATACAAATACAGCTCCATCACGGTCAGCTCCGCAGGTAAGACGGTGAATCCGATAAGAACGGGAACGAGCTGTTACATTCAGCACGCGGACGGAACTGTTGCAATCGGTTGCGACGGATTGGGCGTGTGGCAGTATTTCAGAGATGATGATACCGATGTGTCTACGTTTCCGCTCTTGGTATACGAGGGCGGCTTGGACATTGAGATCCCCGAATATACAAAGATTACACGCACGTCGATATACGGCTTGAACTATGAAGAGCTGCACAGCGACTTTTCCGTGAGAGAGCTTGACTATCTCCCTGCGGGCGAATACCTTGTGGTATTTTCCGTAAGCTACGATACCAAGCCGCGCGATCCGAATGCCTATGAGCAGTACAGCTATCAGGACTTCTTCCGTCTTACCGTGCCGTCAAAGTCTGCCGAAAAAACGGAGTATAATTACAGCAGCGTAATGATTCAGTCGGGCGATTTTGACATAAGACCGATTCAATGTATGCTTTGGGTAGAGGAGCACAAAAAGGAAGGGGCACTTTCGTACGACGGCTCAGGCGTTTACAAGATTATAAGAGATAAGGAAGATCACTCGGGCTTTCCCACGATCTTTTATAAAGGTAATCTTCAGGTCTACCCGCCCGTGAACGTGAATCTCTACACCGCAAAGGTTAAGGTCTACGATACCGATTATAACGAGCTTAAATATTCCTTTGAGAAGATCGAGGATATCAGCACTCTGCTCCCCGGTGAATACCTCATTGTTTTCCGAGAGGTGGCCGACGGCAGAGGCTGTGATCCCGATATCACCGAATATTCGGTTCGGTGCAACGAGTGCATTTTCAAATTCATAGTGCCCGAAAGCTCGATCGGAAGCTTTTCGTTTGACAATATCAGCAAAACCTATAAAGCCGGCGAACCGGGAGTTATATCCCAAGGATTCAAGAACACGTCCGAGAGTTCTGTTACGAATAGCACCGAAGCCGCAGAGAGGGCAAAGAATGAATGCACGATAGAGTACGATACCGTAACGGTGCTGTACGACGATTGGGACAATATATGGTCTGTCACTTTTTCAACACGCGGCACCCTCGGCGGCTGCCAGACTGTTTACCTTGACAGCAAAGGAGTTGCGCTTCTCATAGTTTACGGCGAATGATGAAAGGAGATATACAATGAAAAAGAAATGTACTTTCGCGCTCACGCTTCTGTTGGCGCTTCTCATATTGGTTTCCTGTTTCGATAACCAACACCCGTGCGGCGGCGTGATCACAGACGAGCTCGTTATGAACGGCGACGACGGGATTCACACCGAGCTTGAAGGTTTTTATATGACGCTTAATAGCGTCAGTCCGTCCTCAATCGGAGTAACTTGGCACAACGATACCGATTTTGAGATCGTTTTCGGCGAGGGCTACTCGGTCGAACTACTCGGGGAGGACGGGACGTGGACGTCCGTTCAAAAGGAAGAAATGTCGGTTCCCGCGATCGCGCTTATGCTTCCGGCGGGCAAAACGCTTGATAAAGGCTATTCGCTCAAGCCTTTTGACACCTCGAGAGTCGGCAATTACCGTCTGCGCTCGGAATTCTACGTTGACGGCGAAAAGTACAACACCTGGGTCGAGTTTTCCGTTACCGTGGAGATTGCCGAGCAGGTCAACCGCATTCCCGATTCCGATCTCTCGGGATTTGCGAAATTCCTCGACGACGAGGGATTCGTCAAGAGTATGAGTCAGTCAACACTTCTCGATCTTGCCGAAAAATACGCGGAGGGCCTCGATCCCTCTATTGTGCCCGTTTATTGCCACTATGACGGCGAATTCGGCGGCGGGTGCAAGGCAAACGGAGAGCTTTTCGGCTATGAAAATGATTATCACGCGAAGGACGGTAAGGTGCGTTATACCAACTCATTCTATGCCGCCGTCGAGATCGAATCCCTTGTTCTGCCCTACGGCATCAAATACGGCGACAGCATCGGTGACGTCCTCGAAAAGCTCGCCATCAACCGCGATATTTACAAAAACACCACCGAGTTCGAGGGTACAAAGCTCGAGCTTTATAACGACGGCACGACCTCGCTCACACTCGTCAATCATTTTTTGACCGATGCTCCCGTAGATTTCCTATACGATCTCGAGCTGATCTACACCGATAAGATAGACACCCTCACGCGCACCGTCACCCTGTCCTTCTCGGACAGTAAAAAAGACCTCGCGCGGATCGAGATCATAACGGTTGATAATTACGAAATTAAGGAGTAGATCATGGTATCGGGTTTATTTGAAATAGGATTCTTTGAAGCTTTATGGAATTGGTCAAATCCGCTTTTGACGGCAGGGATATACTTTGCGATTGCCGTGGGGTATGCTGTACAGTTTTTGTTGCAAAGTAAGTGCCGGATCATGATTCTGCGTTATTGTCCGTTTGCATTATATTTTGTCGGTGTTATATACTGCGCATACAAATGGAACACGCTTTCGGGCTGGGAAACGCTTTCTGTGCTCTTTATTCTCGGATTTGTCTTTTGTATGATATTAGGAGCGGGTTTGGCAATACTGTTTTCATTTATCAAAGGTTTGAAATGCGAAAAGAAGAGAATTAATTAAATTTTTTGCTAAATTGTACTACGGGTTAAATTTAATTATTCGTTCCCGGGTTTTGATAATTTTTATATTTCGTGCTGTCCGGGACTGTCGAGTCACGCAAGCGTGCCGTCCCCTACGGCTCGTGCTTCGGTTATCGCGTTAGTTTAAAAAATTATGGGAGGTAAGCTATGAAACGGATTTTATTATCAATCCTTATCCTTGCCCTATGCATTCCCACTCTTTCGGGATGCACACCGAAAAAGTTAAAAGATTTAAATGAAAACGAAATAAAAAGCATCTCCGTAACGACACTGCCGGAGTTCTACGGCTATGAATATTCTTTTACGGGTGATGATGCACGCGCGATCGTTGATTATCTTTCTGACTTGAATTTAACTCCGCGTTTGTTCGGACTCGGCAAAGGCGGTCTGACTTGGGTTATTTCTATTGAATACGAAAACGGAACCGCTACTACCGTGTATCTTTTCGATGACGAGATCAGGATAGATGACGGTGAGTGGTATCTGATGAAGACTGAAGAAGCGCAGTTTTTTAAGCAGTTGCTTGAGAATCTGAATCAAAAGCAATAACCGATTATGCAGAATACGGTATTAGCAAACGTTTTGCGAAGCTTGGATAATTTCCTCGCACAAGGCTCAAAGATTTCAGAATTATAATTGAATCACGGGGATGGGATCATATTTTACAGTCGATTTTTATTGCGAGCTAGTAGGGGACGGCGCCCTCGACGTCCCGAGCCCAATTGAAATTTTGATATGCATTTAATCAATTTAATTAAACTTTAACGTCTGTTCTGTATTATATCGGTTCAATAATTTCGTGCTGATAGGGGCTGTCGAGCACGCAAGCGTGCCGTCATTTGCGGCTCTTGGTTCGGTTATCGTGTTATATTAATTATTATGGGAGGAAAACTATGAAACGAATTATATCAATATGTCTTTCTCTGCTGTTGCTTGCTTCGGCTTTGACATCCTGCAAGCCGACGGGGGAATCCCCTTGGGAGTTTGAATACAAGCTCGAAAAGGGTGAGTTCTTGCAGGGGGATACGATCCGCATCACGGTCACGGTCACCAACAACGGCAAGAACTACCGTTACACGGGCTCGCCCACCGATCTTTTCGGTCCGGCGAAGCTCTATTCGAAATACGACGTCAATTATACCTTGAATACACTCCCGCACGTCAGCACGGATGACGCGACCGAGCGCATTTTTGAGAACGGACAGACGGCGCAGTATACCTATGAGTTCTACACCGACGAGTTCTCGCGTGAAGGCTTTTACAACCTTTCGGTTCCGTTTGCCGGAGAAAGTGCGACCTTTGAGATGCTGCTTTATCTCGGTGCTCCGCCGACCGAGGAGGAGCTTGCGGTGATCGAGCTTGCCGATGCCGAAATACTGAATAAATTCCCGATCGAATCTCTTACTAATTACAAAGTCAGAATTAACAAAAACAAGAATGGCGGATACAGCGTCGAATACACGCTGATGATCGGCAAATACAGGACATACGAATCCTACACCGTAAGAGTTAATGAGGACAGAACCGTAGAATCAATATACGGAGACTATGGCGAGTACGCCGCTTATCTGCCCTACGCGACCGAGGAAAAGATCCGCGCGGCGGAAGAAAAGCTGACCGAGCAGATCGAGAAATACGATGAAAGCAGCGGCTTCTATCTCACCATCGACAGCGAGGGCTATCTCTGTCTGCACACCGAGATCATCGTTAAGTACGAAAGCGTTTTCGGCGGAGGGTGCGGTATCGACCACGATCACAAATTTTTCGCGGAGCGCATTTGCTCGTTGCAATAAAAGGAAGTGTACGATTTATGAAACGGATATTCGTTGTAATTCTGACAGTCGCCATCTGTCTGCCCGCTCTTTCGGGTTGCATCCAAGAACCCGATTTCTACGATGTCGCGGTCATGCCGAATGGCGGCGAAGCCTCGCCGGGGCTGTATCAGACGACATTTGACTTCAACAGCTACAAGGAAATGATAAAGGCTTTTCGCGAGTACGATCTCTCAAAAAGCTCATATACGATTCAGGGTATGAAAGCCTTGCTCGGCGAGACGTACACTCGTTTTGTTGACAAGGTCAAAGCCGACAAGGCTTTTCCTCAGCCGATGTCGGACGGCAAGCCTCTCCCCTATCAAAACAAGGAAGGCTTCTCGAACATCACCTTTTTCGTCAGAGAACTCTACGGTATGCCGTGGATATGGTATCACTGCCTTGTTGACGGCGAACGGGTGAACGTTCAACTCGCCTATCCCGAATGTCTCGGAATTGACGTCGACTACTCGAAAAACGCCTCCGAAATTCTCGAATCTATCGCACCGAACGCGGTCAATCTCGACAATTGGAAGGAAAGACCGAGCTACAAAAACGTGTATATGAAGGACGTTCGAATAGCCGAGGGCGAGGTCAGTATGCTGATTTACGAACTCAATGACTCGGAAAAAAGAATGTTTACCTTCTTTCGGGAAGGCGTTATAATTACGCTGACCGATTTCGGCGGAGTTGTGAACGAGGAATTTTGGGCGCAGTTTTCTTTGAAATAAACGAAAGGAGCGTATTATGAATATGAAACGAATATTGATTTTAATACTTACCGCAATAATCTGCGTATCCGCTTTTTCGGGATGTGCCGAGCAGTCCGAAGAGCCCGTCGATCTTGACGTTACGTTCAGCGAAAATCTGACGAGCTTCCCGAAGGAGCCGCCCGCCCTTTTCGCCCGTGACGGTGATACGCGCATCAAAGCTTGGCGCGGAACCTCTTCCTGGATAGTCGAAGGCGAGGACGGCATAAGCAACGGAGTGAATACCGACAGTCCCCATCCTCTCGATTTACGCGAAAGCATTCCCGCGATCACGCTGAAAAAGAAAACCTCGCTGACGCTCAGCTTCGAGGGACGTCCGACGAAGATCACCGTCAAGCGGTATGATCCGAATGCAACCGACTATGACGATTACGAGACGGTCAAGGTAAGCGATGGGATTATTGAGGTTAAGGCGGGCGATTATCTCTACGAGGTCATCGCTACCTGGTCGGGCGAAAAGTACAGCGGAACGGTCTATTACGCCTTCAGAACCGAGAAATGAGGCTGAAAATGAAAAGAATTCTATTTGCTCTGCTTGTGCTTGCCCTCTGCATGACGATCTTTTCATCCTGCGGGAGCCGCTTGCGTGAGGCTGAACACGATCTCGAATTCTGGATCGCCGAAAACGTGGACGATTTCGACTTTTCGGGGCATCAGCAAAAATACGGTATTATGGGCGGCAGAGAATACTATGGCATAGGCTACGTTCCCACGATTGACGAAAACGGTCAGCAGGTCGACCCCGAGCATTGCGTGATCTACACCGTGACCAACTATCCCGACTATTCAAATAATTCGCGCCACGTTACGCGTATCGAGATAACCGACCCCGACGTCCGGGTCTACGGACTTTCAATCTCTTCAACTGCCGAAGAAATCAAAAGCGTTATGACCGCCGAAGGCTTTACAGTCACCGAATCGGGTACTGCCCTACGCGCCGAAAAGGATAATTTCCGTTTTACCTTCTCACGCGACGCAATAACAATCTATGCGGAGGTTACCAATCATTTCGGAATAGTTTATTGACAATCCACGTGTCTCGTGATATAATTGAATTGACCATACTAAACTAACAAGGAGACAGTGATGCTTAAAATCAGCGGACTTAAAAAGAAATATTCCACTGTCGACGGCGAGATCACCGCGCTTGACGGCGTATCTTTTGATGTGTCGGACGGCGAATTTATCGCGATCGTCGGCAAGTCGGGCTCGGGGAAATCCACGCTTCTCAACATGATCGGCGGGCTCGATATTCCCGACAGCGGAAGCATCCTTCTCGACGGCACAGATATCGTTAAGCTCTCAAGCAAGCAAACGGCGAAGCTCCGCCGACAAAAAATCGGCATCATATATCAGTTTTACAATCTCATTCCCGAACTCAACATCAGCGAAAACATCACGCTCCCTACAGAGCTTGACGGTGGCACAGTCGACCGCGAATGGCTTGCAAGCATATTAAAAACCGTCGGTCTTGACGGCAGAGAAAATGCTTACCCAACCGCTTTGTCCGGCGGTCAGCAACAGCGCGTTGCCATCGCAAGAGCTTTATATAACAAGCCTTCGCTGATCCTCGCCGACGAGCCGACTGGAAATCTCGATGCCGAGAACGGTGATGAGATCCTAAGTTTGCTTAAAGAAATGAACAAGGAAAGCGGTACCACGGTTTTGGTCGTAACGCATAGCGAAAGCGTCGCGCGCGAGGCTGAACGCGTCATTACGATATCCGACGGGAAAATCTCAAGTGACAGGAGGCAATAAGAATGACTCCGATCACCAAGATCGCTCTGCGAAGGATTGCGCGAAATTGGAGAAAAAATCTTTTGTCCGCCTTCGCGCTGACCTTTTCGGTTACAATGATCTCTTTTATTCTGTTCTTCGAGCTTCAAACTATTTTGGTTCCCAACGCCGCAGACGATCTGCCGTTTGGAAATTTTTTGAGCGACGTAAGAATATGTATGAATACGACCGTTACCGTCCTGTCGCTCATAACGTTTTTGACGGTAAGAGTTCATTCCGTTATGAAACGCGGTGAGATTGCGCATTCACTTGCCGTACTTACAAGCATAGGCGCAACGGCTCGTCAAAAGAACAATCTTGTTTTTCTCGATATGATGATACTTTCCGCTCCGCCCGTAGTTATCGGAGTATTGATCGGAATTATTCCCGGCATAGCAACAGCGAATAAATTCGTGGGTGCATCGGGCGAGCAGGATTTATACATAGTGGAATATACGGCGTTGGCTTGGCTGATAACCGTGGCGGCAATGCTGTTGATCTCCGTGTGTAATTTTCTGCCCGGAATCAAGCTCAAAAGACGCGCGGTTATCGGAGAGGTCAGAAAACAAAACGCAAAAGCCTCCGAGGAACGCCACGGCTACCGTCAGTCGCAGACCTTCAGGAATCAATCCCTTCTCAGACGTCTGGCGAAGAAGAGTATTGAATATCACTCGAAAATATATAACGGAATTGCCTTGACCTTTGCGTCGGCGGCAATCTACCCGATACTGATAGTTTTGATCTTTTACCATATCGGGGACACCGAGGTTGTTCTCGATACCAACCCATTCGACGGTATCGACACCGCCGCAGCCGTTCTTGAAGCAACCGACAGTATTCTGTTGTTTTTTTGCGTATGCTTTCTTGCCCTCACCTGCATCGGTCTGATGCAAGCCTTTTTAATGGCTCGTATACAAATCACTGCCCGAAAGGACTCCGCGCGTATCTATCTCTCGATAGGTATGACCGAATCGGACGTCAAGAAAATGATATTTCTTGAATTAAGGAGCGTATTTTCGAAAGCATTCGTCATTTTTCTGTTCAGCGCATTTGTCATAAACTTTTACTTTGAAATGGCGCTCAAATAATATAGTTTTCAAGGAGCATACGATATGAAAAAAATATTGGTCTCGCTTTTCCTTATACTTGCTTTCCTTTTGCAAGGCTGCGGCGGAAATCCGGAATATTACGATACTTGCGAAGAGGCGTTTCTTGCAGTATACGGCAATACATTTGACAAGTATTCCGAGCTTTGCACGATTGAATTTTCCGATGAACTGACACTTTACGCTGCTTTTACCCCCAATATGTTGCCATACAAATTTGTTTCCTGTCAGATGAAGGAAAAGGACGGAAAATACCGTGTACTCGATTCTTCGCCGTTCCCGCCGACAAACGGTATCACGGATGACGGATGGTATCACGCCTCACACGATAACGGAGAACACCTCCTTTATCAATGGATAGATACATCCTGCCTACCCGAGGAACGTGACAGTCTCTATCAATACCGCGATTTTTCATTTGAAGACATCAACGGCGACACCGTTGGTATTACGCTTGTTTTTTACGGAATAGAATTAGATTATTGATCAAAATCCCCCGACGCTCATCGGGGGATTTCGTTTTTCAAAAGAGTGAAGGAGCAAAAACCTCCCGCAAGGGGAGGTTTTACTCCTTCCGAACAGCCTGCGGGGCGCAGTCTGTTCAAGCACGGAGAGTATTTCGCTGCTCTGAGGAGCGCGACTTAAGGAACTTTTTGAAAAAAGTTCCTTAAGAATCTTCCAAAACTTTCACGCTGTTGTTTGATCTTAAATTGGAAAATTTCCGAGCAACGCGAGTAAATTAACCTTTCATTTTGCCGAAGGCAAATTATCACTCTCGCAAAGCGAGCGGCTCTGTCGGTTTTCCTTTGGAAAACGGCGGTGTTTAGCCGCCGAGACAGAGTCGACATTTGCCGAAGGCAAATACATTATCATTCGGCGCAGCCGACAGTAGAAACAAAACCTCGGGGCTGTCCAAGGACAACCCCGAATATCTATTTATTCCTTATGCTCGGGTACGATAAGACCGTAGTCTCCGTCGCGCCTTGCGTAAACAACGCAGGTCTCGCCCGACTTGTCGTCAACGAATACGAAAAACTCGTGTCCGATGAGGTTCATCTGAAGGATAGCCTCCTCGACGGACATAGGCTTGAGCGTGAATTCCTTGCGGCGTACCACAAAATCGGTTGCCTCGGAAAGTTCGTCTGCCATCTCCGTTATGCCCTTTGCAACTGCCGCACCCTGTGCGCGGAGTCTCTTCTCGAGCTTGGTCTTGTTCTTGCGGATCTGGCGGTCGATGGTGTCAACTGCGCGGTCGATTGCGTTGCGGAAGGTCTCATCATCGGTTTCACAGCGGAACAGAGTGTTTGCCGCCGCGATCGTGATCTCGATGTTCTCACGGTTACGCTTGCGGCTGAAGGTGACTGTCGCCTTTTCCTCGGTCGCGAAATACTTGTCAAGCTTGGCAAGCTTCTTTTCGGCGAGCTCCTGCAGATCGGCGGGAACGCTCATGTGTCTGCCTACAACGGTGATTTTCATGTTTTCTTCCTCCTTGATTGGAACTGTGCACCTCGGAGTTGTACCTCCTCGGTACACCTATATTATAGCATACTTTTTGTGCAAAATAAATAGGTTTTTGAAAAAAAGTTTATAAATTTTGTATATTTGTGCAAAATAACGAAATAGGATGCCGATGACGATTTTCGATTGACTTTTGCCGATTTTAGTGGTATAATATAATTATGCGGTTTTAATGAGGTGTCGAAAAATGGCAGATAAAATTGAAATTAAAAAAGAAATAGAAGAGCTCCGCGCCCGTGTTTCCTACCACGCGCGGAAATATTATGTTGATGATGCGCCCGAGATTTCGGACTACGATTACGATCTGATGTACCACAAGCTCCTCGCGCTTGAAGAGGAAAATCCCGAGTTCTTCGATCCCGCGTCGCCCACAAGACGTGTCGGCGGTGCACCGCTCGATAAGTTCGAGAAGGTCACGCATACGGTGCAGATGAATTCGCTCTCCGACGTTTTCTCGTTTGATGAGCTTTCAGCTTTTCTTGCGGGCGTTGAGAAGGTTATCGGCGAGACTAAGTGGTCAGTCGAGCCGAAGATCGACGGTCTTTCGGTTGCATTAAAATACGAAAAAGGAATATTTATTCAGGGCGCAACGCGCGGCGACGGTCAGGTCGGAGAGGACGTAACGCAGAATCTGCGCACCATTTTCTCGCTCCCGCTGACGCTTCCCGAGCCGCTTTCCTTTACGGTTCGCGGTGAGGTATATATGCCCAGACGCGTTCTTGAAGCGATCAACGCAAAGCGTGAAGCTGAGGGCAAGCCTTTGATGGCAAATCCCCGAAACGCGGCGGCGGGATCGCTCCGTCAGCTTGATCCCAAGATCGCGGCATCGCGCAGACTCGATATTTTTATCTTCAATATTCAGGAGGGCTCGCTGTGGCTTGACGGACGGATGTCCGAGAGTCATACCGAGATGCTTGACCGCCTTGTGACACTCGGCTTTCCCGTTGTATCCGAGCGCGTTTGCGTTACCGCCGAGCGCGAGATTTTTGATCATATCGACCGCCTCGGCGCGCTTCGCGATTCGCTTGAATACGATATCGACGGTGTGGTCATCAAGCTTGATTCGACGTCGGATCGTGCTGTTCTCGGCGAAGGCGTAAAGACCCCCAAGTGGGCAGCGGCGTATAAATTCCCGCCCGAAGTCAAGGAAACGAAGCTTAATTCGATCTCGATTCAGGTTGGCAGAACCGGCGTGCTGACTCCGATTGCGGAGCTTGAACCCGTCCGTCTTGCCGGCACTACTGTATCGCGCGCAACGCTTCACAATTCGGAATTTATCGCTGAGCGCGGAATTATGCTCGGTGACGTCGTAAAGGTTAGAAAAGCGGGTGATATCATCCCCGAGATCGTTTCTGCCGTGCCCGAGAGGCGCAACGGAAGTGAGACTCCTTTTGCAATGCCCACGATTTGCCCCTCCTGCGGTGAGCCCGTCAGCCGCGACGAATCGAGCGGGGAGGGAATAGCGCTTCGATGCACCAATTCCGCGTGCCCCGCACAGCTTTCGCGCTCGATCGAGCATTTCGCTTCGCGCGGCGCGATGGATATCGACGGACTTGGTCCGCAGATCGTCGATCTGCTTATCGGTGCGGATTTGATCAAGAACGCCGCAGATCTCTATACGCTGAAAGCCGAGGACGTTGCCTCGCTCGATCGTATGGGCGAGCTTTCGGCAAACAATCTGATAAACGCTATCGAAAGATCGAAATCCGCGGGACTTGAAAGACTCATTTTTGCCCTCGGAATACGCAATATCGGCGAGGTCGCCGCGGCGGCACTTGCTAAAAAATTCAGGACTCTTGAGGGCTGTATGAATGCCACTCTCGACGAGCTTTGCGCCATCGAGGATTTCGGCGAGATCACGGCAAGATGTGTTGTCGATTACTTCTCGCACGAGGCAAATATCGAGCTCTGCCGCCGTTTTATCGATGCGGGCTTGCTCACGGAATCGACCGCAAAAGCGCTTGACGAAAGCCTTGCGGGACTGACCTTTGTACTGACGGGAACTCTTCCCACGATGGGCAGAAGCGAGGCATCTGCACTTATCAAGGAGCGCGGAGGAAAGACCTCGGGCTCGGTTTCAAAGAAGACCTCATACGTCGTTGCGGGAGAAGAAGCGGGATCAAAGCTGACAAAGGCAAACGAGCTCGGAATCCCCGTTATTGATGAAGCTGCTCTGCTGAAAATGTGCGGTCTCGAGCCCAAAGCATAAGGAAAATTATATGTAAATATTAATTACGCTCACGGCGGAAAATTTCGACCGTGAGCGTGATTTTTTGTATATATGCAATTTTATTAGACGAAAATCAAAATGATAGCGTTAATAATTCGACAATAATATTAACAGTTAGACGAAAATCGAAACAACACACATAAAATAATCGAATTAAATTTGTCGAAAAAACTCCCCAAAAGTCGCAAAAAATCGTTTTGCGGATAATTTCCTTTGCGGTATCTGCGAAAAATACTTGACCTATTTATCTTAATATGATATAATATTATATAAAGCTTACACCCCTGTGAAGTCGAGGATACCGTCGTAAACTCCGCGTGCAAAAAGCTCGGGGCGGTCGCGCATCAGTGCGGCTTCTTCGGGGTTCGAGATAAAGGCAAGCTCGACAAGTACCGAAGGCATCGCGGTCTTGCGAAGCACGTAAAGTCCGCTTCGCACGCTCACACCTCGGTTTTGGATTCCGGTTGTTTCGTTCAATCCGCGCAGAATATCTGCCGCGAGCGATGCGGCGGACGATGGGCGGTTGAAAACGAATGCCTCACTGCCGCCCGCGTCGGGCGAGGTCGATGCGTTTGTGTGCAGGCTGATGAAGTAGTCTGCACCCCAGCGGTTTGCCTCGTTTACTCTTGCCGCAAGGCTTGAATTTTTGCTTGTTCCGAGCTGTGTTTCGGGCGTCGGACGCGAAAGCCTGACCTCAAAATTCGGGTTTGCGCGGAGCAATTCGGCAAGCTCGATGCCGATCGCGTAGACGAGATTCTGCTCGCGCAGACCGTTTCCCTCCGCACCCGCGTTGGGGTTGACGGGGTTGTGCCCCTGATCTATGTAAATTCTGATTGCCATAAAGTACCTCACAAATGCATTCTCGGTACAGTATATTCAACGCGCGTGCTTTTGTGACGAAAGGAAATAAAATGTCTTTTACCGAAGAAAAAAATAAGGTTGAAAAATCTGTTCTCTACCTCGTTGCCACACCCATCGGAAACCTTGCCGACATCACCGAGCGTGCGCTCAAGGTGCTCTCCGAGGTCGATTTCGTTGCCGCCGAGGATACGAGAAATTCGGGACTTTTGCTCTCCCGTCTCGGACTCAAAAAGCCGATGGTATCCTACCACGACCACAACCGCGCCGAACGCGGTCCCGAGATAATCGAAAGATTGAAAAACGGAGAATCCTGCGCACTGATCAGCGATGCGGGAATGCCAGCGATATCGGATCCCGGCGAGGATCTTGTTGCGCTTTGCGCATCGGAGGGCATCAAGGTATCGATAATTCCCGGTGCCTGTGCCGCGGTTTCAGCGCTTGCTCTTTCGGGACTTTCGACGAGAAGATTTTCATTTGAAGGGTTTCTTCCTGCCACGGGTAAGGAGCGTAAAAAGCGTCTCACCGATATTTCCAAAGACGAGCGGACTCTTATTATTTATGAAGCACCTCACCGCCTCAAAAAGACGCTTGCCGAGTTTTCTGAGTTTTTCGGCGGCGAGCGTAAGATATCACTTTGCCGTGAGCTGACAAAGCTCAACGAGGAGATCTTGCGATTCACGATCGCGGGTGCGATTGAATATTATGAAAGCACCGAGCCGCGCGGAGAATACGTTCTCGTCATCGAGGGCGCACCCGAGGCAACCGAAGAGGAGGAGAGCCTTGACATCGCCGCCCGTGCCGCCGAGCTGATGGCGGGTGGAATGTCGCAGAAGGATGCGATAAAAACGATTGTTAAGGAAACGGGGCTTCCGAAGAATAAGGTTTATGCGGAAGTTCTTAAAAATAATGAATAAATATTCATTTTCCTCTTGATTTTTTCGCTCAAATGTGGTATCATTAATTATTATTTTTCGACATTAATCCAAAAGGAGATATATTATGAGTTTTGTTGTTACCGAAAAGAAAAAATGCTGTGTAGTCGGCGCGACCGGTATGGTTGGTCAGCGTTTTCTCACCCTGCTTGCCGAGCATCCCTATTTTGAAGTTACCTGCCTTGCCGCTTCGGCAAGAAGTGCGGGCAAGACATACGCCGAGGCTGTAGGCAGCCGTTGGAAGCTTACCGAGCCGATGCCCGCAAAGTTTGCTGATATGAAGGTTCTTGATTCCGCCGAGGTTGACACCATCGCATCCCTTTGCGATTTCGTATTCTGCGCAGTCGATATGCCCAAGGCTGAGGTTCGCGAGATGGAGGAGAATTTCGCTCGCCACGAGCTTCCCGTAGTTTCGAATAACTCCGCTTGCCGCGGCATCGAGGACGTTCCCATGCTTATGCCCGAGATTAATTCGGATCACCTTGCAGTTATTGAAACACAGAAGAAGCGTCTCGGCACCAAGCGCGGATTTATCGCGGTTAAGCCGAACTGCTCCATTCAGTCCTACGTTCCCATGCTCACCCCCCTTCTCAAGTTCGGTCTTAATAAGGTAGTTGCCACCACCTATCAGGCAATCTCCGGCGCGGGCAAGACTTTTGCCGAGTGGCCCGAGATGATCGACAACGTCATTCCCTTCATCGGCGGCGAGGAGCAGAAGAGCGAGCAGGAGCCCCTCAAGATCTGGGGTAAGGTAGAAAACGGCGTTGTTGTCAACGCAGAGGCTCCCCTCATCACCACTCAGTGCATCCGTGTTCCCGTAACCAACGGTCACACCGCCGCTATCTTTATGAGCTTTGAGAACAAGCCCTCCAAGGAGGAGATTCTTGCCGCTTGGGCTGAATATAAGGGACTCCCCCAGGAGCTCGAGCTTCCCAACGCTCCTGAGCAGTTCATCACCTATTTTGAGGAAGACAACCGTCCTCAGTGTGCTGTAGACCGCGACATTTATGGCGGAATGGGCATCACCGCGGGCAGACTCCGCGAGGATACTATGTTCGACTACAAGTTCGTCGGACTTTCCCACAACACCCTTCGCGGTGCGGCGGGAGGATCGGTTCTCAACGCCGAGCTCCTTTACAGACTCGGTTACCTTGACTGATAATGAAGAA
Source organism: Eubacteriales bacterium (assembly GCA_045644325.1). GTDB lineage: Bacteria > Bacillota > Clostridia > Oscillospirales > CAG-272 > CAG-390. The sequence continues at coordinate 89,630 of JAZRGT010000077.1, read as the reverse complement.
TAAAAATATACTCGTCGTAACCTTTTCGCCCGGAGGCGGATGCCTTGAGCTTGCCGATGCGGCAACGGTCATCCTTGATCGCGCGGGATACGAGGTCGAATGCCTTGATATCACCTACGCGGCGGACAGAGAAGCGGCTTGCGGACTTGAGATCCACGTTGATCTTATGCTTATGATCGCGCCCGTGTATCTGCGCCATCTGCCGCCTCCCGTCGAAGTTTTTATTGAACGCTCACAGCTTTTCGTTGAGAAGGCTGCTCTTATTCTCGGTTACGGCTCTTGCGGCGTCGGATGTGCTCCCGAGGAAGCAAGACGGCTCTTTGACGAGGCGGAGGTTCCGCTTTGCAGAATTATGACCTGCCCTCGTCCGCATACCTTTGCGGATTGTGTTGAAGAGAAGCAGGTGCTTCCCGACAGCCTCGGTGAAGTTGGAAGGTTTATTCTTTCCGTTGCCGCAGACGAGGACAGAGAAGAGGTCCCGATCATACCTCACGGCTTTGATATTATCGGAAAGCTTCCTTATAATCTTACCAAGCGTCTCGCGTTTTCGTTCCCCAAGACCGTGAGTGCGGATTGCACGTTTTGCGGCACCTGCGCAAAGGCTTGTCCGACCGAGGCGATCACGCTTGATAAATTCAGAGTTGATACCGAACGCTGTATCGGTTGCGGTGAGTGTGTTCGAGCGTGTCCCAAGGGAGCGAAGTCGATCAATCGCTATCCCTGGACAAAGGCGATTCTCCGAAAAGGCTTTGCAGAGGTCAAATATCCCGAGGAAATTACTTCGACCAAATAACCTCAAAGAGCTCGTTGCTTATGCATCGGGCTCTTTTTGTGTAAAAAATACTTTACTTTCGGTATTTTATGTGATATAATAAAACAAAAAACGAGGTGTGATATGAAAAGGTATATCAGAACTTTATCAGCGTTTCTCTCTTTGATTATGATGATCCCTCTCATAGGTTGCGCGGGTGACTCCGCGGATACGACCGCACCTGTGGATACTACTTCTTCGCCCGCGGATACGGAATCCACTCCTGACGAAACCGAGGCTGTGATCGCGGATACGACCGCCGAGGAGACCGCTTCTGCCGATGAGCCGAGCGAATGGGATCTCATCCGTGCTAAAGCAAACGGAGAGGGCATCAAGATCCTCTTTATCGGCGACAGCCTGACACATTATAACGAAATGCCGCAGATCTTTTCAGCACTTTGCAAGGCGGCGGGTAAAAAGGTTATCGCAGACAGACAGACCAAGGGCGGCACGGGCATTGCGATGCTCCGCGAGGACCCCTCACTCTGGAAGACGGTCAGCGACAAGATCGCTTCGGATAAATGGGATATTATCGTTTATCAGCCCAACAGAAACAACCCCGTTATGCCCGAATTCTTCCCCTACTATCCCTGGAAGGAATACAGCGCGGCGAAGGATCTCGTTGAGCTTATCAAGGCAAACGGCGCTCTGCCGCTTCAGTATTCGAGCTTTGGTGTAAACAAGGGCTCTGTCACCCGCTCGGGATATACCAAAAAGATGTCGAGAGTTGAGCATACAAACCTTGTCACCGCTTATAACGCCGCGGTTTCCGATATGCTCGGAAGCAAGACGGTTTACACGGGCGTGACCTTCAATAGCCTGCTTGCAAGCAATTCAAGACTCGGACTTTACCATACCGATAATTCGCATCCCTCGCCCGCGGGAAGCTATCTTGTAGCTGCGGATTTCTATGCCGTTATCTTCGGCGAATCTCCCGCAGATATCAATTTCACCAACGGACTCGATGCAACGCTTGCCGCTACCCTTCGCACCGCTGCAGCCGAGCTTTTGACCTTTGTGCCGAACGACAAGGCTGTTATCGAATACGTTGAAGAGCCCAAAAAGGAGAGCGCCGAGCTCGGCACTCTCAGCTTCGGTATGCATTCCTTCGAGGGTGTTGCCGCATCCGGCAAGAGCGGATTTTTCAACGTAAGCGAGGATAATTCGACGATAAGCTATACCTACAAGAGCGGCGACGGAATCCTCTTCGGCTTTGCGACTCTCGAGGGACGTCCCGTTTCGGGCAACAGCTGGACATTCGAGGCTGACGTTTCGATAGATAAATACTGCGGCAGTAAGAATCCCACCGCGGGTCTTCAGCTCATTGACGAAAACGGAAAGATGTACCGTCTGTATCTGCGCACGACGGCGGCTAAAATTTCGAACAACGATCCGGCTACTGCGGAATATCATATCCGTACCGACCACGATGACACCGCATCCCGCACCGACAAGGGAAGCTTTTCGAATAAGATCAAGCTTCGCATAGAGGTTACGCCTGATTCGATCACGCTTTTCGTGGACGGCAGCGTTTATATGACGATCACTTACGAAGGTACGGTCTTCTATGACGGTACCAAATCGACGAAGATGACGTACTGCGGTGAGGACCTCCAGCTCGGCTTCGTCACCTGCTACGGCGACACGAGCTTTTCGAACGTGGTTATCAAATAATTCCCCCACTATCCGCAAGTCGAAAGTTTTTGAAGATTCTTAAGAAACTTTTTTCAAAAAGTTTCTTAAGCGGAGACCGAACACTTGCCTGCGGCAAGCTGCAACTCTGCCTTGTCGGCTTGCGCCTCCATTTTCCTTCGGAAAACCGCCAGAGCTGCACAGAGTCTCGATTTAATGCGAAAGCTTCAACTTTCGCTACTGTGCTCCAAAATCCCGAAGCTCCGCTTGGGCATTTTGGACTTTACAACCACTTCCCGATTGTAGGGAAGTGGTTGTTAAGTCATTCCTTGGCATATTGATGAATAATGAATAATGAAGTCGCTACGCTGATGAATAATGAATAATTAAGGAAAAAATCCGCCCTGCGGATTTTTCTCATCTTATTAAATTTCGCCCTTGGTTTAGCTTGGGCGCAAAATTCTTCGCTCGGGCGCTGACTGCCTTCCCCAACCCCTTCCGCAAGCGGACGGGGCTTTTTTGTATTGCTTCCCCTTTTCATTTTGAATTATTGATACCTGATTCACAGAATTAAGAAAAACTTAAGAAATTTCCCTATTTCATTTTAAGAATATTTGTGCTATAATGATGTCAGCAAAGAAAAGGAGTTCTGAAATGTATAATATTCTGATCTGTGACGACGAGGCGGATATCGTTTCGGCGCTTAAAATATATCTTGCTTCACCCGATATGTGCTTTTTTGAGGCAAAAACGGGAAGAGAAGCATTAGAGATCGTGGAAAGTAATGATATCCACTTGATCCTGCTTGACATTATGATGCCCGTGATGGATGGCATCACCGCCGCGGCAAAGATTCGCGAGCGGAGCAACGTGCCGATCATCTTCCTTTCTGCCAAGAGCGAGGACAGCGACAAGATCCTCGGGCTGAACATCGGCGCGGACGATTACATAACCAAGCCGTTCAACCCCATCGAAGTCACGGCACGGGTGCGGTCACAGCTGCGGCGTTATTTCACCCTCGGCGGTAGAGAGCACGTGCCGGAAAGGATTGTTATCGGCAGTCTTGAGATAGACGATAATGAAAAGAAATTCCTTCTTGACGGCGAGGAGGTTGCTCTTACGCCGAAGGAATATGAGATACTTAAGCTTCTCATGAGCAATCCGGGTAAGGTCTTCTCGCCCGGTGAGATCTACACCTTCGTATGGAAGGAGAGTGCCATTGCGGGGGATAATACAGTTGCGGTGCACATCCGCCACCTGCGCGAGAAGATCGAGATAAATCCCGCCGAGCCGAGATACCTTAAGGTGGTGTGGGGACAAGGGTACAAGATCGCGGCAAGCCGCGATCGGTGATGTTCGCGCTTTGCGCGAGTGATGTTTCGCCCTTGGGCGAAAAGCGATTTGAATAAAAAGGAGAATGATGATGGAAAAAATAAAGAAAAAGCGGCTTGGGTTGACGCATAGCGTGTTTGCAAAGACCGTGGCGTTTATACTTTGCATACTGATGCTTTGTGTTACTGCGGCTTCGGTTGCGGGTGTGGTGCTGATTTTCAATGCAGAGATATATTGGACGCCGATCGAGTATATAAGAGAGGATGTATATGACAGCTACGTCAATCGTAGTGATTATACCGTAGTCCGCTACTATCGGATGGGTTCGCCGGAGAAGATAGACGATTATCTTGAAAGAAAGAACTTTGCTTATGTCAAGGCAGAATGCGGAAATCAGAAATTTAAAGCTTATGAGTACGGAGATCCGAATGCTGAGGGAAAGACATTCACCTCAATTTGGGGGTTCAGCTATGACGAAGCGACCGGCACGCTGGATTATTACCGCTCGCACGAGGATGCTCTCAAGGATTATGCGCCCGAAAATATTTGCAAGCTCACGTTCGTGATTTCCGAGGAGCTTGCGGTAGGTGACGAGCTTTTTTGGATGAATCTTTTGACCGATATTCTTTACGCTCTCCGCTTCTGGATTTACGCGATCGGGCTTGGTGCGCTGATCGTCGCTATCAGTTGTTTTATTTTCCTTATGTGTTCCGCAGGAAGACGGCGCGGTGTTGAGGGCGTGACGCCTACTGTGCTGACAAAAATTCCTTTTGAGATCCCCACGGCGGCGATGATATTTGTGCCGTTGCTCTCGCTTTCGATGTTCGCCGATTGGCTTTACAACGACGTTGAATTTGCAATCGGTGTCACGGTCTGGGCAATCCTGACCGTTATAATGGGCATATTTTGGTGTATGAGCCTTGCTTTGCGTATCAAACTCGGTACGCTCTTTAAAAATACGATAATTTTTTACGTTTTGCGCTTCATTTGGCGCGTGCTTTGCTTCTGCGGAAGATGCATTCGTGCCTTCGTTCGTGCTATTCCTATGATCTGGAAAACTGTGCTTCTTATCGGCGCTGTTGTGGGGATAGAGTTCTTTACCATTGTTCTGACTTGGTACAGCGCGGGACGTTATTTGTTCCTTTGGTTAATCGGAAAGGCGATCGTTCTGCCTGCGGTGATCTATCTTGTGATCGCGCTTCACAGGCTAAAGCGAGGTGCTCGCGAGATCGCGGACGGTAAGCTCGATTACAAGGTCGATACGAAATATCTCGTCCTTGACCTGAAGGAGCACGCAGATGATCTCAACCGCATCGGCAACGGAATGAACGCGGCGGTCGAGGAACGCCTCAAGAGTGAGCGTATGAAGACCGAGCTTATTACCAACGTGTCGCATGATATCAAAACTCCGCTGACCTCGATCATCAATTATTCCGATCTCATCTGCCGCGAGGAGTGTGAGAATGAGAATATCAAGGAATACGCCGAGGTGCTTCACAATCAGTCCGAGCGAATGAAGCGTCTGCTTGACGATCTCGTTGAGGCATCAAAAGCGTCGAGCGGGAATATAGATATAATGCTTGCCGAATGCGATGCACGCGTGATGATCTCGCAGATCTCGGGCGAGTATTATCAAAGACTTGCCGATGTGGGGCTTGATCTTATCTGCACGTCTCCCGATGACGAGATAAAAATTATGGCGGACGGCAGAAGGCTCTGGCGCGTTTTCGATAATCTTATGAACAACGCGCGGAAATACGCGCTGTCGGGCACAAGAGTTTACGTCAGCCTCGAGGAGGTTGGCGGACGGGCGGTATTCAGCTTCAGGAATATCTCGCGCGATCCGATAGCGATCAAATCGGATGAGCTTTCCGAACGCTTTGTTCGCGGTGACGCCTCGCGAAACACCGAGGGCAACGGTCTCGGACTTTCGATAGCCAAGAGTCTTGCCGAGCTTCAAGGCGGCTCGTTCGACGTTACTGTCGACGGTGATCTGTTCAAGGTTACGGTAAGCTTTTCGAGTATCAAATGATAAAGTAAATTTACCGATATGCGCAATGTTTGCACTTGGTTGAGTTGACGAAAAATAGTTTGTTCGGCGTATTGGGGAAGATTTTCGCCAAGGCAAAAATCAGTATCTTATTAGGCTGACGAATGAGGTGTTTGGATAAGATATAGTTTTTCGAGCGTAGCGAGAAAAACTTCCCAGACATTACTGAACAATATCTTTTGTTGATTAAGCCGAGTGCGAACAAAGCCAATATTTTATTGCAAATCAGACTTTACATCTGTCCGTTTTTGTGCTATAATATAAAAAATAATTAATAGGAAGTGATTCTATGAATATCATTGAAAAACTGATGTGGGCATTGGAGTGTGAAATGCTTCCTCCTCCCGCGTACGGACTTTTTCATATCATTTTGATAGTAGTCGGACTTACGCTTTGCATCTCGCTTGCGTGGCTTTGCCGTAATTTCGATGACAGAAAGAACAAGATCCTCCTTTTATCTTACGCGGGCGTGCTGATCGTGAGCGAGATATTCAAGCAGTTTTTCCTCTTTTACGTCCTCGAGGAAGGCACGATCGCTTGGGGCGAATTTCCCTTCCAGATGTGCAGTATGCCGATGTATCTTTGCCCGATTGCGGTATTTTCAAAGAACGAACGCATTCGTCGCGCTGTTTACGGCTTTATGATGTGCTTCAATCTCCTTGGCGGCTTTGCGGGAGTATTCGAGCCCTCGGGCGTTTTCCACGATCAGGTGTTCAGCACAGTTCACGCGATAGTGTGGCATTATTCGCTTGTTTTCCTTGCTTTTTACATAATTTTCTCGCACCGCGCGGGCAGAAGCAAGCAGGATTACTTCGATATCGTCAAGCTCTTCGTCGGACTTTGCTTTATCGCGTTTGTGATCAACACGCTGATCGGCATAACCGTCGGAGAATCGGTGAATATGTTCTTCGTCGGACCCGGACCGTCAACGATAATCGTATTTGACACAATCTCGCGAAAATACGGCTGGTCGGCAAGCACTGCGATCTATATTCCTCTGACCGCAATGGCGGCGGGAGTGATATTCCGTCTCGGCGGAATTCGAAAAAAGCACAAATAATGTGCACGAATAAAAGTGCCGATCCACGGAGAATGGATCGGCACTTTTGTATTTCAATCTTTTTTTCTCACCCTGAACAGCACGGTCGCAAGTGCCTTGCCGTTGAAGGGAATCAAGGGATAAAGGTATCTGCATTCGCCGTTTACCGTCTTATTTGTGGCGAGCAGGACGATAATGAGCGCGATACCGACTAGAAAGCCCCATACGCCGAATATTGCGGAGAGTATCAATAGCATTATTCGCATAAACTTGAAGGCATATCCGAGCTCGTAGGAGCGTTGGGAGAAGTTTGCGATCGCGACAAAGGCGGTCAGGATGATGACCTCGGGGATGAGCCACCCGAGATTGACGGCAAAGTCGCCGAGGATGAGTCCGCCGACGACGGAGAGCGAGTTTGAAAGCATATCGGGCGTGTTCATTGAAGCCATCTTAAGCCCGTCGACGATGAATTCAACAAGCAAGAGTTGCGCGATTATCGGAACAAGTCCGAGCTCCTTGGGCAGAGCGAACGACAGAAATTCCGGGACGTAGTCGGGATAGCGTGTCATAAGATACCAGACGGGAATGAGAAAGAGAGTCAGCCAGAAGATGATATGCCGCACCGCGCGGACGTATGATCCTGTCAGCGGAGGAAAATAAAAATCATTCGTTTCCTGCAAAAAGTCGAAGATCGAGGTGGGGAGTATCATCGCTTGCGGCGAGGTATCGATGAGGATGATGACGCTGCCTTCGTAGATCTGCGCCGCCGCAACATCGGGTCGCTCTGTGATCCTTATTTTCGGAAAGGGATTGTACCACCGCGTTTTGATCAGCGCTTCGGCGAGCGATTGATGCCCCATCGTCAGCGAGGCGACCTTCAGCGATCTGATTTTTTCCTCAAGCATATTAACGTAGCCGCTGTCTGCCTTGCCATCCATATAGCAGAGGACGATATCGGTCTTTGATTCGCTTCCGACCGAAATATAGTGCGTTGTCAGCCTCGTGTCGCGTATTCGGCGGCGGATGAGGGCGGTGTTTGATATCAGAGTTTCGACAAAGCCGTCGCGCGGACCGCGCATTACGCGGTCATTTTGAGGTTCGGTAGTCTCCCTTGCGGGATAGGAGCGCGAGTCGATGAGGATGGCGTAGCACCCGAAGCGGCTGCCGAGCATCAAAGATCCGCCCGACATTACCGCCGATATCATCGTGTCGAGCGAATCGGTAATATCGGTCTCAACGTAAACAACGTAAGAGCGCATAAATTCGTAAACCGCCGCCTCGCCCGCGCTCTTTTCGGGGCAGATGCCCTTTTGTCCCGAGAGCGAAAGCATCAGCTTCTGCATCACGCCGTCCTTGACAAAGCCGTCGAGATAATAGAATGTCAGCTCGTCCTCGCCCACGCGAACGGTCTTTTTAAGCATATCAAAATTTTCATCCACGCGCAGAAGTCGGTCAATTTGCATCACGTTTTCGGAATATGAATTAGATAATTTCCGCATTTGTATCTCCGTTTGAGTTCTTTGATCTTTATTATTGCCCGAAACGCGAAAAAATATCCAAAATTTGAATGAATTTTATTAAAAGTGTTGACTTTTTTTTATTATTGTAATATAATTATTGTAGCATTTCCCTCAAAAACGAAAGAAGGATTTTAAGATGAAAAAAAGAATTATCGCGTTTCTGCTCGCACTGATCACGCTGACGCTTTGCTTTGCTTCCTGCGCGGAGACCGGCGGCGAGGAGACTACTCCCGACGAAACAAACGCAACTCCCTCGGGCACCGAGGCGGACACCACTCCCGTTGAAACCGAACCGCTCACAGACGAATGGGGAAGACCCTACGTAGAATCCCCTACTGCAGAGGGCACCAAGCTTGATGACGGAACAGTTATCACCGTACTTATGCGTGACTCCGACACATGGAACCGCGAGCTCTACTCGGAGAGCGAAAGCGGCGATATGCTCAATGATGAGATCTACAAGAGAAATCTTAAGCTCGAGGAAGATCTTAACTTCACCTTCGAGTTCATCAAGAGCCCCTCTAAGGAAGATTCACAGCGTACCATCATCTCGGAGTTTGAATCTGGCGGATCTTCGGGTCTCGATCTCGTTATGAATTACGCATACTACTCCACCGGTGCGGCACTCCGCGATTGCTATGAGAATATTCACAACATCGAAACTATGGACGTTTCTCACCCTTGGTGGAACCAGACATACGTTGAGGCGGCAACCATCAAGGATCAGCTTTACTTCATCATCGGTGACCTCAACCTCTCGGTAGTTGACCGTTCGCTCGCTATCTACTACAACCAGACTCTTGCCAACGAGTATCAGCTCGGCAATCTTTACGATACCGTTCTCGACGGTCAGTGGACCATCGACCTTCTTCTCCAGTACACCAAGGATACCTGGGTAGACACCAACCAGTCGAGCACGATCGACCTTCCCGATAAGATCGGTATCATCTCCATCCTCGGCTCTGAGGCATACGATGGATTCCTCTCCGCTTTCGGCATTGACGTTCTTGCAAAGAATGCTGAAGGCTCGCTTGAGATCATTTGGGATCCCGAAAAGGTATCCAACGCTATCGACCGTCAGATCACTCTGTTCAGCAACAACAACGGCGCATTCCTCCATTCCAACCACAGCGAGCTTTGCAATAAGTTCACCAACAACGAATCCCTCTTCTGGCTCTACACCATTTACGCAAGCTCTGCAACCAACCAGGCACTCAGAAGCATGGATTCCTCCTACGGTCTGCTCCCCATCCCGAAGTACGACCTCGATCAGCAGAACTACTACACCACCGCTCAGGACGCTTACGGCATTATGTCCGTTATGGCTACAAGCCAGAACCTTTCCGCGGTCGGAACAGTATTTGAGGAATGGAACTACCGCTCCTATATGAACATCCTTCCCGTATACTGCGAGGTTATTATGAAGACCAGATACCTCAACGACGTTGAGTCCGGTATGATCTTCGACCTTATCCTTGACAGTATTAAGTTTGATTCCGGTATGGTTTACGGTAGCGAGATCGACTCGATCGCAACCTCCACCCGTTCCATCGTTAAGAGCGGCAACAACACCTTCGCATCCACCTACAGAATTCAGCAGAGAGCTTACAATAACAAGATCAAGCAGCTGATGAAGTACTTTGACGGAAGACAGTAAGTTATAAAAATAAAAGTCAGAGTCCGCTGATTTTAGCGGACTCTGATTTTTGCTTTAATAAAGAAAATTTTCTCCAAGGCGAAAATTCGTGATTTTATTAAAAAGACTAGCATACCAATACTTGAATAAAATATAAAGAGGCTAAGCGGTTTACTCAGCCTCTATTTTTGTTTTAGAATCCCGCTTTCTTAGAAAGCTGGTTTACGTCGATATCTGCGATTGAGCCGTCCTTGTCGGGGTTGCGTACGCCGAGGCGGTAGAGCCCCTGATAGATGCCGCCCTCGATCTGCATAAGCTCCTCGTGGCTGCCTTCTTCGGCGATCTTACCGTCCGAGATGACCGCGATCTTGTCCGCACCGCGTACGGTCGAAAGTCTGTGCGCAACGACGATGGTGGTTCTGCCCTTGCAGAGCTCGTCGAGTGCCTGCTGAATGAGGATCTCGGTGGTATTGTCGAGTGCGCTCGTTGCCTCGTCGAGGATGAGGATCGAGGGATCCTTGAGGAATACGCGCGCGATAGAAAGTCGCTGCTTCTGACCGCCCGAGAGCTTTACGCCGCGCTCACCGATTTCGGTGTCGTAGCCGTGCTCAAGTGTGGATACCCAATCGTGGATGTTTGCAAGCTTTGCGGCTTCAATTACCTCCTCCTCAGTCGCATCAAGGCGTCCGTAGAGGATGTTGTCGCGGATAGAGCCGTTGAAGAGGAAGACGTCCTGCTGAACGATACCGATGTTACGGCGGAGCGAGTTCATCGTGAGCTCGTTGATGCTCTTGCCGTCGATCTTAATGTCGCCGCCCGCGATCTTGTAGAATCTCGGGATGAGGTGGCAGATAGTGGTCTTACCGCCGCCCGAAGGACCGACGAGCGCGAGCTTCTGTCCCTTTTCGATCGAGAGCGAAATGCCGTGGAGCACTTCTGCGGAATCCTTGTAGGAGAATTCGACGTTTTCAAATTCGATCTTGCCCTCAACGTTCTCAAGCTCGATAGCGTCGGGCTCGTCGCGCTCGGGCTCGGTGTCGATGATCTCGAGGAAACGCTCAAAACCGGTAACACCGTTCTGATACTGCTCCATAAAGCCGATAAGAGTGTTGATGGGCGAGATAAAGAGGTTGATCGAAACCATAAAAGCGGAGTATTCGGGGATCGAGATGCGTCCCGCGTTGATGAAAAGACCGCCCGCGATAAGGATGATTACGTTGAATACGTCGGTGATGAAGGATGTTCCCGAGTGGAACTTACCCATCGCGTCGTAAGCCTTCTTACAAGCGTTGATGAAGGCGTTGTTGCCGACCTCGAATTTTTCGGTCTCCTTGTCCTGATTGGTGTAAGCCTTGGTGACGCGGATGCCCGAGATCGAGCTTTCGAGGGATGCGTTGATGACCGCGTTGCTTGCGCGGCGCTCGGTAAATGCGGAGCGCATCTTCTTGCGGAAGTAAGCGGCAACGATGATGAGGATCGGTACGCAGACGAAGATGATGAGCGTCAGAGCCCAGTCGATGGTGCAAAGGTAGATAAATGCCGCGATGAAGGTGACCGAGCTGATGAGCAGGTTTTCGGGACCGTGGTGAGCAAGCTCGCTGATCTCGAAAAGGTCGGAGGTCATGCGGGTCATTATCTTACCCGTTTCGTTTTCATCGTAGAAGGAGAAGGGAAGCTTCTGGATATGCGCGAAGAGGTCGCGGCGCATCTGTGCCTGCATTCCTACGCCGATCAGGTGACCGTAATACTGAACGAAATAGCGCAGGAAGAGGCGGATGACGTAGAGTGCAAATACGATCGCGCTCGCTGTGATTATCATTTTTGCCGTCTGCGTTCCGCCGAGGAATGCATCGAGCATTTTCTCTGTGATGATGGGGTAGACCATACCGACAAGCGCGATGACGAGCGAGGCAAGCATATCGAGCGTCAGCATCCCGCTGTGCGGTTTGTAATAGGCAATAAAGCGTATTAACATTTTTTCTCTCCGTTCGATTGGATAAAATCAATTGTATATATTATAATACATTTTTCGGCAAAAGTCAACCGAAAAGGAGAAAATAGTTGTTAGTTACTAGTTGTTAGTTGTTAGTTTAAGGCAAAAGCTCTGAACTTTTGATGGACTCAAAAGCTCAGAGCTTTTATTAATCTTAAGTTTTTCGACTTGTCGAAAAGCTACCTTTAGCTAATAACTAGTAACTAGTAACTCATTCCTCTTCATCCTGCGGGATAAGACCGTAAATTCTCTTATCGTCGCGGGCGATGAGCTCTGCGAGCTGGGACTGTGTGAGGAGCACCTGACGGGGCTTGGTGCCGTCGGGCTGAGTTACGAAGCCGAGTTTTGCCATACGGTCGATGATTCTCGCGCCTCTGCCGAAGCCTACGTTGATATTTCTCTGCAGGAAGGAGGTTGCGACCGTGCCGCTTTCTACGGCAAGCTTAAGGGCATCGAAGAAGAGCTCGTCGAAGGCTTCGGATGATCCGCTTGCCGCACCGCCGCCTGCACCTCCGCCCGTGGGCTTCTTTGCGCCCGGAGTGACGGTTACGATCTGTTCGGATGCCTTTTCGATCTGCGATACGAATTCCTCGTCGTAATGTGCGCCGGTAGAGTTCTGCTTGAGGAAGTTTGTTACAGCAACGACCTCCTCGTCGGTCACGAATGTGCCTTGCGCACGCGTAGGATTCTGCGAGCCGATGGGGCAGAAGAGCATATCACCGCGACCGAGGAGCTTTTCCGCGCCCACAGTATCGATGATGGTACGCGAGTCGATACCCGAAGCGACCGCAAATGCGATACGGGAGGGGATGTTTGCCTTGATAAGACCCGTAATGACGTCTACCGAGGGACGCTGAGTACCGATGATCAGGTGGATACCCGCCGCACGCGCCTTCTGCGCAAGACGGACGATCGAGGTTTCGATCTCGGTGGGGGCGCTCATCATAAGGTCAGCAAGCTCGTCGATAACGATAACGAGTCTGTGAAGCGGGATGAAATCGGGATCCTCCGCCTTCATCATACGGTTATAGCCGTCGATGTCGCGGGCAAAATTGTTCTCAAAGAGCTCGTAGCGGCGCTCCATTTCCTCGACTGCGGCATTGAGAGTGCCTGCCGCCTTCTTTACGTTTGTAACAACGGGAACACGAAGGTGGGGGAGGTTATTATACATCGCCATTTCGACCTTCTTGGGGTCGATCATAATGAAGCGCACCTCGTCGGGACGCGATTTGTAAAGGAGAGAAATAATGATGCTGTTGATGCAGACCGACTTACCCGAGCCGGTAGTACCCGCGATGAGAAGGTGGGGCATCTTGCCGATGTCTATGAAGATGGGCTCGCCCGTGATATCCTTGCCGAGGCACGCGTAGAGCTTGCTCTTGGCGTTCTTGAACTGATCCGATTCAAGAAGCTCACGGATGGCAACTGTGGATGCGAGCTTGTTGGGAACCTCAACGCCTACCGCGCTCTTGCCGGGGATAGGTGCCTCGATTCTGATCTTCGCTTGAAGCGCCATAGCGATATCAAGCTGAAGATTCTTTATCGAATTTGCTTTTACACCGGGAGCGGGGTAAAGCTCGTATCTTGTAAGTGTAGGACCGCGCGAATATTCTATCTTTGAGAGCTTGACGTTGAAGGATTCGAGCTTTTGGAGCAGAGTTTCGGCATTCGCGCGAAGCTCGGCGTTGATCTCGTCGCGTCCGGGCGAGGTGGACTCGCGAAGAAGCGTGAGGGGAGGGAAGATGTATGCGGCAAGCTGCTCGTATTCCTGCCTTTTCTTGGCGTTTTCGGGGAGCGCAATAGCGTCCTCCTCGGGCTCGTCGTCAATCACCTCGTCGGGGGCAGGAGTGATGATTTCCGCCTCGGTGAGCTCGAGCGCGGGAGTAGTGGTCGCGGGTACGATCTCAACGTCTGTGCTGCTCTTGCCCGTGAAAACGGTGTCAACAAGATCGCCGAGATCCTCGAAGCTTTCGGTTTCGGTTACGCGGCGCAGGGGATCAACGGTCTTGGATTTCTTGTCCTTTTCTACGGGAGCGATCTCGATAGAGCCGAGAATTTCTACCGCATCGGGATCGTAATTGCCGCCCGAGGGCTTGAGCTCGATCGAGGGCTCGTCCTCTGTTTCGTCATCGGGGGAGGGGATGCTTTCTCCGATATCGGTTGTGTTGTCGGGAGTCTTTTCTTCCTTTGCCTTGCGCTTTGGCTTGGTTGCCTTGGGCTTGACCTCAACGATCTCTTCTTCTTCTTCTCCTTCTTCGTAAACCGCCGCTGCTTTCTTTTCGGCGCGCTTTTCTTTGATCTTGTTGACCGCCGATGCGAGCATATCAAGGAAGTGTCTGGGAGTCAGACCAACGTAGAAAATGATAGAAAGCGCGAGGATCGCGATGATGACGATAACGGAGCCGATGTATCCGACAAGACAGCGGAAGAATCCGCCGAAAAATCCGCCGAAGAAGCCGCCGCCGTGAAGGTCGACGCCGAGTCTCCAGTTTGAGATCTCACCCTTGAATCCGAGAATGCTCTTGCCCCATTCCGCCCATTTATAGCCATCGTAAAGAATTGCGATCGCAAGGGAGTGGATGAGGGAGGAGAGCAGAATCGGGATGGATGCTCCGAAGATGATCTTTCTGCGTATGATCGCAAGATCAACGTACCGTCTCCAATAGATTATCAGATTGACGAGCACCAACGGAATGAAATATGCCGGCCAACCGAAGAATCCGAAGAAAAGATTGCGCAGAAGAAGACCGAGATCTCCCATCGCGCCGTCGATCCTTGCAAGCAAAAAGCAGGCAACGATAAAGATCGTGACAACGCCGAGAATAAACGGCATCAGGCGGTGTATCGTTTTCGATGAGGGGGGAGAAAGGTCGATGAGCTCATCCTTTATCGGAATCGCGCGCTTGGAGGCTTTATTTGAATTCTTGGGGCTTGATTTGAATAGCTCGTCGTATTTTTCGTAGTCTTCTGCGGGCAAGGGCTCATCCTTGCTCTTTTTCTTACGCGGCTTTTTTTCGTACAGCTCGTCATAGTAAGCGTAAGGATCGCGCTCGGGGACTGCTGGTGCTGAATCCTTGCGTGATTTGCCGCTTCCTTTTTCGGAGGTGGGGATGGGTTTTTTAGTGTTGTTAGCCACGGGTAGCTCCTTTCGTGTATGGATACGGGATATTTGGAAACACTAAAACGCATACGGGATGCATTGCCGTTTGCGCTCAGGTAATATTACACCAAATATAATTATATCACGAAATGGAATGAAATACAAGGGCGAAATCCATATTATTCTAAAAAAATCGGAGGATTTTTTCGATGAAGGCGAGAAAGATGGGAGCGTTGATGCTCGGATTTTTAGCGGGACTATTAAACGGACTGCTTGGTGCGGGCGGAGGGATAATTCTCGTTCGCGGAGCGGAGCGGGTGTTGCCGCGCGAATATCACGACAGTCGCGATGTTTTTGCCAACGCACTTGCCGTTATGCTTCCGCTTTCGGCGGTATCGGCGATCTCTTACGTTATTCGCGGAAGCGTTCACGGGCTTGATTTTTCAAGGTTTATTCTGCCCGCTATTATAGGCGGAGCGGGCGGCGGACTTCTGCTCGCCGTGATCGACACGCGGCTGTTGCGCCTGATCTTCTCCGCACTTGTCGTTTGGTCGGGATTAACGATGATCTTTTAAGAGGGGAAAATGATAGATTTTTTCGTAAGCTGCGGAGTTGCACTCCTTTCGGGACTCGGAGTGGGTAGCGGAGGACTTCTCGTTGTATTCTTAACCGAATACCGCGAAGTCGGGCAGCTTTTCGCACAAGGAGTCAACCTGATATTTTTCATATTTTCCTCGGGCGCATCGACCGCGGTCAACCTCCGCGCGAGAAATATTTGCTACGGCGCGGTGACGGTGATGTCGGTCGGCGGCGCGATAGGTGCAATTGTCGGTGCACTCGTCGCATCGGTGCTTGATCCAGACCTGCTACGTATCGGATTTGGAATTATGCTCCTCATCGGCGGAATTCCGGCACTTTTGAACTCGGTTAAGTCGTTTTCGAAAAAAAGACAGCATAAATGTCGCGCTTCGCACGAATGATAATCCCGCAAAGCAGGAAAACACAAACAAAAACTTCCCGCAGGGATACCCACGGGAAGTTTTTGTTATTTAACTTTGACAGCAAAAATATATTGATAAGAAAGTACGTATTCGGTTTGTTCCTCAGGCCAAACAAAATTTTCATCAAACCATGGAAATCCTCTTACATCTTCGGAAACTGCAACCAATAAATACATACCGGGAGTTGACGGTAACTCGGAATATTCCTGTCGGTACGACGCAGAACTTGAAAAATCGATAAAATAATGATATTGAATTTTGTAGTCTGAAAAAAGCACATAAGTATCGTTTTTAGATAATTGAATGACAGGACATCCTTCAGGGAGTGTTTTTATGTTATGCGGAAAGTATGCGTTGTCGCAGAGTTCCGAATATGTCTCTCCGGGTCCGCACCATAGCCAGTAATGCTTGTATTCTA
The DNA here is from genome assembly GCA_045644325.1 of Eubacteriales bacterium. GTDB lineage: Bacteria > Bacillota > Clostridia > Oscillospirales > CAG-272 > CAG-390. The sequence continues at coordinate 73,098 of JAZRGT010000077.1, read as the reverse complement.
CACCTTCATAATACTTTCCGTTCACTTTAATTCCCGCTTTCATACCGTCCGGACTGTTGCTCCCTTGGCTGGGAAGATATGAACAGGATGTCAATATAGTCAAGCAAAATAAAATAACCATACAAGCGTGAACAATTATTTTAAACTTTTGCATTGTTGTATTCATAAGAGATTTTGCCTCAAAATTAATAATCTGATATACTTACTGAACAAGTATATGCTAAATATTCTATGTCTTCTTCGTTTTCGTATTAAGTTCGTTTGGCATAATTATTATATCATGGTTTTTCGCATTTTTCAACCACAAAAATAAAAATAATTAAAGTGCGATATTGGCTCGGGTCTAATCAAGAGGTTCATAATAATAAAACAATATCCCTCGGGCGTATGCCCGAGGGATCTCGTTTTATTCATTCGGTATAAGTCTGTCAATGACCTTAATCTGTTCCGATGAATTTTTGTAGGTGATGCGAACAAGAGTTCCGCCGCGAGTTGCTGCCGCGATTGCTCGGGATTGGCTGATATAGCTTTCCCATTCGGTTTCGGGAATTACTATGACAGGAATGCCGTTTACTGTGTGAACCAAATTGTCGTAGGACTGTATGATAAGCAGAGCACCGAGTCCGGTCGGATTTTGACCGTAAAGATAGGGATGAAGCTCTTGTACTTCAACCTTTGTAACCGTCATCTTGCCGTCAAATGCGTAAAGAAGTTCCATTTTCTCGAGATACTTGAGGGTGCGGGTGTATTTTTCTGTGATATACCAAGTATCGCAGCGTTTGTCCTCGGGAGTTCTGCCTCCGGTCGTCATAAAGGATGTTCCGCTATTATCTTCATTCTCAAATGCAAATCTCACGATTCCGAGCACGGGGGCGGCAGAGAAGTAGCGTTCCTCGTAGGAAAGAGCGGCGAAATCGAGGGAAAGGGCTTCCAAAAGCTCATATTTTTCATCAACTGACAAATGATCGAGTGTTACTATGTCGGAGAAAAATTCATCGCCGATCTCGAAGGTTACCTTTGACATATCATAACAATTATCTGAAGCTTCCTTGTGATTCAGACGGACGTCGAGATAATAATCCTTGTAAGCCTCGGTTTCCTCGATCGACGCGATCTTTTCTGCGCCGCGGAGTGTGACGTAGGGATAATATCTGTCAACCATCGTACCGTCCTTCATCAGGTAAACGATATGCCAACCCGCTTCTATGGCTGATGCCGAGGGGTCGTCGGGGTCATAGATGCAGTTGCCTCGCGTTTGCATATTTTCGTTGATTATGAATTCGTGTATCTCAATAGCTTTTTCTATATCCGCAATGCTCCTTAACTGAGGAAGAGTACCGATCGAGGTCTTCCACTGCAGGCGGGTATATGACTTGGCGGCATTGTTTATATCGACAGCGACGACATTTCCGTGCACATCGTAATAATCCATAAGACCTCCGACGGTCATTACGACTCCGGGACTCCAATTATCGCGTATGACAACGGGATTGCCGATGTAGTCCATATAGACGCATTCAACATCCTCGGCATCGGGCAGATACCCGGAATAGCCGAATCCGCCAAAGAAGCATATCAAGACGCACAGACAAGCGCATGCGAGCGAAGCGAGCGCGGATTTATAATGGATGAAAAAGGCTTTGATGCTTGCATTATATACTGCGCTGAGGATGAAAAAGACGAGCGCGAATGCCGCACAGTAGAGAAACAGAACGAGAAATCTGTTTCCGGGAATTAAGAATACGGGCAAAGCTGCGCCGACTGATGCGAAAATTGCGGTAATAACGTAAAAGATCGGATATATACCCGCTTTTTTCGCGCTTTCGGCAGGTCTGCGGATGAAGCAGAAATATGCTGCAAGTGCCGTCAGCGAAAGGATCGCGAGTGTGATGATAAAGCCGGCGAGGGGAAGAGAGGTTTCTTCGCGTATGCTTGCGAGGTATTCATCGGTGAAATATATTTTGTCGCCGTTTGTGGGTATCATAAATATATTGAAGAAGTCCTTGAATGCAGTGAAGGCTCCGAAGGAATCTGCGTATTCTGTCACCGATTTGAACACATTGGTATCTGCCCAAAAAGTATAGTCGCCCATCGGGTCATGTGCAAGGCTCGAGCCATGGAGAAAATTAAGGAAGATATATTTAAGCAGATATCCGATAGCGTAGGGCGCGGCGAGTAGAGAGGCAACCGAGAGAATGCAGTCGATGAATCTTCCGGATAGCGCAACAGCCAGCACCGTGAGCGTATAGACCGCAAGCGCGATCGTGCAGAACATCAGAGTGTAGTTAAAGGCATAACGTCCGCAAAGTCCGATCGTATCTCCGCCGAGGCGCGTGATGTTGATCGCGTATGAAGCGGCGAAGCAGAGGGTGTAGGTCACAAGAAGCAATCCCGCGCCGAAAAGATAGCGGATAAGGAACTGACTTTTCAGCGAGACGCCGAGCGAAAGGGTGGAGTATGCCTCTTTCTTTTTCCACAGAAAACCGAAAAGCACTATGGCAAAGAAGATCGCAACGATCGCAGAGGCGTAAAAGATCGTCAATTCTGTTTCTGCGGAAATACCTACAAAGGAAAAGTATCTTATACCGTCTCCTGAAATTTTGTTGCCGTAAGCACTTATGGAATCAAAGATCGTGTGCATTCCCATCACGGCAAGCGAGATGAGCGCGAGCCACGAATATCTTTTCATAACGTATTTGAGATAATGCGCATCAGGAGAAAAGCCCCGAGATTTCAATTTCTTCGCCTCCTTTCGACGTTTCATAGCGGAAGATCTCTTCAAGAGTCATCGTGTAATCCTCAAAAAGGAGGATGTCGCCGATGAGCGAGAGCTTTTCGCGGAGTGCCTCGGGAGTCTTGCCCGAGATGAAGGTAACGAGCTTACCGTCGCATTTAAGGCTTTCGAGCTCGAAATCCTTGAAATTACCGTTGTTTACATCTTCTGCAAATCCGACGCGGTAACGGCGATATTTGGCTCGTGCGTCGTCAATATCGCAGCTGAAAACGATATTTTGACGGTTAAGAAGTCCGATCGTGTCACAAACGCCCTCAAGCTCGTGGAGATTGTGCGAAGCCATAACGACCGTCGCGCCCGTGTCCGCCATATATTCAAGCAGTAGATCCTTTACGGTCAATCTCATGCCGGGATCGAGTCCGTCAAATGATTCGTCGAGCAGAAGGTAGCGTACCTTTGATGCAAGTGCGAAGCAAAGATCTGCTTTGCGTTTCATTCCTTTTGAATAGGAATTCAGACGCTTTTGGGGATCAATGCCGAGTATCTTGCAGAGCCGTGAGAAAAGTTCCGGCGAGAAATTCGGGTAAAATCCGCGGTAATATCTTGCCATTGCATCAGGTGTTGCTTGCGGCAGATAATAGGGTTCGTCGAAAACGCAGAAGGCCTCGCGGCGGAATAGCTCGTTTCCCGTGACCTTTATGCGTTTTTCGCCAACATCGGCAAGTATCTCGCCGGTGTCGGGGCGGTAAAGACCGTTTATCAGATTCAGCAGAGTTGTTTTTCCCGCACCGTTATAGCCGACAAGACCGTATATCGAGCTGTCTGCGATCTCGAGATTGATATCGCGGAGAACATCTGTGCCCGAAAAGCTTTTGTCGACATTATTTAAAATAATCATTATTCCTCCTCCTTTTTGTATATTTCGGAAAGTATCTTCATTGCCGCTTCCGACGAAAGACCCGCATCGCGAACACGGGTAAGCGTCAGACGCAGCTCGCCCTCAGCCTTTGCGAGGATATTTTTGTTCTCGATTGCGCAATTCGTGACAAAAAATCCCGCACCGGGACGGCTTTCAATAACGCCGTCGGCTTCAAGCTGAGCAAATACTTTCTTGATCGTGTTGAAGTTCAAAGACAGCTCGCTTGCGAGCGCGCGCAGAGATGGAAGCTTATCGCCCGGAGACAAAATTCCCGAATTGATAAGCGCAATGATCTGCGTTTTGATCTGCTCGTAGATCGGTATTCTTGAATTGTGGTCAATTACGATCATCATAATATAAAACCGCCTTTGAAAAAATAACTGTGATATCTTTGGTAGCACAGTTATTATAACACAGTTTTTTACGGTTGTCAATAGGGTAAAGGAAAGTTAATGTAATTTTAAGAAATAAAATATCCCTCGGACTTGTTCAGTCCGAGGGATATATCTTTATTCAAGCTCAAAAGCACCCGTATAAAGTCTATAATACGTGCCCTTTTCTTCGATGAGCTTATCGTGGTTGCCGCGCTCGATGATGCGACCGTGGTCGAGAACCATGATGACGTCGGAGTTGCGGACGGTGGAGAGGCGGTGCGCGATTACGAATACCGTTCTGCCCTCCATCAGCTTATCCATACCCGCCTGAACGATTGCCTCGGTACGGGTGTCGATCGAGGAAGTCGCCTCGTCGAGGATGAGGCAGGGGGGATCTGCAACTGCCGCGCGGGCGATCGCGATGAGCTGGCGCTGACCCTGCGAGAGGTTTGCGCCGTTGCCGGTGAGCATCGTGTTATAGCTCTCGGGAAGACGGGTGATGAAATCGTCCGCACCCGCGAGGCGTGCCGCTTCGATACATTCCTCGTCGGTCGCATCGAGACGTCCGTAGCGGATGTTGTCCATAACAGTGCCGGTGAAGAGGTTGGTCTCCTGAAGAACGATGCCGAGCGAACGGCGGAGATCGTCCTTCTTGATCTTATTGATATTGATGCCGTCGTAGCGGATCTTACCGTCGGCGATGTCGTAGAAGCGGTTGATGAGGTTGGTGATCGTGGTCTTACCTGCGCCGGTTGCACCAACAAATGCGACCTTCTGACCGGGTTCTGCATAGACGGTTACGTCGTGAAGAACAGGCTTACCTTCCTCGTAGGCAAAGTCGACCTCGGTGAGGCGAACGTCGCCGCGGAGGGGAGTGTAGGTGAGGGTGCCGTCGCCGTGGGGATGCTTCCACGCCCACTGATGAGTGTGCTCGGTCGTTTCTTCGATTTCGCCGTTCAGGTTCTTCTTTACGTTAACGAGAGTAACGTAGCCGTCGTCAGCCTCGGGAGCCTCGTCCATAAGTGCGAAAACTCGCTCCGCACCCGCAAGTCCCATAACGATCGAGTTGAACTGCTGGGAAAGCTGGTTGACGTTACCGGTGAACTGCTTGGTCATGTTGAGGAAGGGAACTGCGATACTGATATTAAGAACTGCCATCGAGGGATCGCGCGAGAGGCAGAGGTTGGGAATCTCGGTGATGATGAAGATACCGCCGACGATCGCCATAATAACGTAGAGGATATTACCGATGTTTGCGATGATGGGACCCATCATATTCGCGTAAGCGTGAGCGCGGCGGCTGTCCTCGTAGAGCTCGTTGTTGACCTTATCGAAGTCTTCGATAACGGCATCCTCGTGGCAGAATACCTTGACGACCTTCTGACCGTTCATCATTTCCTGAACGTAGCCCTCGGTGCGTCCCATAGCCTTCTGCTGACGGATGAAGTATTTTGCCGAGCCGCCACCTACCTTTTTGGATACCATTATCATAAAGATAACGCCAACCATTACAACGAGTGTCATCCATACGCTGAAGTAGAGCATAATGCCGACAACGAAGCATACGATAGATCCTGCCTGAATGATGGAGGGGAGTGCCTGAGAAACGAGCTGACGGAGGGTGTCGATATCGTTGGTGTAGTGCGACATAATATCGCCGTGCTTATGGGTGTCGAAATACTTGATGGGAAGATTCTGCATCTTATCGAACATCGCGCGGCGCATCTTCGAGAGGAAGCCCTGCGTGATGTAAGCCATAAGCTGAGTCTGCGCCGTGATCGCCGTGAGCGAGAGGAGATAGAGGGTTGCAAGCAGAGTCATCAGCGGAATGACCTCTTTGCTTGCCTCCTCCCAGGTAAGTCCAAGCTCCTGCGCGTTGCCGATAATCTCGATGATATTCTGGATGAAAAGTCCGGGCAGAGTTGCGCAAGCCGCGGAGAAGAGAATGCAGAAAACGGTGATTGGCATCAGCACGGGATAGAAGCCGAAGAGCATCTTTACCGTTCTGCCGAGTGTTTTAAAATTGATCTTACGCTTCATGGGAGGCATTCCGCCCTGACCTTTGGGAGGCATCTGCTGCTTACTCATTGTCGTTACCTCCTGTCTGCTGTTCGTAAACCTCGCGGTAGATCTCGCTTGATGCGAGAAGCTCGCTATGCTTGCCTACTGCGGAGATCTCGCCCTTGTCGAGGACGATTATCATATCGGCATCCTGAACCGATGCGATACGCTGTGCGATGATGATCTTTGTGGTTTCGGGTATAAATTTCTTGAAGCACTCGCGGATGAGAGCATCGGTGCGGGTGTCAACTGCGCTTGTCGAGTCGTCAAGAATGAGGATCTTCGGCTTCTTGAGAAGAGCGCGTGCGATGCAGAGACGCTGCTTTTGACCGCCCGATACGTTAGTTCCGCCCTGCTCGATGAAGGTGTCGTAGCCCTCGGGGAAAGAAGATACGAAATCGTGCGCCTGAGCGAGCTTGCACGCCTCGATCATTTCCTCGTCGGTAGCAGTCGGATTGCCCCAACGGAGGTTTTCCTTGATAGTGCCCGAGAAGAGAAGATTCTTCTGCAGAACCATCGAAACCGAATCGCGGAGAGTGTCGAGATCATACTCGCGGACATCAACGCCGCCGACCTTGACTTCTCCCTCGGTAACGTCGTAAAGACGGGGAATGAGCTGAACGAGAGTGGTCTTTGACGAACCCGTACCGCCGATGATACCGACGGTCGCGCCGGTAGGAATGTGAAGATCAATGTCCGAAAGCGCATTCTTCTGCGCCTTCTTTGAATACTTGAAGCTGACGCGGTTGAAGTCGATCGAGCCGTCCTTGACCGCGGTCTTGCCGCCCTCGGGGCTTACAAGAGTGGGTTCTTCACCAAGAACCTCGCCGATACGTTTGATGGATTCCGCCGACATTGTCAGCATAACGTAGATCATCGAGAGCATCATAAGCGACATAAGGATCTGCATACCGTAAGTCAGCATAGCCGAAAGCTGTCCGACGTCGATATTCGAGCCGGTGCCCGAGATAATGAGGTATGAGCCGAAGGTGAGGACGAATACCATATTGAAGTAGAGGCAGACCTGCATAAGGGGAGTGTTGCAGGCAACGATGCGCTCGGCTCTTGTGAAGTCGCCCGCGATATCCTCGCTTGCCTCGCCAAAGCGCTTGCGCTCATAGTCCTCACGCGAAAATCCCTTGACAACTCGCATACCGCGAACGTTTTCCTCGATCGACTCGTTGAGTCTGTCGTATTTCTTGAAAACTCTGCGGAAGGCGGGCATTGCCTTGCGGGCAACGAGGAGCAGTCCCGTGATAAGCACGGGAACGATAACGACGAAGGTCGTTGCAAGCGCGCCGCCCATAACGTATGCCATAATGATCGAGAAGATGAACATCAGAGGCGAACGGATCGCGGTGCGGATGATCATCATATATGACATCTGTACGTTACCAACGTCTGTGGTGAGTCTTGTGACAAGCGAAGCTGTCGAAAAGTTGTCAACATTCTCAAAAGAATAGGTCTGGATTTTGCGGAAGAGGTCGCCGCGAAGGTTTTTTGCAAATCCCGCGCTCGCCTTTGCGCAGGTGAAGCCCGCGATTCCGCCGCAGCAGAGCGATGTAAGCGCCATACAGACGAGCAACGCGCCCGTCAAAAGCAGCTCACGCATTTCCGCGCCCGCTTTGATCGAGTTTACGAGGTCTGCGGTGATGAAGGGGATGAACACCTCGATTATGACCTCGAAGATAATGAAGATCAGGGTGAGTATTGAGGGGAGCTTATATTCCCTTACGCACCCAAGAAGTCTTTTTATCATTTTGGGTTTTCCTTTCTGCCGTTTGGCAAAATTTATCGTATTATATATTATACTAAAAATATATTAATAAATCAATATGAATTTTGCCGAAAAGAAAGAAAAGACAAGGGCAGTTTGTGGTGCCCTTGTCGGTAGTTGATTTGATAAATAAATTATTCCTTAAATGCAGGAGCATCCTCGAGGAGCTTGCGGAGAAGTTTATAGAGGGTAAATATCTCCTCGCGCTCAAGAGCAATGTGCTTCATCATTTCCTGCGGAACTTCAAGTGCTTCGTCCTTCAGTGCTTCACCCGCCTCGGTGATCTCAACGTTGAGAACTCGCTCGTCCTCTTTGGAGCGGGTGCGAACAAGATACCCCTTTGCCTCAAGAGTTTTGAGAACGGGCGTCAGAGTTCCCGAATCGAGATAGAGCTTTTCGCCGAGCTGCTTTACGTTCTGGGTTTTCTCTTCCCAGAAGACCATCATAACGATGTACTGCGTATATGTAAGCCCGAGCTTATCGAGATGCGGGCGGTATCTTTTGATCGTTTCGCGCGATGCGGCATAGAGCGGGAAGCAGAGCTGACTGCGAAGGCTGAGGGATTTGTATTTTTCTTCCATTTGAAACCTCCGATTAATTTTAATGCTCACTAATTATAGCACAAATTGATCGGAATTTCAAGAATATTATCGAAATTTCTAAAAAATTTAATTCAATTATTCGGATTTTTCGATAATTTTAATTGCATTTGATATTCATTTCGGTAGCTGCCGTCTTTCTGCCTGATAGCGTTCGGTATCATACCCGTGATGCGGAAACCGAATTTTTCGTAAAGAGCACGCGCACGGGTGTTGCCTTCGATGAAATCAAGCTCGACGATCTCGGTTCCATCGCGCGCCTCTGCCGCAGATATCATTTCACGGAAGAAAGCCGAACCTATGCCGAGGTTCCAGTATTCTTTGAGGATCGCTATGGCAACCGTAGCGCGGTGCGATGTTTTAACTCCGCTTCGGAAGCTGATCTCGCAGTTACCCGCGATCTTGCTGTCGATAAAGCAGGTTATGGCGAGCGTGTTTTTTGATTCGCGGAGATTTTTGACCCATTTTTCTTCCTTATCAACCGTCACGCTTTCCCATTCCTCAGGGGTGCGCAGAAGAAATTCGGTCTCGCCGCAGGCTTGTTTTATGTATGCAAGCATCCCCGCCGCATCGGATATTTCGGGTGTTTTGAGTATGGCTTTTACGCCGTTTTTAAGTGTGATTTCTTTGGGTTGGAATATCATTGCTTTTCCTTTCTGTTATTCATGTTCGTTAGAGTACGAGAGATAGCTAAATTATTATCAAAATTATATTACGAGCCTGTAGGGACCGACGTCCTCGGCGGTCCGTGGGCATAAAATTATATATTGGGTGAAATGCAGAAACTATAATGAAATGTTCTTGATTTAATGCACAGCAATAATTGAATTGGGCTCGGACCGCCGAGGACGTCGGTCCCTACAGACTCGTAATTATATTTGATTTGAAATATAATCTAATTCTCGTCTTTTTATGTTTCACTGTTCCTTTTGGCAAATATGTAAAAGATGACTTGAACTGCCGAGATATTCGCGCCTTTCGCAGTTATGCAGGTGATATTTTGCAAACAGCTCAAAATCTTCGTCCGACATTGCAAAATTCTTTGTCATCTCGGCAAGCTCGAGGATTCCGTCTGTCGCTACAGTTGTGAGGTGGGTTACGGGTAGATTGTCAAATAACGCTTCAAATTCATCAATATAGAATCCCGTGAAGAGCTGTTCCGTAAAATGTTTTACCCGAAAGTCTTCGGTGAAGTTTTCTTTGAATCCGGCAACAAAATTACCTTGCAGATAGTCATCGTGCATTATGGCGTGAATTGACAAAAAGGCTGTCATAATTACGCCGCCGGGTTTTGTGACACGTACTGCTTCTTTCAAAGCCAGTAACTGATCTTCTTGCTCGTAAAGATGATACATAGGACCGAGAAGCAAGGTCAGATCAAAGCTGTTGTCGCCAAATCTGCTAAGGTCAAGCGCGTCGCCTTGATATGATACTATGTTTTTGATCTCTCTGCTGTTTTCTTTGAGAATTTCAAGGTTGCGTTCAGCAAGCTCTATTGCTGTTACTTGATAACCCTCTTTTGCAAGAGCGATTGAATATCGTCCCGTTCCTGCGCCTATCTCGAGAATCGAAGTGTTCGCGGGGATCATTTTATTTATGTAGTGCATGGTGGTCAGATATTCAAGCTGACCGTGTCGGCTCTTCTCAAGGCGGATATCCTCGCGGTAGCCGTCATAAAAGGCATTGATAAGTTCTGTTCGTTTGCTCATTTTTTATAATTATTCCTTTCTGAAAATATCAAGCATATGATTTGTCGCGCCGACCATATCGGGGCGTTCGCATATATTAAGGTGGTATCTCATATAAAATTCAAAATCCTCGTCGTCGAGCTCGGCAAATTCCTTTCGGAGAAAGTGGACGAGCATATCGGTGCCGACGTAGTGCAGGCGGGTGATGTTGAAATCTCTCATGAGCTCATCGACGTCTTCCTTGCGGTATAGCTGGAAGATATCTTCGGGAAGTGAAAGCAGTTTGAAATTTTCTTCATCAATTTTATTTCCTGCGCGTGAAGCTTTAAGCATCGCCTTTCCTATACAATATTGGTACATTGTCAGGTCGCTGTTACAATAAGCGGCGAAGATTATACCGCCCTTTTTTGTCACTCGGATAGCCTCTGCGAGTGCCTTTTTCTGATCTTCCTCGGTGTAAAGGTGATACATCGGTCCGAGAAGGAGTGTAATGTCGTATTTTTCATCCTCAATTTTCAGGTCAAGCGCATCACCCTGTGCGACCGTGATCTTTTCCGAGGGCAGAGTGTGTGCGCGGAACACCTCGATATTGCATTCCATAAGCTCGACGGCATCGACCTCGTATCCGTTCTGCGCGAAATAGTGCGAATACCGCCCCGTCCCCGCGCCGATCTCGAGCATTTTCATCCCCGAACGGAGATATTTTTCAATATAATGCACAGTTGTGATGAATTCTACGCTCCCGTAACGTGAAAGAAGTCGTCCATCCTCCTTACCTTTCGAGTAGTAAGCCGTAAGTGCTTCGAGTCTTTCCATTGTTGTTTCTCCTTATATATTTGATTTATGTTTTTTGATATTAAGGAATCTTTGTTCGCACTCCCGAAATCAGCCTTCCCCAGTGGGGGAAGGTGTCACGAAGTGACGGATGAGGTGCCTAATAAGATACTGTTTTTCGAGCAAAGCGAGAAAATCTTCCCGAATTGATTTTTAAATAATTATATCCTAAATTGAAGATAAGGCGAAAATATAATGCCAATCGGTTCGCACTTGGTAAAGTCAGTGAAAAATATTTTGTTGGGTTATTTTTTGGAAGATTTTCGCTGACGCGAAAAACTGTATCTTAATTGGCGCCTCATCCGTCTCGCCGGCGAGCCACCTTCCCCCGCCGGGGAAGGCTGATAAACGAGCGCGAACACAGCTGTATAAACTAAAAAGGCGGTGCAAATCGTGAACCTAAAGTTCGACTTGCACCGTCTATATCCCAAAATTATAATCCTATAATACGATTATTATGAAATTTGGGTACGACAATACAAGCCCGACGAATACCAATAGGAGTATTCTCCGTGCATAGGGACGTAATTATTAAGCACAAACTTAATAGTAGTCATTGCCGTAAGCCTTTCATAAAATTTTGCTAATTATAGCACAAAAGAGAGCGATTGTCAATAGATATTTGAAAAAATCAGCAATCGAGCATAGTTTTGCCCTCGCCGACGAGTCCTTCGAAGTCCTTCTTGAAGGCTTCAACGGCGTAGGTGACGGTGGGATTGGAGATAAGTCCCTCGATGATGTCGGGCGCGCAGGTAGCGCATCCGCATCCGTAAGCGGCGAGCTCCTGAACCTGCTGGCTGTTCTTGAAGCTTGCGGCAAGGATCTCGGTCTTGTAGCCGCCGTTTACAAAAATATCGTGCATTGTCATAGCCGATTCGATGCCATTCGCGCCGAGGTTGTCGATGCGGTTAACGTAGGGGGCGGCGTAATCGGCACCCGCTTTTGCGGCAAGATACGCCTGCATGGGGGTGTAGATAGCGGTCGCGGTGATTTTGAAGCCATCAGCGGAGAGAGCCTTCATAGCCTTGAGTCCCTCACGGGTTACGGGGATCTTGATAAAGGTGTCTTTGCCGAGCTTTTCAGTGATTTTTGCCGCCTCGGCTATCATACCCTCGGCGTCAGCCGAGATGACCTGAACGTGAAGCTCCTTGTCGCCAAGGAATGCGCGGATCTCGGAAAGAACCTCAAAGGGAGGGCGTCCGCTCTTTGCGAGAATGGAGGGGTTGGTGGTTACACCGTCAACAGGGAAAAATTCGGAGATCTCTTTGATCTTCGCGATGTTAGCGTCATCAATAAGTAATTTCATTTTTATATACCTCTTTTTAATAATCTTAATTGTTTAATTCCGATTCCGCGTAGCGAACGGTTTCCATAGCGTCCTTTGCGTACTTATCCGCGCCGATGCGTTCGGCATATTCGCGGTTGAGGACGGCACCGCCGACGACGATCTTTGCCCACGGCGCGGACGCGCGGAGTTGCTTGATCGTTTCTTCCATCGCGGGGACGGTGGTGGTCATCAGTGCACTCAAACCGACGATGGGCGCGTGCAGACGGACGGTTTCCTCAACTACCTTTTCGGGCGGAACGTCTCTGCCGAGGTCGGTGACGGGATAGCCGTAGTTTTCAAGGATGAGTTTTACGATGTTCTTGCCGATATCGTGAACGTCGCCCTTGACGGTCGCGATCACGAAGGGCGGCTTGTTCGATGCGTTTCCGCTCGGCATATGAGCCTTGATGACCTCAAACGCCGCTTTTGCCGCCTCGGCGCTCATAAGAAGCTGGGGGAGATAAACGGTCTTTTTCTCAAAACCGATGCCGACTTTGTCGAGCGCGGGAATGATCTCGCCGTTGACTATCGCAAGCGGCTCGCTTTCTGCGATCATTGCCTCGGTGAGTGCTGCCGCGCGGTCGCGCAGACCCTTCACGATGGCTTTTTGAAGCTCGGATGCAAAGTCTTCCTTGACTTCCGCGACCGTCTGTGTGACGGTGCTGACTGCCTGCGCCGAGGATATGAAATCGGCACAGTTTTCGTCAAGTCCCGCGAGCGCGCGGTAGGCGTAATAGGTATTCATCATCTCGGCGGAATAGGGATTCATTATCGCCGCCGAAAGTCCGCGTCCGAGCGCGAGGGCAAAGAAATTTGAGTTGATCAGATCGCGATTAGGAAGTCCGAAGGATACGTTCGATACACCGAGTGAGGTGTGGCATCCAAGCTCCTTTTTTATCATTTCAACCGCGCGAAGCGTTTCTTTTGCCGCGTTATTGTCCGCGCTTATCGTCATCGCAAGCGGGTCGAAGATGATGTCCTTCTTTTCGATGCCGTATTTTTCGGCTTCGGTGAGGATGCGCTTGGCGATTTCAAATCTTTCCTCTGCGGTTGCGGGAATGCCCTTGTCATCGAGCGTGAGGGCGACGATCAGACCGCCGTATTTCTTTGCGAGCGGGAAGACGGAATCCATACTCTCCTGCTTGCCGCTGACCGAGTTTATCATCGCCTTGCCGTTATAACGGCGGAGAGCGGATTCCATCGCGGCGGCATTTGACGTATCTATCTGCAAGGGCAGATCAATGATCGCCTGAAGCTCGCAGACTGCTTCGGTGAGCATTTCTACCTCGTCAATGTCGGGCAGACCGACGTTGACGTCGAGGATGTGAACGCCCTTTTCCTGCTCGGCGAGTCCTTCCTTGAGGATGTAGTCGATATCGTGCGCCTTGAGCGCTTCCTTGAAACGCTTTTTGCCCGTCGGATTGATGCGCTCGCCGATAAGGATCGGCTCGTCACCGAAGGTGACGGCGTGCGTGTACGAGGCAACGCAGGTGATATTCTTCTTTTCTATTGCCACGGGAGCGAGGTCTTTGCAAGCCGCAACCGTTTTTTCGATATATTCGGGAGTCGTTCCGCAACAGCCGCCCGCGATGCGGACGCCTTTTTTGACGAGCGCGGAAACCTCATCGGCGAAATCCTCGGCAGTTACGTCATAGTGCGTTTTGCCGCAGTGAGAGCAGGGAAGTCCCGCGTTCGGTTTGAGAAGAACGGGTACCGATGCAAATTTGAGGTATTCCTCGACTATCGGGGCAAGAGCCTTCGGTCCGAGCGAGCAGTTGACGCCGATCGCATCCGCGCCCATTCCCTCGAGGAGTGCGACCATAGCCGCGGGCGACGCGCCCGTCATCAGCTTGCCGTCCTCGGAGTAGGCGTTCGAAACGAAAACGGGGAGGGTAGAATTCTCCTTTGCCGCAAGGAGCGCGGCTTTCGTTTCGTAGCTGTCGTTCATCGTCTCGATCATAATCAGATCCGCACCGTACTTTTGACCGAGCTTTACTGTTTCGGCAAATACCGCAACGGCATCCTCAAAATCAAGGTCGCCAAGGGGGGCGAGCATTTTGCCCGTAGGTCCGATGTCGAGAGCGACGAACTTTTCTTGCTTGCCGATGCTTTCTTCTGCCGCCGCGCGTGCGTTTTCGATAGCGGCTTTTACGATCTCGTCAAGCTTTTCGGGCGAAAATTTAAGGACGTTCGCGCCGAATGTGTTGGTGTTGACGATATGGCTTCCCGCATCGTAATACGCGCGGTGGATGGCGCGGATGACTTCGGGGTGAGTGAGATTCCAGAGCTCGGGAAGCTCGCCGGGGAGGAGTCCGCGCTCCTGCAGAAGTGTGCCCATTCCGCCGTCGAGGAAGAGGATATTATTCTTTAAAAATTCGGTGATTTTCATAATTTGACTCCGTTATCCGAGAATGTCGGAGAGATTTCGCTGAATAGCCTCGGCGACGTCGGGCTTGTTCATCGAGTAAACGTGGACGTTTTTGATGCCGTTTGCGAAAAGGTCGATGATCTGATCGGTCGCGTAGGCGATTCCCGCCTGCTTCATTGCCGCGGGAGTGGTGCCGAATTTGTCAACGAGCGACTTGAAGCGCTGAGGCATAAAGGAGCCTGACAGCTTGATCGCGCGCTCGACCTGATTGCCGTTCGTGATCGGCATAATTCCGGGAATGATCGGCACGGTGATGCCCGCCTCGCGGATCTTATAGAGGAAATTATAGAGCAGATTGTTGTCGAAGAACATCTGCGTGGTCAGAAATTCGCATCCCGCATCGACTTTTTCCTTGAGATAGAATATGTCTTCTTTTTGACAGGTGCTTTCGGGATGGATCTCGGGATAACACGCACCGCCGATACAGAAATCCGTACCCGACTCCTTAAGCTCACGGACGAGCTCTACCGCGTGCTTATAATCCCAATGTGAGCGGTCGGCGTTTTCAAGTCCCGCGGGAATGTCACCGCGAAGAGCCATTACGTTAGAAATTCCCGCCGCCTTCATGTCCTCAATGCGCTCGCGCACGGTTTCGCGTGTCGAGGAAACGCAGGTGAGGTGCGCTAAAGTCGGCACGCCGTAATTTGCCTTGATATTTTTAGCGATATCGAGGGTGTATTTGCTTGTTCCCCCGCCCGCGCCGTAGGTGACGCTCATAAAAGAGGGACGAAGTTTGGCGATCTCCTCGGTCGCGTGCTTAACGCTGTCAAAAGCGGTATCCGTTTTGGGAGGAAAGACCTCAAAGGAGAGGGATAGCTTGTCAGCTTTGAAAAGTTCGGTAAGTTTCATTTTTATGTACCCGATTTTTGAAAATATATAATAATTATAGCACAATAATTGTATTAAATCAATAGGAAAAGGAAAAACGGCGGTGATCACCGCCGTTAAAATTATAATATGATCGACCCGCCCGATTTCATCTTTTCGCGGAAAGCGGCAAAGTCTATATTTTGCAGAGCTTTGTCCGATGTCAGAGCCTCAAAGCAAGCAACTCCCGCCGCCTCGCCCGTTTGATTGAGCGAAATCATAACGCGGAGTGCGCCGTGGGCATCCTTGTCGGAGTCTATAGAGCGTCCGCAGATCATAAGATTCGGGATGTTTGCGGGGAGAATGGAACGGAAGGGTATCTGCCAATAGGTAGGATAATCGCCGTCCTCGCGCCAGCGGACTTCCTCGATTTCGCCCGTTGGAGTACTGTGACGCTCCCAACCGTCGAGGTAGCGGAAGGTTGTCGGCTTTTGTGGGATGTGGACATCGACTGGATACGCGCAGTAGCCGATCGCATCGTCAAACGAGCGTCCGGAGCAGATATCTTCGCCCGTGATCTGATATGAGCATTTGAGCTGTCGCGTTTCGCGGATGCCGATCATCGGCGAGAGCCCTACAAGTGAAAGCTCGTTTCCGCTGGGATCGCTCTCGCGGAGAATATTCATCATCTCTCGCACCTGACGTCTGCCCTCAATCTCGGCGCGGGTGAGGATATCTGCATCCGAGCAGTTGCCGACGAACTGCGACTTGCACCAATTGGATACGTTTTTAGTGCCCGGTATGTTGATCTCCCATCCCGCTCTGCCGCCGATTCGGAGGCGGTTTTCGTCGGTGCGGAGAATATTGTTCGGCTTAGTCAGCTTTTCCCACCCCGCAACGCGCGCGCCCGTGGTTGCGGGCTGAAGATCGCCGTGATAATATACATCCATTCCCATATCCGCACCGAGAAATCCGTCTGCAGTCGCGTCGATGAAGTATTTTGCGCGGATCGCGAAGCGTCCCGATCTGTTTTCGATTATAACAGCTTTCAATTCACCGTCCTCGATATATGGCGCGGAGTAGCGAGTGTGAAGATACGGCGTGATGCCCGCCTCGATGACCATACGGTCGAGCTCGATCTTCATCTCTTCGGTATTGAAAACGTAAGTGCTGTAATGCGGCGCGCGCCACTTATTCTCCTTCGGCGGACGGATGCGCAATCCGTTCGGAACGGCTTTGAGCCTTTCGATCATTTCCTCGGTCAGACCCGAAATGATCTGTTTTTTATACGTTATGTCGGTCAGCGAATGCCAGATGCAAACGTAGGAATTCGTCGCAGTACCGCCGAACGCGCCCGCCTGCTCGACGATCGCAACCTTTGCGCCAAGTCGCGCCGCGCGTACAGCGGCAAAAACGCCCGTACAGCTTCCGCCGAGAACGACGACATCAACGTCATTTATTACTTTTATATCCCTTGCGGGTTCTATGATAGTTGTCATGATTTTTATTGATTATACCATTTGTTAAAGAGTTCTACAGCTTTTTCTTCGGAAATTTCAGATTGATCAATTGTAACTACTCCGTTTTTTACGGATATATCGAGCTGCAGTAAGAAATCCAGATAATAAACCGTGCGTTCATAATCTGTGGGTTCTGCTGATTTTACATATTCGATAAGCGCGTTTGCCGCTTCGGTTGCATAATCATCCTGCTGATCTGAGCCAATATGGATCGCTCCCATATTATAAACAGAAAAAATTACGCTTCTTCCGTCTTCCCCGGTGGCTTTAATGATATAGTTGAAAGAATTTTCATAATTGTCGCTCTGCCAAATAGGAGAGCTGAAGACTGTAAGCATTTTTCCTTCAATTATCGCGGTATCTTTTTGTGCGATTATTCCATCAAAATCCATAAAATATCCGCTTGGCATCATAGAGATATCCTGAAGTGATTCAAATTCAAATTTCATTTTTTCTTCCTCCGTAGAATCTTGTGTTTCGTTGACGGTTTCCATGGTAGGCGTGCATCCCCAAAGAAACATTATAGCGAAAAGCATAACGATCAATGAATAATATTTACTTTTCATAATCAAAACCTCCTTGAAGTGCATAATTATTATATCATAATTTGTCTGCAAATGCAATAGAAATCTAAGCGGCAGCCGAAGCTGCCGCTTAGATTTATTCAATAATAATCTCAATGTCACCAGTAGAGGTTCTGATCTTGCAAGTGCCGCCCGAGGTAGTGTTTGGGACTTTGATCTTGCCGGTCGACGATTCTGCGATGAAGATCTTTTCGGTCAGAAGTGTGCCTTCTACGTCTCCTGAACTTGTATTGATACTGAAGGTTCCGCCGTCCGACGAATTGAGCTTTATGTCACCGGTCGAGGTCTTAAGAGTGAATGAATCGGCGATAACGCTTGTCAGCGTGACATCACCGGTCGAGCGCTCGATCACTATGTCGTGCTCAACGTAGACGTTTTTGAGAAAAATATCTCCGGTTGTGCCCTTTGAGGTGATGCCGCCCGCTTCGATGCCGTGAAGCTCGACCTTGCCCGTATTGCATTCAAGCTTGATCCGGCTTTTGGCTTTAACGTTCTCGAGAAATATATTTCCTGTTGAAACTCTTGCGCTAAGCCCCGTAAGCTCCTGACCGCTGAGGTTTATATCGCCCGTTGATACGGAAAGATCGAGATCCTCCGTGACCTTCGCTCGGAATTTGATATCTCCCGTGCTTGTAGTGACCGACGAACGGATGAAGGAAAAATCATCCGTGACAGTGACGTCTCCGGTAGCGGTCGAGACGGTGAGCGAGGTGTAGGCACTTTTCGGCAGATACAGCTTCAGCTCTCGGCCGACGGTGTTTATTCCGATAAAATCGAACCATTTGCGATTATCGCGTGCTTTTATCACAAGCATATCGCGGTCCAATTCATATACGATTCCGAGGTTTTCGCTCTCGTCGAAGTCGATAAGGCTTGTGCCCCCCTCTACCGGAAGGATCGCCACGTCGTAATCTTGCACGTCGATGAATATATGCTCAAACTCTTCCTTAACTGCAACGCTTTCACGTTCGAAACGCTCTCCCGAAAGCCCCTCAAAGCTGTATCCCGCCATAATGAAAGCGGCAGAAGCGATACAAACGCCCGCAACGATGAGTAGAATTGAAACAATTATAGCAACGAGGTTCTTTTTCATTTTCTTTTCTCCTTTCGGATAAACAAGGATTTGATCGATACCTTTCCAAGCCAGACAAGACCGCGTGTGCTCCATTTGCAAAGGTAGATCCAAAGTATTCCGATGCCAACGCAGAGAAGAGAAGATCCGAGGAAGAAGAGTCCGCCCGCAGGATTCCCCGTAGCAAAATCTGCCACCGCGGCAATGAGTCCGCCGATAGGGCAGACAAAGAAGCAGACATTTACCGCATACAGCGAGATAAGCACCGCCCAGAGTGAGATATAAATCGAGAAAGCCGCAGAAAACGCCGCAACGAGGAGCGAAAACCATATCGGAAATCCCACGATCAGGAGCGTGATCTCAAGACCGCTGAGTGCGCGCTTCGTTTTGACTCTTTTCTTGACTATTTTAGCAATGGGTGTGTCCTTGATGATCTGTGCGCGTATTTCCCCGATCGAGCCGAGATCGGCAACCGCTTCTTCCTCGGAAAGACCATCCTCGACTCTGTCGTCGATCATTTCGGAATAATATTCAAGGCTTTGTTCGATATCCTCATCGGGAAGCCCAGAAAGAGCCGATGCAAGGTCGAGTAAAAATTGTTCCTTATTCATGGTCAGTATCTCCTTTCGTCACAAATTTATAGATAGACATTATCTCTTTCCATTCGTTTTTGAAATCCTCGATGCGCCCGAGTCCCGCGTTTGTTATGTGGTAATATTTGCGGAGTCTGCCGTTATGCTCGGCGGTGCGGACTGTGAGAAGCTCTGCCGCTTCAAGTCGGCGCAGGATGGGGTAGAGAGTTGATTCCGATATTTCAATATACGGCTTTATATCCTTGATGATCTGATATCCGTAGGAGTCTTCATCCTTGATCGCCGCAAGCACGCAAACGTCAAGCAGCCCGCGCTTCATTTGAATATCCATACAATACCTCCTTTGACATAATACTATGTTACACATAGTATATCACATAAGGCAGACTTTGTCAATAGGCTGAATGAAAAAAGCACCGAAAATCGGTGCCTTTTCAAATTATTTTTTACATTTAACGATCTCTTTGATCTTTACGACGAAGTTCAGATTGATCGCCTCGGTCGCGCCGCGCTTCTCAATGAGGATCGCCCCCTCGGTGACCTCCTTGATCACGCCGTTATACTGATTGCCGTCGAAGGCGGAGATGATGCATTCTTTTTCGATAAATCTCTTTGCAAGCTCAAACATTTCTTTGTTCTCCAATTCTTTATTAAGTATTTTGTTTGCTAAAATCGTTCTTTTTCTGCGTCTTTGTGCGGGTAATATGACTAAAAGCAGAATCCATATAGGAAGTAAGGCAGCAAATGTTGAAGGTTCCATGTTATTTCCGTCCGTTCTTCATATTTATATACTTTTTCGCGCAGAAGATGAATACCGCAAGGTATATTCCCATCAGAGCGCCGTGCAACGCCGCGACCGAATAGTTGCCCCACGCTATGTTCATTATGCATTGAGGCATAAGACAGCAGAAGAAGAGAATAAGCAGGGGCGTCATTCTGCCCTTGAGCACGCGCTCCATCATCATAAGCTTCGATTCTTCGTCGCAGAAGATGCCCTCGTCCTCTCGCATTTCTGCGGCGGGCTTGCGGAAATAGGAATATCCCGCGTAGCTTTGAAGATATTCCCAACCGCAGTCGGAGAACATCTGACGGTATTCATCCGGATTTTTCTGCGCGTCCTGATTATAGTCGAGCTGATATACGACGTCCTCAGGCGTGCATTTTTCAAAATGATAAACGCCAAATCCCGTGACTTTTATGAATTTCCATCCGTCTTTGTGCATCTCGCGGAGGTATTTTTCCTCTTTTTCGTATTCAAATATACTGAAATACCTGAACAGTTTTTTGCAGTAGTTAGGGTTTTTCATTTCGTTTCTCCCTTCGCGATCTTGTAAAGACGCTCGATTCGCTTGATCTCAAGCGAAAGGACCTCCTCGCCGAGCGGCGTGATGTTGTAGATCTTTCGCTTTTCCTCCTCGCGGATAAAGCGGATGACACCGTCCTTTTCCATCTTGGAAAGACTGCCGTACATCGTTCCCGGGGCAAGTCTGATTGTACCCTCGGTCAGCTTTTCGACCGTTTGAACGATGCCGTAGCCGTGGTTCGGTTCGCGTAAGCAGAGAAGAATGTAAAAGGCGGTTTCGGTCATAGGAACGTAGACCTTTTTTATATGCTGATCCATTTCTTTCTCCCTGTGTTTTACTGCGATGTATCGCACCTCGATATATCGTACCTATATTATATCGCACTTCGATATATTTGTCAAGAGGTTTTTTGAAAAAATATGAAAAAACTCGCCGAAAAGGCGAGATTTTTTCATTGTTCGGCTTTCTCCGCATAAACCTCAACGCAAAATCCCTTATGACCGCATTCGGGACAGCGGAGCTTGCGGGTAGTGGGCGTGTGGTTTGCCCAGAATGCTTCCTTGAATCGGGGCTTGAATACGTGGTTGCATTGGGGACAGATATAATCCACGCGCTTGAAGTAGATCGCGGTGACGAAAATGGAAAATCCGATTACGACGGGCAGACCGATAGCGAGGTATGGCCATCGGATGCCTTCAAGTACCCAAAGCAAAGCGGTGCCGATCTCTATCGCTTCTCCGATGAGCGCGAAAACGAGCATCATTATGCGCAAGTGGCGCAGCTTCCGTTTATTTTCTATCCGATTGGTAATCTCGCCGATAGATTCGAGAGAAAATTCGCTGTCGCCCTTAAGCGCACGGCGAAGATCTGCGACCATATCGAGCTTCTTTTGCAAAACGTCGGATTCCGTGCGGAGCTCTGCCTCGTGCTGATCGAGTATTATCGATATGACCGCGCCGGGATCATCCTCGCGGAGCAGCTCGGATATTGTGTTGATCGAGAGCCCCATTTCGCGCAGAAAGCAGATGGTTTTCATTCTTTCGAGGTCAGCATCCGAATAAAGACGGCGTCCGCCCTCGGAAAGCGCACTCGGCACGAGAATCTCGCGCGAATCGTAGTATTGGACGGTTCTGACCGAAACGCCGCAAAGCTTTGCGATCTCTCCCGTGGTGTATTTGGACACAGCTTTCACCTCCTCTGCCTTAATTATAGCATATTACGCCGCGTTATGAGCAATACCTTACGCGGGGGATTATTTGAAAATGTTAAATAATTTTTTTGGCTTGCTCATTCTGACGGTGTTTTCATCTATTCGTTTTTCTTCGGTCAAGCCGACCTTACGCGCAATAGAGATCAACGTCGTTTTGTTTTCGGGAATATCAATGTAAGCATTCTTTCCCGCGATTTTTGCCAGTTGCCTGATAAGCTCCGTGCCGAAGCCGTTGTCTTGGTACTTGCCGAGGATATAAACGTTATCTATTCTGTTTTTCAAAAGCGTGGCAATGCCGACCGTGCGCTTGAATTTTATGCAGTAAAGTTTTCCGCCTTTATCAATGGTATCAGATATCCGTCTCGCGATAATTTGATATTCCATATCAAATATAGCTTCGTTTTGTTCTTCCGAAATACTGTAATTGTATCTGCCGTACCTATTTGAAAAATAACAGATCTCTTTGAGAAGTGCATCCGAACCGTCAAACAGACCAACGGTTAGCTTCTTGCCAATTGCGGCAATGATCTTTGAATCGGGATTATAATGCGTTTTGTTAATGCTGAAAAAGATGCTGGTGTCTCTTTTGGTGCCTCGGTACGGTAAACGCTGATCGTTGCATATGATTTGATAATTCCTCTTTTTGAAGTAGAACATACTGCTTTCGCAGAAGAAGACGGATGATATAGAAGAACCTTCCATAATACTTGCATCTTTCAATTCAGATATGTCTATCTCAGTTGGTACTGTGTCGAATATTCCGTCAAACAGTCTGAAGCGTGCCCAATAATCTTTGATTTCAGGGACGATGTAAGAGGACCAGCTCGAAAAGCATCCGAGGCTTTGAAGCAAAAACCATTTTCCGTCAAGCGCATGAAAATCCTCTTCGCTCATAGGGTAGATATCTGATTCCGTGAATGGCTTACCTGCCGTTTGAAGCTGAAGTGCTATAACGTCGCCCGCGTTAAAAATCGGTTCAAGGTGTACGTTCGGTTTTATCTTCTTTTTTGCGGGTTGCGGAGAAAGCAGTTTTGCCTTGAATTCCGCCAGCTTCTTTTTGCGCGCGTTGAGCGTTTTTTCTCCTTCTTCCGCCCAGAGCTCGAGTCCGAAGCCGCTGTCTATCATTGCGATTGCTTTATCGCGCACTTCGTCTGTTAAGATACCCTTTTTCCACATAAAATCCGCGAGAGAATAATAGTAATTGCACCATTCCTCGGCATCCGACTCGTCAAACATCTCTTTTCTGACATAATCGTCGATCAGTTTGAGCGCTTCGGGTACGTCATATTTGAAAAATGCTGCGGAATATTCGGTTCGCAGATCCATAGCGGTATCATTACCGGTTATGCTTGTGCTCCAGGTTCCCATTTCTGACCTCCGTGAAGTAGATAGATAAAGTAATGATATCATATTTGCCTGCGTTTGTCAAGTTGTATTTCAAATAAACATCTCTCCCCCTGCATATTAATCTCCATCTAAAAAGCACCCGAAAACCTCAAGTAGGCTTTCGGGTGCTTTTTATCAATTAGTTTTCAAGAGCGACAAAGCTGTCGGTAATTGCCTTGAACTGCTTTTCAAGCTGCTTCTGCATACGCTTGCTGACAGAAGCCCAAGGAGTGCCTGCGATAGCGGCGTTATCCCACTGGTCGCTCATTGCGCCGAGTTCGGAATTGAAGAGACGACCGAAGTCGAAGATGATACCTGCACGAATGATGTCGTACATCTGGGATTCAACGGAGGTCTCGGAGTATCTGAGCTTCATAGTAGTCTCGAATACAGCAGGGGTGGTGGTACGGTAAGCCTCGGATGCCCAGCACTCGAGAACTGCTGCAGCACGGTTGGTGTCCGCGGAGTTAACGAAGATAGCGTAGAAGGAGCAGGGGTTACCTACACAGGTGATGTGGTTTTCCTGATCCTTGTTGTACTTCGGGATCGGAACGATACCGTAGCTGAAGCCGGCATCGGTTATGCTCTTAGCGATGTCATGGTGACGTGCCATTGACATGAGAGCGTTGCCGTTAAGGAAAACGTCATCGAAATATGTACTGTTGATATAAACGTCACCCTGCTTTACCCATTCGCCGATGATGCCGACGAGAGTATCAGCCTTCTCGGAGAAATAGTCGGGGGAGATCTTCATAAGGAGATCCGGATCGGGCTCTGCCTGTCTGAGGCCTGCGCCGTAATATACAGCGTCGAAGTGCCAGTTGAGGGAGGTGAAGCCGTAGATGTCGTTCTCGTTTGCACCGTTGCTGCTATCGAGATCCTGATAAAGTCCCTTGGTGAGAATCTGCATGGTCTCAATGGTCCAATTGCCTTCCAGAACGCTGGTCGAGGGCTCAACGAGATCGGGGTACTGCGAAAGGATATCCTTGTTGAAGAAGATCGCGTACATCTGGTGAATGGAGTTTGTAGAAACATCACCGGTTACGAAATAGAGAGATTCGCCGATAGTTGCGGTATCGAGCATAACGGTGGGCCACCAGGGCTTTTCGAAATCGAGGTATTCGAGCTCCGTCATATCTGCGCAGTAGCCGTTCTTAGCGGTGAGCGCGATGGTACGGGAGTGCGCGGACATAAGATCGTAGGTCTGATCGCCGGAAGCGTACACGTTTCCGACGTGATCGGAGTAAGCCTTACCTACGCCGTTGTTGTACTGGCCCTTGATGTCAACCCATTCAAGCTTGACGCCCATCTTGGCCTCAACGTTGAGGTTACGCTGAAAGATAGCGTCGTTGATCAGTTCGCCGTTCTGTTCTTCAACGAAGAACTCGGGGTTTTCAACATCAGTCCACCAAAGAACGGTAACGGTCTCGCCTCCGAAGTCGAGCTCATCGGGAAGAGAGGACTTGAGGTAGCCTTCTGCATCGTAGAGGTTTTCGGTTGTTTCAACATCAACGATGGGAGCCTGCGTTTCCGCATTGGCAAGAGTGGTGTCAGAGGTCTGATCGCCGGTCTCTGCACAAGCCGCAAAGCAACCGAGCATCATAATGGCAACGAGTGCCAAAGCAAGTAATCTGTAAGCGGATTTCATTGGTTTTTCCTCCAATTATTTTAAGATAATATAATAATACCATATTTTTAACAATTTGTCAATATGCTTTTGTGCAAATTGAAAAATATAACAAAAAATCATCCCCGAAAGCGGTTAAGCCTTCGGGGATAGGTTTAAGTATATTATCAGTTGTTGATCTTATTGAAGCTGTCAGCGATATCCTGAAGCTGCTTGGGGAGGGTCTTCATAAGACCTTCGCTCTTGGAAGCCCAGTTGCCGGCGGTGGTTGCACACTTGTACCATTCACTACCCATACTGCTGAGCTGTCTGTTGAAGAAGCGGCAGAGGTCGAAGGTTACGCCTGCACGGATGAGGTCGTACATACGGGACTCGGTAGAGGTCTCGGAGAGTCTGAGCTTGAAGGTGGTCTCGAATACTGCGGGAGTGGTGGTGCGGTAAGCTTCGCTTGCCCAGCACTCAAGAACTGCAGCCGCGCGGTTTGCATCCTTCGAGAGAGCGTAGATGGAGTAGAGGGAAACGGGGTTACCTACACAGGTGATGTGCTTTTCCTGATCCTGGTTATACTTGGGCATCGGAACGATACCGTACTTGAAGCCTGCATCAGCGATCTTGGAGGCGATATCGTGGTGACGTGCCATAACGAGGAGTGCTCTGCCGTTTACGAAAATGTTAGCGTAGTTGTTGGTGTCAAGGTAAGCGTCGCCCTTCTTGATCCATTCACCAACGGATTCACCGAGGGTGATTGCCTTTTCGGAGGTCCAGTCTGCAGCGACCTTAAGGAGCTTCGCGGGATCGGGATCCTTTTCAAGCATGGTCATACCGCAACCGTAGTAGATAGCGTCAAAGTGCCAGTTAAGGGAAGTGAAGCCAAAGAAGTCCTCTTTGCTTGCCTTCTGGTCGTTGTTGAGGTCCTGATAGAGACCGCTTGTCATAGCGAAGAGAGTTTCCATAGTCCAAGTGCCGTTGTCAACGTGCTGTGCGGGCTCAATAAGTCCTTCATAGCTGCCAAGGGCGTCCTTGTTGTAGAAAATAGCGTACATCTGATGGATGGAGTTGGTGGATACGTCACCGGTAACGAAATAGAGCTTTTCGTTGATGGTAGCGGTATCGAGCATAACCTCAGGCCACCAGGGCATATCGAAATCAAGATGATCGAGCTTGGTCATCTCTGCGCAGTAGCCGGACATTGCGGTGAGCGCCATAGTTCTGGAGTGTGCGGACATAAGGTCGTAGGTAGTGTCGCCGGAAGCGTACATATTACCAACGTGGTTAGCGTAGTTCTGGCCGTCGCTGTTGTACTGACCCTTGATGTCGATCCAAGCAAGCTTAACGCCCATTTTTGCTTCTACGTTAGCGTTACGCTGCCAGATAGCATCGTTGATGAGCTCGCCGGTGGTATTTTCAACGAAGAACTCGGGCTGCTCAACGTCGTTCCACCAAAGAACGGTGACGGTCTCGCCGCCGAAGTCAAGCTCGTCGGGGAGAGAGCTCTTGAGATAGCCTTCCTCGTCATAGGGGCTTTCGGTGGTAGCTTCTGCTTCGGTGGTGGCTACGGGAGCCTCGGTAGAAGCAATAGCTGCGGTTGTATCGTCGGTAGCGGGTTCCTTGGTGTCTGCACAAGCTGCGAAGCAACCGAGGAGGGTAATGGCAACGAGTGCCAATGCGAGTAGTCTGTAAGCAATTTTCATTGGTCATTCCTCCAATTTTGATGATGATATAATTGTACTACTATTTTAACAATTTGTCAATAGAAGTTTGCTATAATTTGTATATAATTTTACAAAAAACTCCCGAAAGCACTGAGGCCTTCGGGAATTCGGGTCATTTATTCAAATACTTATCGAGAAGACCGGACGCCATAAATGCTTCGGCAACAGCCTTGCAACCCGTTGCGTTCGGATGTCCGCCGTATGCAGGTGTTGCGGGATTATTCGGTGAGCCGAGGATTGCGGCGAAGTCGAAGAAATCGTAACCGTCGGTCTCGGCAAGCGTCTTAAGCTTTTCGGTAAGCTCGCGCCATACTGAGATCTTGGTCGAATTCGAATACGTGTAAGGCGGGGTGGAGAATATGATAACCTCGCAGCCCGCCTCCTTGCAGGTAGTTGCGATGGTGTTTATGTCAGCCAAGATCTGATCTGCCGAGCGCTGTCCCGAGAATTGATAGGGGCCGCTGTTTATATCATTAACGCCAAAGCAGATAACGATAACGTCATTGTTCTTTGCCTTTTCAAGCCAAGCGGGGCTGTTTGCGGCATCGTCCGCACGGGCGTATCCGAGACCGAGATTCCAGAAGCTGATTTCGGTGCCCGCAAGCTCGGTGATCTGAGCCGCCCAGAATTTGTGATCTCTCGATCCTGCGCCGATACCCATGGTGATCGAGTCACCGATGAAGGCTACGCGAAGAGCATTTTCACGCTTTGCACCGATAAGAGCGGGCATGGGAGCCGACGTAGTGACCATCATACGGCTCTTTTTCTCTTCATACAGGAAGCAAACAGAGTCTTCGGAGTTTGTTGCCGCGATGACGGTGTATTCAACGGTCCATTCGAAAATGAGATATTCTCCTTCGGGAACGTTGAGAGTAATGGGATCGCTCCAGAACATTTCCCTTGCGGCAACGTCTCTTCCTTCGTTTCCTCCGAAGGTGAGTGTTTGGGGATTGGATATATCGCCCATACCCGTCATTTTAGATGAGGTCCCGACTTTTGCGGAGATGATCTTGTAGGCTTCGGTGGGCATGTCTCTGTAGGAATGGCTACCGTTCGAGAAGGTGCTGTCTACGTTGTTGGAAAAATAGAATTTGTATTCAAGCTCGCCGAACTGCTGGATCTTGTAAACGCCTCTGAAAGTCGCGCGCACGGGTGCGCCGTCGGCGGATTTGAGCGCGTAGTTGCAGGCGGAGGGAGTGATGGAGTTCGATTGATAGATCTCAAAGTCGGATTTGACTTCTTCGATCACCTCTGTGGTAGTTTCCTCTGCGGGAGCCGAGGTCTCGTCCGCGGGCTCAAGCGTGGTTTCATCCTTGCCGGATTCCTCTACGGGGTCTTCGGGCGTGCAGCCCAAAACCATCGGCATAATGAAGCAGGTCAGAACGAGAAGCGCGAATAATCTGAAGGTGATGTTTTTCATAGAATGTCCTCCTGAAATCGTTATGATATAATAGTAGCACAATTATAATGATTTGTCAATAAGTTTTAACCTGTTTTGCAAGCAAGAGCAAATAAATATCCCCGAAAGCCATTTCCGCCTTCGGGGATTTCAGATGCGATTATGATATGAACGTTTCGCTGAAACGATTATAGTTGAGTTTTGCTACGCAAAACTTATTCCCACTCGAAAGTGCATCTTTAATATTGCTTATATGGGCTGGT
Organism: Eubacteriales bacterium; assembly: GCA_045644325.1. Taxonomy (GTDB): domain Bacteria; phylum Bacillota; class Clostridia; order Oscillospirales; family CAG-272; genus CAG-390. Next base: position 44,880 of record JAZRGT010000077.1, on the reverse strand, counting down.
TTTAGGTGCGTTTTTACGGTGGTTTTGGCGTTGTTTTATCCCTGTTATCCCCATTCAACCACCAAAGTGTTGTCAAAAGTGTTGTCACGATAAATCAAAAATACCCTCGAAAGAGAATAGATTATTAAAGAATTGCAGCAATTAATTAACGAAAAGTCCAGTACAACCAAAGTCTTAGATTAATCTTCCATATATTAAGTTTGTTATTTCTACACATTTTTAAATATAGGGAATTATCTAAATGGAATTCGTCTATTACTTCGTCGCTATACAGCCCACCTTCCAAATCACTTATTCCGTATTCTTCATTTATGGAATAATAACCGATACGATCAGCTCCGTATGCGTTCTTCGCTTTTAGACAGACGAAGGCGTAAGAACCATTTTCTTGAGAGAAACCTGCACACCCACTAACAATGCGAACAGATGTGGGGTTGTTAAAGTCGTATACATTATCAACAATCAAATCATATGCATACTTATTGTCTCCACCTAAATGAAACAAACCCAAATAAGCAACAAGCAAAATGATGATTAAACCGCTAATTGCAATTATTTTTTTCTTTTTGGTTAACAGATTCTTTTGCCCAAACAACTTTTTGGGTTGTGTTGGCTCTTTTGCTAATTGTTCTTCGTTTAGCGGATAGCCACAGTGAATACAACATGGGGATAGATCACTGACCTCTTGCTCACATTCGGGGCATTTTATTAGTGCCATAGTATTCTCCTATAATACACGTTTTTTTATTTTTTATCGTCTTTACCAAGAATTATTTCTTGGGTCGCACCGTCATAATAGGTCACTTTACAGGGAATGCCGTTGATTTTTCCATAAGCAACTTTTCTAATACTGCCCATGGGATTCTCATCCCATTCCCCTATTTCTTTCAAAAGATTTCTTTTGATAATTCTAATGTGTTCGCACTCCGCACTGCTATCGTTTCCTACCACCGAAATATCCCAATAGTGAACGCTGTCGAGTAATCCAGTCTCTTTATCAAAGAAATACATATGTTTCCAATCATCATATCCGTATTTTTCAAAATCAAGCCTATTGATTTCCGAGTCAAAATTGTAATCGTTATTGCCATATGTTTTTGCTTCGTATTCAATTATATCTTCCATCGTCATATTAAAGGAAATGTCAAACACATTAGACAAATCTCTTTCGCGGGACGCTTTATTTTCAACAGCAACTGCAACGATCCAAATTGTAACAAAAAGAATAAGAACCGCCACAACGGATATTGTAATTTTTTTCTTTGTTTGAGAATCCATAAGTGGTTTTAATGATTGTTCTTCGGGGGCGGAGCGTCTTTCTGAAACTTGGTTTTGCGGTTGTGTTGAAGTATCAAGTTTAGCATCTTCATTTGGATGTTGCTCTATATGCTCATTTTGAAGTTTAATCTTTGATATAGGATAACCGCAATGAATGCAAGCACGAGCCTTATCCGATATTTGCTTTTTACATTCGGGACATTCAATTAGTGCCATAATCTGTCTCCTTTGTTATCAATTTTCATCCACCATGCTTCGTCTGTCAGTTTCTTCTTGCATTATGTGTATTAGTTTGTGTAAATTGTCGAACCAATTATCCACATCTGAGGTTTTTTCAAAATAAAACTCGCATGTATTATTATCATAGCAATTCACCATTTTTTCAATGGCATATGTCGCTCTGTACAAAGCCAAATTTACATAGTAAACATCAACGTCCGTTTTGGTATCCGTATACCTATCAATAACAACTGAATATCTATCAACGTAATTTTGCACATCTGCCATACACATAACATCTTCCCATTTAGGCTGCTTGCGATCTCTTTCCCATTGCCTTTTAAGTTCCTTTGTGCAATAGTTATTCAAAAAAAATTCCGCATTATGATGTTTTTTTAACTCCAACAACTTATTTCTTAGATATTCTTTCATTTTTAATACATTCCTCACATCGAGCAAATTGCATAATAGGTGCATAACAGCAAACACACTCATTATACCACATTTTTAAAATAAGAAAATAGGTTTTGACAAAATAAAGAGTTGTTTATATCTAAAAGCTACTAACAAAATAAAAATCTCTCAAACTGTTGTCAAAGTGTTGTCACACAAAATTGTCAAATTTGCAGAAAGTGGCTTGGAATAAGGCTTCCAAGCCACTTAAAAACCTTATTTTATTATTCCCACTCAATAGTTCCGGTAGGCTTCGGCGAGAGGTCGTAGAGGACGCGGTTGATGCCTTCTACTTCGGTGGTGATTCTGTTTACGATCTTATGGAGAACCGCGTAGGGGATCTCTTCTATGGTTGCGGTCATTGCGTCCTTGGTGTTTACGGCGCGGATGATCGCGGGCCAGCCTTCGTAGCGGCTGTCGTCCTTAACGCCTACCGACTTGATATCGGGGATAACTACGAAATACTGCCATACCTTCTCTGCAAGTCCGCAGATATCGAACTCCTCGCGGAGGATCGCGTCTGCTTCACGGAGAGCGTGGAGACGGTCGCGGGTGATCGCGCCGAGGCAACGAACGCCGAGTCCGGGGCCGGGGAAGGGCTGACGGTAGACCATTGCGTGGGGAAGTCCGAGTGCTTCGCCGACTACTCTTACTTCATCCTTGAAGAGAAGCTTGATGGGCTCAACGAGCCCAAACTGAAGATCCTCGGGAAGTCCGCCGACGTTGTGGTGCGACTTGACTGCCTTCTTGCCCTCAGCCTGCTTGATGGACTCGAGAATATCGGGATAAATGGTACCCTGACCGAGGAAGGAGATGCCCTCAAGCTTTCTTGCTTCCTCTGCGAAAATTTCAATAAATTCTTTACCGATTATCTTTCTCTTGGTTTCGGGATCCGAAACGCCTGCAAGAAGATCAAGATAGCGGTCGGTAGCGTCGATATAGACAAGGTTAGCCTCAAGCGCGTTACCGAACATCTCGATAACAGCCTCGCTTTCGCCCTTACGCATAAGTCCGTGGTTTACGTGAACGCAGACGAGCTGCTTGCCGATCGCCTTGATAAGGAGTGCGGCAACTACCGAGCTGTCAACGCCGCCCGAAAGTGCCAGGAGGACCTTCTTGTCCCCAACCTGTTCTCTGACGAGAGCGACCTGTTCGTCGATAAATTTGTTTGCGAGTTCAAAATTTGTGATTCTTTCCATAGAATCGGGTCTTACGTTGGGATTCATTAAAGACACCTCCGAGTTAAACTATAATAAGATATTATATAACTTTTTTAAACGAATTTCAAGTATTTGTGCGAAAAAAATCGAAAAATCAATCAAAAAATATTGTTTTTCCGCTCTTTGCCGACTCATACGCCGCACAGATGACGCGGAGGGGAAGGAGACCTTCCTCGACCGTGACGGCGGGGTCTCTGTCCTCGAGGATGGCGAGACAGAAATCGTCGATAACTCGCTTGTGTCCGAAGAGTCTGCCGCGGCAGAGCTTTTGCGCCTTGCGGTTGCCGACCGAGTAGCGAGCGAGCTTTTCGGCTTCATCTTCGGGCGATGCACCGCGGAGCTTCCAAAGTGTGAGCTTATCGGCATCGAGGGCAACGTAGCCGTTCTCGCAGGTCAGCGAGATCTCGGTGCAGATGCCGGGGTACGCGCAGGTGGTGCTGGTAAAGGTCGCGACCGCGCCCGACTCAAAGGTAAGCGTCGAAACGGTCAGGTCCTCGCTTTCGATGCCGTGATTGCAAAGGCGCATCTGCGAGGTGATCGACTTCGGCTTGCCCATAAGCTGTAGCATAAGGTCGACGGTATGTATCGACTGATTCATAAGCGATCCGCCGCCGTCCATTTCCCAAGTGCCGCGCCAACCGCCGTTTGCGGCGTAATATGCGTCGTCACGGTGCCATTTTACTGCAAAGGTGCCGAGGAAGATCTTGCCGAGCGTGCCGTCGGAAAGTCCCGCGTAGACGGGGTCAAGAGCGAAATTATATCTGTTCTGGAAAACTACACCGCACTTCTTGCCGGTTCTCTTTGCCGCTTCGATTACGGGAAGTGCCTTTTCGACCGTGACGTCGATAGGCTTTTCGACGAGAGCGTGAACGCCCGCCTCCATAGCGCGGATGGCGTAGTCGGCGTGCATACCGGTGGGCAGGCAGATGCTGACAGCATCAAGCTGTTCGTTCTCAAGCATTTCTTCGAGAGTGTTGTATGTGGGAACGTCGGGATATTCCTCACTAAAGCTTGCGCGGCGCTTTTCATCAAGATCGGCAACTGCGCAGAGCAGACAATTTTTCGATGCCGCAGCCGCGCCAACGTGTGCCATACCGATACCGAGTCCGAGAATACCGTATCGGACGAGACCTTCTGTTTTTACATCCTTGGAAATAATCATAACTTACTCCTTTTCGTAAGCAAGCTTGACGAGAAGCTCGCAAAGTTCATCATATCCTATGCCGATCGCGGCGGCTTCCTGCGGGAGCAGGGAGGTGGGGGTCATGCCGGGAAGAGCGTTGACCTCGAGACAGTAGAATTCGCCGTCCGCGCCGAGCATGAAATCTGCTCTGCCGTACATCTCCATTCGGAGTGCCGAGAAAGCGGCAAGCGCGGCGGTGGCAAGACGGGCGTTTTCTTCATCGGTGAGATGAGCGGGACAGATCTCTTCGGTAAGTCCGCTCTGATATTTGTTTTTGTAATCGTAAAATCCGCACTTCGGAATGATCTCGACGGGCGGGAGTGCCTTTCCGTCGATAACGGCGATGGTGAATTCGCGACCCTTGATCATTTCCTCGGCAAGCAGATAGCGTTCGTATTTAGCCGAAGCCTTGATAGCCTCGTCGATCTGATCGACGCTTTCGATGATCGAAACGCCTACGCTCGAGCCGCAAGAGACGGGCTTGATAACGCAGGGAAGTCCGACGGTCGCGGCGATCTCCTTGGCGTTCGGGTTCGTTGTGTCAACGTACGTCCAACGGGGAGTCTTGACTCCCGCTTCGACCATCAGGCGCTTCGATATGTCCTTATCCATCGAAAGGAGCGCGCCTATGTATCCGGTTCCCGTGTATCTTTTAATGCCGTGGCAATCGAGAGTTGCCTGAAGCTGACCGTTTTCGCCGATAGATCCGTGAAGCGCGAGGAACACGACGTCTGCGGCGCGGCAGATATCAAGAACTCCTTCGCCTATCGGTGCCCGTCTGCCTCCGTTTGAAGCGACGAGAGCATCGAGGTCGGGCTCCGCGGTCTCTACCTTGTATGAGTAGCTGCCGCCCTTGATGAAAAGGCTGTTGATATCGGTGGGGATATCCTTGATTCCGAGATAAAGATCGACGAGGGCAACCGAGTGTCCCGATCTTGAAAGTGAGGTCGCGATAAGCGAGCCCGAGGTGAGAGAAACGTCTCTTTCGGGCGAAAGACCGCCCGCGAGAACTGCGATTTTCATATATAAGTACCTTCCAAAGTTAGATTTTTCGTAATAGAACCGCGCGGTCGATTCCCGCGAGGTCGGGGTATATTTCTGCGGTGAAGCCGTTTTCTTTACCGATGAGTGCCACGTCATACGCCTGACCGATGCCCACCTCGTAAAGGACGAAACCGCCGTCTTTGAGTGCGGTCTTTGCCTTTTTGGTGATTGCACGGTAGAAGATGAGCCCATCGTCTCCGCCGTCGAGTGCGCGGTGGGGTTCAAGAAGAACCTCGGGGGCGAGAGTCGGGATGACTTCGGCGGGGATGTAGGGCGGATTTGAGAGTATGGCATCAAAACTTTTGCCATCAAGGAAATCATCGGCAAGCGCGTCGGATTGCGTAAACTTTACTCTGTCCGAAACGCCGTTGATCACGCCATTATGAGAAGCGGCGGAGAGGGCGTTTTCGTTTATGTCAAAAGCTTCTGCGGTGGTATCCTTACGGTAATGTGCCGTTGAAACCGCGATCGCACCGCTTCCCGTTCCGATATCGCAAAAATGCGCGTTCTTCGGCAGATTGCGGAGCGCAAGTTCAACGATCAGCTCGGTGTCTGGACGAGGGCAAAGACAGTCGGAATTCAGCACGAAGCGTAGTCCGAAGAATTCCCACTCTCCGAGGATGTATTGCAAGGGTTCACGTTTGAGCCTGCGTTCGAGTGCGGATGCGAGCTCGGCGTTCCCGATTTCCTCGTTACGGCGAAATGGCAGAGAATGCCTTGCAATTCCCGCGAAATGCTCAAAAAGTATGGCGGCGTCGGTCTCCGCGTTTTCAATTCCCGCTTCAGAAAGAAGCGCGACGGCTTTGTTATAGGTCATTGTTTTCTCCGCAAATTTATCTATTATATATTTTATCATAAATCTTCCAAAAAATAAATACTTTTGCGCAAAAAAATGAGAGGAATTTTAATACCGTAAAAATAAATATAAAATTCTTGAAAAAACACTTGCATTTTTGAAAAAATATGATATAATATAATTGTAAAATAATTTATATTGGAGGTATTTCACCATGTTTCTTTTTCAGAAGAAGGAAGAAAAGACTAACTATTGGAAGATAGTTGGCATTACCCTTGGCATTATCGCTGCTATCGGCGCTGCAGGCGTTGCGCTCTACGCTCTTCTCAAGAGAGCAGGCTACTTCTGCTGCTGCGATGATTACTGTGATTGCTGCGATTGTGATGACTGCTGCCTCGAGGACGAGCTTTGCGACGAGATCGAGCTCGAAGATGCTGAAGAGGAAGAAGTTGCAGCTGACGCTGAGTAATTTCTAAAAGACAAAACCCCGTACCGCTTTCGGTTCGGGGTTATTGTTTTATAAAAATACGGTATGATTCTTTCGAACCATACCGTATTTTTTATATTGAATATGCCAATATGACCGTGAGGATCGAGAGGAGGATAAATCCGACTCCGATGGGGAGGATATTGGTATTTACGCTTTTACCCGCGCGTTCTTCCTTCTTTTTCATACGGTATTCGTAATAATCGGTAGCTTTTTTATCGAGCTTACGAGGTGTGAAAAGGTAGACGAGGGATTTGAAGCCGAAGCCGAAGATATCGAGGATGCCTTCGTTTGCGATCAGTATGAGCAGTCCGAAGCCGGTGTAGAGCATGCCTGTAACGAAAGTCCCGTCGCTGATGATATTCAGTATCGTTGTTGCATCTGTAGCTTCGAAAACGCCGCGCCAATAGGCAATTGCAAAGGCAATCCCCAAACCGATAACGGTCGATGTCAGAAAGCTTATAAGCTTTTCTGTTTTTTTATTTTCCATCGGGATTATTTCAGCTCGCTCTTATACTTCTCGAACTCTGCGGTGTTGCAGTATACGAAGTGACCGGGAGTGATCTCGCGGAGAGTGGGACCTTCCACGGAATAATCGTGAGACTCGAGAGGATCGTACTTGATTCTCTTTCTCTGCTTCTCGTACTGAGGGTCGGGCAGCGGAATAGCCGAGAGAAGCGACTTGGTGTAGGGATGGAGAGGATTCTTGAAGAGCTCGTCAGCATCTGCAAGCTCAACCATCTTACCGAAGTACATAACGCCGATACGGTCGGAGAAGTATTTTACAACCGAAAGGTCGTGTGCGATGAAGAGGATGGTCAGACCAAGCTCACGGCGGAGGTCGTTGAGAAGGTTGATTACCTGCGCCTGGATCGAAACGTCGAGCGCGGAAACGGGCTCGTCCGCGATGATGATCTCGGGCTCCATAATGATCGCGCGTGCAACGCCGATACGCTGCTTCTGTCCGCCGGAGAACTCGTGAGGATAACGCGATGCGTGCTCCTTAACGAGACCAACCATTTCAAGCATCTTGAAGACCTTCTCGTCGATCTCCTTCTTATCCTTCATACCGTTGATGATGAGTCCCTCTGCGATGATGTCGCGGACGGTCATACGGGGGTCGAGGGATGCGATGGGGTCCTGGAAGATCATCTGAATTTTGGTTACGAGATCCTTGGGGCAGTGCTTATGATCGTTGATAGCCGCCGCCATAGCCGCCTTCTGATCTGCGATGAATTTAGTCTTTTCCGCGATCTCTGCAGCCGAAGCACCCGAAGACTTAAGCTGCTTGATCTCTGCCTTCGCTTTTGCAATAGCATCCTTATATGACTTTGTACCTGCCGCGATACGTGTACCCTTGAAGTAAACGTCGCCCGAGGTGATATCGTAAAGACGGATGATCGAACGTCCGGTGGTTGTCTTACCGCAGCCCGACTCGCCTACGAGTCCGAAAACCTCGCCCTTCTTTACCGCAAAGCTAACGTCGTCAACAGCCTTGTTGATCTTGAAGTACTGGCAAAGGTTTTTAACTTCAAGCAAAACTTCGTTTTTGTTTTCCATTATTTTTCACCTCCGCGGTTCTTCATTCTTTCAATTCTGTCGGTAACGATCTTGGGAGGATCGACCTTGGGAGCGTTCTCGTGGAGAAGCCATGTAGCCGCGTGGTGGGTGTCCGTGATCTTGAACATGGGCGGCTGCATCTCGAAGTCGATCTCGAGTGCGTATTTGTTTCTGTCTGCGAAAGCGTCGCCGACAGGGGGATAGATCATATTGGGGGGAGTACCGGGGATCGCCTCAAGACGCTCGTTGGTGTCGAGGTCGGGCATAGAGGAGAGAAGAGCCCAGGTGTAGGGGTGTGCGGGGGAGTAGAATACTTCCTCTGCGGTGCCGTATTCAACGATCTTGCCCGCGTACATAACGGCGATTCTGTCCGCCATATTTGCTACGACGCCGAGGTCGTGAGTGATAAAGATGATGGAAAGCTGACGCTCTTCCTTGATCTTATTGATAAGCTCGAGAATCTGAGCCTGAATGGTAACGTCAAGCGCGGTGGTGGGCTCGTCGCAGATGAGGATGTCGGGGTTAGCCGCAAGAGCGACCGCGATAACGATTCTCTGTCTCATACCGCCCGAGAACTCGAAGGGGTACTGCTTGAATCTCTTGCGAGCCTCCTGAATACCAACCTCCTCCATGAGCTTGATTGCCTTGTGCTTTGCCATGCTCTTGGTGACCTTATAGACGGTCTCGGATGCATTGAGCTTTAGGAAGTCGACGAGAGCAACGGTCTCCTTGGCGAAGTCACGGTTAGCCGCAACTGCGAGGAGGTGCTCATAGTGAGCAACAAGTCTTTCGACTACGCTGACGATATCGTGCTTTGCGTCGTCAAGGTTGATGAGAGCCGCGGGAATGACCTTCCAATCGGGCTTCTTACCCTTTGCGCAAAGAGCATCGTACTTTGCCTGCTGCTTGTCGTGAGCCTTCTGTGCCGCCGCATTTCTGGGGATAGCGTTGAAGTAGTTCTCGATAGCGTAGTTAAGGCTGGTATGGAAGGTGTATGCGATACTGTCCTTATTGATTTCAAGGCGGTCGATGGATGCTTCAACTGCCTCGATGAGTGCGTTTGCAGCTGCTTCAACGGTCTTCTTGTCGAGGGCGCCGTCAGCGGAGAATACCGCGATAGCCTTTGCTGCCTCTGCGAGAGCGGCTTTCTTCTTTTCCGCGTAAACGAGAGCGGAATACTTGAGCGCGGTCTCTGCGTAGGTCAGGAACTCGAGCATAAAGTGCTCGTTGAGGTAGTTAAGAAGGAACTCGTTGAGCTCTGCAACGGGCATTTCGGGAAGTGCCTTACCCGAGAACTTGAGGTAATAACCCATTCTGAAGAAGTTGGGAACTTCCTTTACCAATGCCGCGTCAAGGATTGCCTTGATCGACGTAAGAGTTGCCGCTGTTGCGGTGAAATCATTTGCCTTGATATCCGCAGAGAGCTTTGAGGTGAGCTTGGAGAGAAGAGCCTTGAGGTTCTCGGCATCTTCTTTAACAACGTACTCATTGTAGGTCTTAGAGGTCAGGGAAACGATCTCGCGGATCTTTTCCTTGGGATCAGCGAATGCGTTCTTTTCGATGTGGAAGAGAACGTCGACGATAGCGGAGAGAGCCTCAACTGCGGATTCCTTCGCCTCGTTGTAAGCCTGCTCAAGCTCGATATGCTTGAACTCGAATGCGTCGAAATCCTTACAGATCTTGGTCAGCTCGTCGGCAGTCTTGGTTTTTTCAAGCTTCTCGCCGGAAACGGAGGTGTATCCGCCCTCTGCGATAGCCTTGATCATAGTTTCATTGAGGAGCTTAAGGGTAGAATTAAATGCGATACGGCTTGCCTTCTGTCTTGCCTTGCCCTTGAGGATCATTGCCTCGGTAAGCTGCTTACCGATTCGCATAATGGGGTTAAGGGAGGACATAGGATCCTGGAAGATCATTGCGATCTTGTCGCCGCGGATGCGGTAGAACTCGTCCTCTGTGATCTTGAGGAGGTCGCGACCGTCGTAGATGATCTCGCCGCTTTCGATGATCGCGTTACCTGCGAGGATGCCGAGCATCGACTTGGAGGTAACCGACTTACCCGAGCCCGACTCGCCTACGATCGCGAGAGTTTCACCCTTATTGAGCTCGAAATTGATGTTTCTTACAGCCTGAACCTTACCGTTGGCTGTTTTGAAAGATATTCTTAAATTTTTGACTTCAAGTTTCTTTTCCATGATATCAGTCCTCGATTCCCTTCAGTGACGGGTTGAATGCATCTCTGAGACCGTTGCCGAAGAGGTTGAAGGAGATCTCGAGAAGAGAGATAAAGAGTGCGGGGAAGAAGATAATGTGGGGGAAGGATGCGAGCATACCGTTACCGTTGGAGAGAAGGGTACCGACGGAGGTCTGAGTCGAGGACTCGAGGTTTACGATTCCGAGGTAGGTAAGAGACGACTCGGAGAAGATAACTCCGGGGATCGAAAGTACGCTACCGGTAATAAGAGTACCCATTGCGTTGGGGAAGATATGCTTGAACATAAGTCTGCGGTCGGATGCACCGAGAGTTCTTGCCGCGAGAACGTATTCCTGACGCTTGAAGCGGTAGAACTGCATACGGGTTCTTGCCGACATACCGATCCATCCCGTGAGTATGAACGCAAACGCCATTGACCAGACCGGTCCGACCTTAGATGCCAGATGGAGCTGGAAGAGTGCCATAACTACCATTGACGGGATACCGCCGAGGATATCAATGATACGCTCGATGATAATATCGATTGCACCGCCGTAGTAACCCTCGATAGAACCGATGATAGCACCGATGAAGAGGTTGATTGCGGAAATGCATACTGCGAGAACGAGCGAGAAGCGCGCACCTGCTGCAAGGCGGGTGAGAAGGTCCTGACCCTTTGCGTTGGTACCGAAGAGGAAGGAGGGCTCAAAGCCGTAGCGGTACTGGAAGTAGGTGTACTTGAATACGCGGACGATATAGGACTTGTTATCCGAGGTACCGCCGATACGGGCATAACGCAGAGAACCGTCATCGCCGTCGATACGGATGCTGTCGTAGCCGTCCTCGTTGCCGGAGTCAAGGTAGATGTCCTGATATTTGCCGTTCTGCATAATAGGAGCGCCCTTCATATCGTTTTCATACCAGATATTGGCGTCCGACTTATACATCTCGTTCTTGATCTTCTTGATGTTGACAGCGGGGTAGATGACCTGAATACCGGTCTCGTTCTGCCAAGCCTGAATATCCTTGAACTGCGCATCGGTGAGGGTGAGGTAGGTCATACCGTTCTTGATATAGGTGTCGATCTTAACGTCATAGTAGGTGGAACGAGACGCGGGACCGCCCTGCTGATAGTTAGCTTTGTAGATCTTGGGCATAATGGTATAGCCGGTCTCCTCGGTTATAGCCTGCCAATAGTCGTAGGTTGCCTTGTTAAGAGTGGTCTTCTGACAGCCGTCCCAGATACCGATAGGCGCGAGGAGATTGCACTTGGGCGTCAGCTTCGCATACTGGAGGTATGTGGTGTCGGTGAGAGCTTCGGAATAGGTGGTGGAGGCAACTATCGGAACGAGGATCGAGAAGAGAAGGAGGAATACGATGATGCAAGCCGCAACAACGGAGGACTTGTTCTTGCAGAAACGAGTCCATACGTCCTTAGCGTAGCTTACGGGCTTCGTATCAAACTTCTTATCGCCCGTTCTGCGGTTAGGATCCGCAAATACGAATTTTTCCTTGGGTATATTCTGATAATCCATTATTTCTCTCCCATTCTGATACGGGGATCTACAAATCCGTAGCTCAGGTCAACGAGAAGTCCGCTTGCAAGACCGATGATGGTGTAGAATGCGGAAAGGAGCATAAAGAAGTTGTAGTCGCGTGCTGTGATCGAGTTGATATAGAGCGGACCTACTCCGGGAATACCGAAGATCTGCTCGATGATGAGCGAACCGCCTATGATACCGATGAATTCACCCATGATCATGGGGAAGATCGGAACCATCGAGTTACGGAGCGCGTGGCGGACGGTAGCCTGTCCGCGGGTAAGACCCTTGGTTCTCGCAAGGAGCATATATTCCTGAGTCAGTACTTCGCAGAGCTCTGCTCTTGTGTATCTTGCAAGTCCTGCAATGGTACCGAAACCGAGCGAGAGGATAGCGGGAACGAGTGAAACGAACATACTCCAGGAGAAGTAGTCGCTGCCCGCCTGCATCTGAAGCGGGAATATCTCACGGCCTACCCAACCCGTCAGCTTAAAGCAGAGGAGATACTGAACGAGGAATGCATATACGTATGAAGGAACCGAGATGAATATCATAACTCCGGTTGAGATAACGTGGTCCTGCCACTTGTTCTTCTTGAGCGCGGCGTAGATGCCGAGAAGAAGACCGATCGGAACCGCGATAAGCATCGTATACGTGTTTACGAGCATTGTGGGAGGGAGCTTGCTTACGAATATTTGCCAGACGTCCTGACCGCGGTAAAGCTCTTCCGAAACGCCCCAGTTAAAGCCGAGCAGCGTTTTCTGAATGAAGATACCGTACTGTACGATCAGAGGCTTGTCGTAGCCGAGCTGTGCGCGTCTTTGCTCGATGATCGCCCTGTCTTTACCGAACTGTGTTGCTTCGGTATTGGGGAGGAGCTTGACGAGTACGAAACAAATTGAGATGATGATGAAGAATACCACAAGCATCAAACCAATTCTTTTCAGAACGTATTTAAACATGTTGTCCTCTTTCTTGCCGCTTTGGCGGCTGTGTTTTTGCGAAAAAAGTTTTTATTTTTGAAATGCAATGATACCGAAAATAAAAATCGGTATGCAAATTGCATTTGCACGCCTTCAAAAACGCTTGTGTTCACTCTTTACTAAAGAAGCGGAAATAAAATATCCACAACGTGTTCTTGAAAGACTTGCAAACAAAATTTGCCGTCGGTGAAAATTGCCCTTTTAGACACGACTGCCCCGAGGGTTGCCCCTCGGGGAGTCGTATGTCTCAAACGCTATGTTTGAGTCAGACAGAAGAGAATTCTATCTTATTTGTAGTTAAGAGTGCCGCCCTGCTCTGCAACGAATGCATCCCATTCAGCGTCAGAGTAGTAGTACTGCATGTACTTGATGCCGCCACGACCAACACCGTAGATGTACTCTTCGGTGTAGTACTTGATCTGCATACCCTTGAGGGCTGCGGATGCGTCGTCCATGATCGGGATCATGTCATAGGTCTGGAGAACTGCGCCCTCGAGAGCTGCGAGGATGTTAAGTCTTTCCTCGGGCTTCTTGTCTGCGGTACCGCAGGAGTACTCGATGGTGGACTTGTCATCAGCAGTAAGGGTTACCTTTTCGCCCATGATAGCGAGAGTCCAATCCCAAACGGTTGCAGTGTAGTTCTTGCCTTCGATAGCGAGGGTAAGAGTCTCGGTGGTGGTGTTCCATGCGGGGTCGTACTGGTAATCGGAAGAGGTGTAAGCCTCCATGAGTCCGTAAGGATCAAGTGCGGAACCGGTCCATCCTACTCCGAAGAGGAGGTTAACCTGGTTTGCCTTAAGAGCGTCGGAGAAGCCGTTACCGATGGTATCGTCCTTGGTGAAGGTGAGCTTGCCCTCGAGCTTGGTGCCCTTAACAGCCTCGGTGTAGTTGTTTACGAGGAAGTCGTAACCGTTGTTGTAGAACTTGGACTCGGGGTTGGGGATACCAACGCAGATCTCGATGGTGTCGCCTTCCTTGAGGAGACCGTCAGCGATAGCCTTGTCATAAGCGAGGTTGAAGTATTCCTTACCCATCTCAAGGTTGTAACCGGTGATGGAGTCGATAGCGTCGTCGATGGTAGCGTAGAGCTTGCCGTCGCCGATTTCATCTGCAACGCCCCAGAAGTTTACGAGAACGTCCTTAGCCTGAGCGGTGGTACGGTATGCGGTACCGTTATCAGGGTCAGAGATGATGAGGCTGGAGTATGCGCCGAATGCGGGAGCATTGGAGGGAGAGGTTGCGAGACAGAATGCTGCGCGGTCGAGAGTGAAGGAGAGAGCCTGACGGAACTCCTTAACAGTAAGGATGGTCTTGTTGATGTTTGCGCCAACCTTTTCCTGCTCAGCCTTGAGAGCGTCGAGGTCGGGGTTGATAGCGATGAAGAAGGTGGAGTCGCCGGTGGTGTAGTAGGTGTGCTCAGACTTGGAGTACTCAGCCATCTGGTCTACGTCAAGTCCCTTAGCATCGAGCTTACCCTGAAGGAAAGCTTCCATAGCGGTCTCGCCGTTCTGGATGTAATCGTAAACGATCTTGGTGGTCCAGTAGTTGTTCTTGTTAGCCTCGTCATTGTAGCCGTAGAACTGGTCGTTCTTTACGAGAACGATCTGCTTGTCAGCCTGGAAGGACTCGAGCTTGTAAGGACCGTAGGACATATAGGTCTCTGCGGAGGTACCGTAGGTGATGTTGTAAACACCGTCGGTCATGGTGATGCAGGAGTCGTAAAGGTCGGTCTTAACGAGCCAAGCACTGGTGAGGGAGTAGAGGAGGTAGAAGCCCTCGAGAGGCTTGTCGATGATGAGAACGAGCTCATAGTCGGAAACTGCCTTGACACCAACGGAGTCGAAGGGGATCTCCTCGTAGGTCTGCTCTGCAACGAAGAAGTCGAGCTCCTCGTTGGGCTCGGTCTGCCACCAGCCGATAAGAGCGTCCCAAGCTGCCTTCATAGTAGCGTCAGCCTTGATCTCAGCGAAGGTCTTGCCTTCCATGGTAGCTGCTACTTCTACAGTGAATGCGGAGCCGGGGAGGTAACCGTCAGCGATGTAAGCTGCGCACTTAGCTGCGTCATAGGATGCAGGGAAGCCGAAGGAGGTTCTCATAGAAACTTCGCAGTTTCTGTCGTCGCTGGGAGGAGCGAGAGAGAATACGAGCTTAGAATCGAGATCTGCGGAGTAAACTTCGTAAATGTCATCCGAAGGAAGGGTGACAGTCTTGCCGCCGTAGAAGTAATTCTTAGCGTTGTGGACAACGAGGTTGCCCTGGTAGAGAGAGTCAGCTCTGTAGTTGTTAGCTACGGGGTTGAGAAGTCTCTTTGCGGACTCAACGAAATCGTGAGCGTTGATGGGAGTGCCGTCTTCCCACTTGATATCCTGACGAAGGGTGATCTTCCATGCCTTAGCGGTGTCGCCTTCAGCGATGCCCCACTGCTCGCCAACGTACTCAGCGGTAACGTCTACGGGCTCTGCGGTTGCCATATCGGGAACGATCTTGTAACCGTCAAGGGTCTCGTTGTAATCGAAGGTGTAGAAACCGGTCTCGGTGTAACCGATGATCTCGGAGTCAGTTGCGGTCTGGTAGGTGTGGTTGTTCCAAACCGTGGGGAATGTAGAAAGGAATGTGTTGTAGGTGTACTCTGCATTGGGGTCTCTCTTGAGAGAACCGTCGTCCTTACATGCTGCGAGAGCAAAGCAGGAAACGAGCATGGTGAGCGCAAGAGCAACCGAAAGAATTCTCTTGAACATTTGATGTTCCTCCATTGAATTTTTGAGGTTTTTCCTCATTATTTTTTGTCACTAAACCGCAAAGACAGCGCTCCCTATGCTAACGGCAATTTGCATAAGGAGAGCCCGCGGAAAATGTACAAGAATATTATATTACATAATGCACTTTTTGTCAACGGATATTGTAAAAATTGTTAATGTTTTTTACACAGAATTAACCAAATGTTCATAAATTTATAAACCGAAGGTTGAATTTGACACTTTTTTGAAAAATGTTGCATTTTGAATTATTGAGCCTGAAGGGCGAGGGGCGGCTATTTGGGCATAAACAGAGCCGAAAAAGTCTGTGCGATTAATTTGTGCACAATACAGTCGGCACACAAAAGGCCTGAATGTGCCGTGTTGGGGCTGCTTTTGACTTTATACAGTTATTTTTTCACGTTCTTCAGAAATAATATGTTTTTGAATGAAAAATAAAAATGCAAGTTTTGCCTGTTCTTCCTTCAAAACCGCATTCATAAACAATACATAAAGCTTTATATATAATAAGGAAGAAAACCTACAAAAAGATCGCTCGCGGTGTGATTTCTTCCTTTTTATATAAATGAAAATAAAAAATCTATTGACCTCCGCTGACAAATATGGTATAATTAAATCAATATTTTTATAGGAGGCGTTATAATGAAACGTTTGATTTCTGCTTTACTAATGCTATCAATGCTTACGGCTTGCTTCGGCTTTGCCGTTCCCGCTGCTGCTGAAGCACTTCCCGCGGACACCGTGGTCGTTGACCTGGCTCTTTCGGGGGCAAACGGCACGCTGACCGACATCAAGGTCGGTGACAAGGCTTATTCGGTTGTCGTCGGAACGACGGGATTTTCTACTCTCGGTGCCGCGCTTGATGCGGTTCCCGCGGGCGGAACCGTAATTCTTGCTCCCGGTACTTACACCGAAGGCGTCCAGATCAAGAAGGACGTAACCATCCTCGGCCCCAAGGCGGGTATCAACCCGAACGTCAAGGGAGCGGAGAAGACCGACGATTGGACTCGCAATCCCGAGCGCGGCAATGGCGAGGCTATCCTTACCACAAGCTGGCACGTTGGAATGCACGCGCCGAGCAACGTTGTCTTTGATTGCCATAACGTAACCATCGACGGTATTGCCATTACCGGCGGCGGAATGCTCCGTTCGAACTACGGCGGCGCGGGTAATATCACTCTTACCTATAAGAATATGCTCGTTTACGGCTACACCACCTCAAACAACGGCCCCTTCTATTGCTATTCCTACTATCCCGATAAGGCTAAAAACGATTACTCTCGTAACCTTATCTGCGAGAATATCCGTTTTGAGGGTCAGACCACCGCTCCCGGCTTCAACCTTGGAGTTGACAACATGGATGCCTCGGGTATCTATTTTGACGCGGCAAGCACCAAGCAGATGTTCGGCTTCATCGCTATGTCGAGCGTAGCTCAGGCAGGCGCGGAGGCTATCTACACAGTTCGCGACTCTATGTTCAGACAGAAGACCAATCAGGTCCTCAACTGCAACCTCACCTCGGGTGCGGGCGGACACAATATGGTCAAGAACGTAGCAGGATGCTCGAAGATCACGGTAAATATCACCAATAACGTATTTGTTGATAACGATGCGGGTGTTGCCAGCAACAATAACATCATCGTTCCCCAGATCAAGAGCAACAACATTTACTTCAATATTATTGATAACGT
This sequence comes from Eubacteriales bacterium, assembly GCA_045644325.1. GTDB lineage: Bacteria > Bacillota > Clostridia > Oscillospirales > CAG-272 > CAG-390. The sequence continues at coordinate 27,478 of JAZRGT010000077.1, read as the reverse complement.
ATTCAAGGTTTCGGGCGTTGCATCGGATAACTTCATCGCTATCCATGGTGCGACCGATGCGCTTGATCTCGGAACAAAGTTCGTGGTCAAGGGCAACCTCTTCGACAATATCCCCACCGATATCTCGATTCCCAATTCTACCACTCCTTTTGATATGAAGGATAATACTTACAGAAGCCCCAAGGACGATCCCGCAAAGGCGGTCGTTGACGGTGTGCCGAGCACGGGTACTGTCGATAAGAGCGCAAAGACTCTTAAGGACAGCGTTACCAAGGACGAATACAAGGTTTCTATCACCACCTCCGAGGGCAATACCTTCAAGGTATACTCGGATAAGGAGCTGACCAAGGAGATCGCAAATCCCGTCAAGCTCTATAAGGAAACCAATACTTTCTATATTAGAATTATGTCTGCAAACGGAGTGAAAGAGGAAGTGTATACCGCAACCGTAACCACAACGAATCCCGCAAAGCTCTTCTTTGATATCGAAAACGATCTCCGTTGGCTCGGAAGAACCTATTCGATGGACGGAAAGCATTACTTCAACTGGTCGGCATCGGGATTTGAATTTACCTTCAAGGGTAGCGGAGTCCGCGCTGAGATTGCGTCGAACGCTCCCGGCGGAACCAATACCGCTTATATCAAGGTATTCATCAACGGCGTTGAGCAGCCCGACATCGCGCTGACCAAGACAATTCAGACCGTAACTCTTGCCGAGGGACTCGATCCCAACGGCACTTATACCATCCGTGTCGTTAAGAGATCCAACGCACGTTCCTCGACTGCGGCTCTCGTTTCGCTTAAGCTCAACGACGGTGAAAAGCTCGCTCCTCCCGCAGATAAGGCAAGACTTATCGAATTCGTCGGCGACTCGATCACCGTAGGTTACTCCGCATCTAAGGAGGCAAGTACTACCTCCTCCTGGAGCACCGCTACCGAGGACGCTACAAAGACCTATTCAGAGTACGTTGCGAACGCGTTCAGCGCGGATTACAGCGTCATCGCAGTTTCGGGCAGAGGTATTGCCCGTAACTACGGCAACACGACCGAAAGACTTATTCCTTTGCTTTATGCATCGCTTGACGACTACAACCTTGAGGGCGTGAAGTACGATTTCAAGCGTCAGGCTGATGTTATCGTTATCAATGCGGGAACAAACGATGCTTCGGGTACCGTAACCGGACTTTCCAAGGACGAGTTTATGGCAACCCTCAAGACCTTCCTTCTTGACGTCCGCGCAAAGAACCCGAATGCCGAGATCATTTATGCGTACGGTATGATGAGCGCAGGCTGGACGGCACAGATCAAGCAGGTGGTCACCGAGCTTCGCAACGCAGGCGACACTCATATCACCTATCTCCAGCTTAAGGCGTGCAGCGGAAAGGAGCTCGGAATCGCAAGCCACCCGACTGCTGATGCCTACATCAGCCGCGGTGACGCGATCATCGAGCTGATCGAACAGCTCACCGGCTGGAAGGCAGGCGAGGCTCCCGAGACCGAGGTACCCGTTGAAACTACAACCGAGCCCGAGACCGAGGCTCCCGCGGTAACCGAAGCTCCCGTAGTTACCGAACCCGAAGTAACCGAGCCCGAGCCTGAAAAGAAGGGCTGCGGCGCGTCCGCTATCTCTGCGGCGGCTGTTCTCGGCGCGGTTGCAACCGCAGTTGCTCTCAAGAAAAAGAAAGAAGACTGATAATGATTCAAAAATTCAACGTCAGCCGCGACGATTCGATATACGAGGCGTGGCCCGACGTAGTGCTGACGGACGGCGGAAAGCTGATATGCGTTTTCGCCGAATGTGAGCATCACAAAAACCGCGATAACGCGAGAATTATGATCACCGAAAGCCTTGACCGAGGCAGAACGTGGTCGGAAAAGAAGCCGCTGACCGAAAAGGGAAGTGCAGGCGAATATTTCAACTGCGCGCGTATCTCGAAGTTGAACGACGGAAGTCTTGCGATTATCTGCGACAAGGTCTACGGCAACGAAAATCGCGAGGCTGAAAACCGGCTTTGGCTCGGTGACTCCGAGGGAGAGAATTGGAGCGATCCGATCATACTTCCTTTCTGCGGTATCGTACCGGACAAATACCGTCAACTGAAGAGCGGCAGGCTCATCGTTGCGGCACATTTCAAGAGCGCGGAGACCGGCAAGCTCGAGCAGTATCTTTGGTACAGCGACGACGAAGGCAAAACTTGGTCGGATCGCGTGACGGTTGCCGCAGATCCTAAATACAACCTCTGTGAGGTTTCGATTCTCGAATACGATGAGGGGAAGCTCGTAGCATACCTTCGTGAAAATTCCGTTAAGGGATATCCGATTCTCAAGGTCCTCTCCGCCGACGGCGGAGAGACCTGGTCTGAGATATATAACACCTCGATGGACAGCGGACACCGTCCCGTTTCGGGTTTTCTTGCGGACGGCAGCGTTATGGTCACCTACCGTTATATTCCTTCGGGAACGCAAAATACCTTCGCCGCGTTTATGAGCCGCGAGAGCATTGAGGCTACGGGCAGACGAGAGCAGCGCGTTCGTATAATGCCGCTTGACTACGACCGCAATCCGAGCCCCGATCTCGGATACACCGGCTGGGTGCAGTTTGAGGACGGCGAGATCTACGTCGTCAACTATATCAAGGACGATGCCGACCGTGCGTTTATCCGCGGTTACAGCTTCTATCCCGAGGACGTTGTCTTCCCCGCAAACGAAAACACTACCAAAAACGTATTCTAACATATAAAAAGGAAGGAAATCCGCAGATTTCCTTCCTTTTTTATTTAATTCCCGCCTGATTCCTCGCCGAAAACGTAGAGGTAATAGTCCTCGAGCGTCGGCGCGACGATTGTTGCAGATTTGCCGACGGTAGAAATCGGCTCCTCGTCGGAGAGGACTCGGAGAATCGCATCGCCTGTCTTGTCGTCGCGGGTGATGTTGGTCACGCGGTATTTTTGCTGAAGCGTGACGACCTCGCTTTCGGAGGCGGGGAGATTCCAGACCTTGCCCTCGATCTTTCGGACAAGCTCGGCGGGTGGGGCGTTGTCGACGATAACACCCTTTTTCAGCATTATAACGTCACGTGCGACGAATTCAACGTCGGAAACAACGTGTGTTGCGATGATGACGATCTTATCGAATGCTATTCTTGAAATAAAGTTACGGATCGCGATTCGCTGTTTCGGGTCAAGACCTGCGGTTGGCTCGTCGAGGATGAGGACAGAAGGATTGCCGAGAACAGCTTGTGCAAGGGCGAGTCTCTGCTTCATACCGCCCGAGAGTGCGCCGATCTTTCGTCTCGGAATATCATCAAGTTCAACGGCTTTTAGAATGTTCTGAATTTCGTTCTTAATATATTCGCGTTTTGCTTTGCCTTTGAGGTGCGAACCGACGTCTTTGAGTGTTGCCATATACCACATAAATCTCTCGATCGAGAAATTCGGGTACATTCCGGGGTACTGCGGCATAAATCCGAGCTTTTCGCGGAATCTGACGCCCATTTTGAGGATGTTTTCGGGTTCGCCGCCGTCCGAGAATAGAATCTCGCCCTCGTCGGATTTGAGATTGTCGGTGATGATGTTCACCAAGGTCGATTTACCCGAGCCGTTTGGTCCGAGAAGCGCATAAATTCCGGGCTCAAGGTCAGCGGTGAAATGTTGGAGAGCCTTGTTGCTGCCGTAGGCTTTTGATACGTTATTTATAGTCAGTTTCATAATTTACCTCCGTTTTTCGCCGCACCAACGGATGGCGCTGACGGCTGTTAGAAGAGTTGTTGCGATAATGATCGCCAGCGATACTGCAAATGCCTTGCTTATACCGCCCGCATTGAAGGACGCGGTGAGCAGCTTGCCCGCACCGTAGAAGGAAAGGAAATTGAACTTTTCCGCCGCATCCACGCCGATATACTCGGCTACTGCGGGGAGCAGGGTGACAGCGCAAGCAGTACCGATAACGGCAAGCGGCTTTTTGAGGAAGGATGAAAGCGCGGTGACGAACAAGGCAAGCAGAACACCCGCAAGAATTCGGATGCCTGCAGAGAATGCGATATATTTGCCGAGCGTGATATCCGCGGGCAAGTTTGCAAAAGCGGGGATCGAGCACGCGGGATACGCGGCAAAATCAAGCGGATAGGTTCGTGTTATATAGATCAGGTCTATCGCCTCGCAAGCGGACGTGAAAACGAGCGTCAAAAGAATGACCGTAGCGGTTTTTGATCTCCAGACGAAGCCTCTGCCTTTTTTGGTGGCGCGGACGATATCGGCAACGGGCTTCCCCGCGTATTCACGCGCGTAAACTCCGACGCAGATGAGGATGATAACGGTAAAGGTGAAGAAGTTCGCGCTTCTCGTGAGAGCCGCCTCCCATCCGCGATCCTCGACGAATACGCCGACGATGCCCGCCTCATCATAGAGATTTTTGAGCTTGGTAGATTGATCGAGTAAGAGCTTTATACCCGTGGCGTGTCTGCCGAGGGAGGTGTAAGCCTTGCGGTAAGACGAAAGCTCATCCGAGGTGATTGTGCCCTCGGAATACGCGGTCTGTGCCGCGGTGTAATCCGAATTTGCCTTCAGAGCCTCGTTGTATTTTGCCTCGATGGCGGCGTGTTTTTCGGGAGTCCACTCTCCATCGAAGCCCGAACGGTAATACTGGCAGACCTGCTCGTCATAGGTCATTGCAAAGACCTTTGCGCTCTCGGACTTAACGCTGTAAAGCGAAAGGACAGCCGCAATGACGAAAAGCAGAGCAAGAATGCCGCCGTAAAGCGTTTTATAAAGCTCAACACCTCTGCCCGATGCCGAATATCTGACGGGAATTTTGGTTATGAGATTGCCGACGAAGCGTTTCGCCGCGCCGATTATATCGCTGAGCTTTGCGCCGACACTGCCGATGACCTTGATCTTTTTATTTCCGAGCGTTTGTCGGCAATAGAACGGAAGAGTCAGCACGCAGGCGATCAAAGCAAACAAAAGTGTCGTGGGAACTACGAGATACAGACATTCGAGCACCTCGCCGAGGAAGACGATTGCGGAATATCTCGCTATCGGGCGCACACCCTCAAAGGGGATGAAGAGATTTAGGTAGCGCAGGGGAGTCTGGACTATGTCGCTTCCCGTGAGGTAGGCGATGAAGTTGAGTCCGAAAAATCCCGCGCCGATCGCAAAGACCACGATATACTTGCTGATGAGGACCGATGCAAGCATTGCAACGGCGGCAAAGGTCATCGCGCCCGCAACCTTAAAGAGCGTGAAAATCACGGCGTATTCGGTGACGTTCAGAAGGAAGGTCGATGCGCGGAATGCGGTGACCGACTGTATCGGCTCGAGCGCACCCGAAAGACCGTCGCGCAGCGCAAAGATCGCGAGGGATTCAAGCGTGATAAGTATTGCGGCAACGGCGGCTGCTATGAATGCAGCGATCACCTTTGCAAATGCTGTGCGGAATCTGCCGTTTTTCGAGGGGCGCAGGAGCATGAACATTCCCGTCTCGCGCTCATTGATGAATACAACGGCGCCGATCAAAATTGCGGCAACGGCGGCGAAAACTCCGCCCATCGTGTAGGTAAAGAAGTTGTTCCAACCGCCCGTGTAGTGATTGCCGAGAGTGACGTTTTCGAGCACCGCGGTGTATCGCTCGCCCGCGAGCTGCTGATAGCGGTAAACCACGGTTGATTCGTCGTAGCCGTAATAAAGATACTCGGCGCGGTTGATCTCCGTGTTTTTGATGTACTGCTTCACCTCGTCGGGAAAGCGAGCGTTTGAGGAGATGAGCCTTTTGGCGATATCGATAAGCTCGAGGTCTTCGGTGTAAAGACCGTCCGAATAGAGCGCACGGCGTGTTTCAACGAACTCGCGGCCTTCCTTTTTTGCTTGCGCTTTGAGCTTGGATTGAGCCTTGCGGTATTCGGTCAGCTCGTCGGCGTACGCCTCGACTCCCTCGGGGTCAGCTACGTAAAGGTCGACGACTTTCGAGATAGTTATGCCGTCGTAGCCGTTGTCTTTTTCAACGCTCAACGAATGCCACCAAGCGAGAAGACCGTTCACCGAAAGCAACGCCGCCATCATCCACAAGAGCAGCTTGATGGTGAATAGCTTTTTCAGCTCGGGAATCAGTAATTTCATTTGACCGTCGCCTCCTTATGTCTTTTGTTTTAGCTTATTAACGTCAGTTGAGGTATTCGGCGGGAACGACTACGTCGAGAAGGGGAAGCTCTGAAAACTCACCGGTCTCGAGGTTGATTACGCATCTACTACCGGTCTTTTCGCCCTCTTCATTCTCCGCTTTTTCTTTACGATACGTTATCTTTGCAAATAAGTATTGATCGACTGCAAAGATAGGATCAATAACGGTTTTTTCAATCTCGCAGATCATACTCATGCCGTTGCCGTATTGATCGCATTTCCATATCTGCGAGCTGCCGCTAAAGAGGATATCCAGATACAATTTATTTGAAAGTTCCATTCTCTCCGTTATCGAAAGTGATGGATTCTCACGGCTTACCATATCCAATAACTCATTGCGCTTTGAGGCCGCTTCATTGTAGGTCGGTGAGTTGCTGAAAATAACGCCGTCGCTTACAAGCGTCGGGTAACCGTATGCGTAGAATTCCGGAGTAACGGTCGTAATCTGATCGGTCTTCAGATCGTATACGTTATACGCGCCGCCGTCAAGATATATAAAGGCGAGCGAGCCGAAGAAATTAAATGGCGCGAAGTTGAGAACGTCCTCCTTTTTCCACTCTGAGCCGTCGCGCTTGCAGGAGTATATTTCTCCCTCTGTTTTTTGGAAGAAGAAGCGCTTGTTTGATACCGCGCAGATACCGTCGTAATCGTTCGGGACCTCAAACAGCTCGGTATCCGTGTTGGTTTCAAAATCGTATTCGTAAAGTATGCAGGTTGTTTCGGGGGAGTAATCGAGAACGTTTTCGCCCGTGCCTCCCGGCGTGTATTTGGTGTTCGAGTAGTCGAGTATATTCTTTATTCGATATAATTTATTGCCAAACGTAGCTCTGCAGGTCCAGCGCACCATGACTTCGCCGCCGAGCTCCTCTCCGGAAAGAATCCTGAGCTCTCCCGTTTTCATATTATACGCCTTCAACTCATTCGTGGTGGCGTATTCATCGTGCTGAGCGGACACCATTATCATTACCCAGTCTCCGCAAATACCGTTGATACGTACAGAAACGCGAGGATCCTTCAAACCTGCTCTATGCGGAACAACGGTAAAGCAGCCGGATTCATAAGAGTGATTGCAGGAGGGATCGAGGCAAACGCTTGAAACTTGCCCGGTTGCGGGATTGTATTTTACAAGACGTGAAATAGTGGAGTCACCGTAAACAGGCTCGCCGTTCATAGTGCCTGTTTGTGCAATAGTGTTTTGTCTTTCGAAATACAACCAGTAGCCGTTCCAATAATAATCGTCTGAGTTACCCTGAGTAGAAACGGTATTAGGGGTAAAATATTCTTCTTCCTCTGAAATGGCTTCTTCACCTGACGTGGTTACTACGGGATCTATATATACGGAGCTGCAAGAAGAGAAGATTAAAATCGAAAAGAGTAAAAGCATGAAAAATCTTGTGAGCTTATTCATATGAGATCTCCTTTCATTGTTCAGAACTGACGATCTATTATATATAACGATAATTCTTTCTTTTTTCTTCAACTTTTTCAAAAAATATTCAATGTTTTTGAATTGTGATTTTGATTGGAATTTCTTACATCTTAATTATAGCACTCGAAAAAATACTTGTCAAGGGTAATAACCGTGTCGGGAAAAAGTTTGGATGCTTGCACACCTGACGCAACAATTAATTGTGCATATTGCATAAAAATCCGTAGAAATATTTATTCATTTTAGTTGCATACGCAACTATTTTTTGACACAATGGCGAAATATATGCTTATCGTTTGTGTAAAATCGACAAGCAAATTGACAAAAATCAGCCTTCGCCTTTCTCCTCATCCTCGGCAAGCGTATAACCGTCGGGCAGGGGCAGATCGAGATATAGGATGCGGATGATTTCACCGGTTTCGAGATCGATAACGCTCTTTCCGGCTCTCTCGTTAGCATACTCCGCAGTAGTCACATAGCCATAGATAAATCTGTCGGTACCCAAAGGTACCTTATAACGGCGTTTTCTTTTTCAAAAACAAGCTCGAGGTCATTTTCTTTTTCTTCGATCTGAACCATAATGCAATCGGAGTCTGGCGAATGGCTGCAAGAGGGAGAAAGTCAGGAACTCGAGACGGTTCGGTTGCAGCGTTATATTTTACTATGTGATTAACGTCAACGTTAACGCTTCGAATCTATCAAATAAGACGTATTATTATCAAAAAACTAACATACTTTTGTAAAAAAGCTTTTTAGGACGAAAAAATTTGCTCACGCACCAAAAGAAAAAGGATATTTTAGGCTACATTATTATTTATTCTGCCCCTTCGGGAACAAACGTCAGATCATCCCTTAGGACGTAATCTGCGAGAGGTATAGGAATCAGTTCACCCGTTTCAATATTAAGAATATGTCTGCCTTGATTGACGGGCGGTATCTCCGAATAACCGTTCTCTGGGTCGCCGAAGATGGCAAAAACATACATATATTTATCGGTTGCGTGGGCGATGGAGTAATGCGCGTGTTCCTTTTCATATAGAAACTCGGTCGTTTTGCCGTCGAGCGAAGTACGGTATATGCGCGATGAGCCGCTGTATTTTGCTTTATTGCAGACGTCATTATAATAGTCGGAGAACTCGCTCGGGCTCATTTCGGAGTGTTCTTTTTTTAAGTCGAGAAAACTGCTCTGCACCCGCTTCCATTCGTCATAGTTTGAATAATATACGCGAAGCAAGCCGATATCGGTTTCGGCAAACGATATGGGCTTTCCTTCGGGGCTCGGTGAGACTGTTTTTGTGTTGGTTTTCAGATCATAGACCGAATATACGCCATCCTCCGCCGAATAGTGGAAGCCGTAGGTTCCGCAACAGATAAAGGGTACGAAATCAAGAACTTCTTCCTTAATCAGCTCGCCGCCCTCACGCTTCACGGAATATATTACGCTCTCCGGGCTTTGGAAAAAGAATCTCTTGTTCGTCATTCCTGCGAGAGAATAGCCGTCAGGAAGTTTCATAAGCTCGGTCATTTTCTGTGTTTCGGGGTCGTACGAAAAGAGCGTGCTGACGGTTTTTGCCTCGTAATCGCTCAGCCATTTGTCCCCGCCCTTGTCATATTTGACATCTGAATAGTCAAGCTCGTGCTTCACGACGTAAAGTTTGCCGTCGAAGACGTTGAATCCGTCCCATTCCGTTCTTGTCAGCTCACCGAGTTCAATCGGAAAAGCACTTACAAATTCTCCCGTTTTCAGATTATAAAGATAATTCTCAACTACTCCGTTGTAGATGTCGCTGCGCATAGAACGGTAAAACAGAAGCCAATCTCCTATGACGGACATAGGATGTATACTTCCCCTAATTGGAGAAAGCATCACGCAATCCGAACCGGGAGAATGATTGCAGGTGGGATTCAGGCACAGGCATGAAACAGTTCCCGTTACCGCGTTGACTTTTACCAATCTCTTGTGGGATTCGGTAACGGTTTGAACTTTCATGCCGTCCTCTGATTCGTAGCGGTAGGTAACTTCCTCCAACTGCTCGTCGTATATCCACGAGCCCTCATATAGAACTCCCGTACCTCCGCTCGCCCGGCGATAGAGTTCTCCTTTGGTGAAATATTCACCGTTGGTATCGACATCGAAATGCGAATCATTGCCATCCGACGGGAGTTTAACGTCGGAATAGACAGATCTGCATGACACAAAAACCGAACAAAGTGCAAGCACGGCGGCAATAAAAGACTTTATTTTCATAATTACAGCCTCCCATATTTATTCTTCAATAAATAAGTACTTTTTTAAGAAGACAGTCACACCGCAAAAACGAATTCAGTATTCTGCACAAAACAGGGGACTTGGATTTTTGCAAAAACTCAATGCTGCGAATTTGTGTGCCGTCCGATCAATTCTCTGTCGACTTTGAGTTGATAATCTCCATCATCATCTCGTCCGATGGTGGGATAAGCTCAAAAAGGGGAATCGGTGTGATCTCGCCGGTTTCAAGGTTAATTATACTTCTCGCTTCGTTTTCATAAGGCAATTCTTTGAAATTATTATCGGGATCGCCAAAAAATACGTTACCGAATAAGTATTTATCGTTTCCGCAAACCGTTCGTATAACCGCATGTTCCTTCTCAAAGATCAGTTCAAGTCCTTCGCCTTCAAAATCACACCGCCATATCTGTGCAGTGCCCGAATATCTCACGGTATTGTAAGCTTCCATAAATGCATCCTGAAGTTCCATGCCGCGCAGATCAGGATGTGCCGCTGCAAAATCCTTGTAAGTTTTTGAAAACTCGGCAGTTTCGTCAATAGTAGTCCACGTATCGAAAACTATCCCCTGCTTAGTAAACGTCGGAGATTGATAACAACTGAAACCGATATCAAAGCGCTTTTTTGTATCGGTCTTCAGATCATACCTATCGAATCCTTTGTTGTCTGTGAAATACGCGTAGGGACCTATCTTGTTGAGGACGATAAAATCGAAGGTCTCTTCCTTTTTCGTATTCTTTCCGTCATAAGTGCAGGAGATGAACTCCCCCTCGGAAGTACGGAAGAAAAAGCGTTTGTTTGTTACCGCATAGATCCCGTATCCATCCGGGATCTCAAAAAGCTCTACCGTTTTCTTTGTGTCAAAATCATAATAACTGAAAACGCAGACGGTCTCGGGCGTGAAGCTTGACATAGGCTCATCTCCGCCCGGAACATATTCCGTGTCGGAATAATCCATATATTTTTTGATACTGTAGAGCTTGTTTCCGTAAACAGACGTCCCCGCCCACTTTGTCACAGTCATTTCACCGTATTCGTTTATCAGTATATCCTGCTTTTCACCCGTAAGCGCATTGTAGGCAAAGCTTTCGTATATCATTCCGTAGACGTCATCATTGCTGCCTAATTCAATCACTATCCAATCTCCCACTACTACGCGAACGTATATTCCCCAACCGTCGGGTGCGACCATAGGGCATTCCGAACGTGGGGAGTGGTTGCACGATGGAGAAAGACAAAGACTGGATACAACCCCAGTCGCAGTGTTCACTTTAACAAGGCGCTCTGCTATCTTGCCATTGTAAGCTTTTTTACCGCTTGGCGAAACGGAAGATAATTCTTTATAGGATTGAACTTCCCTATATATCCAATAATCGTGATACAAAAATCCGCTTTGAAGGTCGCCTGAAACAAAAAGCGTTCCGGGTGTATAATACTCATCGTCATCCTCGATCGGCACAAGATTACTGTCCTCGGAGGTGCCTGTCACGGGCGGCCAATCGTCATAAACCGATTGGCAGGATGAGAAAAGCAACGTAAAACATAACATCAGAACCAAATGTCTAAAAGATTTCATAGCAAGAACACTCCCTTCAATATCGGATTTCATTATATAAGACGCATTTTTTTCTTTTTGGGTCACGCTTTTTTACTCATTTTTTAATATATCTTACACTCAAATTGTAGCACAGAAAAAATGCCTTGTCAAGTGCAAATCAAACGCTCCGGAAAATTTTGGATGCTTGCACATCTGATACATTTGATAGTTGTGCATATTGCACAAAAAACTGCTCGTGATTTTGTATAATTTAGTTGCATACGCAACTATTTTTGATAAAATAGCTAAATATGTATTGAATTTTTGTATAAAATCATCAGGTGGATCATTCATCTTTTATAAAAAAGAAAGCAGAGGCGCGCCTCTGCTTTCTTTTTTAGAACATCTTATTGATCTCGGTCAGCGTCTTGCGGACGAGGAGGTCGCCGCCCTCGTGGCCCGAGGTGCCGCTTGAAACGTATGCGGAGTAGTGACCGCCCTTTTCTGCCTTTTCCGTGGGCAGATATCCCTTGTTTCCGCAGCAGAGCTGAACGAGGAAGGTCTGTGCGGCTTTACTGCGCGAGCGAATGCGATTGCCGAAGTCGAGGAAGAGCTCATAGGGGCAGGTTGCGAACGCAACGTCGCCGAGCTTCAGGACGTGAATTTCGATCTCGTCGGTGTTGACCGTCTGCTGAACCTCGTATCTTGTGACGGTTCCCGCGTGTACGTGCATTGCGGCGCTGTCCTTGAAGGTGATAGTGCCCTTATGATTTGCGAAGAAGGACTTGATCGCCTCGAGTGCGCGGTCCTTTTCCTCGATAGTCACACGGCGGACGGGCATATCAAGATTAATTACCTTGTGGACGAATTCCGCATCGGAAATATAGGCTTCGATATCCTCGTAAGCGTAAAGGATCTCATCGGTAATTCTGCGAGCTGCGCGGACACAGCCCTTGATATCGAACATCGAGGGATCTGCACGGCGGTAGGGCACATTTTCGCGGATGATGTTGGGATCATTGATAGGTGTCTCGGGCTCGACCCAACGGATCATATCGCGGGGGCACTGGTCGCCCGCGGGAGAGCAGAGAGGGAGCAGATGAACGTCCTTGCCGAATTTCGCGCGGAGATTCTTCTTGACGTCGCCCCAGAAATCGGCGGATATGATGCTTCTGTGTTCAAGTGTCTGCGCGGGGCAGGCAAGGTTTGCAACGACACCCGTGAGCTTTTCGTTCTCATCGGTGATGAAAAGCATCTCAATTCCGCTGTCGTTTCCGCCCTCGAGCTCGGTGAAGTTGGCGAAATTGGTGTCGCCCCACATCTTCGCGCTGCCGTCATCATAGCAAACGCGGCGGCACATTCCGACAGCTGCGCGACCGAAGCCGGGAGCATATTTTCCCGCCTTGAGATCTTCATAGGCAAGGACAGCCGCATCGGCGATCTTATGTGCGATAAAATCAAAAGCCGCCTCGCCGTCGAGCAGATCGCCCGAATCCGCCTTTGTGAATTCCTCGTAACCAACGCCCTCGGGAATGTATTTATCGAGGACGCTCAGCGTGCTGCCGTAGGCGTCACTGTAGTTAGAGTAGGAGATCGAGGTATGCGAGTGGATCGCGTTGACGATCACCTTATTATAATAAGGAAAGTTTTTTTCGTTTTTCAGTATATCTCTGGCAGCGCAGAGAAGGGTGTAGCTTGTGCTTTCAAGGTCGCAGGAGCAGAAGATGGCGATATCCTCGCCCTCAACGGCAAGCGCCGTGACCGCGATCGGATCGCGAACCTCGTCGGTTATTCTTTCGTAAAACTGACCTGCAAGATTTATCTTTTTTCCTTCGGGAACGAGCGAAACCTCGCCCCAACCGAATCTGAGCTTTGACATGGCGTGTAGCCTCCGTTTTAAGTGATGATTATATTATAACTGTTTTTGTGTCGATTGTCAAGTGAAAACGAACTTAATTATTGTAAAAGATTTAATAGGTAAAACTATAGAATTCTATTAGGATACTATTGACAAACTTATGAAAATGTGATATAATACTAATGTAATTTACAAGAAAGGCGTTAGAAAATGAATTATGAAAAGATTATTCTTGAATTGATGACAAGAATTCAAGTTTTAGAAGAACAGGTAGCCGAATTAATGAGGGCGCAAAATAACGAATCAAAATCGGAGGTGTACAAAATGTCAACAGAAGATATCAGAAATCACATCCAAACTTTGAAAGAAAATGCGAGATTAGAGGGTAAAACAATTCTTGTGTTAAAATCAGGTGATATTCATAAGGAATTGGATCTTAAGAATTATATGCCTTCGGTTTGTAATGCAATGAGACAGAGCATGAGACCAGGGGATAAGATACTTCACACCACACCAAGTGGTAATTCATCTACTATTGAAATAGAATATAAACTTTAAAAAGAAGGTGATACTATGAAAAAGGCTTCAAAAGGAAAACGTATTGGACTCTTTCTTGGCGGCGTGGAATTTGGCTTAATTAGAGGAATATTTTTTAAAAATAAATATTAATTTTTATGGGATTATTTGCGTGAGAGTAATAGAAGTATTAATAACGCTGAAAATTACTCATTGATCATATTTTTACCGCCAAGCAGACGAAGCTTGGCGGTAAAAATATATTCAATTTTCACTGCTGTAACCGATGAGCCGCCGCAAATGACCGAAGAGGCAAAATCATAGATTTTTGCGTGATTTTGTGCTATAATATATAAAAATGGAACGGAGGATAAGATAAATGCAGGCTATCAGAATGGTCGGTCTTGTCAAACGCTATAAAAAGCTGACCGCTGTTGATTCTCTTGATCTGGAAATCGAGCGCGGCGAGCTGTTTTCTCTGCTCGGCGTCAACGGCGCGGGCAAGACTACGACCGTCAAAATGCTGACAGGCTTGAGTAAGCCTTCTGCGGGCGAGGCTTTTGTGGGCGGATACAGTATAATCAGACAAGCGGACGAGGTCAAGCGCATAATCGGCGTGTCTCCGCAGGAGACCGCGGTTGCACCGAACCTTTCTGTGAAAGAAAATCTTGAGCTGATCTGCGGTATTCACGGCTTTTCAAAAGAGAAAACACAAGAGAAGATCGGTGAGCTTTCCGCGCAATTTGATCTTGACGGAGTTTTGAAACGAAAAGCCGGCAAGCTTTCGGGCGGATGGCAACGCCGCCTCAGTATTGCAATGGCGTTGATCGGCGAACCAGAAATCCTCTTTCTCGATGAGCCCACACTCGGACTCGACGTTATCGCAAGACATGCTCTGTGGGATGTGATCCGTTCCCTGAAGGGGAGGGCAACCGTGATTCTGACCACGCATTATATGGAAGAAGCCGAGGCACTTTCCGACAGGATCGGCATTATGAAGGACGGCAGACTTCTTGCCGTCGGAACTGCCGATGAACTGAAGGCTCGTGCGGGCGTCGGTGACTTCGAATCCGCTTTCGTTGCTATCGTAAAGGAGGGTGCGGTATGAGGCTTTTGACTTTTTCGAGAAGATGCGCGAAGGAAATTTTGCGCGATCCGCTCAATCTCTGCTTCGGGCTCGGTTTTCCGCTTGTTTTGCTACTGCTTCTCAGCGCAATTCAAGCAAACGTCCCTGTGAGTATGTTTGAGATCGACACGCTGACTCCCGGCATCACCGTCTTCGGACTTTCGTTTATGACGCTTTTTTCTGCAACCTTGGTTGCCAAGGACCGCGAAAGCGCGCTTTTGCAGAGGCTTTACACAACTCCGCTGACGGGACTTGATTTCATTCTCGGATATATGCTTCCGATCCTCCCAATCGCGCTCGGACAGACCGTTATCTGCTATCTTTTTGCGATACCGCTCGGGCTGACCGTCAGCGTGAACGTGATCTATGCCGTGATCGGGATAATTCCGATGGCGATATTCAATATTGCGCTCGGACTTCTTTGCGGAAGTATTTTCGGAGTCAAGCAGGTCGGCGGTATTTGCGGAGCGTTGCTGACTAATCTCTCGGCGTGGCTTTCGGGAGTTTGGTTTGATCTGAAGCTCGTCGGCGGTGCGTTTTGTAAGATTGCCGAGGCGTTACCTTTTCTTCATGCTGTAGAATTTGAAAAAGCACTTTTCAGCGGAAATTTTGAGGCTGCGGGAGCGCACGTTCTGCCGATCGTTATTTATAGTGTTATTGCTTCTGCGGCGGCGGTGCTGTGCTTTATCGGACAAATGAAAAAACAGTAGGAAAAACTATGAAATATAAACTCATAATAGATAAAAATGCGGAGGAATCGGTGACCGTGACGGTTCACGCACCGTCTGCTCTGAGCGAGCAGATAGAAAATCTCGTCCGCGGATATACGGGTGCGGACAGCATTATGGTATACCGCGACGATGCAATGCGTAGGCTTGCTTTTGCGGAAATCGAATGCATAACCGTTATCGACAGAAAAGTTGTGGCAATCGACACGGCGGGCAATCGCTACACCGTCCGCGACAGACTTCGCGATTTAGAGGCGATCTTGCCATCGTACTTTATCCGTATCAACAAATCAGCTATTGCGAATGAGCAGCGTATCACGCGCTTTGATGCGGTTTTCAGCGGAGGAGTTGACGCCGTGTTTGTTTGCGGATACCGCGAATACGTTTCAAGGCGCTGCTTTGCAGAGATCAGAAGGAGGTATGAATAAATGAAAAAGCTTGCATCGGAGTTTTTTCTCCGCGGACTGATTGCCGGAGGCTTCGGACCGATCGTATTGACGGTCGTATATCTGATACTGAACCGCGCTGTGGGTTTTGAAGAGCTGAGCGTAGGTCAGCTTTGCGTGGGAATATTTTCGTTATACACCCTCGCATTCGTCGCGGGCGGCTTGAATGTCGTTTACCGCATAGAGCGGCTGCCCTTAATGATTGCCATCCTGATCCACGGAGGGGCGTTGTACGTCTGCTATCTTATCACCTATCTTCTCAACGATTGGCTCGAAAACGGAGTGATGCCCATTATCGTTTTCAGCTTGATATTCATCATCGGATTCGTATCGATCTGGGTCGTGATCTTTTCGGTAACCAAAGCAAATACCAAAAAGGTCAATGAAGCGTTGAAGCAAAAGCAACGCCGAACCGAATAAAACTCACCGCCAAGCGAGCCCTGCCTCGCTTGGCGGTGAATTTATGTCATTGCTTCGCTTGACGTAAAAATAAAAAAGTGTTAAAATATATTGCAGAAAACAGAAAAAACGTTGTCTTATATAATGAAGGACGAAAGAAAGGAGGCGGTATTATGAACGACGAGCAGAGAATTATCGAGTTGCTATTTGAGCGCGATGAAGCGGGACTTAGTCTTTTTGAAAAGAAATACAAGGCTTTGTGCCTGAAGCTTGCTCTCGATATCACGGGCGACGAGCTGGCTGCGGAGGAATGTCTGAACGACCTGTATCTTCGCCTTTGGAATTCGATTCCACCCGAGCGGCCCACTTCACTTAAGAGCTACGCCTGCAGAATAATCAGAAATCTCGCGTTGAATGTTGTCAAGGCGCAAAATCGGCAAAAGCGGAGCGCGATTCTTGCTGAGCTTGACGAATGCATACCTGCGGAAATGCCCGATTACGAATCGGTCGAGATAGGAAAATGCATTGACAGTTTCCTTGATTCCTTGCCGAAGCTCGACGCGCTGATATTCGTGCGAAGATATTTTTATTCCGAGCAGGTCAAAAAGATTGCCGCCGTAACCGGTCTTTCGGAAAATAACATAAGTAAAATACTTTCAAAAACGCGCAAGCAACTTAAAGAGTTTTTATTGAAGGGAGGAATATCTCTATGAGAAGTGCAGAATTATTCGTTGGAATAGGCTCAATATCCGATAAATGGATAACAGAAGCGGGCTCGGACGAGGCGCTGATCGCGGCGGCAAAGAGGAAAAGAGATAAAAAGCCTCTTGCTTCTGTCATTGGATATGAAATGCGAAAGATACTCTCCGCGCGCTATTTGTGGATATTCCTTCTGGTTATGCTGCTGATCAACTCCGCGATAGCCTGGACGAGTGTCAAGAGCACTCGCACCGCATCGGAAAACCGAATGATCGCGCGCTTTGTCGAAGGATATTTCGCCGCACCCGAGGAATATGACGCGCATTACGAAAAGATCCTCGCTTTCAACGAAGAACAAAACGAGCTTATGAAGCAAGCTGTGGCTGCGGGGAACGATGATTTCGTGCCCGAAAAATACCCAAATAAGTATTCAAATTCCGATCGGATCTCGGATGAATCGCTTTTCCGCTCACTCTATTTAGCCATCGAAGCCGCCGAGGCTTATCCCGACAAGATAAAGCCCATTATCGAAAGCGCGCAGCGCAATCTCGAATCGCTCCCCTCCATAGGTGCGGACGAGAGCGATTACGTCTACCGCTATCAGATGAAGATAATCGAGCTTTACGGCGAGCTTCTCCGAAACACGCGAATAGGCGTGGAATATATCTACGGCTGGGATGAGTATTTCAGCTACGCCACGGTCAACTTCTTTATCGCCGTGACGGTTATAATGTTCTCCGCGCTCGTTTTTGCACAGGAAAAGCAGAACGGCTTTCTCTCCGTGCTTCGCAGTACGCGCGAGGGAAGGATGACGACGGCAGTCGGAAAGCTTCTGACGCTTGTGATCGCTTCGGTGCTGACCGTTGTGATATTCACCCTATCGACCTTTGCCGTATTTGGTATGAGAAGCGGGTATTCCTCGCCGATGAACGTGCTTCAGGCACTTGGCGATTTTACTCTTGCGCCGTATCAGATCACGGTCGGTGAATATTTCCTTGCATCGTTTGGAATAAAAATACTGACCTTTCTGCTCCTTTCTTTCGCCGTTGCGGCAATATCGGTGGTGTTCTCGAACTACGCCGTGATATTCGTCGGCGGATTTGCGGTCTGGGGAACGAGCTTCCTGCTTTATTCGAACGTTGATTCCTCGCGAGGGATTCAAGTGCTGAATCTTGCGGGTGCTGCCGAGGTAAACGGACTTTTCGAGAGATTCCGCTCACTCAATATTTTTGGTGCACTCTGCGGTTATTTGCCATTTATTATAATAACCTTTGCTGTTGTTGCCGTGGCTTGTGCGGTATTTTGCGCCGTAATGCATGCCCGCGGATTCGTTGGTATCAGCTTTGCCTTTATTGATACCGCAAAGGCAGAGCTTCGTATCGCTGTCGGAAAGCTTTCCGCATTTCTTTCAAGATTAGGTGTCAGAAGAAAACACGAGATCAGAAGCTTTTCATCCTCTCTCGTTTCGGCGGAGATATTCAAGAGCCTGATCTCCTCGCGCTTCATAATCGCGCTTGTGCTGATCCTTTGCGTGAAAACGGCGTATTCCACGGAGCTTTACAGCGCGCCGAAGTCGTATTCGGATGAGGTTTACTACGGATATATGACCCATCTCGAAGGCGAGCTTACCTATGAAAAGCTCGATTATATCCGCGCCGAGAGAGAGGATATCGACTCGATCCTGCGTCAAAGGGAGCAGATGCAGAATGCATACCGCGACGGCGAGGTCGATTTCAATGAATACTACGATTATCTTGCGCGCTACAACTACGCCGAATCGCGCGACGAACTATTGAAGGTTATAGAAGACCACGCAAAGTATCTCGCCGAGGCGGACAACGGCGGATGGTTCGTCTATGACACCGGCTGGCACAAGCTCTATTCGGGCGACGCAGATCTGTTCCTCTATACCGCAATACTTCTCCTGCTTGCGGGCATATTCGCATCCGAATATTTCTCGCGCGGCGAAAAGGGCGGATTTGCAAGAATACTCCGCTCGACCAAAAAGGGACGCGAGCAGACCTTCTCGGCAAAGCTCGTCAGCGCCGCAATAATGTCGCTTGCCCTGACTTTGCTGACGAGTGTGATCGATATACTTTCTGTCTTCGGCAATTACGAAATGCCCGCAATGTCAGCACCCATCGTTTCGATCAGGGAATTTGCCGCGCTCTCGCCCGCGCTGACCGTGGGCGGTTATATGGCGGTCTTCCTCGTTTTACGCATAACGGGCGCGCTTTTGATGGCAATGCTCGTTTGCGCGCTCTCCGAGTTGCTTTGCAGATATCTGCCTGTGCTCGGAACCGTGATAGTTCTCACACTTCTGCCCGCATTCTGTGTCGGATTCGGCATCAGCGCGGCAGAACCCCTAAACTTTCTCAACCTTCTCGCGGGAACACCGATACTTCTCGGTTCTGCAGAAATGTCGCTCTTTGGCTCAGATTGGGGAATGCTCGCGATCTGGATAACAGCCGCCGCGGCGGTGATCGGAGGCATTATGATGCCTGCAAGAAAGATGTATGTAAAATGAAAAGATTGTTTGTTTTGTTGGTGACAGCCTTAATGCTTTTCACCTCTTGCGGTGAGCTGCATTATGTCGAGACCGAAGCTCCCGAAACTACCGAAGTCCCCGAAGCCCCCGCCGAGGGCTGGACTCCCGCTGATCTTTCAAATATTGACGGAATCGATTCGGTTTTCAGCAATAATAAATTCACGGGGAGTTGCCCGCGTATCAGAGTTGACGGCGAATTCGTTTATATATGGCCTCGTGCTTCGGGACTGTTTTACCGTTTCAATCTTATAACGGGAAAAATAACGAAGGTCTGCACCGATCCTCTTTGCGTTGGCGAGGACTGCCCGTTTGCCAATGGTTCGGACAATTGGTTGCTCGATGGCAATTTCGTCTACTATATTCGGGAAGATAAAGGCTTTGAAAAAGACCCCGAAACGGGTAGGGGAAAATACTATTGGGATTATTCAATCCACCGCTACGATATGAAGAATCAGAAAAACGAGTGTCTTTACGAGATCCCCGATGACGGGCGCGGTTATACGCTCTTTGATATTCTTTCGGACGGATATCTCTATTACACCCGAAGACAGCAGACCGAAAGCGCAGATAAGAAGGCATACGCCGAAGTCTTTGTCTGCAGATGTATACCGGAAGAGATAGGCAAGTCGGAGGAAGTTCTCTATAAGCTTGAACTGCTTGAGAACGGCTATGACGATCTTCTTGAAGTAACCGAAGAATACTTTTACTTTCTCAGCGGTCCTATGAACACGAATCTCATCACCCGTGTTTCAAGAAAAGACGGAAGCACAGATTTGATGACTTACCCCTTCTACGGAATCAGCACAGCGCGAGTAGGCGATTACTGCTATTACATGAGCTGTCAGGGCGAGCCTGTTAAGTACGTGGAAAATACGGACGGAAAGGGAGATGTTATAGTTGACGAAAACGGAGATCCGATACTTACTCCGCTTTACGAACTTTACTATACCAAGCGTAATTTGCTGACACTTGAAGAAACCGTTTGGGGAAAAGCGCCGTATCCCGTGAGCAATATTCCGGGTTACGTTACCGATGTCACCGATAACTATCTCTATCTTGACTTCGAGGACGGTATTTGGCGCTGTGATCACGACGGAAACAAGATCAAGCTTGTTCGAAGCAAAGAGCAGCTTAATGCACGTCCGATCAAAAGCATCGATGAACAATTAATATACGGCAACTGGATATTTGAATCGGATGCCGAAACCTTCGTTATCTACGACATGGAAAGCGGAAAATATTTCACTTTTGAACTTGAATAAAGGAGAAAGAACTATGAAAAACGTGAAAACCGTCAAATTACTTTCGATTCTTTTCGCACTTGTTTTTCTGTTGTCCGCTTGCAAAGGGGAAGAGCAGGAAACTCTCGGCGATCTGATTGGCTCAAATGAGGGCGAGCTGAGCGTCAGAGTTCAGGTCGATTGCACTCCGCTCAAAGCAAGAGATATTCAGTTTGCCAACGGCTTTATCTACTTCCCAGGCAGTCTTCTCGGGGTATTCAAATACGATACCGCAACCAACACGGTGAGCGAGATCTGCTCGGATCCGCTCTGCGATCATATGGGAACAAGAGACTCTTCCTGCAACTTTGCAAATCGCAAAGCCTTGGGTTTCCGCGCTTTCTCTAACGTCGTGATCTATCACGCGTTAGGAAGAGTTGCCGATGAGAAGATGCGTGACGTGCGTCTGTACTCGTATGATCCGATCAATATGAAAAATATTATGATCGACGCAAATCCTTCAACCTCAAGCACCTCGGTGATCGGAAACAGATACTATTATTCCGAGCACCACACAGTAAAAGAAGAAAACGGCGAGAATGTTACTTATACAAATCTCAGACAGCTCGATCTTTTTACGGGCGAGGAGATAATTTTCGGAAATGCGATCAAAGGCAATACTCCCGAATATAGCATTATCGGCGCGATAGACGGAAATATATACGCCAACAATACGCAGACGGGCGGAGTCTACATTTGCCCCGAAAGCGAACCGGGCAATTTCCGCAAGCTGCGCGATTCCTCGATGGGCTATGTTTTTGTCAGTGAAAAGGACATTTTCTTTAAGTCCGCCGACCCCGAAAGCGGAAAGGAATACTATTACCACACGGATATGGACGGCAACGAGCTCGCGAAGCACGAGCTTGTCGGCGGAATGCAGTGGGGCTCGATCTATGACGGCAGATATCTATACTATATCCCCTCGGAGGAGATCGAATTTCAATGCGGAGACGGTTCGGTTCAGCCGATCCACTCCCGTGAGATATATAGGCTCGATATGGAAACGGGCGAGCAGACCGTAGCTTTCACCTTCAGCGGTCAGTATGAAACTATGGGACTTGTCAAAGGCGTCAGCCTCTTTATAGTTCACGATAATAAGCTGTATACAAATCAGATCGGCGAATACAATTTCACTCGAGGCACAAATGATCCATCAAAGGCAACCATTTACGGCGAGGGAATCACTCTCAAGGACGGGATGATCATCATCGACTTTGAAACCGGCGATATAACCCACGTAAGTGCCGACTACAAGCTCGTAGACGGCGTAACCGAATTTATCCACGAATCCGTACTGATCGAGATGGATATCGAAGGAGAAAAATAATTCATTACACGTAACGAAAAAGCGAGGTGCCGCAAAATGAAACAACTCTTTTATGAAATCAAAAAAGTCTTCGGTCAGCGGTTTTTCGTGCTGATCGCGGCAGCTCTGCTTGTCATTTGCACGGGATTGAGTGCTTTTTCGATGCGAAACACCACCTCTGCACTCAAAAACGCCGAGCGTATTGAATGCTATCGGCTTTATAACGAAGACCCCGATGCGGCGCGGGCGCTTTATGAGGAATACGCCGCAAATTCAAAGGCGGGCATTGAGGTTCCCGATACCTACGGTTATCTGCGTAGCGTTTTCAGAGCAGTCGAGAATAATGCCGCATATTCCGAAAAACTCCTTAAAGTCTCCGAATCAGCACGCAGAAAGGCTCTCGAGCTTGAACGCGAGGGCTACGGAGAGGGCAATTTCATCTACGACTACCAAAAGAACTGCGAGGCGCTTTACCGTACCGCCTCCGAGTCGATAGAGCTACCGACGGCGATCGTTTCCGGCTGGTCAAACTATTTTTCGCAGGATTACATAACTTACTTCATTCTCGCGGCGGTGTTTTTGCTCGTCTGCGCGGTCTATGTGCCCGAAAAAACGGACGGAGTATATCCGCTTCTGCGAAGCACAAAGCGGGGAAGATACGCGCTCTCGGGCGCAAAGATCGGCGCGGTCTTGCTCTTGACGGTTGTGATCACGGTCATTTTCTCGGGCGCGTCCCTTGCCGTGGTTGCGTTAAAGCTCGGCTTTTCGTCGCCTGATATGCCCGTTCAGATTCTGAAATCGCACGAATACTGCCCGTATCTCATTACAGTCGGCGAGTATTTCGTTATACATAGCGTAATGCGACTTATCGGAGTGCTCGTTTTTGCGCTGATCTGCGCGGCGGTCACGACGGTGAGATGCGACTACGTGATCTCGTTCTCGGGCGCGGCAATACTGATTCTCGTCAATTATCTCCTCAATACGATTTCCTACGCCTCTGTCAACAGCCCCTCAAGGCACCTCAATCTCTTTTCGGTCTGTGACCCCGGCGGTATCTTTGAGCGCTACTTTGCCGTCGACTTTTTTGGCTCGCTTGTACGTTTTCATTTATTCGGACTGTGCGTGTTTATACCGCTCTTTGTTGCGGCGGGAGCTTTTGCATACCTCGCGATCGCACGGAGCGGAGGTCATCTGAATTCTCCGAGCCTTCTTTCGCGTATTACAAAAGTGATTAAGCTTCCCGATTTTTCGGGCAAAAAGAAAAGTGCAAGGTTTCCGCTACGCCGATGTAACCTTGCATCCTTCGAGGCGCACAAGATCTTCGGAAAGATTGGGATCGTAATAATATTGACCCTGCTTGCCATTGCCAGAATTGATTCCGCGCAAACTGCTTATGCTTACCCGACCGAAGCCGACGAGATCTTCTACCGCGAGTATATGGAGCATCTCGACGGCGAATATACCGAAGAAAAAGCGGAATATTTACGCGCCGAGCTGAAATTCATCAATTCGGCGATACAGAAATATGAAAAACAAATGGAAAGCGGATGGTGGGATACAAGCATAGAGGAGCAGAGCAAGATCATCTCGGATGCAAATTATGCTTATTCGCATAAAAGCGCCGCAGAGCGCGCGAAATCTTATGCTAATAAGCTTCGCGAACTCATTGAACTCGGCGAAAAAGATGCGCTTTTCCTATATGACAGCGGGTGGCGGTTGATCCTTTCCCGCGAGGCTGATCTCCTTGCTTTTGCGCTGATACTTCTGGCACTTTGCAACGTCTTCGGTATCGAGTTCGGCAAAAGCTCGTCCTCGGGCAGATTTGCCGACATACTCCGCGCGACCAAACGCGGGCGAGGAAATACCTTTTTCGCCAAGCTGACCGTCGCCGCCGTGACCGCGTGCGCGGTGTTCCTCATCTTTGAAGCGGTAGACGTTTGGCTGATAATCAAAAACTTTACGCTCCCGCACGCCGAAAGTGCGTCGGTCGTGATTTTTGACAAGATGCAAAACGACGGCGCGGTGCGGTACGTCGGCGTATCGCTGGCTGATTTTCTGACGTCAAGCTTATTGTTCCGACTTTTTGCAACCATCTTTTTTACCTGCGGAGTGTTCGCACTTTCGTCTGCGGTCAAAAAGAATATCTCGGTCATGCTGATCTCTGCTCTGACGCTTCTTCTTCCGGCCGCGATCTCGGGCACTTCGGGGCTTACCGTTCTCTCAAAAGTCGATCTGCTCCCCCTTGCATCAGGCGCCGAGATAATAAAACTCTCCGAAGCAGCAACACCCGACACGCCGCTTTCAATGCCGCTAATTGCGATCATCGTCCTTTCGATTGTCGCGATTCTCATAACAGCCGCCGCGCGCTCGGCGTGGTGCAATCCCTACCCTAAAACAAGGAGGCTGAAAATATGAAGCTCTCAATAAACAATGTATCAAAAGCCTACGGAAGCAACAAGGCTCTCCAACACTTTACCGCAGACCTCGAGCCGGGAATTTACGCTCTTCTCGGACCGAACGGCTCTGGTAAATCGACCTTGATGAATATTATCACCGACAATCTCAAATCCGACGAGGGTGAGATCCTCTTCTCGGACGGCGGTGAGCCCGAAAACATCCTCAAAATGGGAGTCCGGTTCCGCGAAAAGCTCGGATTTATGCCGCAGTATCCCGGAATGTACCCGAATTTCTCGATTGAGAGATTTATGTGGTATATGGCAACGCTCAAAGACGTCGGATCGCACCTCAAGGGCAGAGCAAAGCGCGAGTATATTAAGAACGAAATTCAGAACATCCTCAAAGCAGTAGAACTTGATGATATCCCTCGACGCAAGATCGGTGCCCTCTCGGGCGGTATGAAGCAGCGCCTCGCACTTGCACAGGCAGTGCTCGGCAATCCATCCGTGCTTATCCTTGATGAACCAACAGCGGGACTCGACCCGAAGCAGCGAATCGCAATTCGAAACTTCATTTCAAGAATAGCGTTCGATAAGATCGTAATCATCGCAACACACGTTGTTTCAGACGTCGAATTCGTCGCACGTGACGTAATAATGCTTAAGAAGGGCGTGATCGTTGACAACGCACCGCCCGCGGAGCTCGTTCGCAAGATCGAGAGCAAGGTCTGGAATCTCCCCGCGTCCGAGTCCGAAGTCGTCGATCTCCAGCAAAAATACCGCGTAACCAACATCACCCGCGACGATAAGACGGGTGATGCGATCCTCCGTGTTCTTTCGGACAATGAACCCGTATCAACGGGTGGAAAATCCGCAACAGCAGTCGCGCCGACGCTTGAAGATTATTACCTCTACGTCTTTGGTGAAGAATCGGGAGGGAACTAAATGAAACGATTCTGTTTATTTATGGCGATGCTGTGGGCGGCGTTGCCCGCACTTTGCCACTGCGGTCCTGATCTTCATTATCTGCAACAAGGCGAAACGGAACACTCATCCGCTCCGATTGAATACGTATATATCCATTCGGATGATGATCCCCTTGAATATCAGAATACCACGAATGCACATTTCGGTTTTTACGAGGGAAATCTCTATTACAGAGATAAATCTGTTTTGTATAGGATCGAGCCGATGAGCGGTGTCAAAATGTCGGTCTGCCCCGATCCCGTTTGTGAGCACTTGGATGCGTCCTGCCCGGTATTTTCGATTTCTTCTGCGTTTTGTGTCGATGGCGGTATCTATTATTTCGACAGACTCATTATGAACGGCGCGGAGATGCGTGAATCGATTTCATCATTTGATCTTTCAAGCTCTAAGACGAGCACTCTCTTTGATAGAACCGAGTGCTCGAATCAGTACACCCGAATGATGATATACGACGGCTATCTGTACTTTTACCGAAGTTATTATTCGGGTGAAGGTGAGGATAAAAAGGTAATATCCGATATCGTCGGTATTAATCTGAAAAACGGGAAATTGATTGAAGTTATCAAGTACGATGACAGCGTTCACGATTATCTGATCGGCGGAGAAGACGGATATCTTTATCTATCGGATCCTCTCGGCGGTGTTTTCAGGGTGAAATCGGGAAGCAGACTGCCTCAAAAGGAATATCTGTATACCTTTGAGGGGGATGCGCTTTCAGATTTCTATCCCGAACGTATGGCGCTGACGGATGGATACATCTATTACCATACTTCGGGTGAAGAGGGAACTTCATTCTGGAAAATCCCGACTTCGGGAGGCGCGCCCGAGAAGTTTGCTTGTGACAGCGAAATTAAAGCTGATTATTGCTATTACACGCAGAATTATATCTATTATTCAGCCGTTTCGCAGAAAAAGATCGGAATATTCGACGGTGCTGATCTTTTTTGTGACATATATGATATCAGGCGTGTGTCCTATGAGAGCGGTGTTTGCGAAGAAGTTTTTCGAGAGTTTCCCGAAGGATATGAAACCTTCTCGATGATGGGCGGATATATAGTAGTCGGAAACTATATTTACACTCATACCGCCGATTGGGGTGACTTGAAAGAAGAATATAAGGACAGCGATTACAGATATAATTCGGGAAATTTGGGAACCGTTGCCCGTATTGATATACAAATGGGAGAAGTTAGGTATATCGGAGGATAAAGGTGTTTTGAATTTAAAATATATTTTTGATAATAGTAATCACGCCGAAGGCAATGCAATTCGCGCTGACGAGTGAATTGCGGATTGAATAAAACAAAAACACCGTGCGTGTGAATAGGTCCGTTTTTAACGGACCTATTCACACGCGAGGTGCTTTTCTTATTGGTGACCCGTACGAGAGATCGAAATATTTGACTCGCAGTAGGGAGGTGAATCTTAAAAAGATGGTTTTATATACTGTAGGGCTATAAAACCGTTGGTACTTCTGTCGGCGCGAGTCAAATGCAAATTGTTTGAAATTCAAGTGTTCTGTCTGAGTATGTGTTTGTAATATAACTTTTCGTTTGACTAAAGATATTTTCAATTTGCAGATTTCTCTTCTGCGAAACAACTTACCAAAAACAAAAGCACGATGCGTTGCATCGTGCTTTTGTTTTTGGTGACCCGTACGAGAATCGAACTCGTGTTACCGCCGTGAAAGGGCGGTGTCTTAGCCGCTTGACCAACGGGCCTGGTAGCGGAAGTCGGACTTGAACCAACGACCATTCGGGTATGAACCGAGCGCTCTAGCCAAC
>JAZRGT010000076.1:0-1755 GCA_045644325.1 Eubacteriales bacterium | reverse complement strand
GGTCTATTGTATAGGTCATTGCCGTATGATGAGTTGGGAACTCATATTCCTCGCGAGCAAATGCCTTTGAAGTGTGTTCTTGTTTTTCGTATTCCATAACGGTCAGTTTATGTTCCGTATTAGTAATCGGGTGAGTGAATGTAATCACGTCACCAACCGTTGGATTCTTAAAGCGAATACCGTTAATGGTTTCAAGACGGCGTTCCAACCTTAACTTAAAAGACTTGATCTCAGGCTTTTTAAGCGTTGCCCAAGGACAAGACCAACGATGGAACGACCACGCCCGTGTTTCATCCAAGCCATAGTGCTTAATAAGCCCTTTTGCTTCTCTTGGATTCTCAGTGCCATCGGGAATACAACTTTTCGGAATCCAATTGATACCGCAACCGTGTTTTGCTTGAAGAACCTTACCGTTTACAAAAATGTGCGGTCTGAAATCTATTGATAAGGGGTTAGCCTTGTCAAGTTCCTCTTGTGTTTCACGGGGAAGTATGGAGTCGCCCTCACAGACGGGCATCCACTTATCAAGAAACGCCTTCATTCGTTCAGGGTTAATCTCAACGCAAAAATCTACAACTAAGCCTTTTGAGCAGGAATAGATTGCGGGGATGTGCCAAATTTCTTCTCCCCAAGCAAACGAGCTATTAAGAGAGATTTCTTTACCGGCACGACCTTTGCCGTTCTTCGTCCAATATCCACCGTCATAGAAAACCTTCCATTCGGTAGGTTGTTCCGGTGCTGCAGCATTCATCTCAGGATCATAATAGTCCTCAGTATAAGGGATTTCAGAATAATCAAATTCTGCTTGCAATTCTTTTACATAGGAAAAGGCGCTTTCAATGGGAGCAAGTCCTAATTCATTGCGAATAATATCTAATACTTCCTGCTGTTCTTTTGTGGCAGGACAGTCAATAAGAAACGCCTTGTACTGTTCTTCGTCCCAAGCGTAGCATTGCTCCAATGCTGCCATATCCACACAAGAGAGAAGCAGGCGAAGGAGATCTTCAAATGTGCGAGCGATAGGATGCACACAATCTCCGAAGTTCATAGGATTTACGGCAAATATGAGTTCGCCAAATCCTCTGATCGTACAGTAATGGATACCGTCAACACCTGCGGAAGCGAGTATGTTCGCATTCTTTGGTGTGCAGTAATATAGCACAAAGTCACCGTTTTGTTGGAAGCCAAGCGGTGCTAAGTCAATGTTCATTTTTTTGAATTCATTATATGTAATCATTCTTCTTCCTCGAAAGTAACGCTCTCGGCATCGCTATCTTTCTTTTTTATGCAATGACCAAGAATCAGATAAACAACTAATGTAATCCCTACAATAATAGACGTCATAACTGCGCTGAAAATAAGCCGTGTATACCAAGGTGCTGACATTGCTGCATAGAAAGCCGGATAGCGCTTGTAGTGTAAATATTCTGCGAAAAATTTACCAACGAAAGCACCGAGTTCAACGAATATAAAGTTTTTCAAAAAACTACGCACTTTTTTCATCAATAATCCTCCTACCACGGATCAGCCGCAAGCCACGTGCGAACATCACCATCTTCGTGGTCGGTTGTCCAAGCAATTCCAAACACAACTTTTTCTGTCGGCTGAACTATATTGTATCCCATACCGTTCTCATAGCGGACAGTTTCATAAGCATTGTTTTCGTCCTCAGCGCCAATCGTCAGAATAGTATTTCCACACTCATACTCGGCGCATAGAAAACGCTCTCCCGAAGAACCCGTGTTTTCAATCGGC
>JAZRGT010000075.1:0-26234 GCA_045644325.1 Eubacteriales bacterium | reverse complement strand
CTTCGCGAACGTGATTTTTAATAGGAAAATTTCCGCTTGCGGAAATTAACGATAATTATTCATTATTCATCAAACTCGGTGACGTCGCCATCTACGTCCCACGCACTGTTTTAAGACAAAAGGATATGTTAGCACATTACTTAGTTTGTGCTTACATATCCTTTTTTTATTATGATTTTTGGGACGATGAAGGTCTCGTTGCGACTCAGACCCGCATCGCTGCTTCGCTACCCGTCAACCGGAAGGGGAAGTAAGATAGCGCGAAACATTTTGTGCAGTGTTTTAAACTACGTTAAAATTTCATTTACCTGTTTACAAAGAGTCAAAAATATGCTATAATATATTTGCTACACAAACTGAATAATATTATGGCAAGGTATTTTTTTCATAGGATAAATATACCCTTTTTTCCGCATCCTAAACCTAACTGAACTTTAGCAAAAGCGCAAGTTCCATGGGTTTAGGACGGTGAAATACCTTGTTTCTAACTTCAGTTTGTGTAGCAGCAATCGGAGTTTGCGTTTTTCGGTGCGTGGCTTCGGCTGCGCACTTTTTGTTTTGGAGGAAGAAAAAATGAAACCAACTTTGTCAGAACTTTATCGCGGTGAGATCAAGCCCAAGAGTGAAAAAAACGAAAACGATGAAAAAGCCCGTCTCCTTTCAAACAATATTGATAAATACTACACCATCCTTTGGAATAAGCTCGACGACGATGGAAAAAAGATATTGTGCAATCTCCAAGATTACTTTTCTGAGTATACGCTGATAAAAAATGAGGATGCCTTCGCGAAAGGCTTTTCTCTCGCTGTGAAGATGATAACCGAGGCCATCTCGGAGTGATATTAATAAAAAAGATAACCGCCCTGCTACCAACACTGCGGTTATCTTTTTGATAATCTGGTAAGGAAGCAACCGTATTGGTGCTCCTATGTTATTATTATACACCGTTTTTTATTTTTGTCAATGCTTTTTTATAATTTACTATTTTTTTCTGAAATAATCCAACAATATTCCTCGAAAGTCTTGATTTATTAACAAAAAAAGTGTACAATATAGAGTGGAAATAATTTTACTCACAAGGAGACAAAAAATGGCACTTGTAACAACCAAGGAAATGTTCAAGAAGGCATATGCCGGCGGCTACGCTATCGGCGCTTTCAACATTAACAACATGGAAATTATCCAGGCGATCACCGAGGCAGCTGCAGAGGAAAAGTCCCCCGTAGTTCTTCAGGTATCCGCAGGCGCTCGTAAGTATGCTAAGCACGCATACCTCATGGGCCTCGCTCGCGCAGCAGTTGAGGACAGCGGCGTTGATTTCGCTCTTCACCTTGACCACGGCGCAGATTTTGAGATCTGTAAGTCCTGCATCGACGGCGGTTTCACCTCCGTTATGATCGACGGTTCTCATTTCGACTACGAAGACAATATCGCTCTCACCAAGAAGGTCGTTGAGTACGCTCATGCACGCGGATGCGTTGTTGAGGGTGAGCTCGGCGTTCTCGCAGGCGTTGAGGATGACGTTGTAGCTGAGCACTCCTCCTACACCCGTCCCGAAGAGGTTGAGGATTTCGTAACCCGCACCGGCGTTGACTCCCTCGCTATCTCTATCGGTACCTCCCACGGCGCATATAAGTTCACTCCCGCACAGTGCACCAGAAATGAGAAGGGCATCCTTGTTCCTCCTCCTCTCCGTTTTGACATTCTTGAAGAGATCGGCAAGCGTCTTCCCGAGTTCCCCATCGTTCTCCACGGCGCATCCTCCGTTCCCCAGGAATACGTTGCAGAGATCAACTCCCTCGGCGGTCAGCTCCCCGATGCAGTAGGCATTCCCGAGGAGCAGCTTCGCCGCGCAGCTCAGATGGCTGTTTGTAAGATCAACATCGACTCCGACATCCGTCTCGCTATGACCGCAGGCATCCGCCGCGTTCTTACAAATACTCCCTCGGCATTCGACCCCAGAGATTACCTCAAGGTCGCTCGCGAGGAAGTCAAGAAGATGGTCAAGCACAAGATCGTCAACGTTCTCGGCTCTTCCAATACCCTTTAATTTCGTTTGCGGAGCAACGTCTTTTTGGCGTTGCTCTGTTTTTATATTTCAATTAAATCTTCACCCAAAGCTTGTAGGGGACGGCGCCCTCCCCTACAAGCTCGCAGTATAAAAAGACTAAAAATATTATTTAATTCCCGTAATTTAATAATAATTAAAATATTTTTGAGACGAAGGCGAGAAAATTTACCTTCATTTTCCGCGTAGCGGAAATTATCACTCTCGCGAAGCGAGATTATCATTCGGCAAAGCCGACTATAACAGCATAAAAAGGAAGACTACACAATGATAAAATACGGTATCCATACGGGCAAGCAGAACGCTGACCCTACGGCTACGTTTGAGGCGATCAAGAGAGCGGGCTTTGACGCGGTTCTCATCAGCCTCAGCGGTACTTTTGACAACGAAAAGCAGGTCGAGATCATCCGCCGCGTCGGACTTGACATCGACAACTGCCATTCCCCCTGGAACAAGATCAACCACCTCTGGCTCGATACTCTTGACGGTCAGGGCGCTTTTGAGATGCTCCGCGATAACCTCATCGAGTGCGGAAAATTTGGTATTCCCCGCGCTGTATGGCACGTTTCCGCGGGCAACGAATATCCGCCCATCTCCCAGCTCGGTATGGACAGAGTTGCAAAGCTTATTGAGGTTGCAGATAGCGCAAACGTTGATATCTGCCTTGAAAACCAGAGATTTTTCCACTTTATCGACTACATTTACGCGCATCTTGACTGCCCCCGTCTGAAATTCTGCTACGACAGCGGTCACGAGTCCTGCTTCTCGCAGACCAAGCTTGCGCTCCCGAAATACCGCCACAAGCTCGCCGCGCTCCATCTGCACGATAACAGCGGAATCTACAACGCCGACGAGCACCTTCTCCCCGGCCGCGGCACGGGCGTTGATTGGGATTACGTTCGCAAGAACCTTGAGGGTTACGAGGGAATTATCTCGCTCGAGGTCAAGAGAATCCCCGAAATGAGCCTCGATGAGTTCTACACCGCGGCATTAGAAGCTGCCAAATTTGTAAAATCATGATGAAAAAGTTTAGTATTATAATTATTTTGCTCCTCACCGCACTGATTGCGGTATCCTGCGGCGGCGACGGTGAACCCGCAGAAACAACAGTAGCCGATACCACCGCGCCCACGCCCGAAACGACGGCACTCATTCCCGTTGAGTCCACAACCGTGACGGTTGAAAACCCCAGCTGGGGCTTTCCCGCGCATTCTCTCGAGATCGCAAACCCCAATATTCTCTCGGCGGAGCTTATTAAGGGCTCTTACAACGTTACCCTGACCTCGCTCCACGTCGGCGAGACCGAAATAGCGGTTCTCGACTGCTTCGGTCACAAGGCGTCTATCAAGGCAAAGGTTTCGGAAGACGGTAATATTTCGTATGAAGCCTTTCCTTGCGAGGAAGAATTCATCAGCGCCGCCAAATACGGCATTACGGGAAGCAAGTCCACGACAAATCTGCCCGACCAGTCCTCAAAGCTTCAGTCCCTTATTGACAGCACGTCGAAAAAGGGCGGTGGAACCATCTTCATTTATCCCGGATTTTACAATATCAAGGTCATCACTATGCGCGAGGGCGTAACTCTGAAGATGTATTCGGGCTTCACAGATGCAAGCGAAGGCTTCACCGATGAGCTTGCAGAGAAGGTCAAAAAGGGCGAGGTCACCGTTTTGATCCTTGCGCGTATTCTCAACACGAAAATGAAGGAGTTCGGCAGAAACGGTTCCTCTAACTTCACGATCAGCGGAGGCGTTATCGATAATAATCATTCGACTCAGTCGACTCTCCTTTTCGGTCTGAGCCGAGGTATCACGATCGAAAATATGATCTTCAAGGATATCAAGAACAACCACGTCATTCAGGTGACGGGCTGTGAGGACGTCACCATCCGCAATTGCATCTTCGCGGGCTTTGAGTGGGGCGATACCTTTACTCGCGAGACCATTCAGATCGAGCAGTCGCATCCCGGCGCGCACAGCGGCGACCACGCGAACGCTCCCGTACGCTTTGATTACGGCGAGCTCTACGGATGTAAAAACATTACCATCGACTCCTGCTATTTCGGCCCCTCCGACGAGCTGCCCGGCGCGCACATCGCGATCGGTCACCACGGAACGGCACACGAGGCTGTCGCGGACAATTTCAAGATCACCAACAACGTCTTTGACCGTCCGACCTACGCCGCGATCCGCTTCGCGAGCATCACGAACGTCGAGATTACGGGCAACACCTTTATTGCGACCAAGGATTCCAATAAATTCTGCACCGAAGCGAACCCCGCGTTTATAATTCTTTATCCGAACACCTCCGACGTGACCTATAATAACGTCGTCGACGGCAGAAAGATCACCAAGGCGTACGCCTTTGAGCAGGCGGGAACGCATAACGTGAATATTTCGAATAACGAATTCAGCATTGAAAAAGGCTCGGACAAGAGAGTTATCATCGTAACGGGCACGAGCGTCACCCCCGGTATCATCTTCAGAGAGAACGTTCTCCGTCAGGATACCTACAACAGCAAGCCATATATGCTCACGGGCTATCTCAAGGCTACGAACTACATCGGAAACATCAGCTTCACCGACAATAAGGTCACCTGTAACGGTCAGCCCGGTGTCAAGGACAGCATTTTCAAATTCCAGGGCGTTTACGGCTTGAAATTTGAGAACAACGAGGTGAATCTCAATTCCTGCAACTTCAGCCTGAAGGACGAGGGCGTTGTCGGACTTTCCACACACGGCGTTATAAACGGTGCCAAGGCAGAAACGATCAACTTCACCTCCCGTGCGTGCAGTAAGTATATTCAGATCACGCACGCCGACGGCAGTACGGCAAAGCTGGTCTTTTCAACGAATCAGTCCCACAGCTTCGTTGCGAGCGAGGGCGGACGGATCGAGCTTGAAAATGACGCCAAGGGCAACGTGATCGTCAAGGTCATCCCCCTTGATGGCTACGAATTTGACGGTTGGGTCACCGGAAAAGGTGCACTCACGGGAACCGGCAACGTAAAGATCGCGGAAGCGACCACGTTCACGGCTAATTTCAAGAAAAAATAAACCGTATAACAGCGCAGACCGATCCCGGCTCACGCCATAAGAGCGAGCGGTCTGCGGTACTGTAAAATTATGAAAAGGTTAGTATTATTTTTTATGTTTGTTCTCCTCGCCGCGCTTCTTTTCGGGTGCGGAGAGAGTGGCGCAGAAGTTACCTCGGGCGAAGCGGTTACCGCCGCGCCCGAGACCGAAAGGGTACTCGGTACAGAGCCGAAAGCCACCGCTGTCGTTCCCAATCCCGAATGGGGCTTTCCGGTGCACTCGGTTCGTACGCTTGACGAATCCGTCGTCACAGCAGAGCTTGACAGCGTCACGGGCAACGTGATCCTGACCTCCTATAACCCCGGCGAGACCGAGGTTTACGTTCTCGATTGCTTTGAGCACAAGGCGACCGTCAAGGTCAGCGTCGCGGACGATGACGATTGCTCGATCAGCTTCGAGACAAAGCCCTGCGAGGAGGAGTTTATCAATGCCGCGCGGTACGGCGTGACCCCCGGCAAAAATCCGAGCAATCTGCCCGACCTAAGCCAGAGGCTTCAGGTGCTCATCGACAAGGTCTGGCGACAGGGCGGCGGCGAGATCTTCATCTACCCCGGATTTTATAATATCAAGGTTATCAGCATGCGCGACGGCGTAACGCTGAGGATGTATTCGGGATTCACCGATGCCCGCGAGGGCTACACCGCCGAGCTTGCAAAAAAGGTCAAAAAGGGCGAGGTCACCGTTCTCATCCGACCGCGTATTCTCAATACGAATTTGAAGGATTTCGGCAGAAACGGCTCCTCAAACTTCACCATCAGCGGCGGCGTTATAGATAACGACCGCTCGGGGACGTCATCAATCCTGCTGGGCTTGAGCCGAGGCGTTACGATCGAGAATACGGTGTTCAAGGATATTAAAAATTCTCATGTGATGCAGATAACGGGATGCGATGGCGTCACTATCCGCAACTGTATCTTTGCGGGATTTGAGTGGGGCGGTACGTTCACGCGCGAAACGATTCAGATCGAGCAGTCTTATCCCGGTGCGCATAACAGCGATCACGAGAATGCCCCTGTCCGATTTGCAGAGGGTGAAATCTTCGGATGCAAGAATATCACTATCGACTCCTGCTATTTCGGTCCTTCGGACGAGCTTCCCGGTCATCATATCGCTATCGGACACCACGGAACGGCTCACGAGGCTGTTGCCGATAACCTTAAGATCGCGAACAACGTCTTTGACCGTCCCACCTACGCGGCGATCAGATTTGCAAACATCACAAACGTCGAGATCAGCGGAAACAAATTCATTTCATCCGCCGATTCGCAAAAGGACTGCGAGGATCGCGATCCCGCCTTTATCATCTTCTACCCCAAAACAAGCACTCTGACGTATAAAAACATCGTCGACGGCCAACAGATCACTTACGGCTTTTCCTACGAGCTTTCGGGCACGCATAACGTAAATATTTCGAATAACGAATTTATCGTTGAAAAGGGCTCGGACAAAAGGATCATTATCGCAAACGGAACGGGAATCAATCCCGGTGTTAACTATGAAAAAGGCGTTCTCCGTCAGAAGACCTATAATTCCCAGCCTTACCGCATAACGGGTTATTTCAAGTCGACAAACTATTTCGGCAACATCAGCTTTTGCAACAACAGCGTCACCTACGGCGGACAGCCGACGTTTTCCGACTATATCTTCAAGCTTTACCGTGTTTTCGGCTACAAGTTTGAAAATAACAATATCGATCTTGGCGAATGTACGTTCAAAAACTCCTCGGACGGTGTAAAGGGACTCGTTACTCAGATGTGCTTCGAAGGGGAGAGGGCAGAGACTTATACGGTCCGATCGGAGCTGATCTCAAAATACATTTCGATCAGACAACCGAACGGCACGGAAACAAGACTCATATTCACAACAAAAAACACACATAAGATCATCGCCGCAGAGGGCGGCAGGATCGAGCTCTCGGGCGATGGCGAGGGCAATATTATAGTCGAGGTCATCCCGAATGAGGGCTACACGTTCTCCTCGTGGCAGACCGCTGACGGAATACTCGATAATACCGGAAGTATAAAAATATCAAAACCGCTTGAACTGAAAGCGATCTTTACGAAAAATTAACGCAGAAAGGAATAAATATTATGCTTATTTCAACACAGACAGGCCACGCAGTTGGCAGACTCGGATTCGAACAGGGAGTTCTTACCCTTAAAAACGCGGGCTACGATTGCCTCGATCTCTCGCTCTTCGAGATGATCCGCGACGACAGCCCCTATATTGCAGGCGATTGGAGAAAGCTCGTCGAGGAGCGCCGCGCTTTTTGCGATGCCAACGGCATCATCTTCAACCAGTCGCACGCGCCCTTCTCCTTTGCTTGGGCGGACGAAAATATCCGCGAAAATATCGCAAAGCCCCGCGTTGAGCAGTCGCTCGAGATCAGCGCGATGATGGGCGTTAAGATCGCCGTTGTTCATCCCCTCCATTGGATGCCCTATCTCGGCCACGAGGATGAGATCAACGAGCTCAACATTCAGTATTACAAGTCGCTCATCCCGCTTGCACGCAATCTCGGCGTAAAGATCGCGCTTGAGAATATGTGGCAGAAGGAAGTAAAGAGAAAGTGCATCTGCACCGACGTTGCGGGATTCGCGAAGGATCACGCCGCGCTCATCGACGCTATCGACAGCGAGTGGGTAGTTGCTTGTCTCGACGTCGGACATTGCTCGCTCGTCGGCGAGGAGGCAGAGGACACCATCCGCATTCTCGGCCACGACAGACTCAAGTCGGTTCACCTCCACGACAACGATTATCAGGGCGACCGCCACACCATCCCCGGACTCGGTATGATGAACTGGGATAACATTATGAAGGCGTTCGAGGATATCAAGTACGACGGCGAATTCACCTACGAGGCTGACGCCTTCCTCAAGGGCTTCGACAATGAATTCTTCCCCACCGCGGTCGAGTTCATGGTCAAGAGAGCAAAGCATCTGGTCTCCAAGACCTCGCTCTAAAACAATAAAAACACCGTCCGATGTGCCTTTGACGAAGCATCGGACGGTGTTTTTTGCTCTTCATTCATGTTTTTCCGTGAGAATACTTGACTTTTGCCGCTCGGAGTGGTAGAATTATAAAAAATCCCAAGCGGAGGTTCAACTATGAAACAGTATCTTTTGCCCGAGAGCGGCAATTTCTATAAAGTAAATATGCACAGCCATTCGACCTGCTCGGACGGTCAACAGACGCCCGAGGAGCTGAAGGAATTATACAAAAAGCACGGCTACCACGCGATCGCGTACACCGAGCACGAAGCACTCTTTGACTTCACCCATCTCAACGACGAAGATTTTCTCGCACTGACCTCATACGAATACGCTATCGGAAACTACGCGAAGCCCGCGCACTCCTTCTATGAGGGCAAGCCCACCTTCTTCGGCGACGTCGAGCAGATGCACCTCAATCTCTACTCGAAGGATCCGCACAATAAAAAGCATATTTGCTTCAATCCGAAGTTCATCGGGCAGAAGCAAAAGGATCTTCTCGGTGAGCCCGAATACGTCGGCACTCCCGACTACGAAAAGGTCTGGTCGATCGAGTGTATCAATGAGATCATCAAGACCGCCCGCGACAACGGCTTCCTCGTCTGCTACAACCACCCCAACTGGTCGCTCAACACCTACGAGACCTACTCAAAGCTCGAAAATCTCAATATGCTTGAGATAAATAACGGCGCATCGAACCGCGGCTCGGATATGGACTACACCCCCTACGTCTACGACCAGATGCTCCGCACGGGAATGCGAATCGCCTGCGTCGGCGGTGACGATAACCACAGCACCATCCATTTCTTCAAGGCGTGGACGATGGTCAAGGCTGAATCGCTGACTCACGAAAACATTCTCGGTGCGATCGAGCGCGGCGAATGCTACGCGTCGTCGGGTCCCGAGATCCACGAGCTTTACTACGAAGACGGCAAGGTCTATATCAAATGCTCCGAAGCCGACGCAGTCCACTATTACACCGCAGGTCGCCGCCGCGCCCGTACAAACGAGGTCAAAAACGACGAATTCGTCACCGAAGCGTCATTCGAAATACTGCCCACCGATCAATATTTCCGCATTACCGTTAAGGATAAGAACGGTAAGTACGCAAATACCAGAGCGTATTTCCTTGACGAATTGAAGTAAATATAAAAAGAGGCTGAGTCGCTTATTTTAGTGTACCCAGCCTCGAATATTAAGTAAAACCTATGATAGGTAAAATATAAGGAAGATTTTCGCCTCGGCGAAAATTCAAGTTTAAATTAAAAAACATATACGCTTGTCCTCGCTGCAGTACAGACTTCGGTCTCCTCATCCGTCAGCCTTCGGCTGCCACCTTCCCCGCTGGGGAAGGCTTATTTATAGTCTCGCTTGGTATTTCTAAACATCGTCCCCCGGTTTAACAATAGAAAACTGATGGTGAAAACATAAAACATTTGTGTTACAGTTTTTAGAGTAAGTTTCAAGCCAGAATATTTTACGAGCATTTTACAAGAGTTTTCGTACAACTCTATCGCTGCAATTAATGTTCGCACTTGCTAAAAAAGCCTTCCCCAGCGGGGAAGGTGGCAGCCGAAGGCTGACGGATGAGGAGACCGAAGTCTGTACTGCAGAATGGAAAAGCGTACAAACTTATTATTAAAATTCGAAAATTATCCTTATTCTGCTTCTTATTACATTGTTAATTTTTTACTTCGGGCTGAGTACGCTATAGATAATGACTCAGCCCGTTTTATATCGAACAAATAAGCTGCTCAATCGGAACGTAGCCTTTGCCGTAGCCTTTGGTCTGGGCGTCGGCGGCGGTGCAAAGATCGAGCGTGCGCGTAAGGGCGTCGGCGCCGATATTCTTCATCGCTCCGATGTACTTCGCCAGCGGATAGGGCTTGATGCCCGTCGCGGCGGCGATGTCGTTCTGATTCATACCCGCAGTTTGGCACGCAAGGATCGTGTTCATATCGCAGATAACGCGGATGAGCTCCGCCATAATACGGACGGGCTCGGCTTTTTCCGCCTTCATCTTGTCAAGCACGGCAAGTGCGGTCGGGATATTTCGCGCAAGGATGGCATTGGCAAGCGCGAAGGAATCGAATTCCTCGGTCGCGCACGCCGCCTCGCGGATGTCCTCTTCCATAACAGCCTTACGTCCCCGAGCGAGGACGAGGTACGAGATCTTGTCGATCTCGGAGGCGAGGGTGAACATATCGGTGCCGCAAAAATCAACGGTCGCGGCGCAGATGCGGGGATCGGCGTCCACTCCGTTTTCCTTGAAGTGGCGCGCGCACCATCCCGCAAGCTTGCCCGCAGGGACGCGATCAAACCGCACGCCCTGCGCGTATTCGCAGAGCTTTTTGAGTTCAGACGATATCTTTTTCGGCGTTCCCACATTGATACCGCCCGCGGGAATCGAGATGATGAACACGTTTCCCGATTCGTCCTCGAGCGAGCCGAGGATCTCGCAGAGCGCGTTTATCTCGGCGGCACGTAGGTCGGTGAAGGCGAGGGATGCGACAACGAGCTTGTATTCCCCGAACATCGGGGGTGCGGCGAGCGCGGCTGACACGCTTTCTGGCGAAAAATCCGCCTGCTCGATGCGAACGTAGTCAAACATCTCCGCCTCGGGGGACACAAGCTCGCTCTTCGCCACCGAGAGCGCGTTCCCCTTGAGGTAATCCTCGTCGCCGAAGAATATGTAAGCCGCATCGGGCGTTTTGATATTTCGGCGGAACTGCGCCTCGGTGATGATTTCTTTCATTGGAAATTAGTCGTTAAGGCCGTAAATTTCGCGGAGAAGGTCGGGCTTGTTGGTGATAACTGCGTCACAGCCCTCGTCGGCGAGCCACTTTGCGATCTCGGGATCGTCAACGGTCCAGGGGTGAACGCGGATGCCCTTCTCGTGGCACTTCTCAACGTAGTTCGGGTAGAGCTTGAGCTGGTTATGCTTGGGGTGGGAAGCAAGTGCGCCGATATTCTCGGTGTAGTCCCAAGGCTTGACCATATTGAAGCTGTAAAGGGGAGCTACGAATGCCTTGGGGTTAACCTCAAGCATACGCTCGAGCTGCGCGTGGTCGAAGGAGGAGTAGATAACGAGGTCGAGCATACCGGTCTTCTCTGCGAGAGCGTGGAGAGCCGCGGGCATAGCGGGGTCAGCGGACTTAATCTCTACGTTACAAACCATATTGTTCTCGCGGCAGAGGTTGAAGAGGTCTTCCATAAGGGGAAGCTTGGTGCCCTTGAAATCGGGGGAGAACTTGCGGCCGAAGTCGAAGTTAAGGAGTTCCTCGTAGGTGTACTCGGTAACAAGACCCTGACCGTTGGAGGTACGGTCGATCTTTTCATCATGGAGGGTAACGATCTTGCCGTCAGCGGTGAAGTGAACGTCGGTCTCGATACCGTCAGCCTTCATTTTAGCTGCGAGCTCGTAAGCGGGCATGGTGTTTTCGGGCGCGTAAGCGGAAGCACCGCGGTGCGCGATGATAAGTGTGCGTTCTGTGAGTGTCTTTGCCATTGTTTTTGTTTCCTTTCGGATTAATTTTATTATAATTGCTATTATAACCTTGATAAAAGTTTTTGAAGATTCTTAAGGAACTTTTTTCAAAAAGTTCCTTAAGTCGCCCTCCGCAGAGGGCGAAACTCTCTTTTGTGCTTCGGAATGACGGCGCCCCGCCGGCATTCCGGAAGGAGTAAAACCGCCCCACCGGGGTGGTTT
The DNA here is from genome assembly GCA_045644325.1 of Eubacteriales bacterium. Lineage (GTDB taxonomy): Bacteria > Bacillota > Clostridia > Oscillospirales > CAG-272 > CAG-390. The sequence goes on along the minus strand of JAZRGT010000075.1, from coordinate 14,372 downwards.
TCGCTCCTTCACTCTATTATTTATTAAAATATTATGCAGTGAAGGGGTGACAGAGCGCAATACTTCCCTACAATCGGGAAGTATTGACTCTGTCCAAAATCCCGAAGCGGAGCTTCGTGATTTTGAAGCGCGGGGGCGAAGGCTGAAGCCTTCGCATTAAATCGAGACGCTGTCTCGAGCTCTGCCACCTTTTGAAAAAGGTGGACCAAAACTTTCCGCTGCTGTTGTTTTTTATTTAATCGAAAATTTCTGAGTGTAGCGAAGAAATTTACCTCAACTCTGCACTCTGAACTCTTCACTCTGCACTTTCCTCGCCCTTCTTGAGCTCCTCGATCTCGCTCTTAAGTTCAGCTATCTTCGCCTCAAGCTCTCCGAGCTGCTGCGAAACGGGGTCGGGGATGTGGATCTGGTCAAGCTGTTCTTCTACCTTTTCGCCCTTGCGACGGACTACCTTCGCGGGGATGCCGACTGCCGTCGCGCCCGCGGGGATCTCTTTGAGTACCACCGCGCCCGCCGCGATCTTCGCGCCGTCGCCGATCTTGAACGGTCCGAGGACCTTTGCGCCCGAGCCGACCATTACGTTATTGCCGAGTGTGGGGTGTCGCTTGCCCGTGTCCTTACCCGTACCGCCGAGGGTTACGCCCTGATAGATCGTGCAATCGTCGCCGATGATGCAGGTCTCGCCGATTACTACGCCCGAACCGTGGTCGATCATCAGTCGCTTACCGATCTCGGCGCCGGGGTGGATCTCGATTCCCGTCAGGAATCTTGCAAGCTGGGAAACCGCTCTCGCGGGGAGAAATTTTTCATTAACGTAGAGCTTATGCGCCACGCGGTATGCGAGCATCGCGTGAACGCCCGAATAGAGAAGCATAACCTCAATATCGCTTCTTGCCGCGGGGTCGCGCTCGCGGACGGCGGCAACGTCTTCCATTATCCCCTCTTTCAGCTCGGAGAGGAAGCATCTGCCGTCAAAGATCTTGTCCTCGACGGTCGAATAAAGTCTGCCCGCAGCTACACGGAGCTTTCCATAGCCCGATTTTACCGCATTTTTGATCTTCGTCTTCTGCTCGGGTGTGAGCTTTTTCTTCTTTTCGGTGTTGAAATCCTTTTCACTTGTACCGATATTGATATTAATATGCATATTGACTCCTTATTTCGCGCCTTCGATAGCGGCGATATCCTTACTGTCGAGGGGATAATTCTGCAGCTCGAGCAGCTTATCGTAGATCTCGATTACCGAATAGGGCTTTGCGTTGTAATCGACGTCGCCCTTATAGTATATTTCCACCTGCATCTTGGTGATACTCGAAAATTCGGGCATCGACTCAAAATAATACTGACGGAAGGTGTAGAGCGAGGTTGTGTCCATCTCTGCGAGGTTGGCGTCGATACGTGTCTTCTTCGTGTCGCCTTCCTCGTTCTTGTAATAAACGACGAGGGTGACGTCAAAGAGATCGTCCTTCTTGCCGGGGATCTCGTCAAGCTCGTAGTCCTTCGCGAGGTGGGGGAGCAGGCTCTTGTTATATCGCATAACGATCTGCGTCTGGTTCGCGCGGGGGAAGAAAACGACGTCAGTCAGGAAAAACTGCGCGAATTCGTTCTTTTTGACCTCGCCCTCGGCAAGCTCAAACTGATCGTGCCAGTCCTCGTCGGTGGCGATGTTGTCCTGCTCCGCCTGATAGCGGGCAAAGCCGTCGCCTCCGTACTGCTCCCAAGCCTCGGCGAGGGAGGGATTGCCCGCGACCGTCTTGATCGCGCTCGGCTCGTTCGTCGAGAAAAGCACGCGCCAGAGGAGGAATGCGTTTATAAAAACGATGAGAGCTATGAAAGAGTATTTGATGACCTTACCGAGTATCCGCCAGAAAAGCGGGGCGGGTGGACCTTCGTCCTCGTAATCATCGTAGATGTAATCTTCAGCCATAATATTTTTCCTTTCTTATTTATCGAGCTTCATATCGCCGTCCTTGATCAGACCGAAACGGCGCATCGGGATATATACAATATAGGAGATAACTGCAGGGAGAATGAAGCAGATGAGCGCAAGACCGATCCAGTCGAGTGCTCCAACCTCGCTCGGATAGCCGTTCGCGGGGTCGAGCCAACCGAGAACGATACCGATCGGACCGAGCAGACCACAAGTACCCATTCCCGAATTGATCGCCGCGCCGTACATTTTCATAGAGAAAACGCAAGTCGCGAGCGGTCCCGTCACCGCCGAGGCGATGATGGGCGGGAGCCAGATGATAGGTTTTCTGATAATATTGGGCATCTGAAGCATACTCGTACCGATGCCCTGCGAGAGCAGACCGCCGACGCCGTTGTCGCGGAATGAAATGACGGCAAAGCCCACCATCTGCGCGCAACAACCCGCAACTGCCGCGCCGCCCGCGATAGCAAGTCCCTCGGACGAGCCCGCCGCGGCAAGGCTTCCCGTCAGAACGAGTCCCGCGCAGATCGCGGCAGAGGATATCGGAAGTGTCAGCGCGATTCCCATAACGACCGAAACCGCAAGTCCCGTGAAGAAGGGTGCCTGAGTCGCTGCCCAGCCGATGAAGGTACTGACGTATCCGACGAGAGTGCCGATAAAGGGGGCGACGAATACGCTGAGAAGTCCGCCGACGAGGAGTGTCACGAAAGGCGTGACGATAATATCAACTTTAGTCTTTTTTGAAACGAGCTGACCGAGCTCAACCGCAATAATTGCGATAAAGAACACGGCAAGCGGACCGCCCGCGCCACCCGTCGAGTTTGCGGCATAACCGACAGCCGCCGCAGAGAAGATGACGAGAGGATCGCATTTGAGCGCGAAAGCGATAGCCGCCGCCATCGCGGGACCCGCAACCGCCTGCGCAAATGCACCGATCTCGGCAAGCACGCCAAGATGCGGTATCATTCCGAGCGCCTTGAAGATCGTTCCGATCAAAAGCGAAGCAAAAAGTCCCTGCGCCATAGCGGACATGGCGGTGATGAAGTAACGAGTTAGGTATTTTTTGAGAGTGGACATTTTTGTACTCCTGAATATAACAGTGCAGAGTGCAGAATGCAGAGTGCAGAGTTATGGTAACTTTTCGGCGAGCCGAAAAGTATTATTATTAAAAATGAAAATTTTCGAACGCAGTGAGAAAATTCACCTCAACTCTGCATTCTGCACTCTTAACTCTGCACTCAAATCTCGCCTTGCGAGATTTTCAGCAGTCGCTTCATAACATTATTCTCGCCTCTGCCGAAATAATCGTGCAGAGTGCGGTATTCGCGGTAGAGTGCGGAGTAGACCGCTTCGTTATCCTTATTGGGGGTGTAACTGCTGTAAATCGGGCTCTTCATGGCGTCGGAGGCGGCGAAAACGTCGGGGTATTCGCCTGCGGCGACGGCGGCGTAGATCGCACTTCCGAGCGCGGGAGCCTGCTTCGAGGAAATTACGTTGATCGGGATGCCGAGGACGTCGGAGTAGACCTGCATAGTGAAGGGATCCTTGCGCGCGATTCCGCCCGCGGCGATGAGGCTGTCGATCTTCATTCCGCATTCTTCCATACGGTCGATGATGACCTTAGTCGCAAACGCGGTTGCCTCAATAAGGGCGCGGAGGATGTCCTCGGTCTTGGTGCGGAGCGTCATACCGATCAGAAGTCCCGTCAGGTTGCCGTCGACGAGGATGTTTCGGTTTCCGTTCCACCAGTCGAGGGCGAGAAGTCCGGTTTCGCCCGGCTTTTTCTTTGCGGCGCGGCGCACGAGAAGCTGAATGAGCGAAATTCCGAGCTTTTCGGCTTCCGCCTTGTCCTCTGCGGTTGCAAGATTGTCCACGACCCACGCAAAATGGTCGCCGACGGCGCAAAGTCCCGCTTCAACGCCGAAGTAACCCGGCATAAGACCGTCGGGAACGTATCCGCAGATGCCGCCAATATCTCTGTAAACATCAGCAAGTGTAAAATAGCAATTTGAAGTGCCGAAAATGCCGTAGATGTCGCCGGGCTTGGTAAGTCCGACGGCGGGGGCGGCAACGTGGGCATCGGGGATCGACGCGGCAACCGCTGTGCCCTCGGCAAGACCGAATCTTTCAGCCGCTTCCTTGGTCACATAACCGACGCATTCGCCCATCTGCGCGATGGGTGCGTCAAGCAGACGGTGCGCAAGCGCGGGAAGCTCGGGATCGACCGCCGCAAGGTATTCGTCGGAGGGATATCCGATGCTGGGAAGATACTCCGCCTTGTAGGAAGCGTAGAGATAACCGCGCTTCTGCACTCCCGTGAGCAGGAAATTGAGCCAATCGCCCGCCTCGATGTAGTAATCCGCCGCCTCGATGACCTCGGGAGCTTCCTTTGCGGTCTGCAAGAGCTTCGGGAAGAGCCATTCGCTCGATATCTTACCGCCGAAATAGTTGACGAAAGTCTCGCCTCGCTCTGCGGCAACCTCGTTCATACGGTCCGCCCATTTCTGCGCGGCGTGGTGCTTCCAGAGCTTGACGTATGCGTGCTTGTTACGCTCAAATTCGGGCAGACAAACGAGAGCGGTGCCATCCTTTTTAATAGGAAGGATCGTACAGCAGGTGAAGTCGATACCAACGCCGACGATCTGCTCCTTTTCGATGCCCGCCTCACGGCAGAGCGCGGGAAAAAGGAATTCGAGAACTGCGAGATAGTCACGCGGATCCTCGAGCGCCCAGTTAAGCGGCAGTACCTCTCCGCTTGCGGGGAGAGTGGTGCTGATAACGGCGTGCGGGTAGTCCATCACGACGCTCGCGCACTCCTCGCCCGTCAATACGTCAACGAGCACAGCTCTGCCCGAAAGCGTTCCGAAATCTATTCCAACGGTATATTTTTTCATAGTTTTGGTCCTTTTAAGAGTATATATTTATACAGAATAATTATATAACATTTTCGGGCAAAAGTCAAACCTTTTTTGAGATAAAATCAGAAAAAACATATATTTATTATGGATCGGATTACGGGATTATAGATGGTTGATAATTTTATTTGTGCGTATTGAGTTTGTTGGGATGTTATATTTAATTCATCAGGGATGAAGGAGCGAAATCCTCCCGCAAGCGGGAGGATTTACTCCTTCCGAAATGCCGGCGGGGCGCCGTCATTCCGTGGCGCGGGGGGGAATTCGACCGCTGCGGCGGTCGACTTAAGGAACTTTTTGAAAAAAGTTCCTTAAGAATCTTCAAAAACTTTCGAGCTGAGGGTTGTATTTTATTTGAGAGAGAATTAACCTTTTAATTTTGCCGAAGCCGGTCTTAAATCTCGCACAGCAAGACAGCACCTTGACAATCCCACTACAATATGATATAATATAAACTGTATTAATATGTAAAGAGGTATATCCCATGACAAACACACGCGGATATTTTATAGTTTTTGAGGGCTGTGACGGTTGCGGAAAGACCACGCAGACCGAGCGTCTTCGCGCGGCTATTGCCGAGGCGACGGGCAGACCTTGCCTTTATGAGCGCGAGCCGAACGAGCGCAACGCCGCGGGCGCAATCATTCGCTCGGGTCTTTACGGCGGTGTTAAATTCTTGACCGAAAGCATGGCGTATCTTCACGTTGCCGACCGACTCGAGCATATCGAATTCATGCGCCCTCTCGTTGAGGCGGGCACGAGCATCGTCTGCGACCGCTATTATCTTTCGAATATGGCGTACAACACCACGTCGCGCATTTCGATGGCGGATATTTATGCGATGAACAAGCCTTGCATCGAGTCGATGAAGCCCGATCTTTTCGTTTTTCTCGACGTTCCCACCGAGGTCACCAAGGCTCGCCGCGACGCAAACCGCGCCGACCGCGAGATCTACGACGGCGACGACAAGCAGGCGCGCATTCGCCGCAATTATCTCGAGGCGATCGAATTTCTGAAGGCGCAGGGTGAAAAGGTCGTTGTTATCGACGCCTCGCGCGGAATCGACGAGGTTTCCGAGGACATCAAGGCGCAGGTCTTCTCTGCCCTCTCGATCGGTAAATAATATGATAATTTATTCCTACACACCCGAGCGCGGTGATAAGATCAGCCGCGCGCTGATATATTCGCTTGCGGGCGCGGGACTTCTTCTTGCAATCGTTGCGGAGATAGTTTCGTCCTTAGCAAGCATATTTCACGTTTCCGCCTTCGCGCTGATACTCTGCTCGATACTCTTCTGGTCGCGCTGTATGATATCGTTCACGTATTCGATCGAATCGTCGGAGGACGGTAGAGTGCCCGATCTCGTTGTTCGTGAGAACAAGGGCAAAACGAGCCGAATCCTCTCGCGCGTTTCGCTCGATGGCGGCAGACTTATCAAATCGGACGGCTTCAAGCCCGAAGGAGCACCCGTTTACGATCACCGTCCGAGCATTTTTATCAAGGATCATTGGATATTCGAGGTATCCGAGCGCGAGACGCGCGCATATATCCGCTTCTCGCCCGATTCTGAAATGCTGAAAATCCTCCGCAACGCGGGCTGTGGGGATACCGAATGAAGCGCCTGATCCCGCTCGTCCTCGCGTGCTCATTGCTTTTGTCCGCATGCGCGGTCGAGACACCGCCCCAAGAAGGCGAGGTCATCAGCGCATCGGTCACAGAATATTCCGAGCCCGAAACCACCGCGCCTGTGACCGAAACCACTTCATTGCCCGAAACCACAGCTGAAGAAACCGAAGAAACGACGGTTTCGGAGACCGAGCCCGAAGAAACGCAGCTGATTGACGTAATGCAGCTTCTTCCCGCACACCATATCATTGAGATCTCCGAAAAGCTATCTGAGGCTTATAATTCTTATACGCGCAGATCGGTAACTGTGACCGATATCGTCAAGGACGGCAGCCTCACGCGCTCCGAGATATCCTCCGAGTTGCTGATGAATAAGGGAAATGCATCCTTCAAGCGCACCACCGACAGCGGCAACGAGGAATATTTCCTCATCGACGGCTTCCTTTGCTACGGCGGCAAATTCGGAAATTACCGCTTCGGCGGCTACGATATCTCGTCGTTTTCCGAGCTTGCGGGCAATTATTTTTCGATAAACGCCTTCGGAGGCGGTGTCGTTGAGCCGCTGGACGGCGCATTAAAGCTGAAATTTGACACCCTCACCGAAGAGGGCAAAGCCGAGATCGTAAAAATGCTCGCCCTCCCCGAGGGATACGAGGTTGAGGTCACGCAGTCGGAATTTGTTTTCTTGACCGACTCGGCGGTAAATATGAAGGAAAAGGAGCTGACGCTTGCCGCAAGCCTGCACTTTGACGGCAAAGAGGTTCTCTCCTTCACCCTGAAATCGCGAACCGAGCAAACGGGCATCAATGAAGAAAACTATCTCGCGCTCCCCGCGATGACATCGTACGTTCTTGTTTCGGATGCAAATTCGCTCGCGCTTTACGAATCCGCGCTCGCCGATCTTTCAAGCTTTTTCGGTAAGTATCAAGCATTCGAGCTTTCCGAAACGGATGAAATGACGATTTCGGATGCTGTTAATCATCGCTTTTCGGAAAAAATCGACTACGCCTACGCCAAAAAGATCGGCGCGAGCATTGAGCGATCCTTTACGAAAGGCACTTCGGGAACCACTCGGGTTCTGACTCATTTCAACCATCGCAGAGGATTCTCGCAAATAAACAGCGGCAGCATATTCGTTGACTCCACGCTCAACGCGCGAAATCTCGAAAAAACGCTGACCGAGCCGCTCCGGAGCGCGATGCTTCCGTTCTCCGTCTTCGGACGGATCGAAACCGCGGCTGACGGCAGTCTCGTCGTCACCCTCGGCACCGAGGGCAAGACCGCACTCGCGCGCGAGATCCTGCTTGCCGCGGGCATAAGCGCAAGTACCCTGAGCGTGACCTCCTGCGACGTGGCGAAGCTCACGATCAGCTTTGATAAAAGCGGCAGAGTGGCTTCCGTCGGATACTCCCTCTCCGCGCACGTAACCGCAGACGGAAAAAGCTATACCGTCTCCCGCACTCACTCCCTCACAATCACCAAACGCGGAACCGCGCAGGTGAAGGTCATTTATATCGACGTGGATGAGGAAGAGGAATGATCAAGTGCAGAGTTAAGAGTGCAGAGTGCAGAGTTGAAGGTAAGATTTTCAAGCGGAGCTTGAAAATCTTAGGTGATTTAATTTTGTGCAGTGCTGATACAATTTACTGCTGTGCTGAAATATAGAGAATAAAATAAAAATCTCGGATATTTTGAAGCTTTGCTTCTGATATCCGAGATTTTTATTCCAGACATTAAATTATCCGTAAATACAACGGCTCATTAACGCCAAATCAAACTATAGATCAAACGATTTCCGAGCGAAGCGAGGAAATCTTCCTTCACTCTGCACTCTGCACTCTTAACTCTGCACTTAAATTACGACTACTCTCCAGATATCGTCGTTTGCCTCGATCGCCTTCTTCATTTCGGCGATCTCTGCGTCGGTGGTTCCGACGGCGAGCGCGAGAAGCGTGCAGGCATTGTTTCCGCGCGACTTGTTCGAAAGATGCTCGATGTTGACGCCCTTTTCCGCAACTGCTGTGGTGATCTTTGCGATCGTAGCAGGAACGTTTGCGTGGAGAACGAGAACGTTTCTGCCGTCGTGGGGAGGAAGATCGATCGCGGGGAAGTTTACGGAATTGCGGATGTTACCCGTAGAAAGGAACTCAACGAGCTGATTTGCCGCCATGATCGCGCAGTTATCCTCGCTTTCGCCCGTGGATGCGCCGAGGTGGGGGATATTCACGATTCCCTTGACTCCGAGAGTTTCCTCGGTCGGGAAGTCGGTGACGTACGCCGAGATCTTACCCTCTGCGATTGCATCCTTTATATCAGCCGCGATCGCAAGGTCAGCGCGCGCAAGGTTGATGATCTTGACGCCCTGCTTCATCTTGTCGATATTTTCCTTGCGGATCATACCCTTCGTTGCCTCAACAGCGGGAACGTGGAGGGTGATATAATCGCTCTTTTCAAAAATTTCGTCGGTTGTGACCGCGTGGCCTACCGCACGGGAAATTCTCCACGCGCCGTCAACGGTCAGGTAGGGGTCGTATCCGATAACCTTCATACCGAGGTCGATCGCGGCGTTTGCGACCATTGCTCCGATCGCGCCGAGACCGATAACGCCGAGGGTCTTTCCGCGAAGCTCACAGCCCGCGAATGCGGATTTGCCCTTCTCGACGGTCTTTGCAACGTCCGAGGTCAGAGTCTCCGCCCAGTTTGCGCCGCCGATAACGTCACGCGAAGCAAGCATCAGCGCGCAGATAACGAGCTCCTTAACGCCGTTTGCATTCGCGCCGGGGGTATTGAAGACCACGATACCCGCCTCGGTACAGCGGTCGATCGGGATATTGTTGACACCCGCGCCGCAACGCGCGATGGCAAGCAGCTCGGGGTTGAATTCCATATCGTGAAGCGCGGCGGAGCGCACCATTATAGCCTCGGGCGCCACACAGTCGTCAGCAACGTTATATACCGCACGGTCAAAAATATCGGTACCGCAAGCGGCGATCTTATTCATTAACTTGATATTCTTCATAGCTCTTTCCTCTTACTTGGGGTTGTTCTTTGCAAAGTCCTTCATAAACGCGACGAGTGCTTCGACACCCTCGTAGGGCATTGCGTTGTAGATGGAGGCTCTCATACCGCCGACTACGCGGTGGCCCTTGATGTTCTTGAGTCCCGCCTTTTCAGCTTCGGATGCGAACTTCTTATCAAGGTCGGCGTTGCCGGTGACGAAGGTAACGTTCATCATCGAACGGCAATCCTTTCTTACAGGAGCGATGTAGTAGTCCTGCGAATCGAGGTAATCGTAAAGCAGAGCCGCCTTTTTCGCGTTCATCTCCTTCATAACCTCAAGACCGCCGAGAGATTCGATCCACTCGTAAACGAGTCCCGCCATATAGATGGTGTAGCAAGGGGGAGTGTTATACATCGAGCCGTTCTCAGCCATTATATTCCAATCGAGCATCGAGGGGCACTCGGGACGAGCCTTGCCGAGCAGATCCTTGCGAACGATGACGAGAGTCATACCCGCGGGAGCCATATTCTTCTGCGCGCCCGCGTAGATAACGGCAAATTTAGTTACGTCAACGGGCTCGGAGATGATGCAGGAGGACATATCGGCAACGAGGGGAACGTCGCCCGTGTCGGGGATGTAGTTATATTTAGTACCGAAAATGGTGTTGTTATAACAAATATGAACGTAAGCGGCATCGGGATTGATATCCTCGCGCTTTACCTCGGGGATATAGGAGAATCCGTCGGGCTTGGAGGTGGCAACAAGGCGAACGTCGCCGTACTTCTTAGCTTCTTCATAAGCCTTGCCGGAGAACTGACCCGAAACGATATAGTCAGCGGTTCCGCCCTCGGGGAGAAGATTGAGGGGCACTGCGGCAAACTGAGTCGAAGCTCCGCCCTGAAGGAAGAGAACGGCATAGTCATCGGGAATGTTCATAAGCTTGCGGAGATCAGCCTCTGCCTTTTCTATGATGGGCTCGAAGTCCTTCGAGCGGTGCGACATTTCGGCAACAGACATACCGCTTGTGCCGTATTCGATCATTTCAGCGGCGGCGCGCTTAAGCACGTCAAGAGGAAGCATGGAAGGACCTGCGGAAAAGTTATATACTCTGCTCATAATATTTCTCCTTTTTAACGCGGTAAAATGTTATTGTGATGATTATACTACAATTATATGCATTTGTCAATACCTTTTGCAAAATTTTGCAACTCAATCGAACATTTTATTGCATATTTTTGCCCATTTTCGCGATTTTGGCTCGTTTTTGCCCAAAATTATGAATGTGACGAGCAAAAGCGGCTTCATTTTTTACAAGAAATTTATAAGCAAACGATTTGATAAGTTGTCGATTATAATCGAAATTATAGTGATTTTAAGACAGTATATCGATTATAATCGATAAAAATGCAAAAATCCGCTTGACTTTCGATTATATTTTTGATATAATAAATATTACAAGATAGTAACGGAGATGATGAAATGATCAAAAGAGAAGCATATATTTCACAAATCAGACCTTTTATAGATCAGACCGAGCTTATTAAAGTTATTGTCGGCGTCCGCAGAAGCGGAAAATCCATAATGCTTGAGCTTATTAAAGAAGAATTGCAGACTGCGGGTATTCCGGACAAGCAATTTATTTCAATCAATTTCGAGGATATGACTTATTCAAGCTTAACGACAGCCGCGGCTCTGCACGATTATCTGAAAAAACAAATAGATGATAAAGAGGGTCGTGTTTATTTGTTCCTTGATGAAATTCAGGAAGTTACCGATTGGGAAAAATGCGTTAATTCTCTGCGTGTAAATTCAGACGTTGATATTTATATCACGGGTTCTAACGCAAAAATGCTTTCGGGAGAATATGCAACTCTGCTGTCCGGACGTTACGTTGAATTTTCCGTTTATCCGTTTTCATTTGCCGAATATTGCGAGGCGCGACGAGAATCGGGAGAGAATCGAAGCATCGGGGAATATTTCACTCAATACGTAAAATACGGTGGATTGCCATTTCTCGCGACCGCTCCTTTCGATGACAACGCAAAATCACAGTATTTAAAAGATATTTACGCGTCCGTGGTTATAAAAGATATTGTGAAAAGAAACAATTTGCGCGATGTCGATCTTCTTGAACGCATTATGGCTTATGCGGTTGCAAATATCGGCAGAACCTTTTCCGCTCACAGTATTGCCGCTTATTTGAAAAATGAAAAAAGAGCCGCATCGGTTGACACGATCATAAACTATCTTTCGGCTTGTGAAAAGGCATTTTTGTTTTATAAAATAAGTCGTATGGATTTGGACGGCAAAGAAATACTTAAGATAAACGAAAAGTATTACCTTTCGGATCACGGTCTGCGTCAGGCACTTTACGGAAACAATCTGCGCGACATTGAATTAATTCTTGAAAATATAGTTTGTCTTGAAATGCTTCGCCGCGGATATAAGGTTGGAATCGGTAAAATAGGTGACCGTGAGATAGACCTTGTTTGCGATAAGAACGGACGCCGAATTTATATTCAAGTATGTTATATGCTCGCATCCGAAAGTACTTCCGAGCGCGAATTCGGTATATATAACAGCGTACGAGATAATTATCCCAAATACGTGCTTTCGATGGATGAGTTTGATTTCAGCCAAAACGGTATAATTCATATGAATATACGCGACTTTTTGCTTGATCCCGCTATATAATCGAACAATTTAACTTATGAAAAAATAAGACCATCGCATTTACGGTGGTCTTATTTTTGCTTATTATCGTTATCGTTAGGAGTCATATTATCCAGAGCATATTCGCAACACTGAACAACCAGATTGTTCAAAGAAATATTCTGCTCCTGTGCAATAGTTTCCATTCTTTTAACAAGCTCGGTGGGAATTCTGAAGGTCTTATTTGTATATTCGGTTTTCTTTATTTGAAACATCCGGCATCACTCCTCTCATGTATATATTATACACTATATTTTCGCTTATTAAAATACTATGATTTTGCACCTATTAATATATGTATAATATACACTTGACAACAGCGGTTTGTTATGATATAATACTCAAAAACACGGAGTCAGAAGGATATGATCATTACATTTTGCGGACATTCACAATTTTTCAGTACAAATGAATATGAAAATAGGCTGATGGAAATACTCGAACACGAAGTAGGCGATTTATCTGCGGAAATGTATCTCGGAGGATACGGCGGCTTCGATTCGTTTGCTTATTCTTGCTGCAAAAAATACAAGCAAACGAACACGAGCATTTCACTCGTCTTCGTTACTCCGTATATCAAAGTCGATCCTATTATTCGTCAGAACTATGATTCGATCCTATACCCCGGACTTGAAGACAAATTACCGAGATATGCAATTACTTACCGCAACAGATTTATGGTAGACAAAGCTGATCTTATTATAGCGTATATTGACCACGAATGGGGTGGAGCTTATAAAACTTATATGTATGCAAAAAAGAAAGGCAAAAGGATTATTAATTTAGCTGAAATATAGTGAAGGAGCGAAAACCACCGCCAAAGCGGTGGTTTTACTCCTTCCGAAACGCCGGCGGGGCGCCGTCGTTTCGAAGCGTGTGAGGGAGTTTCGAGCTCTGAGGAGCTCGACTTAAGAAACTTTTTGAAAAAAGTTTCTTAAGAATCATCAAAAACTTTCCCGCTTTTATTATAATCGAAAATTTTCGAGCGCAGCGAGAAAATTCACCTTCATTCTCGCGAAGCGTGCGGCTCTGGCGGTTTTCCTATGGAAAACGGCGGTGTTCAGCCGCTGAGACAGAGCCGGCTTTTGCCGTAGGCAAATACATTATCACTCCGCCGAAGGCGGACAGAATTCTCCACCAAAACAGAAAACTCACCGCTTTCGCGGTGAGTTTTCTGTTTTATATGGAATTACTCAAAGAGCTTGCCGTACTTAACAAGTCTTGCGTACTTTTCCTTAGCTGCGTTTTCAGCCTTAGCGAAGAGCGCCTCTGCTCTCTCGGGGAACTGCTGTGCAAGGCGGCTGTAACGAGTCTCGGAGGTGATGAACTCGCGGTAGTCGCCGGTGGGTTCCTTGGAGTCGATGGTGAGAGGATTCTTGCCCTCTGCCTTGAGTGCAGGGTTGTAGCGGAACATCTGCCAGTAGCCTGCGTCAACCGCTCTCTTCATCTCGAGCTGGCAGTTGAACATGCCGCCCTTGATACCGTGCATCTCACAAGGAGCGTAGCCGATAACGAGCGAAGGACCGTGGTATGCCTCAGCCTCGGAGAGTGCCTTGAGGAGCTGGTTCATATCAGCGCCCATAGCAACCTGTGCTACGTAAACGTAACCGTAGGACATTGCGATCTCTGCAAGGTTCTTCTTGCCGATTGCCTTACCTGCAGCTGCGAACTGTGCTACCTGACCGATCTGGGAAGCCTTGGATGCCTGTCCACCGGTGTTGGAGTAAACCTCGGTATCGAATACCATTACGTTTACATCCTCGCCCGATGCGAGAACGTGGTCGAGACCGCCGAAGCCGATGTCGTATGCCCATCCGTCGCCGCCGAAGATCCAAACCGACTTCTTAGCGAGGTATTCCTTCTCTGCGAGGATCTCCTTGGAAGCCTCACAGCCCTGCTCTGCCCAGCCCTCGAGGAGCTCAACGAGTGCAGCGGTAGCGGGAGCGTTAGCCTCACCGTCGTCGATGGTGTTAAGGTAAGTGTCGATTACGGACTTGCAGTGCTCGCAAGGAGTCTCGAGAGCCTTTACCTTGTTGATGAGCTTCTCGCGGATGGTCTTCTGACCGATCGAGATACCGAGACCGTGCTCTGCGTTGTCCTCGAAGAGGGAGTTACCCCAAGCGGGACCGCGGCCGCTCTCACGGTTAACGGTGTAAGGAGTTGCAGGTGCGGAGCCGCCCCAGATAGA
>JAZRGT010000074.1:0-56684 GCA_045644325.1 Eubacteriales bacterium | reverse complement strand
TTCAGCATCACAGCATTGAACTTTGAGCCATGACTCCGAACGGTGAATAATGAGACTTCTGCATAGCAGCTCGCCGGTGGGCGGGATATGGAGGTTTCGGGCTGGAATGTATGTCCGTTACGCCATATATGATCCTCGTTTTCGCGAAATAAGTCGCGGAAATACATGCTGCGAGGTACTCGGTATCCTATCACTCATAGGTTAATAGGTTATATCCACACTAAATATTTAGCGGTGGAACCAATGCACTTGAGCCCAAGTGCTCAAGTGCACCATTCTGTTGCTAATGAAAAAATACTAATCAAAAGGAGACTTATCATGTTTGAAATTTCACGCAACGATTACGACGCACTTGACTACTACGTAAACGAAAGAATCGCTTATCCCAACGCAGAATACGACTTCACATTCGAGAACCGCTTCTTGATCTATCATGCACCTATACGATATGAATGGGTATATTTTGTTCTCGATATGAAAACCAATCTTTCCTCCGAAGCTCATCATTGCAAGAAGCCTATGCGAATGACAAATCCCAGAGAATTTGTTCCTTTCGTCCTTGATGCAATAAGATATACCGGAGACAGAAGATACATCAACAACATGTCACAGAAACCCATCGAGCTCATTGACTCGCTTTTCAGGAATGTCCTTACTGACTATGGATTTACTGTCCGAGAAGAACAGATCGAACTGAGCAAACAGATCTATCGCGGATTGACAAGCTATACAGCATCTTTATGCGAGGCGGAGGTCGGAACCGGAAAAACACTTGCCTACCTTATTGCTTCTGTTGTTGCAAGAAAACAGTACGGACTGACGGTACCAATCACGGTTACAACCTCCAATATTGAGCTACAAAAGGCTTTAATTGATAAAGAGATCCCAAGGCTGTCGAAAATTCTCATGGATTACAGGCTGATTGACGAGCCTCTGAAGGCTGTCCTCAGAAAAGGTAAGGAACATTTCTTTTGCCGTCTTCGCTTCGAGGATTACATAAAGAAAATCACTAAATACCCATCTAAGTATGAAAAGATTCTTACATTTTTCGATCAAACGGATTTCGCTCGCCGTGCCTTTGATCTTGATACGGCCAAGATACCTTCATTCATAAAGAATAAGTTTTGTGTTAAAGGATGCCGCGAGGGATGCGAGTATGCGGATGAATGCCAATATTACAGATACACTCGTTCAGCAAACAATAGTCCCGAAATCGATTTTCAGGTTACCAATCATAATCTCTTTCTTACATCCGAGAGACTCCGAAAAGAAAATGAAGCAATAATTCTCAAACCCAGTGACTACGTAATTATTGATGAAGCGCACAAACTTAAAAGCTCTGCTGAAGATGTATTCGGCGAAACCTTGTCCGAAAGTGATATTAATAAATATATTCGGATGGTCAAGTATCATTGCAACTACCCGAATATGAAAGAAGAATATGTAAAAAGTCTCAACGCCGTGACAGACTTCAGTTCTGCACTCTTTAGCATTGTGAGAAACAATGTCAATACGGAAGACATGGAATCCGACAGAGGAAGCTTTATAAGAATCACACCGGATATGCAGGCAATGATCAAAAAGATCAAGTTGAATGTAATTAATATAGAAAGCCTCAGAAGGAAAGATTCAAAAAAAGAGATTGACGGTGGGGCTATTATTCGATCACTCAAAATGTTTGAAAGACCCGGATCCGTAATCACCTGGGCGACCATTGATGATAAATCCATGGCAACCCTATTCTGCTGTCCTAAACACATAGGCAATGTCCTTAACGATACTCTTTGGAACTCAGCAGGTCATTATGTGCTTATGTCTGGAACAATGAGTGATGGCAAGAACTTTGATTACTTCAAAAAGGAAAACGGCCTTGCTCACGTTCGCAAGGACAAGCTTCAAAGCTCTTCAACCTCTTCTCCTTTTAATTATGCCAACAACGCTCGACTGTATATTCCCGAGGACATGCCTTTCCCCGACAGCAATATCTCCGATGAATATATCGAGAAGATTACCGATAGGATCGTTGAATTGGTTCGAGCCACAAACGGTCATACGGCTATACTGTTCACATCATATAAGGCATTGAATGCTGTATATGAAAGGGCAAAGGATCGGCTTGCCAAATACCGCTTGATCCGCATGACCCGAAGCAACAAAACAGCAATAACCGAATTCAAGGAATGTGATAATGCAGTTCTCTTTGCTTCTGGCTCGATGTGGGCGGGAATAGATATCTGCGGCGACCGTCTTTCCTCGGTAATAATCGTCAGATTGCCTTTCCCTTTACGCTCTGCAACCATGGAAGAAAAAAAGTCTGCTTCTGCCAATGTATCTGCGTTTATAGACGATTATGCAGTTCCCGAAATGCTTATTAAGCTCAGGCAAGGCGTCGGAAGGTTGATCCGAACCGAAACAGATACAGGGCTTATTACAATTCTTGATCCCAGAGCGAAGAAAGGTTCCTATGCCGAGCGAATTCGCAAGGTGCTACGCCAATATCCCGAGGTTGATACTATTGAGGAGATAGAAGAATTCTTTAAGATGGTAAAAAGCGAAGATTACTTCGTGTCAGAATAATAGCCAATCCGGCTGAATATGAAGACTTCTCTCCCCTACACATAATTGCCAAACACATCACAAATCATAAATCATTAAACAGCTATGTTATCTGAAAATAAACATCAAAACTCACAGTATATGAGAATTGTGTCCGTTCTCAAACATTTACGAGATACAGGCGCAATCTCATTGAAAGAATACAACAAAGCCAAAGACTACTATGCCCGGCTTACCGGCGCTGATATAGTAATAGCGAATTAAATACAAAAATATGAACAAAAACATTAAGCGATTATCTAGAGATTATCGCTTCATGTTTTCTAAAAGTTATCAATTATATATCTCTATGTGCTGGATGTAAGAACAAAATAATGATATTATGTACCTAGACCTAATAAAGGAGACTACCGAATGCGCGAAGTTACAATGATTACCCCATCGGGAACTTCGGTCCAAAAAAGGACTCGAGTTGCCGCATACTGCCGCGTCTCTACCAATTCTGCCGACCAATTGAATTCCTACACTACACAAATACGTGTTTACACCGATATAGTGAGTCGAAAACCCGAATGGCAACTGATCGAAGTTTTCGCTGATGAAGGTATATCCGGCACAGCCGCAGAAAAGCGCGATGAATTCATGCGCATGATAAGAATGTGCGAACAAAAAAAGATAGATTTGATTCTATGTAAATCAGTTTCAAGATTCGCACGAAATACTAAGGAAGCACTCGAATATGTCAGGAAGCTAAAGCTTCTTGGAATTGCCGTTCAGTTTGAAAAAGAGGGTATCAATACTCTATCTCTCGGCGACGAAATGCTCTTAAATACCTTTGCAGCAATTGCTCAAGAAGAATCTATATCCATATCTCAAAATATACGGTTGACAAATAAAAAGCGTATGAGCACAGGATCGTACATAAGTGGTAATGCGCCATATGGCTACAGACTGATCAACGGTGAGCTAACCATATATGAACCCGAAGCCGCCATTGTAAGGAAAGTATTTTTGGACTA
Organism: Eubacteriales bacterium; assembly: GCA_045644325.1. Lineage (GTDB taxonomy): Bacteria > Bacillota > Clostridia > Oscillospirales > CAG-272 > CAG-390. The sequence goes on along the minus strand of JAZRGT010000074.1, from coordinate 53,109 downwards.
TGCAAACGGCAAGTCAATAAGCGAAATTGCACATGAACTAAGCACTTCGGATATCCTTACAAAGTATGGCAGATGCAACTGGAAATACGATGTGATCTCATATATGCTTTCAAACGAGAGATATATTGGTGATGTACTGTATCAGAAGTTTTATAACACACCCACCATTCCGTTTATAAAGAAAAAGAACAGAGGAGAAGAAGATCAGTACTATGCAACAGACAAGCATCCCGCTATCATTGACAAAGAACTGTTCAACACTGTACAAGATCTACTCAACAATCGTCGGGCAAAATTTGCTCATGCAACCAAACTTAATATATATCCGTTAACGAGCCGCATTCGATGTTCCGAATGCGGCTCGTTCTATCGTCGGCGAATCACCAACGGATGTATTTCTTGGGGATGTGCAAACCATATTTCAGACAAAACAAAATGCGAGACCCATTATTATCGCGAAGAACGCATATATGACGCATTTATACGAATGGTAAATAAACTCAAGTTTTCAGGCAAAGGTATTCTTGAAGAAAGCCTTCGATTACTGGACGTTGCAATATTAATGCAAAAGAAGAACAACACAAAAGCGTTGGAAGCTTCGCAAAGCCTGGCAGGACTTCACTCCAAATTGCTTGTAATAGAGCAACTGCAAAGTAAAGGATATCTTACACCGGAAGTATATCATTCACAAACCAAAGATATTAACAATCAAATCAGTAAGATCAAGAATCAACGTGCTGAACTCCTGAAATCAAAATTTGAAGAACTTCAAAAAGAGTTAAAAGAACTTAAAGCTCGATTGGATGTTTATGATCACCCTATCGAACAATTTGACGAAGAGCTATTTCGATATATTATACGCACAATTACAATAGACAAGCAAGGTACAATAACCTTTACCATAATCGGCAATCTGTCATTCAGCGAGGTATTATAACTAAAGGATGAAAAAGACTCGGTACATTCCATACGGATATACAATCAAAGACGGTAAGACAACAATAGAGCAATCCGAAGCAGGCGTAATACAAACAATATTTCACCGTTATATCGACGGCTCATCTCTGCAAGAAATTGCCGATGAGCTGACTGCAAACAAAATCCCCTACACCGAGAAAACGACAGTTTGGGATAAAGCACGCATCTCGCGAATTATTGCCAACTCAAAATATCTCGGGACAGGCGAGTACGAAAGTATAATCGATGAAAGAACCTATGCATCTGCTGCAGAATGTAAAGCACATCGACTGCGAAATATACCTACAGAACATTTCGAGTATATCAAACAGATCCTTCATAGTGTACGCTGTGATAAATGCGGTTGCCCTATGAAAAGAAAAGTTTCTTCGCGCGGAAGAATTAAAGAAAGCTGGACGTGCACAAACGAAGCGTGCAAAATGCGTGTAAAGATCACGGATGGGATGCTGCTTGAAAAGATAGGCATTCTACTGAACCGAATTGCAGAGAACCATTCGTTACTTACGCCTATTCCCCGCACACAAGAAGATGACGAATCTCCCTCCCTTCAGCTATTACTGAATCAGATAAATACGGAGTTATCTCACTCAAACCCAAATGAAGATATCGTCATCAATCTCATTATCGAGGTTGCTCAAGAAAAATACAAAAGCCTCAATATTGGTACACTTGAAACAAATTCACTACTTTACAGGCAAAGCAATAAAACACATAGCAAAACAGCTTTCGATATTGATTACTTCAATGAACTGATTTCTTATATTACCATTACCGAAGACGGATACATAACTCTTCATACCAAAACGGAAGCTCAAATAGAGGAAGAAAGGATCAAAAATGAGTGAAGTTCAATTTATACCTAAAAAGGTCGTTACTGTTATAGAGCCTAAAAGATCCACCGTTGTGGATAAAGAAAAATACCGTCAAAAGCGTGTAGCCGCTTACTGCCGAGTATCTACCGGATCTGACGAACAGCTTAACAGCTATGAAACACAAAAAGCTGTGTACTCCGAGATGATTGCATCACGCACAGATTGGTGTCTGGCGGGGATCTATGCAGACGAAGGGATCTCGGGAACTCGTGCGGACAAGCGTCAACGATTCCAAGATATGATCAACGACTGTCTTAAAGGCAAAATTGATTACATAATAACAAAATCCGTGTCACGATTTGCTCGTAACACTGTCGACTGTCTGGAATACGTCAGAATGCTCAAGGCACGTGGGATTGGGATATACTTTGAAGAACAAAACATCGACACATTGAAAAACGACAGCGAGCTTTACCTCGTCATCTATGCCGGATTCGCTCAATCAGAATCCGAAAGCATAAGCAAAAACATTACCTGGAGCGTAAGAAAGAAATTCGAAGAAGGAAAGGTAATGATACCATACAAGAAGATGCTGGGATACAAAAAAGGGACAGACGGTAATCCCGAAATTGTCCCCGAAGAAGCGGCATTAGTAGAACGTATATTTAAGATGTACCTTGCCGGAGAAACACCCAGAAGCATCTCAGAAACGCTACGCAATGAAAACATCATTATTCCTAAAAAATCGCTATCGTTTACAGCAGGTATGATCACTAACATACTCTCGAACATAAAGTACACAGGTGATGCCATATTACAGCAAACAATTACTGTAGATTGCATAACCAAGACAAGGATCAAAAACACCGGCGAAGAAGTTCCGATGTACTACGTACATAACAGTCATCCCGCCATTATCTCCCGCGAACTTTACAATAAAGCACAAGAGGAATGGGCACGTCGAAACACGCGAACACCCAAATCGCTCAAGACAGCCATTACTGCTTCCGGGAAATACTCGAAATATGCATTAACAGATGTTCTTATATGCGGCGAATGCGGAACAAGATACAGACGCTGTACATGGAATATCCGCGGCAAAAAAAGAATTGTATGGCGATGTATCAATCGTCTTGAAAACGGTACAAAATACTGCAAGAAATCCCTTACCCTTGACGAAGAAGAGCTCCATGCAGCAATTGTAAGAGCTATAAACCGCTTCAACAAGGAAGACTCCCTCTCGTATATGAACTTGATGACTTCAACCATAGGTGATGCTATCGGCTTAAACACAAAGTCAGATGAAATTGATCTTCTAAAAAGGCGAATTGATGCTCTGAATGGCAGAATGGTTAACCTAATTAACGGAAGCATCAAAGATTGCGAGGATATATCAGCTCATGAAGCCGAGTTCAAAGAAATTTCCGACGAGATTGATCAGTTGCAAAAATGTATAGATGCAATTGAGCAATCGGAATCAAACGATGATTCAAAGCAACAGCGGTTGGATGAGTTGCAAGGAATCATACAAAACCGAAGTGAGAATGCGGACAAATATGATGATAGCATTGTTCGCCAAATGATTGAGTGCATAAAAACTTATTCAGATGGGAAGTTAGAAATTATATTTGGAGGTGGATATGCAATAAGCGAATATATTGTTCAAAAACAGATCGAGTATTGAGAACACAAGTTTATTAATTTATTTACGGCAACTCATTTTTCCTTGTCTAAGTCTCCTTTTTTATCTACGAATTTGAACTATGTACTTAAATTCCAGTTTGCAAGTCTCATATTTTTCAGTATAGATCTGAACCTTACAAACTTAGTGATGTTCACATTTGTGTTCACTATGCTTAGCAGATGATTATTATGTTAGTATCTGTTATTTAATCAAGAACGAACAACATTGCGATATAATACCTATTATGTCTAGTTACTAAACACTCTGATTTTTGATTCTGGTGTATATCCTAATTGTTTATTATACTTTTTAAGAAGAAGTATGGAAACATTGAACAAGTCATTTTCTTTTATATCTATATCATACAGATGTCAAAAAGAGATATTGATGTCTTTCAGTACATGAAAAATATTGTTTTTGGTTAAAGAAACAACTATTGTCTTCTATATTCTATTCTTAACTCTCGGCAAAATTTTTCTCTCTTATATTTGATGTCAATGCTACTCTAAGCTACATAAAACATAAAAAATCGAAAATCGAAAATAATCAGTTTTTTTCATTTAAGTGTTTACTTTGGAGATATTTTGTGTTATAATGAAAAACAGAAAGAATATTAGCGAAACATCAAGTATATATAAAATATGGGGGAAATTGATTATGGAATATTTTGACATTGTTGTAGGAATCTTTTCTATTTTAAGTTCTATTGCTACACTTATTTCAACAGGTATATTAATAAGTATTAAAATTCAAATAAATCAAAAAGGTAGCAATAATTCCGCAAATAGTATTACACAATCGAATCACGGCAAAGATAACCAAAACAATATTAGATAATAAGGAAAATTATATGCCGGAGGACAGTTAAATGATCGAGCAGAAAAACAAAGGTTCTGGAAATACCAATAACAATAATTCAAACAATCAAATAATGTGCATAATTAATGTGAATGGAAAAGATGAAGAAGTTGAATTATTGGATATCCTAAACGCCATTTCACTTAACTTTGAAAGTGAAGATGAACGGATTAATGAAAAACTTTCAAACAAGGTGTTAATAAATAAAACTAACGATCATGAAACGTATCAAACATATAAAATTATCACATCACTTTTACAATTAGGTATTCCTTTGACTGCTGCATATTCAATTGCTCAATTGACAATTAACCATATCAAAGAATTTATATATGAAAACGGCGGCAGTTCTGTTGAATTATCTACTAAAGACATACGAAAAATGGTATCACAATCAATACAGGAAATAGATGTACAACATTTTTCGTATGAAGATATAGAGAGTTGGAACAATCAGTATATACGAAGATATGGGCACAATAACAAGAGAATACGTATATATTATTCAAATTCCGATCAAACTGATGAAATTAGTTATGAATATATTAACACGAAATTAGCTGTTGATATTGTCAGAGACATTACAAAAGATCGCATTAAGTACAGCGAGATCCCCTCGAAATATCAAGCACATATTGCACATGAAATATTATCTTTTATTAACAGTTGTGACTTGTACAAAATTAATTATAAAATATTAAAAGAAATAATAAAGGAAATAGCATTACAGCCACCTCATCCGTGGTTCATATCGGATAAAACTAGAAGTGATATAATTAAGTATGACATTGATTGTTTAAAAAGTAACATTAATAAGATTAAGGAAGCATTGGAAAATGATGTAGACTCATCTCAATATGTAAAAATTGAAATATTACATCACGCCTCTGCATTAATTTTAGAAAAATACAACTACTTTTTAGGATGTTATGACTTATCTGCATTTTATTTACTGAAAGAACTTTTAAACGAATTAATTGATGTAAAAAAATGGGATTTGACAGTTCATTTTTCTCAAACTAGTGAAATATTAGAAGATTTGGCTTTCTCACACATTAATATTCTATCTCTATGTAATACAATAGATCGAATAAATGGTTTCCTAAAAAATCAAAATATAATTAATCAAGAATTTGATAATCTAATTCTCAATCTTGCAGAAAATGCATTAAAACTTAACGAATTAGGGAACAAAAATAGTATAAAAGACTTTCTTCAATCCGAATGGAATACTTTTCCTTTCGAAGAAGTTATAAAGAATTTAAAATTATTGCTGTACTCGATCTATCCTGTAAAGAGTTGGAATTTAGATACTAACAAAACGTATTTTTGGTTGAATTACAAATCGGTAAATTCTAGTGTTGATGTGAAAAATCAAATATTTACCATTTATAATGACGGGTCATTAAATGATTATAGTTTCCTTTCCATTCTTACCACTCCTAATGCAAAAGCCCTTTGCGATACCATTTTTGTAATATCTCAAACGAAAGCTCAAGCTAATTTCACATGCAAAACAGTTAATGAGTATCTAAAAAACATCAATATATCAAATCACTATAAAGTGATTTGGATTGATAAAAATATTGCTTACAAGATTTTTACTTCTACAAACAAGATGAAATGTTTAGACGATACACTATTAAAACAACTAGAAATAGAATTAATGGTTTAAATAAAGATTGGGATATTACTAGACTTTTATTCTGATAGTGTTTAATCACGGCGTTCAACATTGTTTTGCTATGTGCCTAAATATGTGGTGATTTTAATGTCTGCAGTTTGAAATCCATCACCTATTAATTTTTGCATCTGGGAAATCAACTGCAGTTTTGATGGTTCGTCCAATCTGTATCTAAAAACAGAAGAATCCTCCTTTTGTCTATAATTCTATGATAATAAAGAGGAACCGATCAATAAAAGCATCAAAGGAGAATCATAATATCCCACGCTAAGCTGAACATCACAGAATAAACAAGCAAACGTCTCACGGCAATGAATTAATGATTATTGGCGAAGACACCATTGATATCTGAACCCTCAAAGGTCGGTTGACAATGGTGTCTTCTTATTTTCCCTTTATTTAAGTGGCTTTTGAAGTAGCTATTTTAATTTTTCTTTTATAATACTAAACAGAAAAACTCAAAATAGGCATACAATTAATATCAAAATGTTGTTTTTAAACCCACATAGTTCGATTACTTATTACAAGAACTTCCGAAAGCTTCTGAATATTCACGTTCTTTTTTTCTAGAGTCTTGTATTGAATCTTGACGTGAGGGCGGCGTGTGTTATAGAAAACCATATAATCATTAAGGGTTTGGAACAACTCGCTTTCTGTGCGATATTTCTTTCTATACAATTATTGTCTTTTTAAGGAGGCAAAGAAAGATTCGATAACGGAATTGTTGTACGGAACGTATGGGCGAGAAAAAGAGCGAGTAATACCTAACGTTTTATGTAATCATTTAAGGTCCTGGAACAATAGTTTGCGCCTGGATCTGTATGAAAAGTCGAAGAGGTGACGGCTGTCGATTGTGATAGGCTTGCTTGACCGTTGTTTTTATGAGTTGCGTGCTATTATTTTAAAAACATGAATTTCCAAAGAAAATTGTACCAATCTCAAAAGGCGAATTTTACCTTGGGAAATCAGTGAAATTTAGTTCGAGAAAAGTAAAAAAGCCACCAATTATGAGTTGCTTTCGAGAGAAAATCGTTTGATTTGCGTACGATAATAAAGCCTGAAATGCAATTTCCCAGGCTAAATTTCACACTCGATTGAATTTACTTTTGGATAGTCGGAGCCTCTTTTATCCGCCATCCTTAAAAAATCCCATGTAATGTGCGCTATGTATATTCCGAAAGCAAGAAACTCAAAAAGAGTATTTATACTTCGCATTCGATATCTTTATTGTAGCACATTACAAGAAATTTATCAAGGACGCTTCGCGCCGCCTATGGCGGTGGCCATCGAAAGTCAATAGCCTTCAGGCTCAAAATCTAAAAATGAGCAAACTTTTCCAAGACAAAATTCTACCACAAAATCTTTCCCCCACTAAATTCCATTTCAAATTCCACTGTGAAATATACTTTGTGGATTCACTTTTTTCAAAAAAGCAAAAAATATATTCAAAAACTCTTGACATTTTAAAAAAATGTGTTATAATATGTTATTAATCAATTCCTTGCTACAATAGGGAGAGTTGTCTTATATGGAATGGGAAATTTATTGGTATAACTTAATAGCAGAACATCGCTTAGAAAATATGATAAAACAGTTAAATCTTGCAGATGATGCTTCAGGTCGCGGATCAAACTATACAGAAACAGTTTGCAAAGGGGTTTATGAGGATTATTCACAAAGAGAAAGCTTTTTTTCTGATGTAAAAACAGATCTTTTAAAAATATTAGATTCTATATCTAATATACACTCTATAGGAAACAGAACAAAGGCAGTCGATAGTTTACTGGTTAAAATTATAACTAAAAGAGCAGAAAAATTCAATTCAAAATCACCATATGTTTCAATTAATGAAGAAGATTATGCAGATGTGATAACAGATTTAATAGGAATACGATTAATACTTCATTATCAAGGACAATGGAAAGATATACATGAGCAATTGCTAAAACTGTTCCCCGAAGACAACTGCAAAGAGGATACTCTTTTACCTCATGAAGAAGGCAAGCAATTTATGGCAGAATTTCCAGTCGCATATCATGCTCCAGAGGATGACACGACACAATATGAAGGAATTATAAAACATAGGTTACATGAAAAAGGGTATAGAAGCAATCATTATATTATAAGTTTTAAAAATGTATATATTGAACTTCAAGTGAGAACAATATATGATGAGGCATGGAGCGATTATGACCATACATATGTATATAAAAAAGAAGCGAATCCTAATAATAACGCTCTTTCTATTGTATCACCAATTTTATGTAAAATAACAAATGCGGCAAGTGATATCGGCGAACTAATGCGTGAAATCTATGATATGCATTTTGAAATTGATACTTCAGGGCAATTTATTATAAACGAACAAGAAAAGCGAAAACTTGCTATGATAAAAAAGCATCTTGAAGAAGCAAAAAACGAATTCGAAGATTTTTGTGAGAACAATATATCAAAACAGGTTTGATTCCGATATTATAATATTAGGGAGGAAATTATATGAAAAACAATAAAAATAATAAATCAAATTTATATGCCGCTTCTTTTGTTCGAAATATAGAAAATGGAACTATTAAAAGAAAATGTCTACCAAATCATGGAGAAAAATATTCCGGTGCTAGAGAAGAATTATCGCTATATCAATATAAGAGATATTTAGGTTCTTTGCGTTGCGTTTTAGACGTAGCGAATATGAGAGGTTATAGACGCTATGAATATTGACAAGATAACAGCTGAAGATTTAAATCATGGCGATTATAAGTTTCTTATAGAAAAATTTTCCAAGTCAGTAATAGAGAATCGATATAAGACTATATATGATTTTATAAGCACATATATCGAATCAAACGAATTACAAGAAAAAGTTTTAATCTGTCCTGATTTGTTAAACAATGCCGTAATTGACTATTTTACAGATATTTATAGGCTAAAGGATTTTCAAGACATAGAATTAACTAACATGGCAAAAATTTATTCCTATACGGCTTATTGGCTTCTTAGAAGAAAAGTCATTCAGATTAAATCTGAAAATACAAATGAAGATTTGTCATTTGTTAATGAAGAAATGGTTGCAACATATATTTTTAGTTTTTTGTTTGATACCAATGTATATATAGTGGATTCAAAGAAAAATGATTTTAAGGAATTTCAAAAAAACCTTCTGTATTCTTTTATATTTAGAAACTATTCCCCTCAAAGCATTGAAAGTTTAATTTATTCATTTAAAGCAGGAATGGCTTACCAATATTCGATAGATTTTAAAGAGTCTATCAAATAATAATTGCATAATTCTATATAAGCAAATAAATATTAAAAATAAAAGTTAAAATACATTGAGGTGTATATAACAGATCGTATTATCAAAAAGCAAAAATATCTTTTTTTAACCTTTTGCCAAAAAAAGAGGCTGTCTCATTAGATAGCCTCTTTTTCAACTAAATACGCCTATGGCGGAAGAAATCGCTTCGCGGGGAGAGGGACGCGGCGGATTTAATTTCATCTGAGGCTTTAGCCGAAGATTTCATCCGAGCTATACTCGGATTTTATCGCGCTTCGCACGATTTCATTATGTTATTACTTATAATGTATGGTATTATTAAAGTCAAACTTTTGATATCTATTCCGCTCAAACTTGCCAACGAAAAAGGCACACCGAAAGGTGTGCCTTTTTCGTTGGCGGAGATGGAGAGATCGCTCGCGACGGCGAAGCCGGCGCGGGCTCGGGGCGCGACCGCCGCCGGGGGCGGAGGAAGGGAGTGCCCCGAGGGAGAAAACAAGGAGTATTGGAAGCACGCTTTGCGTGCGCACCAAAACGACTATGTTTTCGAGTGGGAAGAAGAAAGGCGAAGCCTTTCGACTCGATATTAAACCGCTTTTCATATTACGAGTCAAAATATCTATTCTGTTCATGCTTGCCATAAAAACGAACTTTTGTCTACCAGATAAAAGTTCGTTTTTCGTCTTTTGGGGCGTTTGTGAGGTAAAATGGCACTAAATCAAGGAAGTTTATATAAAAATCGTAGTTGGCACAGTTGAAAATGCTGCTTCGACTCTATTTTTATGTCCGAAAACACCAAAAATGCTGATGTACTTTTTATCGTTCTTTGCTTAAATAAAGAACAGCGAAAACATTGCGTCGTGAGAGAGTTGAACTAAAATGCTTGTAAACTTTTTCAAACAAGAACAAAATTGTACTCGCTTTCTATTTGCAAACGCGCGCAAATATGGTAGAATAAATTTTTAGAATTGCCCCCCAATTCATTTCATTTTGGTTATAAATACTTGATTTATCCCTTTATTTGTGCTATAATACTTTTGTAAGTTTTTGTTACTTGGAGGTTTATGCATATGAAAAAATGTTCTCATTGCGGAGGAAGCAACCTTAGAAAAATTCCCATGCCTTTTAGAGTTTCTGGCGATGCTGATTTGGATGATCGAATCTATGTCAACGGTAAGACAGTATGGGCTCCTCTTGAAACCCTGATTTGTATGGATTGTGCTCATATTGAATGGTTTTCGGAAAAACTGGTAGACGCATTGAAAGAAAACGATTCCAGAATAGCTCAATTGAATACTGAATTAGAAACTATAAAAGCAAAACTCACCGCAGAACAAGAAAAACTTTTTGCTATTGATATTAAGATCGCAGAAACAGAAGAAAAATCGAAAAGTCTTGACATTACCATTAGAGAACAGCAATCCTTGTTAAACACAATCGAAACATTGAAGAAAGAGCGTTATGGTATTCAAAAAGAAATAGGAACTGCTGAACAGTCTATTCGTTCCTTACAGAGTAAGTTGAACAATAATTAAATCACAATGAACGAAATAAACCAAAATTTGCAGGAGTTGTGGGGGAAGGTTGGATTTATAGTTCACCTGTCTCAAATGGTAGAGTATAATCTTGCAAATATTTTGTCTGCAGATGAATTACTTAAAGAGTTCGACACAGATAACTCTATGTGTATCGTCGATTACAACGAACTTGTACAAAAGTCAAATGAAATGTATCATAAATTATCTGGCATTCCGTTAGGCGGCGTTCTAAAGCAAGCAAAAAAAGTAAATTTTTTTAACGAAGATGGAATAGAACTTTTGGAAAAGGCTCGCGAAAAGAGAAATTATGTTGTGCACAATTTGTTTTGTGACGATTTAAAGCCAAGGCACTTAGAAACTGATCCCGAGTTCTATTTTGAGGAATTAGTAAACACAATTGAAATTCTTCACGAAATCAACGAGGTGTTAACCAAAATCTTTGAACGACAAAAGCAAGAATTTGAATTGATCTATTAAATGGTGTACTTTTAGTCGTTCTTACCCCACTTTACGCACCTTTTGGTCGCTCTTTCGCAAAAAATCGACAAGCAAAAGCTTGACATTTTTTTTATCCAAGCCGCAGGCTTGGTATATCATCACGCGTCAGCGTGTATATCATCGCCGAAGGCGTATATCATCACCGAAGGTGCATTTTTTGCGGCTTGATGATATACAATCCTTCGGATTGATGATATACACGGCTTGCGCCGTGATTAAGATGCGAAAGTGCGCACCTAAACGACTATGTTTTCGACCGGGAAGAAGAAAGGCGTATCCTTTCGACTTTTTATTATACCGCTTTTTATATTACGAGCTACTATATCTATTCCTCCATACTTCAGTAGTTTTTACAATCACTTAAAAAGCTTTCATGGGATATTGCAATACAACCAAAATTATGATATAATTTATTTAACCCAAAAGTTACATATAATCACATTGCAATACTCAAGGGAGGTAAACCGCAAATGAAACGCATCAGATATATCCTCGCTGCTCTTCTGCCGTTTATTTTGATCTGCCTTTTCTGCAGCTGTATTATTATCCCGCTTACCAAATATTATGATTTAGACACTGCTTCGGTATCGTCGGTTGAGATCTATGACCTGAGACAAGCGAGGTCCCATTACAGTGACTTTCTTGATAGCGAAACACCCGCTTATACTATCCCCGAGGAGCAGACAGAGGAGTTTTTTGAGGATCTTTCAAAAATACGCTTTACTGACCACATAATCATCGTCCTCGCCGCCATTGATCCGAGCTTTGTCTTTGACGATTGGGTGGTACGGATCAATTATACGGACGGCTCCTTTGACTTGCTCTCCTGCGACGGATATAACGAGGCCTACGATTCGGACGGAAACTTTTCGGACAGCAATCATTTCAGCTGCGACAATGACGAATGGCACGCCGTTATCTTCAAGTATCTGCCTCGGGAAATAATAGATTATGAAATGTGATTTCAAATAATCCGAGCCAAAAGGTGTATATCATCACGCATCAGCGTGTATATCATCGCCGAAGGTGCATTTTCTCTGCGACTCGATGATATACAATTCCTTCGGAATTGATGATATACACGGCTTGCGCCGTGATTTGGATGCGATATGGAAAAACGGTATCTTGCGATACCGTTTTTCTATTATCCCGCCTTCCTTCTTAATCTTTCAAGGATCAGTTTCAGCTTCGGGGTATTATATCTCAACGCAAGGGTGGGCAGGATGTTCAGATATACGTTTACGATTGCAACGGGCAGGGCTACCGTGAATACGGGGAGACCCGTGAGTGTCAGCATCGCCAGAAATCCGGCGGGATAGGAGAGGCGGTGCGTCAGCACGCCCTTGTTGCATTCGATGATGAATCTTTCAATATATTCGGGGTTCGAGGGTTCTGTGCAATGCTTTTTGCTGAATCCGCCGAGCCCGCCGAGCTCCCATACTTTATCTTTCCAGAATTTCACGCGCAGCTTTTTATAAAGCTTTTTTTCGGCTTCCGAAACGTAGTAGAGCGCGTTGTCCGCACCGAACCATCTGTTTGGCATTTTGTTTATCAGGAACGCAAGCGTGCCGTCGATGGCGAACTGCAGCGCGGTGCACCAGATCACGGAGATTACGATATAATACCACGTTGATGTGCCAATAGCAATATTGACCGCGGAAATTATGAGCATTGCTATCCCGATTGTTGTAAGATAGAGCTTCATTCTTCGGAATATACCAGCGGCTTGCCGTAGAAATCCTCGTAGACTCTCACCCACGCCGCGTAGTTCTCATTTTTCATCTTTGCTTTTGCTTCGGCGGACGAAAGCGAGGTGTCGGGATATATGGCGGGAAGAATATGAAGCGTGAACTCCTGAACCGGGAAGCCGTCGCCGTCGATCACTTCGCTGTCCTCCATTGTGATAAAGATCGGAACGATGGGGGCCTTGTTGCGGACTGCAAGGGAAAACGCACCGTCCTGCATCGGGCGGGGCTTGCGGTAGTTCCACCACATACCCTGCTCGGGGTAGATGAGTATCGTTTCGCCTCTGCCGAGGAGCACTTCGACTGCCTTCAGAAACTTCTTCATCGTCGGAAGCTGACTTGAAAGCGGCAGGGTGTTGCAATGCCGCATAAAAAGTCCAAAGGGCTTCGGAGGATTAGTATAGTTGCCCTCGCGGATGACCTTATAAAGCAGCTTCCCTTCCATATGACCGCGGAGCGCGACCCAGACCGCATAGTTGTCACCAACGCTGAAATGGTTGCAGGTGACTATCCTGCCACCTTTGACGGCACGGAAATTTTCAATGCCGCGGACTTCCTTTATAATAAGCTGACGGTTTTCTATCAGCTTGTCGAAGAATCTCGCGCCCATAATGTTGGCGATCTTGTTTTTGATACGGCTTGAGAGCTTTTCGTTGAGATAATCGACCATATCGGGCATAAGAGGGTATGTTTCGGGATCGTCCTCTACGTCAAGGTGCCAGAGCTGCTTTTTTTCGAGATCCGCGATCCTTCTTTGTAATTCAAGCTTATGTGCTGACTTTCCCATTTTATCTCACTTCAGTTCTTGAGTAATTTCATAAATGTGCAGTCCGAGTTGACTATCTTATTTGCGTGAACGAGTATATCGTGGGCGACAGCTTCGCTTTTGGCGCGTTCCTTTTCTCCGAAAGCGCTGCGGCGGCTGAGGATCTCGCCGTAGAACGGAGAACTCTTTGCGTAGTGTCGGAAATACTCACCGTCGATGACGTCATCGTACTGCCACGGCTTTTTGTAAAGAGCGTAATGTACGATGTTCTTTTTGCCCTCACAAGGAAGGGGCATCGGCTCCTTGTTCCAGCCGTTCGGCAAGACGAATATCTTGCCCGCGCAAAGATAATTCAAGTAAGCCTGATCGGGGTCGAGCAGATCGAAGTCGTATTCTGTCAGAAGCTCGACGAATTTCTTTTCGATCTCATTCCGTCTGAACTGCTCGAGGCTGAGCACAAGAACGCCCGCATTGACGTAGCCGTCGGGATCGACGCCAAGGGCCTTTTCGGCATAAACGCGAAATTCGTGAGTGTTGCGGACGAACTGCTCGGGTGCAGCAGCAAAAACGGCGTCGCCGAGATCGGTGTTATACAGCTCCGAAATATCGCCGAGAACCACGATGTCGCAGTCAAGGTAGATTATCTTATCAAGATTCGGGAAAAGCGAGGCGATGAAAAGGCGGTAGTAGGTCACGATCGAGAAGTGGTAGACGTTCTTGAAGCGTGCCTTTATGTGCTTAAGATCCTCGGACATATCGACAAAGTCGATCGCAAAGGCATCAGTCTCTCTTCGCTTTATTTTTACAACGTTATCGGGATCGAGTCCGGTATTGAGAACGATAATTCTGTATTTATACTTCTTCGAGGCGTTTTCGATCATCGAAGCGATGGCAACGTCGAGGAATGGAATATAGTGATCGTCTGTCGAAAAAAACACCGGGATCTCGTCTGCAACTATATTATTAATATGATTCAAAATGACAGTTCCTCCGTGAAATACTATGCCGCATAATATGCCGCAAGCGGTATTTTGTTTGCGTAATAACTGATATTATCGGAATAATAATAACACAAAAGTTGAAAAAAGTCAATTGATCGGAAGAATGATCAATAAAAATTGAAACACCAAGGCGGGCTGATCTCGTGCTCTGAAACTTTTTTTAAAAAAACACTTGACAACCCCCACGCGTTGTGATATAATTTAACAAATTAAAAACGCAATGATGCGGAATAGTAAACGAACACTTTCATTTTCAGAGAAATGCCGGTTGGTGTGAGGCATAGTGAGGGAGTCGTCGAACTCACCGCGGAGCGGTTGCCGTGAAATCAGTAGCGGCTCCCGGGAACTCCCGTTACAGAGTTAAGATGTATTAGCATCCAAAGTGCATCCCGTCGGGGATGAAAAAGAGTGGTACCGCGGAAACAAAGACTTGTACGTTTTCGTCTCTTTGAAGCAACAAAGAGCGGAGACGTTTTTTGTTTTCACGATTTCGTTTTATTTGTATTTTGAAAGGGGTTTTCAAAAATGAGAAAGATCAATATTTCCGACGTCACACTTAAAAAGCTTTCCGAGGATCGCGCAGTTTCGCTTTTGTTCCGCGAAAAATCCGCAATCGCAGGTTGCGCGGATGCGCTGGGTGCGGATGCTGTGGAGCTTCCCCGCGTTAAAAAGCTTCGTGAGGATTCGATTATTTATAAGACTATTGCTAAAAACGTTAAAAACGCCGTCCTTGCCATCCCCGTGGGCTTTACGGCTGAGGACGTCGCAGCTGCTTTTGAATGTGTAAAGGATGCAAAATCCCCCCGTCTTCAGGTCGAGCTGCCTGTTTCCACCATTCAAATGGAATATACCTATCATATAAAGCAGGCGAAGATGCTCGAGAAGATCGCCGAACTCACCGCCGCCGCACGCGCACTCTGTGCCGACGTTGAATTCTCCGCGCTCGACGCTACACGCGCGGACGAGGACTTCCTCATCGCCGCCGCAAAGACAGCCGAGGAGAACGGCGCGGGTATCATCACCGTCTGCGACGATGCGGGCGCATCGACTCCCGATCAGATCGCAGAGCTCGTCGCGAAGGTAAAGGCGGCGGTTAAGCTTCCCGTTTACGTTCAGGTATCCGACCGCATCAATATGGCTGTCGCATCTGCTTTCGCCGCTATCGGCTGTGGCGCAGACGGTCTGAAATGCGCTATGATCGGCAAGGATGCACTTATCGCGGGCGAGTTGTCCGATGCAGTAAGCGCATGCTCGGCACAGATCGACGCCGAGATCGGACTCAACCGAACCAAGATCCACTCGAGCGTTGATGATATGCTCTCGGGCATTAAGCATACAACCGATGAGACCGACAACGAGATCGGTGACAGAAGTAATATCCTTCTTGATTCGGATTCCACGCTCTCGCAGGTAGCCGAGGCTTCGGCTCTGCTTGGCTACGAGCTTTCGGATTCGGATATCGGAAACGTATATAAGGCTCTCGCGCAGGTCTGCGAGAAGAAGGGCGCTGTCGGCGCGAAGGAATTTGAGGCGCTGATCGCAAGCTCGGCTATGCAGGCACCCTCGACCTATCATTTTGAGACCTATACAACAACAAGCAGCAATCTCTCAAGCTCTATGACGCAGATTACTCTCAAGTGCGACGGCGAGATCATTTGCGGCGTGAGCGCGGGCGACGGTCCTATCGATTCGGCTTTCCGCGCGATCGAGCAGTGCATCGGACATCACTACGAGCTTGACGATTATCAGGTACAGTCGGTCACCGAGGGCAAGGAGGCGCTCGGCTCGGCTCTCGTCAGACTCCGCGAGGGCGGAAAGCTCTATTCGGGCAACGGCACCTCGACCGACATCATCGCGGCAAGTATCAGAGCTTATATCAACGCGCTCAACAAGATCGTTTTTGAGGAGGCGTAAGGTATGAAGATAGTATTTTCAACCAAAAACGTCAGCCGTCCGTCATTTCTCGACACCTGCCGCTTTGCCTACGATTACGGCTTTGAGGGCTTTGAGATCTACGACGCGCTGAAGGAGAGAAGCGGTCATCACGACAGCATCCTCCGCCGCGACCGTGTTGCCGATGCCAAGAGAAAGCTCGTCAACAGAAATCTCGCGGTTTCGGCACTCCGTATGCCCGATCCCGTTGAAAGCGAAAAAACAACCTCCGAGCTCGTGCTGAAATACGTTGAAATGGCGGCTCTGTCGGGCATCGAGAACGTCATAGTCCGTATCGAAGAATTTCCTTCCTATGAAGTCCTCGACGGAAAGCTCTCCGCCGCGATCAAGCGCGCGGACGATCTCGATGTCAATATGCTTTTTGAAACCATCGGTTATCTTTCCAATACCGAAAACGTGATCGGCATCATCAATCACTTCGCGTCGGCATCCGTCGGTGCGGCGTGGAACGTACGAGGCACCTATTTCGGTGCGGGCGAGACGGCAGAGGCGACTATCAAGACCCTCGGCGCGTATATCAAGTACGTCCGCCTCGGCGATATGAAGGACGGCAAGACCGTTCTTATCGGCGAGGGCGACCTTGACGTCGAAAAGCTGATCGGCGCGCTGTCCTCCCTCAATTACGACGGCTTTATCTGCGCCGCGTGGAACGAGGAGATCGAGGATGCCGACATCGTTCTGACTCATTTTACCAACTATATTTCCTCTCTGTCGCGCAATAAAAAGTCCTTTGACCGCACCTATTATAACCGTGCGAAGACGGGTACCTACGTCTGGAAAAAGTATGACGTTATCGAAGCGACCTTCTCGGACGTTCTCGACGCTATGGTAGAGAACTACCCCGACCAATACGCGTTCAAATATCCTACTCTTGATTACACGAGAACCTACGAGCAGTTCCGCCGCGACGTTGACGAATGCGCCGCCGCGCTTATCTCGCTCGGCGTAAAGGCGGGCGACCACGTTGCCGTCTGGGCGACGAACGTTCCCGAGTGGTTCATTACATTCTGGGCGACCACCAAGATCGGCGCGGTCCTCGTAACAGTAAATACCGCTTATAAGATCCACGAGATCGAGTATCTGCTCCGTCAGTCGGATACCCACACGCTCGTTATGATCGAGTATTGCAAGGATATCAATTATAAAGCTATTATCGAGGAGCTTTGCCCCGAACTCAAAACGCTTGAAGCGGGCAAGCCTCTCTATTCAAAGAATCTGCCCTTCCTGCGCAACGTCGTTACCGTCGGATTCGATATGGACGGCTGTCTTACCTGGGAGCAGATGCTCTCGCGTTCCTCGCTCGTTCCGCGCGAGGAGGTACGCAGACGTGCTTCGCTCGTCAAGCCCGACGACGTTTGCAATATGCAGTACACCTCGGGTACGACGGGATTCCCCAAGGGCGTTATGCTGACACACCGCAATATCGTCAACAACGGTAAGACCATCGGCGACAGAATGGATCTTTCGACCGCGGACCGTATGATGATCCAGGTTCCGATGTTCCATTGCTTCGGAATGGTGCTTTCGATGACGTCGATGATGACTCACGGCGGAACGCTCTGTCCGATCCCCTATTTCTCGCCCAAATCCTCGCTCGCCTGCGTAAACGACGAGCATATAACCTGCTTCAACGGCGTGCCGACGATGTTTATCGCGATGTTCAACCACGCTGATTTTGCAAAGACCGACTTCTCATATATGAGAACGGGTATCATGGCTGGCGCAAATTGCCCCGCCGACCTGATGCGCCGCGCGTCGGTCGAGATGAATATGCGCGAGATCATTTCGGTCTACGGTCAGACCGAGGCGGCACCCGGCTGTACGATGG
Source organism: Eubacteriales bacterium (assembly GCA_045644325.1). Lineage (GTDB taxonomy): Bacteria > Bacillota > Clostridia > Oscillospirales > CAG-272 > CAG-390. Next base: position 34,490 of record JAZRGT010000074.1, on the reverse strand, counting down.
GTGAGGTCAACGAGGACCTTGACCACCGCGTTGAGACGGTCGGCTCGGCTTTCCCCGGCGTTGAATGTAAGATCATCGACCCCGAGACCGGCGATGAGCTCCCCGACGGACAGAGCGGAGAATTCGTTGCGCGCGGATTCAATATTATGAAGGGCTACTATAAGATGCCCGAGGCGACCGCGCAGGCGATCGACGCAGACGGCTGGCTCCATTCGGGCGACATCTGTATGAGAACCCCCGACGGCTACTATAAGGTCACGGGCAGACTCAAGGATATGATCATCCGAGGCGGCGAGAACCTCTATCCCCGCGAGATCGAGGAATTTTATCTGACCAACCCGAAGGTTCGCGATGTTCAGGTCGTCGGCGTTCCCGACGAGACCTACGGCGAGGAATGCTGTGCCTGGATCATTCTCCACAAGGGCGAGAGTGCGGACGAGGCGGAAATGAAGAAGTTCGGTAACGCTTCGATCGCAAAGCATAAGGTTCCGAGATACTTCGTTTTCGTGAACGAATTCCCGATGAACGCGGCGGGCAAGATACTCAAATACAAGATGCGCGACGAATCCGTCGAAATGCTCGGACTTAAAAAGTAAGTGAAAAAATGAAAAAATACAGAATAATCGACTCACACTGTCATATCTACCCCGACAAGATCGCACAAAAGGCGTCGAACGCCACAGCTGACTTTTACGAACTTCCGCCGAGCATGGACGGCACGATCCAAACGCTTCTCGAGCACGGAGGCGCGGCGGGTATAGATCATTTCATAGTTCAATCTGTGGCAACGACACCGAAGCAGGTCTCGAGCATAAACAAATTCATCGCGGCATCCGTTGCCGAAAGCGGAGGACGCTTCACGGGCCTCGGAACTCTTCATCACGATAGCGAGGATATGGAGGCTGACGTAAACGAGATCATCGCCCTCGGACTCAAGGGCGTCAAGATCCATCCCGATATTCAGAGGGTTCAGCTCGACGATCCCCGAATGCTCCGTATGTATGAGCTCTGCGAGGGCAGACTTCCTATGCTCATCCACACGGGCGACAAGAGATACGACAATTCCAACCCCAACCGCCTGCTCCCGATACTCAATCAATACAAGAACCTGACCGTGATCGGCGCGCATTTCGGCGGCTGGTCGATCTGGGAGGATGCCTGGAGGGACTATGCGGGGCGCGATAACTTCTACGTTGATTGCTCGTCCTCGCTCTATGCCATAACCCCCGAAAAGGCGAAGGAGCTCATTATGGCTTACGGAGTAAAGCGCGTGCTCTTCGGCACGGACTACCCCCTTTGGACTCCCGAATCCGAGATCGAAAGATTTATGCGCCTCGACCTGACGGAGCAGCAGCGCGAGGATATTCTTTATAACAACACGGCAAAGCTGTTTGGTATATCTTAATAGGCTGATATGGCGGCGGAACTTGATTCCACCGCCATATTAAAATATTTCCACATTAAAAAACTGTTAAAAAACTATTGACAAAGCCATATTTCTGTGCTATAATTTATAAAAATTTGAATATCACAAAAACGACTGTGAAGAAGACGGTCGGTGCGCGAGGTTTACAGAGAGTTGTCGGGCGGTGTAAGACAACAGCGGAGCGTCCCTTATGACCCATCACTTCTGAGTCGGAGGACCGAAAGGCAGATGCCGATTAGATTCCTTCCGTATTGCTGCGTTAAGGCAAAGGGCTTGTCAGAGTCCGGAAAGTGACGGATTTATTCCGTAATTTGAGTGGTACCGCGGGTTAGTTGCTCGTCTCAAAGGGGTTCTTTTGAGGCGGGTTTTTGTTTTATTCAAATCGGTAATCAAAGTCAAAAAGGAGACGCAAACAATGGATTACAGTTTGAAAGAAGTTGCGGGCAGAATAAAAGATCTGCGCGAAGCAAAGGGATTTACACCGGCAGAGCTCGCTAAGCTTACCGGCGTTTCGCTTGAGGACTATCTTGTTCTTGAGCGCGGCGAGACCGATTTCAGCTTTACCTTTATTTACAAGTGCGCCAAGGCGTGTGACGTTGAGGTCGTTGACCTCCTTGAGGGACGAAGCTCGACTCTTACCTCCTTTGCCATCACCCGCCGCGGAGAAGGTCTTAAGATTCTCAAACAGCACGGTTATGAGTATAACAACCTTGCACCGAAATTCAAAGAAAAGCTCGCAGAGCCCTTCCTTGTAAAATTTCCCTATATCCCCGAGGAACAGAATGCGCCGATCAAGCTCAGCTCGCATAACGGTCAGGAATTTGACGTTATCGTCAAGGGCTCCTTAAAGGTTCAGGTCGGCAGTCACGTTGATATCCTGAACGAGGGCGACTCGATCTTCTATAATTCCCTCATCCCCCACGGTATGATCGCCGTCAGCGAGGGCGGATGCGAATTCCACGCCGTGGTCCTCAATCCGCAGGACGGACTTGTCAGCGAGGAATATCCCGAGGTTCCCTTCACACCCGCAAAGGCGGTTGAAAAGGAAGAAGCTGCAGTAGCTACCGTTGCTGATAATTTCATCGAGTCATATTATGACGAAAACGGCGTGTTCAACGGCATTTCCTTTAAGAATGAAGATAAATTCAACTTCGCTTTCGACTGCGTTGACGAGATCGCGAAGAAAACACCCGATAAGCTCGCGATGCAGTGGGTAGCGGGCGACAAGAGCGACCGCCGCTTCACCTTCAGCGATATGAAGAAGTATTCGGCAAAGACCGCGAACTATTTCGAATCGCTCGGCATCAAGCGCGGCGACAGAGTAATGCTCGTTCTCAAGCGTCATTATCAGTTCTGGTTCTGTATGCTCGCGCTTCACAAGATCGGTGCGATCGCGATCCCCGCGACCAATCAGCTCGTCGAGCACGATTTCACTTACAGATACAAGGCGGCGGGAGTTAAGGCGATCGTCTGCACTGCCGACGGAGAGGTTTCCGCCGAGGCTGAAAAGGCGGCGGCAGAGTTCCCCGGTATGCTCAAGATACTTGTCGGCGGCAATAAGGAGGGTTGGAACGACTTCAACGTAGAAATGGAGCGCTTCAGCACCCATTATTACCGCACCGAGGATACCCCCTGCGGCAACGATCCGATGCTTATGCTCTTTACCTCGGGCACCACAGGCTATCCCCGTATCGCAACTCATTCCTATAAATACGCGCTCGGTCACTATCCCACCGCGAAGCATTGGCATAACGTCAATCCCGACGGCCTCCACTTCACTATCTCCGATACCGGTTGGGGTAAGGCACTTTGGGGCAAGCTCTACGGTCAGTGGCTCTGCGAGGCGGCAATCTTCACATACGACTTCGACCGCTTCCGTTCCGAGGACATCCTTCCGATGTTCGCGAAATACGGCATAACCACCTTCTGCGCACCGCCCACAATGTACCGCTTCTTCATAAAGGAGGATCTCTCGAAGTACGATCTTTCCTCGATCCAGTACGCGACGACAGCGGGCGAAGCGCTCAACCCCGAGGTCTTCAACCGCTTCAAGGAAGCGACGGGACTTACCATCATGGAGGGCTTCGGACAGACCGAAACCACCCTTTCGATCGCAAACTTCGTCGGATCTACTCCGAGAATCGGCTCTATGGGTAAGCCGAGCCCGCTTTACGACGTTGTCGTGCTCGATCCCGACGGAAACGAGTGCAACACGGGTGATACGGGTGAAATCTGTATCCGTACCAAGGACGGCACCCCCTGCGGACTCTTTATCGGCTACTATCTCGATGATGAGAAGACGAATGAGGCTTGGCACGACGGCTACTATCATACCGGCGACCAGGCTACGATGGACGAGGACGGCTATCTCTGGTACGTCGGACGTATCGACGATGTTATCAAGTCCTCGGGCTACCGCATAGGCCCGTTCGAGATCGAAAGCGTAATTATGGAGCTTCCCTACGTTCTCGAGTGCGCGATCACGCCCGTACCCGATGAGGTACGCGGTCAGATCGTTAAGGCGACCATCGTGCTCGTAAAGGGCACCGAGGGCACCGATGCGCTCAAGCGTGAGATTCAGGAGTACGTCAAGACACATACAGCACCCTATAAGTACCCCAGAATCGTGGAATTCGTCGACGAGCTTCCCAAGACCATCAGCGGCAAGGTAAGACGAGTCGAGATCCGCAAGAACGATCTGGCTAAACTGAATAAATAAAATTCCGAGGCTGAGTCGCTTATTATGGCGATCTCAGCCTCGAATATTATAAGGAAAATTTTCGCCAAGGCGAAAATTCAAGATTTTATTAAAACACATATACGCTTGTTTTATCTGCAGTACAGACGGCGATCTCCTCATCCGTCAGCCTTCGGCTGCCACCTTCCCCGCTGGGGAAGGCTTTTTAGTTAGTGCGAACATGGATTATAGTGGTACTGTGATATAGTGGTACCGTGATGTGAAAATTTTCGACATTAATATCTTGATGTTTCTCAATAACTGTAATTTGTAACGCATATTGCTTGTTTTTATAATAATTGATGCGCGATGTTCAGAAAAGTTGAGCGAAATTCAAAATTAGCCTTCCCCAGCGGGGAAGGGGGACCACACGGACGTGTGGTGGATGAGGAGATCGGAGTCTGTACTGCAGATAAGACAAGCGTACCGAGCTTTATAATAAAAATCGGAAATTTTCGCACGGGCGAAAATTTACCTTACTTTTCTATCTTCATTTTTTTCTTAATAAAGCTACTGAGTCGTCAAAAATAATGACTTAGCCATTTTTTTCGCCGTGCGGTGTTTTTGTTGTTGACATTTTCTTATTAATATGATAAAATTAAACTAACTATATATAAGAGAGGGCGCTTTAATGGAAAGAGTTCCCGTGACAATAAATATCGAAAATTATCCCGAATCGCTTCGTCCCTTGCTATCGGGTGCGGATATCTACGACAGCCGATGCGCCAGCGGCGCGGAGGTGCTGTTTGTTGATAAGGATGACGGATATTTTCTCAAAAGCATGAAGCGCGGCGAGCTTGAAGCGGAGGCGCGGATGACGAAGTATTTCGGAAGCATCGGACTCGGTGCAAAGGTACTTGCTTTCGAGCAGACCGACCGCGATTATATGCTCACCGCCCGCGTGCGCGGAGAGGATTGCACCGACGCGCTCTATCTCTCCGACCCGAAGCGTCTCTGCGATCTCTACGCCGAGCTGCTTTACGGCTTGCATCAAAGGGATTTTGCCGACTGTCCCGTGCAGAACAGGATCGAATCCTACTCGGCGCTTGCGTTTGAAAATTACCGCACGGGCAATTACGATAAGGATTCCTTCCCCGATTCCTTCGGCTACGCGTCGGCAGAGGAAGCGATGGCGGTTATAGAGAAATACGGCTCCGCGCTCAAAAACGATACCCTCATCCACGGCGACTATTGCCTGCCGAACGTGATGCTCGACGATTGGAAATTTTCCGCCTTCATCGACGTCGGGAACGGCGGTGTCGGCGACCGTCACATCGACCTTTTCTGGGGTGTCTGGACGCTTTGGTACAATCTTAAAACGAACGAATACGGCGACAGATTTCTCGATGCCTACGGCAGAGGGAATTTCGATCGCGATATGCTCCGCGTAGTTGCGGCTTATGAGGTGTTCGGATGAAAATTAAATTAAGAATATTAAAGGCGGCGGTCATCGTGTTGGCTCTTTCAATGCTCCCGATAGGCATTCTGCCCTCCGCCGCGGCGCAGATCAAAGCGTATTCGACTCAATCGGCGGCTATGCAGATCGGCGAGGGCGTCGGCATTATGGGTATGCGAGTTAAAGTCAAAGTACCTGTTTCGGGCGTTGGCTTCACTATGCCGACGTGGTCGGTCAGCGGTAAATATTCCGCTTATATTTCGGCTTACGAATGGAAGGGAACGTACGGCGCAACGGTTGCGGCAGAACCCTTTGCAACGAAGGAATTTACCGCGCTTCAGGACAACGCAACGAATTGGCTATATTTTGAAAAACAACCCGCGGGCGAATACTTTTTCGCTATCGAGCGCGTGTCGGGCACGGTAGGATGCTGGTGCGCCGATAACAATTCGGTCAGCCGCGGATTCCGATACACCGACGGAGTTGAAGTTAAGGGGGATATGCTTATGACACTTGAAGTTGAAGGCAACGAAAAGGATATCTTTGAAGAATGCGAAAGCACGGCTCTTCTCTACGGCGAGGCGCCCGTTTATGAGGAAAATACCGCGGATATGACCGACCTTTCTGCTCACGGTCTGCCGCAGGACAGCCTCTATCTCAAAAACGACGTTATGCCCGACACATGGGTGTTTACCGATTCGCTCGGCAGAAAGGCGCTGACCAACGCCGACGTCGGCGACCCGCGCGACGATAAAATTCTTGCACTCTTTTATTGGACGTGGCACGCCTCGCAGGGCAACGCGAACCACTTCAACGTGCAACAGTTCCTTGATGCCGAGGCGGCGCGCGGCGTTGATATTTCAAAGATAGTTAACGATTACAGCTACGAAGGCTGGCCCGTCGGATATTACAACCATTTCTGGGACGAGCCGATCTACGGCTATTACCGCACCAACGACGAGTGGGTGCTCCGCCGTCAGTCGGAAATGCTCGCAAACGCCCTCGTTGATACCGTTTTCACCGACAACACCAACGGTCAGTTCACCTGGCGTGACAGCTATATTCCGCTGTTTGAAGCTTGGGGTCAGGCGCAGAAGGACGGCGTTGCGACACCGAAGGTGTCCTTTATGCTCCCCTTCGCGGCAAACGACGATGCCGTCGCGCAGCTCAAGATGCTTTATACCGACATCTACCGCGACGGAAAATATTCCTCTCTCTGGTTCTGGTTCGAAGGCAAACCGATGCTTATGGCGCACCAGAGCAAGCTCGATAAAAAGGACGGCTTGCAGAGCGAGATAAGATCCTTCTTTACATTCCGAAACAATTATCCCGGTTACATAAATAAGCTCCCGAATTATAAGAATTGGGGCTGGCTCTCGACATATCCTCAGGCGAAGTATTATTCGAACTATAAGGATGAGGACGCGGGAATCGTCGAGCAGATCTCGGTCGGCGTTTCGCAGAATCACAATTTCGTCACCCATCAGCTCTCCGCGATGAACGGCCCGAACAACACGGGCAGAACCTATACCTCGAAGGGCTACGACACAAGCGAAAACGCGATCCTCAAGGGCGCGAACTTCGCCGAGCAGTTTGGTTACGCGCTCGAGGTCGATCCCAAGGTCATTTTCGTCACGGGATATAACGAGTGGATCGCGGGCAGATACGATGAGTGGCAGGGCGTGAAAAACGCATTCCCCGATCAGTACAACGCCGAAAACAGCCGCGATATCGAGCCCTCGCGCGGAGTCCTCGGCGATGCATATTACTATCAGTTCGTCAATTTCGTAAGACAGTATAAGGGCGTGCGCCCGATCCCCGAAGCGAGTGCCAAGACGAGCATTGACGTCAGCGCGGGCACGGCGCAGTGGCAGAACGTCGCTCCCTACTATGCCTCCTACATCGGCAACACGGGCGACCGCGAGGCGAAGGGCTACGGCGAGCTGACCTACCGCGACTATTCGGGCAGAAACGATATCATTGGCGCGCAGATGGCAAGGGATGATAAGAATGTTTACATCCTCGTCGAGTGCGCGGAGAATATTTCGCCCTACACCGATCCCCTCTGGATGAATATCTACCTCGACGTCGAGGGCAGAGAGGGCGGATGGGAGTCCTTCAATTACGTTATCAACAAGACCTCGCCGAAGAGCGAGAGCATAGCGGTCCTCGAACGCTTCACGGAAAGCGGCTACGAAAGCGAAGCGGTTGCCGATATCGCATACTCGGTGCAGGGAAGATACCTTCAGGTCGAGATCCCGAAATCGGCACTCGGCATCGAGGGTGAGGAGTTCACTCTGAACTTCGCCGTGACCGATAACGTCCACGACGAGGACGATCAGGCAACGGAGAACACGGATAAGTACGTTTATACCCGCTTCTCGGGCGATATCCTCGACTTCTATACCTCGGGCGACGTCGCACCCGGCGGACGCTTCAAATACAGCTTTACCGCCAAGGCAACCCCCGCCCCCGTCGAAAGTGAGCCGATCACCGAGACCGAAGAGGTAAAGACCTCGGGCTGCGGTTCTCTTGCCGCCGCACCGCTTGCCGCAGTTCTTCCCGCAGCGGCTCTGATAACCAAGAAAAGAAAATTTAAAAAATAAAAAGGAGTAAAATGTTATGAAAAACATTTCCCGAATCATCGTCGCGATCCTTATCCTCGCGATGACGCTTCCCATGGCTCTCTCCTGCGCCGAAACCGGCTCGACGGGCGAGACAACAGCTCCCGCGGCAACCGAAGCTCCCGACAGCGGCGCAGCCGAAACCACCGCCGAGGAAACCCTTTTCGCCAAGAGCGACATCCCCGAGGACCTTAGATTTGACGGCACCACTGTCAAGATCCTCTATTGGGACGACGTTCCGAACCTCGAGTTCTTCGTTGAAGATCAGACGGGTGAAGCCGTCAACGATGCGATCTACAGAAGAAACGCAAAGATCCAGGAGCAGTTCGGCGTAACTCTCGAATTCACCGGAACTCCCGGAGATAACACCGATATGGGATCCTTCGTCAACGTGTGCGTCAACAGCACTCAGGCGGGCGCGGATGCGCACGACCTCTTCTGCGGCTACTCTATGACGGGCGCAACCCTTATGACCAATGGTGTAACTCAGGATCTCACGAGCTACGAAATTATGGAATTTGACAAGCCTTGGTGGCCCAAGAGCCTTATCTCCAAGGCGACCATCCGCGACGGTATTTATTTTGCATCGGGTGATATTTCCACAAACTTCATCCATATGATGTACCTCGTTATGTTCAACAAGGATATGTTTACCAACATTCATAATTTGGGCGCGGATGCACTCTACGAGCTCGCATATAACGGTGAGTGGACACTCGATAAGTTCATTGAGTTTACCAACGGCGTATATCTCGAACAGGATGGCGACAATACCGCTTCCGAGGGCGACCGCTACGGCGCAGTTGCTACCAACGTACATTTCGACCCCTTCTACGCAGGCTCGGCCCTTACCACCGTTGATGTAAATTCCGACGGTGATCTCGTTCTCTCCCCCGACCTCTTCTCTCAGAAGACTGTTGACTTGCTTGAGAAGCTTTGCAACCTGCTTCACGTTTCGGGCAACGCTTATATCAAGAAGAGTGAGCCCATCTTTGCAGCGGGCAACGCCCTCTTCATCGTTGACCGTCCTTACATTATAACCAGAAGCCTTACCGATATCGGCTTCAACTTCGGTATTCTTCCTATTCCGAAGTATGATGCAGATCAGGACAATTACCGCACCTGCCTTGGCTTCGGCTACACTATGTATATGCTTTCGACCGCAGCAAACAATCCCGAGGCTGCAGCCGCAACTATCGAGCTTATGGCATATCAGAGCTATCTCAACGTAACTCCCGCACTCTTCGAGGAGTCTATGAAGATGAGATACGCAGACCAGAGCGACGACTCCTTTATGTTCGACCTCATCCGCGACGGTGTTGAGATTGATATCGCAAGACTTTTCACCACTCAGCTTGATAAGATGTCCTACAGCATCTTCCGTAACGCAGTCAACGGTAACACCGCAGGCTCTTACATCTCACAGCAGAAGGCTTATGAGAGAAATCTCAACAAGAGAATTTCAGATATTAATGCGGGCTTTGATAATCTTAAATAATTAAATAAGTCCAATAAGGGGCTGAGTCACTTGCTAAAGAGCGACTCAGCCCCAAACTCATATTCAGGTAAAACCGATTTGATTTTTTCAGTATATATCAACAATACTGTTGCGATACTCCTTCGGAGTCATACCCGTGTGCGCCTTGAAGACCTTGTTGAAATGCGATTGGGAGCAGAATCCGGTTTCAAGCGCGATGGTAAGCATCGACTCTCGCCCCGCCGAAATAAGTCTTTTGGCTTTTTCTATCCGCTTTCGTGTGACGTAAGCGTAGGGCGTTTCTCCGAAGGCTTCCTTGAAGGCAGTGTGAAGATAATTCGGCGATAGATTTACCTCGCTTGCTATCCTTTCAAGCGAGCAGTTCTCCGAAAAATGCTCAAGGATGAATTCGCGCGCCGCGTGTAGAGGATCGCCGACGGGTTCGGTATCCCTTAAAGCGGTTTTTTTATCGCATATTTTATGTAAACGGTATAGTATATCAAGAAAAAGCGCGTTTGTGCGCAGCGAGGTGAGGTTGTCCTCGCTTCTGCCGAAAAGGCGGCGTTCAAGCTTTGAAAATAGTGCGATCACCTCATCCGCCTCGCCGCGGTCTTCTATATAAGTGTAGGAGGGAAGAGAGGAAAGCAGGCTGCCCAGCCCCTCACGATTAGCACCGTCCTCCGTGATCCTTATGTATCCGCATTTTACGGGAAAGTCGCTTCGTCGAACGGCTCCGGGCTTGGCGCAGAGAAGCAGCCCGCGGCGCACCGCGCACCGCTCATCATTCATATAGCTGACCCCACCGTCCTCGAGAAATATTTCAAGCTCGTAAGAGATCACCGTACGCGGGTTGCTTTTCGTTTGTCTTTTTCGCAGTAGCGAGCTGTCGAAAACTCCGCAGCTTATGTCTTTTTCGGGAGTAAGCATATAATTTCTCCTATACCGTAAGATTGTGATAAAATAAGAGTATATTTTGCCTTTTCAAAGCCGATATATCGTGATATAATTAAAATACATTAATTTATATTATATCAGATAACGGTAAAAAAGTAAACAGTATTTTTAAAAATTCGGAGGTTATTATGGAAAGACTTAAAAAGATCGGTGCCCTCGAGCATCTTTCATCGGATGAAATTGAATATTCCAAAATAGGCATCGGCTTTGAAAAGCTCGACCGCGACGTTTTCGATCCCGAAAAGGCGTACGATAAGGTCGCCGCGATCGGCGTAAAGAAGGTAAGAATTCAGTCGGGCTGGCTCAAGACCGAGCGCGAGCGCGGAGTTTATGACTTCGAGTGGCTCGATAAGATCGTGGATAACCTCCTCGCGCGCGGAATGGAGCCGTGGGTCTGCCTTTGCTACGGCAACCCGCTCTATACCGATTTCGCCGCGAAGATCTTCGGCGCGGTCAAGTGCCCGCCGATGGGCGAGGACGCAAGACAGGGCTGGGTCAATTATGTCACCGCGATCACCGAGCATTTTAAGGGCAGAATTGAGTTCTGGGAGATCTGGAACGAGCCCGAGCTCGGCTGGAAGCATTATTTTGAGGAAACGAAACCCGATTACGATATGACGAAGAATGCGCGCGAGTACGCGCAGTTCGCAATCGACACCTCAAAGGCGATCAAGGCGGTCGATCCCGATGCCAAGGTCGTCGGCTTTGCCCTCGCACATACACGCGCCCCCTATTTCGTAAACACCGCCCTCCGCGCAGGGCTCGGTGATTATATCGATTACATCTCCTTCCATCTCTATTCAGCCGCCGATTGGCAGAGAGAGGACGTCATCCGCGCGCTCCGTTCGCTCGTTGATATGTATAACCCGAATATCGGACTCATTCAGGGCGAGGGCGGCGCACAGTCGAGAAGCGACGGCAACGGCGCGGTCAAGGGATTTGCCTGGACGCCCGCAAAGCAGATGAAGATACTGCTCCGCACACTCGTCACCGACCTCTGGTGCGGCGTTGAGTTTACGTCCTATTTCTCAACTATGGATATGATCGAGGCACTTTACGGTGTTGTCGGTGATAAGTCCACCTACCTTGACTACGGCTATTTCGGAGTTCTCGGCGCAGATTTCGACGAGAACGGCGTTGCAACGGGCGACTATACTCCCAAGCCCTCCTATTACGCGCTTCAGACCCTCGCAACCCTTTTCCGCGGCAACGTCAAGCGCGCGAATATCCCCTATTACCGCGCGTATAACCCCTCGCGCCGCATCAACGCGACCGAGGACGACGAGCAGGCAAAGATCTACGGCTTCGAGCTCGATGACGGCAGCCACGCGCTCGTCTATTGGAACGCGACTCCCCTCCTGACCACCACCTACGAGGGCACGATCTCCTTCGCCCTCTGCGGACAGCGCCCCGAGGACATCCGCCTCTGCGACCTCCGCGACGGCACGATCTACGCCCTCCGCGAGGATATGATCGAGGACGCGGGCGAGGATATCGTAAGACTCAAAAACATCCCCCTCCTCGACTCGCCGCTTGCGATTTTAATGAAATAAAAATGCAAAATGCAAAAGGCAGAATGCAAAATGAAGGTAACTTTTTTCGCTTTGCTCAAAAAGTATTTTAATAAAATAATTTTCGAACGTAGTGAGAAAATTTTCCGAATTTTGCATTTTGCATTCTGCATTTTGCATTCATTACACCTGTTTGATAAAGGAGCACAAACAATATGACTATCACCTGGCTCGGACAAGCGGGCTTATTATTCGAACGCGGCGGCGTTTCGATAATGATCGACCCCTACTTGTCTAATTACGTTGAAAAGGTACAGCCCGCGAACTATCGCCGCTCTCCCATCAACGAGGCATATTTCAATATCGACCCCGATATTATGATCTTCACCCACGACCACATCGACCACTACGACCCCGAAACCGCGCCCGTTTTCTTCAAGAAATCGCGCAAACCGATGTCCGTTCTCGGACCTACCTCCGTCCGCGCAAAGGCGATGGGCGATCTCTGCGGTCAGAATTATATTCTTTTTGATAAATTCACGAGCGTTTCGCTTAAAGGTTTCATCTTCACCGCCGTCCGCGCGGCGCACAGTGACCCCTACGCGATCGGCGTGGTGATCGAGGATACCGTCGAAAATAAGGTATATTACGTCACGGGCGACACGCTTTATAACAGCAGAATTTTCGACAGCCTGCCTCCGCTCGGACGCAATATCGACGTACTTTTCCTCCCCATCAACGGCGTTGGCAACAATATGAATATGACGGATGCCGCGCGATTTGCAAAGAAAATGCACGCGATGACCGTCGTCCCCTATCACTTCGGAATGTTCGACTCGCTCGACCCGAAGGATTTCCCTTGCAAAAATAAAGTAATTCCCACCATCTGGGAAGAGATCGAGGTATAAAAATGAAGGTTATTGACGTTAAAACTTTTGCGGTCGATTGCTTCCGCACAAACTGGATGTTCGTCAAGGTCTACACCGACGAGGGAATCGACGGCGTGGGCGAGGCGACGCTTGAATATAAGGAAAAGGCTCTTATCGGCGCGGTCGAGCATATCAAGGAGTACCTTGTAGGCAAGGATCCGCGCACGATCGAAAAGCACTTCCACGACATTTATCGCGACGCATATTGGCGCGGCGGCCCCGTGCTTATGAGCGCGCTGTCTGCTGTCGAGATGGCACTGTGGGATATCCTCGGCAAGTCGCTTGGAGTTCCCGTTTATCAGCTCCTCGGCGGTAAGGTCAACGATAAGTGCCGTATCTACGTCAACGGCTGGTTCGCGGGCGCAAAAACGCCCGAGGAATTTGCCGAAAAGGCGAAGATCGCCGTCAAACGCGGCGTGACGGCTATGAAGTGGGATCCATTCGGCAAGAGCTATCTTGAAATTTCAAACAAGGATCTCGACACCGCGCTCCGCAACATCGCGGCTGTCCGCGAGGCGGTTGGCGATTCGGTCGACCTTCTTATCGAGGGTCACGGTAGGTTTAACGTGCCGACGGGTATCAAGATCGCAAAGCTGATCGAGGAATTCAAGCCCATGTTCTTCGAGGAACCCACCCCGCCCGACAATCTCGAGGCGCTCAAGGCGGTTCGCGATAAATCCCCCGTTGCGATCTCGGCGGGCGAGAGACTTTACTGCCTCAAGGATTTCAAGGATCTCTTCGAGATGCGTGCCGCAGACTTTATCCAGCCCGACGTCAGCCACGCGGGCGGAATTATGGAGCTCAAAAAGATCGCGGCGATGGCGGAGACCTATTATATCCCCTTCGCGCCGCATAACCCCTCGGGCCCCGTTGCAAACGCGGCAACCCTCCAGCTTGCCGCTTGCTGTCCCAATTTCTCGATTCTCGAAATTATGTACAGCGACGTTACTTGGAGAGCGGACGTTACCAACGAGTCGCTTGAATACGCCGACGGTTATATCACGATCCCCGATAAGCCCGGTCTCGGCATCGAGATCAACGAGGAGGAATGTCTCAAGCATCCCTATCAGCCTCACACCCTCCGCCACTACACGGGCGCGCTGACCGACATCCGCCCGCCCGAAACGGCTTTTTATTTCTAAGAGGTGTGCGATGAAAAGTGTACTCATCACAGGCGCGACGATCAATACGGGCGTCGCGATAGTTGAAAAATTCGCCTCGGAGGGCAAAAATATCGTATTTACGGGCAGAGATCCGGAAAAAGTTGCGGAGGCAGAGAAGCGTTACCGCGCAAAATTCCCGAATGTAAATATCATCGGCTGCGCCATAGATTCGCTGATCGACGAGCGCACCATTGACGAGGAAGGCGTGGCGGAAATGTTCGATTTCCTTGACAAAAAGGGTATTTTTGTCGAAACTCTCGTCCTCAACGCCGCCGATCAGGGTCTTGGTCAGAAGATTTTTGAAAATCCGATCACGGATATGATGAAGGTCATAAACACCAACGTTGTCTGGAACTATTGCCTCTGCGAGCACGCGGCGGCGAGAATGAAGGAGCAGGGCGGCGGTAATATCGTTTTCATCAACTCGAACACCGCCTACCGCGCCATCCCCGACCGCGTGGCGTACGTTGCATCAAAGGGCGGTCAGCTCGGTTTGATGAGAGCCTTGGCGATCGACCTCGGAAAGTATAATATCCGTGTCAACGCCGTGCTTCCGGGTATGATAAGAACCGACCGTTGGGAGAAAAATCCCGATTTCTACCGCGACGTCCCCTCGCGCTTCACCCCCATCGGCGACGTTGCCGACGGCGCGGATATCGCCGACGCCGTCTGGTATTTCGCCGAATGCGCCCGCAATACGACAGGCGCAGAGCTAGTCGTCGATGGAGGAAATACGGTTCAGCTTTATCCGATTATTAAGTGATATGAAGCTGTTCAAAAGGAAATTCCCGTTTTCCGATGCACAGAATACAATGTGCTTCACCTGCTGTCACGTGCTGAATGAAAATAAACCGATATTATACGTTTCTCACGATAAAGACGGCTGTTGGCAGTTTCTGTGCGGCAGAAATCACACAGAGGATGAAGCAAGAATAGTTTCCTTGGCGGAGATGCTCGAAATCGACAAATCGGTTGCAAAATTCGCCGGTTTGAAGCGCGGAGAATGCGCGGAGAATTTCAATGGCTCTTGGGTTGCACGGAAGAAGACTTAATAATCTTCTGAAATACTTCTGTATATAAAATGCAAAATACCGAAGTTGCGCGGGCTCCTTCCACCGCTTCCGCGGTCCCCCTCCCTCCCGGAGGGAGGAAAAATGGTTGGCGCAAATTCCTTTGTTAGTACAGCGAACTTGGTTTACAGCAAATTCAGTTTGGGTAAATAGGAATATTTAATTTAAATAATTCCACACTTGTAATGGAGCATCAGCAAACTTTTTAATAAAGTATTCCTATTGACCTAAACAGAGTTAACGCTGTAAACGAAATTTGCTGCAGAAACAAACAAGTCAGCACAAACCCAGCCTCCCTCCGGGAGGGAGGGGGACCACGTAAGTGGTGGAAGGAGCCCGCGCAACTAACGTTTACCGCAAGCAAAACCGATGTGTACCTTTGAAAATTAAGAAAGGAACAAAAAATGAAAATAATAGTCAACCGCTCCGAAAAACTCGGTAAATATATCGACCCTACTCGTTGGCAGAACAGCACTCTGCGCTACTCGCCGCCCGAGGATTTTCCTGCTTATATGTCGGGGCAGATCGGGCGCGCCGAGATAATGCGCGTTTGGATCACGCTTGACGAGTATTGGGATTACAGAACGGGAGAGTTCTATCCCGATTACGACATCGGCGTGGCGCGTTATCCTGCCGAGGAACTGCATTACCCCTACGATTGGAAAAACATCGTCCCCGCACCGTCGGGAACGCGATTCAAGGCGTACCTTACCTCCCACGCAAAAGAGGCTGACGAGCTTCTGCTCAACGTCCGCCGACTTGAGCGCGAGGTGTCCGACGGTGTAATAACATTTGACGAATATGAAAGCATATTCGAGAAAGCTGTCGAATATTGTAAGGAACTTGCGCCTAATATCCGCTATATCGAGTGCTGCAACGAGGTCGATATACGCTCGTTCGGGCTCCTGAACGCCGAGGAATACGTAAATATCTACCTTTGTGCCCACCGCGCGGTCAAGAGGCTCAACGAAAAGCATAACTACGACCTCCCGCTCGAGCTCGGCGGATTTGCCGCGGCGCATCCGATCACGGTCTGGGATATGATGCGCGAGATAGTTGAAAAGCTCAAAGCTGCGGGCGTGGAGATGGATTTTTATTCCTACCATCACTACGATTCCGGCGCGACGATGAATCTTGTGGGCAAGAAGGAGTATGACGTCGCCCGCCTTTCGGGTGTGGATAAGCTCCGTCACATTCTGAAACTCCACAACGAAATGCTCGCGGATTTCGGTCTGCCGAAGCGAAAGGTGTTTCTCAACGAGCTCGGTCGGGCGCGCACCACGGGCATCGACGGCGATTCGCTCTATAACGCCGCGGGACTTATCACCTATCTTCTCGCGCTCGGATGCGCGGAAGAACCCGAGCTTTACCCCTTCCCCTGGTGCACCTTCCACAACCCCAACCTGCAGATTTCATTCACGCAGTTCCTTCTCTGCGAGGACGGAAGCTACGCGATGACACCGAACGGTGTTGCGATAAAGATGCTTCACGATCTCTGCGGCGAAAGACTCGGCGTTTCTGTCAGCGAGGCTCTCTCCCGCGACAGCGAGTATTGCGCGGTGGCGGTCGAGGATGATGAGGAAATTTCGATAATCGTCGTAAACACATCGGGCGAGACTATTCTCGGCGAGCTTGAAATTTCGGGCATGCCCGCGGGCGATTACGTCATCAAGGGGCATCTTTGCGACTCTAATCACAACAACGTCGTAACGGGCAAGACCTGTGAGGGTAAGACGGTCGAGATGACCGCCGAAGCAGCCCGCAAGGTAGGCGCCGACGGCGTTTTCAGACATTTCTTCTCGCTTGAAAAGAATGCGTTTACGCTTTATAGAGTAGAGAAAAAATAAAAATTGCGTTCCTTTCCATAGGAATATCGCGCCGCAGGATGCCATATGCACTGCGGCGCGATATATTTTTCCTTGGTTTTATTTCGGCGGATAAATTCCGCGCGGTGCTCTATACCCACCCAACCCTCCCGCAAGCGGGAGGGCAAATGGGAGAGTGCGATTTGTTTGGACTTTTCAAAGGTCTTTTGGTGGTAAAGCTGTGAA
Organism: Eubacteriales bacterium; assembly: GCA_045644325.1. Taxonomy (GTDB): domain Bacteria; phylum Bacillota; class Clostridia; order Oscillospirales; family CAG-272; genus CAG-390. Next base: position 17,152 of record JAZRGT010000074.1, on the reverse strand, counting down.
TTATTGCATTTCTTTCATTAATCGGACGGTATTTACACCTGCAAAAGACTGAAATTCTTTAAACTTGCAAGCTTCATCCGATAAGCGTTCCAATACGGTGGTCACAACCACCTCTTGCATGTATTCGTCCGCCGCTGACATTTCTTCAATTAATTGTGCGATTACTGTCAACTGCTTTTTATTGTTTGTCGGATCTTCAAGCAATTTAAGAAAATAAGGATTGAAAACGTCACCGAAAATCAAATGTAAATGTATTTCGGAAAATTCGGTCAGGTATCCGTCGATATCGCTTTTTAAGTTGGGGCAGGCGTACAGTAATTTATCTAATACTCTGTTTTTCATATTTTTACCGCCTTTAATTATTTATGCCTTCACAAACACCGTTTCGCAATCTTGCGGCTTTTCTACGTTTTCAAAAAACTCCGCATCCGAAATCACGTAATCCACATCCCCAATCTTGCAAAGCTCAAGCAGATAAGTCTTTCCGATCTTCGAGCTGTCGCAGAGGTAGACCTTGGTTTTTGAGCGCGAGAGGAGCACCGAGAGGACGTTATGCTCGGGCTCGAGGGCGTCGAGAAGTCTGCCGTCGAGCGAGATTCCCGTGGTTGAGAAAAAGCATTTGTCGATGTGCAGGCGCGAGAGGTTGTCTATCGCAAACTGCCCTGTCAGCGCCATTGAGTTGTTCATTCGCAGTCCGCCGAGGGAGTAAACTGTCAGATTGCTCAGGTTTTCAAGCTGTGCCAGCGTGTGCAAACCGTTAGTGACCACGGTCAGGTGGTTGAAGCGCGAAAGGTGCTCGACCATGCAGAGCGCGGTCGAGGATGCGTCAATGAATATGATGTCGCCGTCGCGGATAAGCTCGGCGGCTTTCTTTCCGATATTCAGCTTTGCCTCGGGCATATTTTTGCGGCGCAAAAGGATGGGAAGTCCCGCCTCCTCGCCGTAATTCAGGGTGGCTTTTCCGTAGGTGTGGTGCAGAAGTCCGCGGCTTTCAAGCTCCTGATAGTCGCGGCGGATGGTCGACGGGCTGACGAAAAGCTTCTTTGCAAGGTAGTTGACCGTGACGTTCCCGCGCGTGCGCAAAGTATCAAGTATCAGGGCGTATCTTTCTTCTTTTGACATATCGTTTCTCCAAAATTTGATGAGTCAATTATATCACAAATGCGCAATTCAGTCAAGTAAAAGATGCTCAAAAACGCAAACTGTCGGCGAAAAACAGCCGAAATGCGCAAATAGTGATTATTTCTTGCGCATTTTACTTTCCTTTTCGGTTTTTTCATAAAACAAGCCGTCACCTCTTGAAATGAAGGCAAATATGTGATATAATTCTATTATATATTATTTATTAAGGAGAAATCCAAATGAAATTGCTCAATATGACCTCGGCTGAAAAGATTGCCTACATAATGACAAGACTTTATACCAACAAGCTGACCACCACCTCGGGCGGTAACCTTTCCATAATGGACGACGACGGCGTTATGTGGATATCCCCCTCGGGCGTTGACAAGGCGCACCTCACCGCTGACGATATTATGTGGGTAACCCCCGACGGCGTTGTTCACGGTAAGCACCGTCCCTCGACCGAGTACCCCTTCCACCTCGCAGTCCTTCGCTCCCGCCCCGACCTCAAGGCAGTTTTCCACGCGCATCCCGCGGCACTCGTTGCATACAGCCTTGAGAGAATGCTCCCGAAGCTCGATATCATGCCCGGCGTTTCGAAGCTCTGCGGTAAGATCGCGATCGCAAAGTACGCTCTCCCCGGCTCGAAAAAGCTCGGCGACAAGATCGCGGAGAAGTTCGCAGAGGGATGCGACACCGTTCTGCTTGAAAACCACGGCGTAGTTCTCGGCGCAGAAAGCCTTGAGCGCGCGTTTATGATGTTCGAAGCACTTGATTACGCGGCAAGAACCGGAGTTGCTGCAGCTATGCTCAAGAAGGAAGCAAAGGAGCTCACTGCAGAGGAGCTTGCACTCAAGAATTCTCCCAAGACTTATGAGGCAGTCCTCGGTGCGGATAACGAAACCGCTATCCGCGAGGAAATGAGCGCAATGTGCGCGCGCTGCTGCCGCAACAAGATATTCACAATGGGTGTCGGCGCTTTCGCAAAGAAGGTAGAGGGCGGCTTTATCATCACCCCCCAGGACGAGGACCTTCTCGAGCTCACTCCCGATATGCACGTTCGCGTTGAGGGCGACCGATGCGAGGCGGGCAAGGTACCCTCTGATTTTGCAAAGATCGCGGGCGAGATCTTCGCCGCACGCGACGATATCGACAGCATCGCATTCGCACGCGCACCCTACATTATGGCGTTCGCGGTCACCGATGCGGAGTTCAACTCCCACCTCATCCCCGAAGGCTATATCTGCCTTCGTAACACCGTACGCCATCCCTTCGGAACGATCGAAAACGCACCCGAAAAGATCGTTGATTCTATCAGCATCAAGTCGCCCATCGCAATTGTTGAAAACGATTGCGTGATCGTCGGCGGCACATCGCTTCTCAACGCATACGACCGCCTCGAGGTACTCGAGTTCGGTGCAGAATCTCTCTGCGACATCGCGGCAATGAACGGAACTATCGTACCGATCAGCCCCGAAGAAATTAGGGAGATCGAAGTAGCATTTAACCTCTAATCAGCGGAAAAGTTTTTGAAGATTCTTAAGGAACTTTTTCCAAAAAGTTCCTTAAGCAGAGCTCGAACACTTGCCTGCGGCAAGCTGCAACTCTGCCTTGTCGGCTTGCGCCTCCATTTTCCTTCGGAAAACCGTCAGAGCTGCACAGAGCCTCGGACCAATGCGCGAGCTTAAGCTCGCGCCACCGCGCTTCAAAATCGTGAAGCTTCGCTTCTCGATTTTGGACAGAGTCAATACTTCCCGAATGTAGGGAAGTATTGCGCTCTGTCACCCTGCGCCCGAAGGGCGCGAATATCCGCATAAAATTAAAAGGTAAATTTCCACCCAAGCGGAAATTTACCTTAATCATTACATATTCAAATACGCCGCCTCAACCTCACACACATAAACGGTGTGATAATCCTTCGCGGGATAGCACTTTTCGTCGGCTTCGTGATCGATAAAGTTTTCGTGCTTTATCTTATCCGTATACATCTTGCGGCAAACGAGAACGAGCCCTGCCTCCTCAAATGCGGGAACACCGTCGAGGTAGGTGTAGTGGAAGCCCGCTTCCGCCGCCTTGTCGAGGTCTCTGCCGCTCAGCCTGCCAAAGATCTTGCCGAGCTCCGCGCGGTAGCCGTCGCCGAAAAAGCAAAGACTTACGCGGTCCGCCTTTTCGGTCAGCGTGTGAGTGAATCTCTGCGGACGGACGAAGCAGACTGCCGCGTTTTTGTTCCAAAGGTTGCCGAGAAAGCCCCAGGATGCCGTCATGGCGTTGCGGACACCGTCCGCCTCGGCGGTGATGAGAAACCATTCCTTGCCGACGGCGCGGAAGGCGTTCATGCTTTCAAGCTCGGTGGGATCGATTTTCTTAAACATATTTATTCCTCCGTAAAGTTCGTGATTTTTTCTCCGTCAAAGGCGAGTCCTTCATCGGTCAGAATGACAGAGCAGACTCCGAAGCGCTTGTGTATCTTGCGGAGAATCTCCTCCGCGTCAAAGGTCGGCTCTTTGAGAAAGAGCTCTGCCGAGCGCGAGTCGGTGAAGATGAAGCTGACGTACGAAAGTGCCTCGCAAAGTGCGTCGTATTCCTCGGGCATCAGCACGCCGTCAAAGCCCTTGACTATCGCCGTTACAGGCACGTCGCGTCGAAGCGCGTCGATCAGAACGCCCCTCCAAGCCGCACGGCAGGGAAGAAGCGATTCTTCTGTCGGCACAAAGCAGATCATATCCGCATCCGCTGCGCCCTCAAGATTCATTATATTCGCGTCAAGCGTAAAAGTTTTCATTTTGTCTCTCCAAAACTGCTTTTTATAATTCCGAGAAACTAACTGATTTTTAATGCAATTTATATTACGAGTCTGTAGGGACCGACGTCCTCGGCGGTCCGAGCCCCGTTCAATTATTGTTGTGCATTAAATCAAGAACATTTCATTATAGTTTCTGTATTTCACCAAATATATAATTTTATGCCCACGGACCGCCGAGGACGTCGGTCCCTACGGAGCGTATTTGTGTTTGAGCATTAACTATAACTATTTTACCACAAATTCCTACAAATTACAAGTAGAAAGGAAAAATTAACATGGCTATCAGATGGGAAGATGCAACCAGACAAAATATACAGATCACGGCTCACAGAGGTATCAAGGATCTGTTTCCCGAAAATACGATCGAGTCCTTCCGCGCGGCACTTGACGGCGGATGTGACGTTCTTGAATACGACGTTCACCTCAGCCGCGATAACGTGCCCGTAATTATGCACGATCAGACCGTTGAGCGCACCACCGACGGCTTTGGCGCGATCAGCTTTATGACTCTTGAGGAGATCAAGAAGCTTGATGCCGGCATCAAGTTCGGTGAGGAGTTCAAGGGCTACCGCGTTCCTACCTTCGAGGAAACGCTCGATCTTTTCGTAAGCTACGATTATAAGCCCCTCCACATCGTCGAGATCAAGGATTTCCGCCCGCAGTGCGTTGATATCGTGGTCGAAATGCTCCGTAAGTACGATCTCGTCGAGCGCACCGTCATCGAGGCAGGCGATTGCCCCACCCTCAAATATCTTCAGGACTACTACCCCGAGTTCAAGACTCTTTCCTTTATGCCCTATTCTATGAAGCGCCTTGACGAGTCGATCTACGACCGCCTCTACGGCGTATCCCTCCCCGGCTCCAAGACCGATCCCGAGAGCGTAAAGAAGACACTCGACGGCGCGGATTTCGTCGAGGGCAAGGGACTCGTCCTCTTCCTTTCGGGAACCACCGAGGAACAGATGGACAACGCCATCAACGCGCGCTGCGTGAACCTTACTACGAATAATCTTTACAAAGCGCAGGAATATCTTGCGAAGAAGGGGCTGCGCAAATAAGGGCAGAGGTAAGAGGGCAGAGGGCAGAGGTAAGGGAGCTTTTCTCGCTTTGCTCGAAAAGCGTATCTGAATAATTTTGTGCTCTGCTGATAATGCCTTATTTACCTAAAGCCTATAACAAGTTAATAAAAGCCGAGATGCTTGAAGTAAAGTCTTCAAGCATATCGGCTTTATTGTTTATTTATTTTACTAAAGCTTGGGGGTAGAATGTATTATACGGTCATCAAGCATAAACAAAATTATTATCTTAATAATTTCCGAGCAAAGCGAGGAAATTTACCTTACCTCTGCCCTCTGCCCTCTTACCTCTGCCCTCTTTTTCCCTTACGCTTTGTTATACAGCTCCATAAGATACATTCCGATCTTGTATCCCAGCTTTCCTGCCTCGATTCGCAGGTCGTCGGGGATCTTGGTGTAGAAGCCGTGGACCTCGTAGGTGAAGTCGCCGTCGTAGCCGATCTCCTTGAGGAAGGGCATGATCTCTTCCCAGTTTGTGTTGCCGCGGACGAAGGGGAGGTAGTGATCGTCCTCGCGTCCGTCACATTCCTGAACGTGGGTTGCCGCAAGACGGTGTCCGAGCTTACGGAGAGGCTTTACTTGATCTCGGTAAACGAGCTCCGCGTGTCCGAAGTCCCAGCAAGCGCGGCAGGAGATCGGGTCGCCCATCGCGTCGATAATGGCGATCTGCTCCTCGAGCGCGGCGGTGAAGCGGTGCTTGGTCTTCGCGGGATGGAATTCAGCCATATTCTCGATGGCGATTCCCGTGCCCTCCTTCTTTGCAAGCTCGAGCAGGGGAGTGTAGTAGTGGATATTCGCGCGCATATTTTCCTCAAAGGACATCTCGTCCTGCTCGGTTGCGGTCTGCGCGTGGGTGACTACCCAGCGGACGCCGAGATTGCCCGATGCAACGATACAGCGGCGGCTCGCCTCGGCAAACCATACGCGGTATTCGTCCGAAAGCTTCTGCTCGGGACGGTAAAGGTTTGAGTCAAAGGGCATATGTGATTGCGAGAACTCAACTCCGAGCTTTGCCGCAAGGTTGCCGATCGAGTCGATATTTCGCTCCCAATCGTCGCCCGCAAGCTCACTTTTTGCCCCGAGTCCACCCGCGCCGCCCCAGTTGAGGTCGATGACGCGAAAGCCGCATTCGTGGCACATTTTGATTGATTCTTCGAGAGGTGTGCGTCCTCCCTGACGGTGAGCGGGGAAGATGCAGGTTGATGTTGCAAGTCTCATTTTTATATCTCCTATAAGATCGACCGCGCACCGCTTTTGGGCGGGCGCGGTCGGATAGGTTTAATTATTTGTCAAGAACTTCGTCGAGGCTCTTGTTGAGGTCGGACATTGCTCTCTTGAGAGCTCTCTCGTACTGTGCCTTCATAGAAGCCCAGCTGGAGGATGTAGCAGCAGCCTTGGAGGGCATTTCGCTCATGAAGCTGAGGATGTCGGAGAAGATACGGCCAAGGTCGAACGCGATCGACGCACGAACGATATCGAACATACGAGCGGAGTCACCCTTACCTGCGGTATCAGCGGTGTAACGGTACTTCATGTTGTTCTCGAAGATCATGGGAGAGGTCTTTCTGTAACCCTCGGAAGCGAGACACTCGATAACTGCGGAGCTCATCTGAGGATCCTTTGCGTTCTCCATTACACACCAGAGAGTGAAGGGGTTACCAACAACGGTGATGTAATTTTCCTGAGTTTCATCGTACTTCGGAACGGGAAGAATACCGTACTCCCAGTCTACGTTACGGAGTGCGCCGCCTCTGTGCTGGTTGTCTGCAACGTATACACGGTCGAGACGGAAGAGGCAGTTACCCTCCTCAAAGGGAGTCTGATAGTCAACGCTTCCGCCCGAGGGGTTAACTGCGGAGTCACCTGCCTTGAACCAAGAGCCGAGCTTGTCAACGAGGTCGATGGTCTTCTGACCGAAGAAGTCCTCGGAGATTTCGAGGTTGGTATCGGAGCCGGGAACGAGAAGCATCATATTGGAGCCGGTGTAGAATGCATCGAGGTGGAAGTAGGTGGAGCAGAATCCGTACTGGTCGCCTGCGGTTGCCGCGCCGTCCTGGTCGAGGTCAACATAGGTTTCCTTGGTGAGGTTGATAAGGGAATCGATGGTCCACTTGTCGGAGTCTACGATTGCAACCGGATCCTCAAGGTTGAGTCTCTTGAGAAGGTCCATGTTGTAGTAAACGGCGTACATAAAGTGAAGCACGTTGGTGGAGATGTCACCCGAAACGAAGAAGAGAGAGTCTTCGATGGAGCAGGTGTTGAGCATGGACTTAGGCCACCAGGGCTGATCTACGTTGATGTAGCTTCCTTCAATTGCGTTGAGGTCCTGAATGAGACCTTCGGTAAGAAGCATACCTGCGGTTCTGGAATAGGTAGCGATGATGTCGTAGTATGTACCGCCCGAGTAAGCGTTACGAACGTAGTTGGTGAAGTTTGCACGGTCGCCGGAGTCACCGGGGGTTCCAACCCACTCGTAGGTGATGCCGATGCGCTCCTCGGCAGCGATGTTACGGCGGTAAATAGCCTCCTTGACCATATCGCCGTCAGCCTCTTCCTGAGTGATCTCAAACTCGGGGCGCTCGACGTCGTTCCAATAGAGAATGGTCACGGTCTCGCCCTGATAGTCGATCTCATCGGGAAGGTCATCCTTCCAGAAGCCCTGATCGTCAAGATTGAGGTCTACTTCGGGAGTGGTTTCAGAGGGAGCAGCCTCGGTCTGTGCGGGCTCGGTGGTGTCAACATCGCCGCTGTTTGTGTTAGCACAAGAGGCGAGCGCGGGAACCATCATCAGAACTGCACAGATAAGCGCGATAATTCTTGCGTAAAGTTTCATAATGTTCTCCTTAATGGGATTAATATGAACTATTTTATCATATTTTTTGTTAATAATCAAGAGAAAAATGGTGAATTTTGTTAACGAAAGCCGCGAGAGGCTTGCCCCTCGCGGCTTAAAATCAATTGTCTATCATCTTGTCAAGGCTCTTGTTGAGCTCTGTCATCATTCTCTTGAGCGTTCTTTCGTGAGTTGATTTCACGGTAGCCCAGCTCGTAGAAGAAGCCGCGGCTCTGGAGGGGAATTCGCTCATGTAGGAAAGGGCGTCGGAGAAGATTCTGCCGAGGTCGAATATTATGGAATCGCGGACGATATCGAACATACGCGCAGAGTCACCCTTGTTTGCGGAGTCGGGAGTGTAGCGGTACTTCATATTGTTCTCGAAGATCATGGGCGAGGTCTTGCGGTAAGCCTCGGACGCCATACACTCGATAACAGCGGAGCTCATCTGCGGGTCCTTTGCATTCTGCATTACGCACCAGAGAGAGAAGGGATTGCCGACGACGGTGATATAATTATCCTGATTCTCATCGTAAAGCGGAACGGGGAGAATGCCGTATTCCCACTCTACGTTACGGAGTGCGCCGTTGTGGTATGCATTATCTGCAACGTACGCGCGGTCGAGACGGAACAGACAGTTGCCCTCGTTGAAGGTGAGGGAGTAGCTGCGGCTTCCGCCGTGGGGATTTACGTATGCATCGCCACTTGCAAACCAGGCACCGAGTTTATCAACGAGGTCAACGGTCTTCTGACCGAAGTATTCCTCGGAGATGGCAAGCTTCGTGTCCGTTCCGGGAACGAGGCACATCATATCCGAGCCGGTGTAGAATGCATCGAGGTGGAAGTAGGTGGAGGTGAAGCCGTACTGGTCGTGGTCTGATATCGAACCGTCCTGATCGAGGTCGAGGTAAAGCTCGGAGGTGTACTCGATCATCTTGTCGATGGTCCATTTGCGACTGTCAACGAGAGCAACCGGATCCTCGAGCTGGAGGTTCTTGAGCATATCCATATTGTAGTAAACGGCGTACATAAAGTGGAGCACGTTGGTGGAGATGTCGCCTGAAACGAAGAAGAGGGAGTCTTCGATCGTGCAGGTGTCAACCATCGATGCGGGCCACCAGGGCTGACCGAGGTTTATGTAGCTGTTCTCGATCTTATTGACGTCCTGGATCAGACCGTTGGTAAGAAGGCTTCCCGCGGTTCTGGAATATGCGCCGATAATGTCGTAGAATGTGCCGCCCGAGTATGCGTTGCGGACGTAGTTGGTGAAGTTGGCGAGGTCGCCGCCGTCACCGGGGGTTCCGATCCACTCGAACGTAATGCCGAGGCGATCCTCTGTTGCAAGATTGCGGCGGTAGATAGCTTCCTTGACCATATCGCCGTCAGCCTCTTCCTCGGTGATCTCAAATTCGGGACGCTCAACGTCATCCCAGTAGAGAATGGTAACCTTTTCGCCATTGTAGTCGATTTCCTCGGGAAGGTCATCCTTCCAGAAGCCTTCATCGTCAAAGTTGGGGTCTTTTTCGGGGACGGTGTCCTCGGGGGGAGCCTCGGTCTGTGCCGCCTCGGTAGTAACAACGTCTTCGCCGTTTGTGTCAGCACAAGAGGCGAGAGCGGGAACCAACATCAGAATTGCGCAGATAAGCGCGATAATTCTTATGTAAAGTTTCATATTATCCTCCTTAGGGTATAATTTAAATTATTTTATCATATTTCTTGTTAATTATCAAGAGGAAATCGGAAAAAATGTTAAAAAAGGCCGCGAGGGGCAAGCCTCTCGCGCCCTTTTTTATGAATTGAATTTAATTGTCGAGAACTTCTTCAAGGCTCTTGTTGAGGTCGGACATAGATCTCTTGAGAGTTCTCTCGTACTGTGCCTTCATGGAAGCCCAGCTCGAGGAGGTAGCAGCAGCCTTGGAGGGCATTTCGCTCATAAAGCTGAGGATGTCGGAGAAGATACGGCCAAGGTCGAACGCGATCGACTCGCGGACGATATCGAACATGCGGGCAGAGTCACCCTTGCCTGCGGAGTCGGGAGTATAACGGTACTTCATATTGTTCTCGAAGATCATGGGAGAGGTCTTGCGGTAAGCCTCGGAAGCCATACACTCGATAACCGCGGTGCTCATCTGAGCATCCTTGGCGTTCTGCATTACGCACCAGAGAGTGAAGGGGTTACCTACAACGGTGATGTAGTTTTCCTGAGACTCATCGTACTTCGGAACGGGGAGGATACCGTATTCCCAGTCTGCGTTACGGAGGGGAGCAGTTCCGCCGCCGTACTGGTTGTCAGCCATGTATACACGGTTCAGACAGAAGAGAGCGTTGCCTTCCTCAAAGGGAGCGCCGTAATCGATGCTGCCGCCGTGGGGGTTTACGTATGAATCGCCGGCCTTGAACCAGGTGCCGAGCTTGTCAACGAGGTCGATGGTCTTCTGACCGAAGAAGTCCTCGGAGATAGCGAGGGTGGTATCGGTGCCGGGAACGAGGCACATCATATTCGAGCCGGTGTAGAACGCATCAAGGTGGTAGTATGTGGTGCAGAAGCCGTACTGGTCCATATCGGATGCGTCGCCTGTCTGGTCAAGGTCAATGTAAAGCTCGGAGGAGAGCTCGATGAGGGCATCAATAGTCCACTTGTTGCTGTCTACAAGCGCAACGGGATCCTCAAGATTGAGGTTGGAAAGCAGCTCCATGTTGTAGTAAACGGCGTACATAAAGTGAAGCACGTTGGTCGAGATATCACCCGAAACGAAGAAAAGGGAATCTTCGATCGAGCAGGTGTTTACCATAGACTTGGGCCACCAGGGCTGATCTACGTTGATGTAGCTGTCCTCAATGGCGTTGAGGTCCTGAATGAAGCCGTTGGTGAGAAGCATACCTGCGGTTCTCGAGTAGGTTGCGATGATGTCGTAGAAGGTACCGCCGGAATATGCATTGCGGACGTAGTTTGTGAAGTTCGCGCGGTCGCCCGAGTCGCCGGGAGTTCCGATCCACTCGAATGTAATGCCCATACGCTCTTCGGTAGCTATGTTACGGCGGTAGATAGCCTCCTTGACCATATCGCCGTCTGCCTCTTCCTCGGTTACCTCAAACTCGGGACGCTCAACGTCATCCCAGTAGAGAAGGGAAACGGTCTCGCCCTTGTAGTCAATTGAGTCGGGAAGGTCATCCTTCCAGAAGCCCTGATCGTCAAGGTTGAGGTCTACTTCGGGGGTGGTCTCCGAGGGGGCCGCCTCGGTCTGTGCGGGTTCGGTGGTTGTGTCTCCGCCGTTTGTGTTGGCGCAGGAGACAAGTGCGGGAACCAACATCATAACTGCGCAGATAAGCGCAATGATTCTTGCGTAAAGTTTCATAATAACCTCCTTGGGTTTTATTTGATTTAATTTTACCATATTATATGCAAATAGTCAAGAGTTTTTAGCAAATTTTGCACAAAAAGTAAGCTGCAATGAGAAATACAAACGCCGTTTAATACCCAAAGAAAAAATCTCGGATATTAAGAAGCCTTTGCTTCAAAATATCCGAGAAATTTTATTTACTTAAGCTTTGTACTGCGCGAGGGATTACTCTCCCAGTGCCTTTGCAAGTCCCTTGTTAAGGTCAGCGAGATTCTTCTTGAGCGCGTTAGCCTGCTGCTTGCCCGAGGTTGCCCACGATACGCCGTCGAGAGCCGCGCGGAGGGGCTTTTCGCTGATATAGTTCATTTCAGCCGCGAACATTCTGCCGAGGTCGAAGGAGATATTTTCGCGGATAATGTCGAACATAAGCGCACCGTCGCCCTTGTTAGCCGAGTCGGGAGTATAGCGGTACTTCATATTGTTCTCAAAGAGAGCGGGAGAGGTTTTGCGGTAGCCCTCGGAGCCCATACATTCGATAACTGCGGTGCTCATAGAGGGATCCCCTGCGCCATCCATAATGCACCAGAGGGTGAAGGGGTTACCGAGGAGGGTGATGTAGTCCTCCTGAGCCTCATCGTAGAGAGGATTGGGAAGGATGCCGTATTCCCAGTCAGCCTGACGGAGCTTGCCGCCGCCGTAACGCGCGTCTGCGATGTAAACACGGTTCTGGGTGAAGAGAGCTCTGCCCTCTGCGAATACGAGGTCGTTCTTAAGGCTGCCTCCGGGAGGGTTGATGTATGTGTCGCCCTGCTTGAACCAAGCGGAGAGCTTGTCAACGAGGTCGACGGTCTTCTGGCTGAGGTAGTCGTCGGAGATCTTGAGGACCTTGCCGTCGGTTGCGGGCTCAAGAAGCATCATGCCCGAACCCGAATAGAAAGCCTCGAGGTGGAAGTAGTTAGAGGTGAAGCCGAAGATATCGTCGTCACTTGTGCCGCCGGACTGGTCGGAGTCCTGATAGGTCTCAGCGGTCATTTCGATAAGCTTGTCGATAGTCCAGGTCTTGTTTTCGACCATAGGAACGGGATCCTCGAGACCGAGGTTCTTGAGCATATCCATATTGTAGTAAAGAGCGTACATCATATGGAGCAGGTTGGTCGAAACGTCGCCCGAAACGAAGAAGAGGGAGTCCTTCATCGAGCAGGTCTTGAGCATTGCCTCGGGCCACCAAGGCATATCGAAGTCGAGGTAGGAGTTCTCAACGGTGTTGAGGTCGGTAAGAAGGCCGTTTGCCGAGAGGGAAGCGGCGGTTCTTGAGTAGGTTGCGATAACGTCATAGAAAACGCCCGCGGAATGGCTGTTCTGAACGTGGTTAACGAAAACCTTGAGGTCGTTCGAGTCGCCGGGCTGCTCGGACCATACGAGCTTAACTCCGAGCTTTGCCTCGGTAGCCAGATTTCTCTCGTAAATCGCGTCAACGACGAGGTCGAGACCGGTCTCGTTCTCGAGAACTTCAAACTCGGGACGCTCAACGTCCTCCCAGACGAGGATGTTGACTTCTTCGTTGTTGTAGTTGAGATCCTCGGGGAGTTTGGATTTCAGATATCCGTCGTCGTCGTAGTTGGGATCCTTGGTCTCTTCTGGCTCGGTCTGAATCGCTTCGGTCGAAGCGATCGCTTCGGTTGTTTCCTCACCGCTTCCGGTTTCCGCACAAGCGGCAAAAAGCGAGAGAACCATAACGAGCGCACAGACAAGAGAAATGATCTTTGTGAGTTTCATTCTGTTGATTTCTCCTTGTAGAAATAATATTTCATTTTATTTTACCATATTTTCGGGGAAAAGTCAAGACCTTTAGTGGTCAGTGATCAGTGGTCGGTGGACAGAAAGATGCGATAAATAATTTTGTGCTGTGCTGTTGTAATTAAGTACATCACAAAACTGTAATAAGCAAAAGAACTCGGATATCAAGAAGTTTTCACTTCAAAATATCCGAGTTCCTTGTTTATTAAATTATTTTAGTACAATGGACTAAAAACACCGAATTAAATTATCAATCGCATCTTTCTGTCCACTGATCACTAAAATCAGCCAACGATCTTCTCAAGCGACTTGTTGAGATTACTCATCGCTCTGTTGAGCGCGACCTTCTGCTGCTTCATGATGGTTGCCCAGCTTGTGCGGTTAGCAGCAGCGTCGGAGGGCATTTCGCTCATGTAGGAAAGGCTGTCGGAGAAGAGTCTGCCGAGGTCGAAGTTGATGTTGGTACGGATGATATCGAACATACGCGCGCCGTCGCCCTTGCCGGCTACGTCGGGAGTGTAGCGGTATTTCATATTGTTCTCAAAGAGCGCGGGAGAGGTCTTGCGGTAAGCCTCGGACGCGAAGCACTCAAGAACTGCGGTGCTCATCTGAGGATCCTTGGCGTTAGCCATTACACACCAGAGAGTGATGGGGTTGCCGAGGAGGGTGATGTATTCTTCCTGATTCTCGTCGTAAAGGGGAGTGGGAAGGATACCGAATTCCCAGTCTACCTCGCGGAGGGGACCTGTGCCGCCCGCGTACTGAGCGTCTGCAAGGTATACGCGGTTCTGAATGAATACGCATCTGCCCTCGCAGAAGGGGGTGTCCTCGTTCCAGCTCTCACCGCGGGCACTTACGTAGGAGTCGCCGAGGTTGAACCAAGCGCCGAGCTTGTCGGCGAGGGCTATAGCCTTTTCGCTGTAGAAGTCGTCGGAAATCTTAAGGATTCCGTTCGGATCATCTTCAACAAGGCGGAGACCCGAGCCGGAATAGAATGCATCGAGGTGGAAATAAGAGGAGGAGAAGCCGTACTGGTCGCCCTCGGACTGGTCGCCGGACTGGTCAAGGTCGACGTAGAGGTCCGAGGTCATCTCGATAAGCTTGTCGAGAGTCCAGGTCTTGTTATCTACCATCGCAATCGGATCCTCGAGGTTAAGGGTCTCGAGAAGGTCCATGTTGTAGTAGATAGCGTACATAAAGTGGAGGATGTTGGTGGAAATGTCTCCCGATATAAAGAAGAGGGAGTCATCGATCGAGCAGGTTTCTACCATACACTTGGGCCACCAGGGCTGTTCGAAGTTGAGGTAGCTGTCGTCGATAGCGTTGATGTCCTGAAGAAGGCCGTCAACGCAGAGCATAGCTGCGGTACGGGAGTATGTAGCGATGATGTCAAAGAAGGTGCCGCCCGAGTAGCAGTTCTGAACGTAGTTGGCGAACGCTGCACGGTTGGAGTTGTTACCCCTCTGCATAGTCCACTCAAGGGTGACACCCATACGGTCCTCAACTGCGAGGTTACGGTTGTAGATAGCATCCTTGACCATATCAACGCCGGTCTCGTCCTCAAGGATCTCGAATTCGGGACGCTCAACGTCTTCCCAACCGAGGATGGAAACGGTCTCGCCCTTGTAGTCGAGCTCGTCGGGGAGGTCGTCGCGGAGATAACCGTCTTTGTCCTTGGAGTTGTCAACGGTAACCTCTTCGGCGGGTGCCTGAGTCTGAGCGTTTTCAGCCGCGGTGGTCTCTTCGCTGCTCTGAGTGTTTGCGCAGGAGGCAAAGCAGGGAACAAGAAGGATGACTGCACAAAGCAGCGCAATGATTCTTGCGAAATTTTTCATAGGAATCTCCTTAATTATAAATTTTAGTATTTTATATTTTACCATAAAAAGGTGATTTGTGTCAACAGTATTTTGCGAACATTTGTGAACATGCGAAAAAAAACAGAAATTTTACCGAAATTTTTCGTTCAGCGTTTCGACCGAGCGTCCGAAAATGCGCTCAATGTGCTTCAGAAGCAGAGAAAATTCTCCGCCGCCCGTGAGAGCATCGCGAAATTCCTTGTTCTGCCCGATCAGCTCCTCGGCAAAAAGTCTGCCGTGATCGTAAACCACGTTCGTGCAGATGATGTCAAAATGGCGCGTCTGCGCAGAGTCGATATGATATTCGCCGTCAAATATCTCGCTGTAGAATGCTCCGGGGATGGTTCCGTAGCCCGTCGCCGCGAAGCACTGTAGAACGGTGATCGCGCGCTCGCGGTCGGGTGCGTCTGCGGGAACGGCGAAAAGCGAATATGAGCTGTTCATTACCGAAAGATACTTCTCCTGCGACTTATCGTATTTAGGCAGGGGAATTATCGAGAAGTTTAGCCCCTCGGACGTCTGTACCACGTCTTCGAGTGCCGCGCCGAGAGTTTCGGTCATAAATAGCGCACTTCCGCCGGCAAATGCGTGGATCGGAACGGTAGTTTTGTCCGCGATAAAGCCGTTTCCGCTGTTTCCGAAATGTTCGGCGAGCGATGCGGCGGCGGTGATGACTTTGTCGGAGTTGTAAGTAGAAGAAACGGTGATCGCACCGTTTTTATCGGAACCACAGTAGCGTGCGCCGGTTGCATAATACCAAGCGTCCGTCCTCGTTTTCGATGTAACGTGTGAGAAGAGATCGCCATTCACGCCGTCGTGATCTTTGATTCCGTTACCGTTTTCGTCCGCGTAGACTTCGCGGCACATTTCAAAGAATTTGTCAAAGGTCCATTCAAGGCTGTCAACAAGCTCTGCGGGGTCTTCAAGGTTGTAGGATTTCAGATGATCGCGGTTTACGTAGCAGGCGTAGATCGAGCCGAGCGCGTTCGGGGAGTATACACCTGTGGCAAAATAGAGTGACGAGCCGATTCGTGCTTGGTTCGTGGATTCAAACCACCGCGGCTGCATAAACCATCGCTCGGTCTCGGCTTCGTTTTTGCCGTCGCCGTTTATATCAAGAAGATTGATCAGAAGTCCGGACACAGCGTTTGACGCGACTGCGACCGAGGAGCCCGCGATGAAATCGTACTCCCGCGCCGCCGCGCTGACGCAGTTGGTGAGATAATTGTTCCAAGCCGCGGCGTTTGAGGGATCTCCGCTTTGACTGACGAAATCGATGTTGATATACAGACGCTCCTCGAGAGCGACGTTTCTTCTGTAGATCGCGCTTGAAAGGGCTGTGGCTTCGCGATTTTCGTGGTCGAACACGAATTCACCGTGATCTGCCTCCTGCCAGACGAGGATCCTGACCGTGTCTCCGCCGAACGAGGGATCGTCGGGGATGCCTGGCTCATAGTATAACACTTCCTTGGTGGTTTCTTCGGTAGCTGTTTCGGTCGCCGCTTCGGTCGCCGCTTCGGTCAATTCTTCGGTAACTACCTCGGTGAGAGGCTCTGTTGGTTGCTCGGTTTGGATCGGTGGCTCTTCGCCGACGGTGGTTTCGGCATAGTAGGGTGTTAGGGCATCGTCTCCGATCCCCTCCAGCCCGCATCCGAATGCGGAGGCGGTCAGAAGAAGAGTGAGGAGAAGACAGACGGTTCTTAAATAAAGCTTCATGGTAACTTGACCTCCGTAAATATTTTGGGTACACAGTAATTTTAACATATTTTATCGTTCGGTGTCAATCGTATTTCCTACAAATATTATATGTACCGCTTGTTGAAACTGCATAAAAAAGGTGGATAAAGTATTAATATAATAATAAAAGATAAAAAATTGTGAACGGATTCTAAAACTTACAGAAAAGCCCTTTACTTTTCGGCGCAATTGTGGTATAATTCTTCTCGAATGACGCCGGCTCGGTTTTCGGATAAAGGCACAAAGTGCACTTCACCCACCGATCGCTGTGCCCGCGCATAAAAATATTTTTCATGAGGTGAAAAACAATGACTAAGGCTGAAAAGCAGGCAATCATCGCCGAGTACGCAACTTGCGAAGGCGATACCGGATCCCCCGAGGTACAGATCGCGATTCTTACCCACAGAATCAATTCTCTCAACGAGCATCTCAAGGCTAACACCCACGACAACCACAGCCGTCGCGGACTCCTTAAGATGGTTGGACGCAGAAGAAATCTCCTCAAGTATCTGATGAACAACGATATCGAGCGCTACCGTTCGATCATCGCAAGACTCGACATCAGAAAGTAATACGGATGGGGCAAG
>JAZRGT010000073.1:0-22673 GCA_045644325.1 Eubacteriales bacterium | reverse complement strand
TTTGAAGGTTATGAAAGACGCGAAGCGAAAATTCTCGCTTGCTTGAAAGAATACGGCATCTCCTCCATCGACGAGTGCAAGGAGATCTGCGATGCTAAGGGTATCGACCCCTACACCATCGTTCAGGAAACCCAGCCCATCTGCTTCGAGAACGCAAAGTGGGCATACGTAGTCGGCGCTGCTATCGCAATCAAGAAGGGCGCAACCAAGGCAGCTGACGCTGCAGCAGACATCGGAATCGGTCTTCAGGCATTCTGCATCCCCGGCTCCGTTGCTGAAAACCGTAAGGTTGGTCTCGGCCACGGTAACCTCGGTAAGATGCTTCTTTCCGATGAGACCGAGTGCTTCTGCTTCCTCGCAGGTCACGAGTCCTTCGCAGCAGCAGAGGGCGCGATCAAGATCGCTCTCAACGCTAACAAGGTAAGATCCAAACCCCTCCGCGTTATCCTCAACGGTCTCGGCAAGGACGCTGCTTACATCATTTCCCGTATCAACGGCTTCACCTACTGCCAGACCGAGTTCGATCCCTACACCGAGAGTGTTAAGGTAGTTAAGGAAATCGCATTCTCCAAGGGCGCACGCGCAAACGTTCGTTGCTACGGCTCCGACAGCGTACCCGAGGGCGTTGCAATCATGAAGCTCGAGAACGTTGGCGTTTCCATCACCGGTAACTCCACCAACCCCACTCGCTTCCAGCACCCCGTTGCAGGCACCTACAAGAAGTGGTGTAACGAGAACGGCGTAAACTACTTCTCCGTCGCTTCCGGCGGCGGAACCGGCCGTACTCTCCATCCCGATAACATGGCAGCAGGTCCCGCATCCTACGGTATGACCGACACCATGGGCCGTATGCACTCCGACGCGCAGTTCGCAGGTTCCTCCTCCGTTCCCGCGCACGTAGAGATGATGGGACTCATCGGCGCAGGTAACAACCCCATGGTTGGTATGACTGTTGCAGTAGCTGTAGCAATCGAGGAAGCTTCCAAATAAGCAGTTTCTTTAGTAAAAGCAACCTAGCTTCATCCGTCATTCCATTATGACATGTTGCTGTTGCAGTTGCTATCGAAGAGGCTTCTAAGTAAAATATTGAGTCTTTAACTCAAATCAATAAAACGACACGCCTGTCGAATTTTCGATAGGCGTGTCGTTTTTCGTGTAGTTAATTATAAAAAACATTTTCACTGTCAGAAATCTTGTTTTTTTCGCGACAATATGATATAATAAAAGCATAAAACTCAAAAAAATCAGGAGGCGCCATGAAGTTGAAAGTTCAGAATTCATTTTTCAAATCCATCCTGCCCGCGGTGTCGTTCGGCGCGCTGACGGGTGTTCTGACTTCTCTGGCTGTTAATCTATATAAGGTCTGCGCGAAGCACGTAATGGCTTTTTCCGAAAAAGGATATCATTTTATCTCGGATAGACTTTACCTTATCCCCGTCATTCTCGCCGCATTTCTCCTGCCCGCGTTCCTGTTTGCTTACATATATAAACGCATTCCCAATCTGCGCGGGGGCGGAATTCCGACCTCTATCGGTATTCTGCGCGGCATTATCCCTTTCAAATGGGTACGAAATCTGCTCGGTATTTTCAGTATGTCGCTCGTCTCCTTCCTCATCGGCGTTCCTCTCGGCAACGAGGGACCGTCGGTTCAGATGGGAGTTGCCATCGGTCGCGGAAGTGTAACCACTTTTGGCAAGAAGTTTCACGCGTGGGACCGTTATTCGATGACGGGCGGTGCCTGCTCGGGTTTTGCCGTCGCTACGGGCGCACCAATCTCGGGCGTGCTGTTCGCCGTTGAAGAAGCGCATCAGCGCATCTCGCCTATGATAATTATGATCGCATCGACTTCGGTTATGTTCGCTACCGCCACGACCGAACTCCTCGCGCCCATACTCGGAGTCAGCAAAACGCTCTTTCCCGCGATGCAGTTGCCTCGCCTTGAGCTCAAAGACGTGTGGATTCCGCTTATCGTGGGCATAACGATGGGGCTTTTTGCCGTTCTTTTCCTGAATTATTACCGACTTATTTTCAAGTTTTTCAACAAAACTCTGAAGCGCATCCCGCACGGCTGGAAAATATTCACCGTTTTCGCGCTTACCTTCGCGGCGGGACTTTGCTCGTATTCCTTCGTTTCCACCGGCCACGAGCTGATACTTCATCTTCTGGACGGAACGACGCCCATACTGATGCTGTTACTGCTATTACTCGTCCGCGCCACACTCACCCTTTGCGCAAACTCGAACCGCATCACGGGCGGTATCTTTCTGCCCCTTATGGCTGTCGGCGCGATCCTTTCCTCGATCCTTGCCACCCTGCTCGGACGGATCTTCGGACTTGAAGGCTCATATCACACCGCGATCCTCATCCTCGGCATCATCGCGTGTATTGCTGGTATGATGAAAATGCCCTTGACCGCGATCGTTTTCGCTGTTGAAGCACTTTCCTGCTACGACAACGTCATCTACGTTATCATCGCGGCAGGTGTTGCATTCCTGATTACCGAAATTTTCGGTGCAGAGTCGATCAACGATCGCGTGCTTGAAAACCTTGTTCACGAGATCAACGAGGGAAAAACCACCACGGTGTTCGAACGCTATATTCCCATCAGTCCCGGTGCTTTTGCTATCGGTATGCATGTTCGCGACATTTTCTGGCCGACGGGGCTGTTCGTCCTCTCGCACAAGCAAATTTTGCCTGAGGAATTGCGCGACAAACGCGCTCCGAAAGCTCTGCACGAGAGTGACATAATCCACGTGCGCTGTACCACCTTCGACGAGGCGCGTACGGTGGAAAAGCTCAAAGCAATAATCGGCGATTGGGATGCTGCGGATCAACCGAAAACTTGATTTTTGAATTATATTATAAAAAAGGTATAAAAATGCTCGATCTTCAAAATTTCATCAGTTCCGTCAAGGAACAAAGCATAAATATGGACGCGGTTGCCGTTGCGAGGGGCGGCGTTCTTCTCGGGTTGCATCGCTTTTCGGATGCGATTATTCACAACGTCTTTTCGGTCGCGAAGAGTCACACGGCAACGGCAATCGGATTTGCCATCGATGAGGGGAAGCTGAAGCTGACCGACAGGCCCGTCGATTTCTTCGCCGTTATTCTCCCCGACGATATTGACCCGAAATGGCAGAAGGTCACCTTACACAATCTTTTGACGATGACCACGGGGCACGGCGCGGCGCATCTGATGGTCGTTGACCGCAAAAAACTGCGAGAGGAGGGCGACACTGAATGGTTGAATTTCGCCTTTACCCGTCCGATGCCATACGAGCCGGGAGAAAAATTCTCTTACGGCAATCTCGCGCCCTACGTTGCGGGCAGAATGCTCGAAAAAGCAGTTGGAATGACGATCTGCGACTATCTTTACGAAAAAATGTGGAAACTGATGGATATTGCCAAGCCGCAGTGGGACACCGATCCCGCGGGACACACCTTTGCGGCAAGCGATCTTTACCTTGACATCACCGATATGGTCAAGCTCGGCGAGCTTTACGCGGCGGGCGGATGCTACCGCGGTGAGCGACTGCTCTCCGATGAGTGGGTAAATTCTGTCGCAACAAAACACATTGACTCCTGCGTGCTTAACCCCGCGGGTTACGGCATCGACGAGCAAATGGGCTACGGATACTACTTTTGGCTCAATCACGGAGCAACCGGTTCCTATCGCTGCTATGGACGTGAAGGGCAGTTCATCATAATCCTACCTGAGAAGAACTCCGTCATTGCGACACAAGCCATGAACTCAAACGTTCAGCCGATACTCGATGCGGTGTGGAAGTATATTCTGCCACAGATATAAAAGAAAGACCGTTTCGGCAATTGCCGAAACGGTCTCATTTTTATTCGAAAATATCAAGCGGTATCTTCGACGTCGTCGGGCCGCAGACCTCGAGGCGATAGCCGTCGGCTGTCTTGACGAAGCGAACGGGGTCGATCGCGACGTGACGCGGCTGAACTGTGGTCGGCGTGTTATGGGTATGATAAACCATCACCATTCCGCCCGTGTGAGTCTCGATGATCGAACAATGACCCGTTCCGCGTGTGTCGGCGGTGCCGCGCAGGATGGGGTTGTTCGCGCTCTTGACAAAGCCTTCGAGCGGACTCGTCGAGGTCGCGTAGCCTACCGCGTAATCAGCCTCAAAGTGGCTGCCCGAGTAAACGAGGTAGTAAACGCCCTCTTTTTTCAGCATATAGGGAGCTTCAACTACACCGCCGCGTTTCATCGTGTTTTCCCAAGGCTCGGTGGGGGTGAAAATGAGCTTTTCGGTCTCCCACTTCGGGGTCAGGCAATCGGATTCCATCTCAACGCCCCAGATGCCGTAGGCTCTGCCGTCGCACCAGGAGGTGTAGTAGAGATAAATTCTGCCGTCTTCATCAACGAAAATGTGACCGTCGATGGTCTTGGTCAGGAAGGGCATATCGCCCGCGCAAACGAAGGGGCCTTCGGGCTTATCCGAAACTGCGATGCCGAAGCCCGCCTCTCCCATCGACACTGCCATATAAAACTTGCCGTTTATATACTCAACGTCGGGTGCCCACATATATCTCTTATCGATATTCCAGGAGACCTCGGGGAGCGACAAGCCGACATAATCCCACTTTGCAAGGTCAGCGGAGCGGTAAACGGGGTATTTGTCGCCCGTGACGTACATATAGTAGTAGCCGTCGTGATAGATAATATCGGGATCGGCGGCGTTCTGAATGACGTTGTTTTGGTAGGTCAAGCCGTCGGTTGCCAAGGATTTTGTTTCAATGACGGGCGCGGAAAGCTCTGCGCCGTAGCCCGTGGTCTCACCGATGCGAACCTCGCCCTTAAGATCATAAGCCTGAAGCTCAAACGCATACCAAGGCTCAAGTTCCGATTCGGGGTCGCAGAGATACGCGCGGAGGTATTCGCCGTCAAAGTGGCAGAAAACATCGTAGGTCTTGCCAATCTCTGAGGGAATGATCTTATAAGCAAGTTCGGTGCGCTTCTTTTCCTGAGTATAAAGTCCGACGCCGTTTTTGTCGATCACAATAACGTAACCCTCGCCGAAACGGATCTCAACCGAGCTGTTCTTGTGTCCGAGAGCGGTGGTGAAGGAAAGTGCGCTGTCCTTCGGGAAGCCGTCCGCGATCTTGTTAAGCGCGGTCGTGTTTTGAGCGATATAAAGATCGGAGGGAAGCTCTCCTTCGGTCATCTCATTCAGCAAACGGAACATAACCGCCTCATAGAGATTATCGTCGCTCGCCCAGAGGACGATCTTTTTATTGATAACCGAGATAACAATGTCCGCCTCGCCCTTTGCCGCAAGTGCAGTTTGGCTCTCGGGGCGGTTGGTCTCACCGATGAGTATCTCGCACTCGCGCTCGGGTGTGGATGCATCGGGAAGATAGGAAATGCCGCCGAACTCGTTCGAAGCAAGCAGAGCAAGGTATTTTTCTTTGAACGCGTCGCTTGGGTATATTATAACGTAATCCGAGGGATTGAATTTAAGCATCGTTTCCGCCTCACTTTCCACCGCCTCTGCGGTAGTTTCTGCTGATATCGTGGTCTCTTCCCCGCCGTCATTTTTGCAGGCAGCGAAAACGGCAAGGAGTGCAACACACGCTAAAATTGTCAATAAAATCTTTTTCATAACGCTACCCGCTTACGCCTTGTCGAAAAGCTCGATAAGATATTTTCCGATCTCAACCGAATACTGCTCGTAAAGCTCTCTTGACGCGGCGTGGGGGACCTTTTCGGGCTGAAGCTCAAAATTGAACTCGCCCTCATAGCCCGCCTCCTTGAGCGCGGTCATAACCTTTTTCCACGATACTGTGCCCATAAAGGGAGCCTTATGCATATCGGATGCGCGGTTGTTATCGTGAACGTGGAGCATCTTGATACGCTTACCCATCGCCGCGATGACCTCGGGAAGGTCGTTTTCCAAGAATTTATTTATATGAGCGTGACCGATGTCAAGGCAGATTCCGACCTTGTAGCCCTCGGCGGCAAGTATGTCGACAGCCTCGATCAGCTCGTTTATCGGACGTTTAGCCATATTTTCGATTGCAATACCGATATTCTTAACGCCCGACTCGGCAAAGAGACGCTTAACGTATTCGACAGTGCCCTCGACGGTGTTGACGTGCATGACCGTCCACTCCGCTCCAAGATATTCGGAAGCCTTGAGAGAGCGAACCGCCATTTCGTGAAAGTAATCGAATCTTTCAGCTGAGGGATCGGTGTAATCGTAACGGTAAGGCAGATGAGTCGATACGATCTTGATGCCGCACTCCTTCGCCTCTGCTATGTAAGGGTCAAGATTTTGTTCCCAATTCTCCGAGTCGAGGATATCCTCGTGCGGATAGGGATCGTCGTTGTAGATAACGCGGGTAAAACCGACGTCAATAGCGTCGTAACCGAGCCTTTGCAGCTCTTTTATCTTTCTGATATTTGCATTTGCGGAAAGTAACATAATTTTCCCTCCAAAATTTATTTCTTTGAAAATCTTCGTGCGTAGCCGCATCGGCGGCAAAGCTCCTCGACGGCTCGACGGCGGGTGAAGCCGTCATAGATCGCGCGGGCGCGGGGAGTGGCGAGGATGGAGTCGATATCGCTCTCGAAAAGGTTGCCGAGCGTGACGATGCCTTCCGAATCAAGACAACACGGCACGACGCTTCCGTCAACGAGCACGCCGAACTGATCGCGAAGCCCGTGGCAGAAGCAATCGCCGTTCTCGCCTATCGAGGGAGCGCAGAGATCGGGCCAATCGAATCGGTCGCCGAATTCAAGGAAAAGCCGCGATTGCAAACGGTAGCTGTCACCGCCGCGCATCGGCTTCCATTCCTCGGGAAATTTTTCGTGCAAACGGGAAAGCACCGCCTCGTTCGTCTTTTCGTCCTCCGAACCGAGATTCCAGAGGCGGAGAACGGTATAAATCCCCTTTTCAGATGCTTTCAGCGCAAAATCTGCGCAGTTATCGAGATACGAAGGATCGGCAAACGCGGGATTTGCGGCGGGAGCGTGGAGCGATATGCTGATCTTATAAAACGGTGCGGCAAGCAGATCGTCACCGCATTTTGAAAGCAGAGATCCGTTCGTGGTCAGCATCGGCGAAAATCCCTTTTCCTTTGCCATTTTGACAAAGTCGGGCAGAAGCGGATGCAGAGTCGGCTCACCCATCAGGTGAAAGAAGAGATATTCGACCTTGCCGCGCAAACGGTCGGTTAAAAGATCAAACTCATCGGCACTCATCAGCTTCTTTTCCCTTTTAGTCTTATGACAGAAGGAGCAAGCAAGATTGCAGACGTTAGTGATCTCGAGATATGCTTTATTTATCATCAGTATCTCTCGCGGAGCGCGGTGCTTGCGTGTCCCATCGGCAGACCGTCGCGGTAGATGTGGGAGTCATTCGACAGAGTCATCACGCGTGCGCGCGCGTAGCCGTCAAAGGTCCAATTTCTGCCCTCGTCAAAAACGATCGCGGTGACGCCCGTGTGCTTCATTTCA
Source organism: Eubacteriales bacterium (assembly GCA_045644325.1). Taxonomy (GTDB): domain Bacteria; phylum Bacillota; class Clostridia; order Oscillospirales; family CAG-272; genus CAG-390. Next base: position 15,190 of record JAZRGT010000073.1, on the reverse strand, counting down.
AAATGTGTGGAATAATAGGGGAAAGGAATATCGAGCAACTCGCTCATAAACATCTTTCCCGCGCCCTCGTGCGCGAAGAGTGCGATGCGCTTATCCTTGACGTTCTTTGTGACCTTATAAAGTCCCTTTTCGCGATCGTGCTCGAGTCCGAGGGAAGCAAGCCACGCATCAAGATTGTCGCCGATACGGCGGCAAGCCGCGCCGAGGTTGAATTCGGCAAGCTTCGGATGCTCATGCCAATTGTCACCCATTCCCCTTACCTCGCGTGAGGTAAGAATCTGCGAATATATCGGGTTCGCCCAACACCAGGTATCGGATTTTTCGTCGATCGGGAGTGCCATTTCACGGTAAGCGTACTTTTCGTGCATCCAATCGAGCAGGATCGGTTCTTTGCCGATAAGCTCGCAGGTAGGCTGTGCCGTCTGCATAGCGCGTGTCGAGGTCGATGCGTATATCTCGTCGATTCCGAAAAGAGCAAGACGCTTTGCTACCGACTCCGCCTGACGGTGTCCGAGAGGCGTAAGCTGATCGGGGCTGTAAATAGGATCGCCGTGGCGAACGTAAAAGAGTATCATATTTTATCTCCTAATTATATAAGTCAATTATTTCTACTTCACAAAAGTCCGGGGTACAAACGGAAAGCGAGCAACCATCAAATAGCGTTTGGAAAAGGTATTCATCAAGATCGAAAATACAAAATTCTCTGAAATCCTCATCGATTCCCTGACCCGTCAGCTTGACGTAGGCTTCCTTTGCCGTCCAGATGTTATAAAAAGCCGAAACCGTGTCTGCATCAAGCGCATCGATCTCGTCGCGGTGGAAAAAGCGCTCTGCGATCTTGCGGCAGCGCTCCGCCTCGTCCGAGCGATTTTTATATTCCTGAATATCAACACCTATCGGTTCACCCGAAAAAGCGCAAGCGAAAATATCACCGCTGTGGCTGACCGAAAAATGGATCGACGGAGTATTCGGGAAATACGGCTTTCCCCTCTCTGCGCGTGCGACGGTAAAGTCCCCCTCATCCACCCCGACAAGCGCACAATATTCACGCGCAAGGTGTGCGACAGCCGCATCCGTAGAGTCCGTTTTTTTCGTAAGGAACAAATATACCATTTTCTCCTCCGAGCTATAATTCTTTTCATATTATACCATATTTCGTGAACCATTTCAAGCCTTTTGGCAAAATAGAAAGCGGACGCTTGCGCGCCCGCTCTCTTTCATTCAAAAGCTTTTATCAGTTCTTGCCCTGAAGGTCGTTTTCGTACTTCTCGACCATTTTCTTTACCATCTGACCGCCGATGGAGCCTGCCTGACGGGAGGTGAGGTCGCCGTTATAGCCCTGATTGAGGGTTACGCCTACTTCGTTTGCTGCCTCGTTCTTGAACTGCTCAAGTGCCTTCTTTGCATTCTTGTTAGCCATTTTGAAATTCTCCTTATGCTTATAGCATTAATCTCTTTTTGGGGTGCAATCGCTTGCAAAGCCTCGGCGGCGCTTGCCTCCGATATGCGCGCGAATGCGGAATCTATATCAATTGAGCCCGCAATCGACGCGCATAAGTCCGACTCGCTCGGTGCTCTTCGCGCCGCCGTCTTGCGTTCTCTGCTAATATTGTTTACCGCATTCGGATTTATATGAATTCCTTTTTTTGATAAAAAAACAGACGGCTCTTTCGAACCGTCTGCGATTTTTGTGATCAAGAGTTGTAAATTAAGAAAGCACGCTCTGAGTGCAGAGAGCGATTATGTAGGACAGAAGACCTGCCGCGGTGGGAGAGGAGATCCACGCGATACCGATCTTGCCGAGGACCTTGAAGTTTACGTTCTTGGGACCCTTGACAAGGCCTGCACCGATAACGGCACCAACGACCGCCTGAGAGGTCGAAACGGGGATACCGAGAAGGATCTTCATAACGGTGATAGCAAGTGCGCTCGAGAGTATTACGAGGAAGCCGTCGATCTGGCTGATGTTAGCGATCGAGCCGCCAACGGTCATCATAACCTTCTTGGAGTAGGTAAGAACACCGACTGCAATTGCAACACCGCCGAGGATAGCGGTAAGACGCGCATTGGTCAGAATGTTTGCGCCTACGCCGAAGCTATCATAGTAGAACGCGGTAACAGATGCGGAGGAGTTGATACCGATAGTGTACGCGGAATACGCGCCCGCAATGATATAACCGATCTTGATTACCTTATCATAGCTCTTGAGCGACTCAACCTTTTTCTCGAAGAACTTCTTGAAGAAGAATACGATAACAAAGGAAATAACTGCCGCACCGAGAGGATTGAGCAACCATGTGCTTACAAACTTACCGATCTCCTTGAGGTTGGTGCTTGTAACTGCAGGGTTCGAATAATCGGCGTGGAAGAGACCCCAACCGATAATTGCGCCCGTAACCGCCTGGTTAGCCGAAACGGGGAATTTGAGATAGCTCATTACGAATACGGTCAGAGCTGCGCAAATGAAGATGATAGCAGCCTTGAATCCCGACTTGATACGGAGAGTCTTGAGAGCATCCTTATCGATATTGTCCTTAGACTTGATGACGTAGTGACCGTCTTTATCGGTGACAAAATTACCGTCAGCATCCTTCTCAAACTCAACGCCGATGTTTTCCATATCCTGAACGTCAGCGGAGACCTCGTTGTTGGTCGAAATGCTGGAGAGCTTGTCGATATCGTCTGCGCCCTGAAGAATAGAGCCGAGGACGACCATTACTGCGATGATAATAATAGAAGTTCTGTATTTTACAACTCTTGTTGCCACTGCCGTACCGAAAGCGTTGGCAGCGTCATTCGTTCCGAGCGACCAGCCCATAAAAAGGCCGGCGAAAAGCAACAAATATATCATTTTTCTTTACTTTAACCCCTCGCTCAGACTACTCTGTTGATCAGCATGATCTGGATCTGGTCTGCGATGTTCTCGATAACGTCGGAGATATCACAGATGATGTCAAGGAAGCTTACAGCCTGGAGCTTCTGAGAGAGAGCAAGGCTCTCCATATCGAAGATCTGCTGATATACGGTTTCCTCAACCGAGTCAACCTGAGACTCAAGACCGCGGATATCGTCGAGGATAGCGTGGTTCTTGAGAAGGGTGTTGAACTTGCCAAAGAGCTGGCTTACTGCGCTCTTGAGAAGCTCAAACTGCTTTTTGGTGATGTCAACGATCTCAAGGATGGATGCGTTGCAATCTGCGGGGAAGAAGAATCTCTGGTAAACCATAAGCTTTGCAACGTCCTCGCACTTGTTTGCGATCTTGTCACAGCTGGTTGCGATAGAGATAAGGTCAGAACGGGTGGAAGGAAGGAAGGGACCGTCAAGTCCTTCGATCATGGTGCGGAGAGATACGTCCGCGATGTGCTCCTTCTCGCGAACGGTCTTACAGAGTGCGCGGAGAGGCTCAACGGTTGCGCCTTCAGCGGTTGCGGCAGCAATGAAGCCCTCGAGAGCTACGAGAGTGTTTTCGACATCAGCAAGCTGATCCATGATCAGACCGTGGATGTCATTGTTTTTGTTTTTGTTAAGCATTTTATGCTCCTCCTTTTGATGTGTGTCCCCGCGGGACCCCCACGGAAACATACGGTTTTGTCATCGGTGAACGCCGATGCATGGTGAAAATATTTCTCCACTATTATTTTATAACAAATTGAGCGTTTTGTCAACCCAAAATGCAAAAAATCAAGGATAATTTACCTATTTTTATTATATTGGCAGCCTTGAGTAGCGTCCGATGAAAACAGCAGCTTGTCTATATCATTGAGTATAGCTATTTTTCTCTTGCTGTATTCAGGTGCGAGGAGATCTTCGGCGATTCCATCGCCAGTGAGGCGGCAGATGACGGTGTCGGGCGGAAGGAGCTTGAGTGCCTCAACTACGAGCGAAATATATCTTTCGCGTTCAAGCGGGATATATTCCCCTCTCAAATATTCGTCGGCGAGGGGAGTATCCTTGATAACGTGCAAAAGATGTATCTTGACCTGCTCGGTTGCGAGCTCCGCAACCCTTCGGACTGTATTCATCATATCCTCGTCACTCTCATCGGGCAGACCGAAGATGATGTGAACGCAGACCTCCGCTTTCGGGACAAGACGGCGCAGACGGGCGTAACCATCCTCAAAATCCGCCATCGTGTGACCGCGACAGATACGTTTCGCAGTAACATCCGACGAGCTTTGAAGTCCGAGCTCGACCGTCAGCGGTATCCTTTCTGAAACCTCGCGCAGAAGCTCGCAGACGTCCTCTCCGAGGCAATCGGCGCGCGTGGCGATACTTACGCCACAGAGGCTTGGAAACGTCAGCACCTCCTCGTAAATGCCTTTGAGGACGTTTACAGGCGCGTAGGTGTTCGTGTGCGCTTGCAAATACGCTATGCACTTCTCCGTCGACCATTTCGAGGCAAGCTTTGCCCTTTCCTCGTCATATTGCTCGCGCAGAGACAATCCCATAGGCACGCTGTCACCGCTTCCGCGACCCGAACAGTAAATGCACCCCGCACCCGCGTCGATATTCGGGCAGGAAAGCCCCGCGTCAAGCGGAATCTTCGCCACCCGCCCGCCGAATTTCTTGCGCATATAATATTCGTAAGTCTGGTAGCGCTTGTTAGAATCGCTGTGAGGATAGGGATTTGAGGTTCTTTGTGTTTTTTTCATCTTTACCATCTTTATTTAAAAACTTATTGACAAATCGGAAGATTAGTGTTATAATAATAACGGAGAGCACCGATGACGGTTGCTTCCTATGATTTGGTTAAGAAATAACCGCCTCGAGTTGCAGCAAGAAGGCGGTTATTTCTTTTTGTTTATGTTGTTGATGTAATTTAAAATAACAAAAATAATGCTAATTATCATCAGCACTTCTTCAAGTGTAAACTCCATCCACATCACCTCCCCTCTCGGGAAGGCAAAAAGAATTTCATCTTCCCGCAAAGGGAAGCAACCGCCACCGTTTTGGTGTTCTCCGGATATCATGAAATATCGTGATTATTATAACATATTATTAATTATAAGTCAATACTCGAATACTAAAAAGCCTTCTCTTGCGGAAAAAGGCTTTTTAGTAACAAAGCAAACTCCTATCGACTTAAGTTTTTAATCTCTCTTTTTGCCCAATCCACACACTCGCCATCTTTTATACCATAGTCATCGCCAAGAGCTTTTATAATATTTTTCCACATTTGAATTGCCTTTTCTTTCATACCGATGTTGGTATATAAAAATGCTTGCGCATACAGAGGATCCATTTCTTTAGGAGAAGGAGCAACCTCATATGACTGCTGATATAATTTCAACGCAATTTCAGCATCATTGATTTTGTTGAAGCGTTCAGCAATTTCAAAAAGCAAATTGCTATCGTTATAATTGGAAGATGCAATGGAGAGCCAAATATCTTTTGCTTTTTCTTGATGTCCAACTGCAAGCTCTATGTCTCCTTGGTATACATCGAAAATTACTCTTTTTTTCGATGCTTTCATCAAATTGGCTGCATCCTCATACTTTCCGTATTTAATGTAAGCGGATATTAATGCATCGATTACAACAACGTTCTGTGTGTTCTTGGAATATAGAGTTTCAAGAAATTTCACAAGACGATTTGCTTCATTTCGCTTTTCTCTAATGCGTGTTAGTTTGCCAATCAAAGCAATATTGGATGGCTCGATAAGCAATCCTTCTTCGCAAAGCCGTCCACCTGCGAGTGAATCTCTGTTTTCTCGATGCTCATACAATTCCACAAGTAGAGTACGTGCAATGTTATTTTGCTTCTCTTCGCTAAGCACACCTTTCAAATATCGTTCTGCCCACACAAAGTTTTCGGGAGTGATCGAATATTCGTCGCAAATCATTTTGCTAATTCTTTCAATATTGTCGTCTTGATTCATAGAAAACAATGCATCCATACTGACACCGAAAAACATAGCAAGTTGCGGAAGGATAGCAATGTCCGGTGTAGTCGTGTTTGTTTCCCACTTAGATACAGCTTGATAGGAAACGCCCATTTTGCTCGCGAGTTCTTCTTGCGTGATTCCACGCTCAGTACGAAGTTTTTTTATAATAGTACCCAATTTAAGTTCCATAAGGATACCTCCGTATTTCAAGTATTTTATCAGCTGACACCCATATTATACTCCTTACGACGCTGCAGGTCAATAACCGCGTATTAGAAACAACTCGCTTCGCAAGCGAATTTTACTTTGTTATTCAACTTTAAAAAGACCGCCGAGAGCATATGCACTCTCGGCGGTCTTTTTAACATTATATTCAGTCGCAAAGCTTCTTACCAAGAAGCTTCTCTATCGCTGCGAGTCTTGCGCAGAGGGTGAGAATATCCATCGTCACCTCGAGATCATCGTTCGAGGGGTAGGTGGGAGCTATGCGGATATTGGAATCGTGGGGGTCTACACCATAAGGATAGGTCGCGCCCGCCGTGGTGAGATGTACGCCTGCGCCGAGGCAGAGATCGTAGGTTCTCTTTGCGGTGCCTTCCTTAAGGTAAAGGCTGATGAAGTAGCCGCCCTTGGGATTCTTCCAATGCGCAATACCCGTGCACGCAAGATCTCTCTCGAGAGCAGAGATAACAATCTTAAACTTGGGGCGGATGATCTCCGCGAGATCGCGCATATGGCTGCGGATATTGTCGGCGTTGCCGTCGAAATAACGAACGTGACGGATCTGGTTGATCTTATCGAAGCCGATGGTCTGAACGTTCATAATGGGCTTGATGAACTCAAGATTGTGCTCCGAAGCCGCAAAGATAGCCACGCCCGAGCCGGGGAAAGTGATCTTCGAGGTCGATGCGAAATAATAAACCATATCCTCGTTACCCGTCTTGCGGCACTCCTCGAAGATATCGAGAAGCACGTCGCCGTCGTCGTAAAGATCGTGAACAGCGTAAGCATTATCCCAGAAAATTCTGAAATCGGGGGCAGCGGGCTTGAGATTTGCAAAGCGGCGAACAACTTCGTCGGAATAAGTCACGCCGTCGGGATTCGAATACTTCGGGCAGCACCATATTCCCTTGATGGACTCATCCTCGGATACGAGCTTTTCAACCATATCCATATCAGGTCCGTCCTCGTGCATAGGAACCGAGATCATCTCGATGCCGAGCGACTGACAGATTGCAAAATGTCTGTCGTATCCGGGCGCGGGGCAGAGGAACTTGACCTTATCAAGCTTCGCCCAAGGCTTCTTGACGCCGGCAACGCCGTAAAGCATACAGCGGACCATAGTATCATACATAATATTGAGCGAGGAGTTACCCGCAACGATGATGTGCGACTCGGGCAGACCGAGGAGATCGGCGAAGAGCTTCTTTGCCTCGGGAACACCGTCGAGAAGACCGTAGTTACGGTAATCAAATCCGTCAGCGGAACGGCAGTCAGCGGAGGAGTGGATGCAGTAGAGCATTCCCTGCATCATATTGAGCTGTGCGCGTCCGGGTTTTCCGCGCGAGAGGTCAAGGTGATTACCCTCTGCGCAGATCTTTTTATATTGTTCAAGGTAGCTTGCGCCAAGGGCTTCAAGCTGAGCTGTTGACATTTCTGAATAAAGCATAACGGCTTCCTTTCATATTGTAGAATTCCGATAAGCCGTTTATGCGGCTTATTTGGATTAGAAATCAGCGTTACCTGTGGTTCTGGGGAACGCCTCAACGTCACGGATGTTGGAAACGCCGGTAACGTACATGATCATGCGCTCAAAGCCGAGGCCGTAGCCCGCGTGCTTGGTTCCGCCGTAGCGGCGAAGGTCGCAGTACCAGGAGTAATCCTCGGGAGCGAGTCCGAAGCGCTTGATAGCCTCCTCGAGCTTATCGAGTCGCTCCTCACGCTGAGAACCGCCAATGAGCTCTCCAACGCCGGGAACGAGCATATCCGCAGCCGCAACGGTCTTGCCGTCGTCGTTCTGACGCATATAGAACGCCTTGATATCCTTGGGATAATCGGTAACAAATACGGGCTTCTTGAAGACCTGCTCGGTGAGGTATCTTTCGTGCTCGGTCTGGAGGTCGATACCCCACTTAACGGGATAATCGAACTTCACGCCGCTCTCTTCAAGGAGCTTAACAGCATCGGTGTAGGTGATGCGTCCAAAATCGTTCTCAACGAGGTTCTGAAGTCTTTCGATAAGACCCTTGTCGATGAACTTGTTGAAGAATTCAAGCTCTGCGGGGCACTCCTTCATAACGAACTTGACGATATACTTGACCATCGCCTCTGCGGTGTCCATATAATCGTTAAGATCTGCAAATGCCATCTCGGGCTCGACCATCCAGAACTCTGCCGCGTGGCGCTGAGTGTAGGACTTCTCTGCACGGAAGGTGGGACCGAAGGTATATACGTTAGCAAAAGCCATCGCAAAGGTCTCAACATTGAGCTGACCCGAAACGGTAAGTCCGGTCTTCTTGCCGAAGAAGTCCTGCGAATAGTCGATCTCTCCGTCGGGAGTCTTGGGGGGATTTGCAAGGTCGAGAGTGGTGACCTGGAACATCTCGCCCGCGCCCTCACAGTCGGAGCCGGTGATCAGGGGAGTATGAACGTATACGAAGCCTCTCTCGAAGAAGAAGCTGTGAATAGCGTAAGCAACTACCGAACGAACGCGGAAAACTGCGTTGAAGGTGTTTGCACGGGGACGAAGATGCGCGATGGTACGGAGGTACTCGAGCGAATGACGCTTCTTCTGAAGCGGGAAATCGGGAGCGGATGCACCCTCAAGCGCGATCTCGGTCGCCTTGAGCTCGAAGGGCTGGGGAGCCTCGGGAGTGAGTACGAGAATACCCTTGCAAACGAAGGACGCGCCAACGTTCTGCTTAACGATCTCCTTGTAGTTCTCGAGCTTTTCGCTCTCAACAACGATCTGAAGATTTGAGAAATAAGAGCCGTCGTTCAGCTCAATGAAGCCGAATACGTTGCTCGAACGGATAGTTCTTGCCCAACCTGCAACTGTGATCTCACAGTCGGCAAATTTTTCGGGTGCCGCAAAAATTTCTTTGATTGTGGTTCTTTCCATGACAGGTTTCCTTCCTTGTATAGGCAAAATGCGGCTTGCCTTTTCAAAAGTGCAATTTTTTGATCAAAAATTGCAGAATTCAACTTTCGTATAGCTAATATTATACCACAAAAGCTCGCATTTTGCAAGTATTATTTTCAAAATCGCAAATATTATTTTTAATTTTCTTCATCGAACGCAGTTTTTGTCCAAAAATCCGCAAGTTCGGCTTGCAGCTCGGGTATATCCGCGGCAAATTTCATTCCTTCCCAATGGGGCGGATAGAGCGCGCGGTATTTTTCGCCCGCATAGCGGTCGTCAACAAGCACTACCACTCCTCTGTCCTCGGGACGGCGGATAACTCTACCAGCCGCCTGCAGGATCGAATTCATACCGGGATAGGTATATGAATAATCGTATCCGCACTCGGCTCGGTTTTCGAAATAATCGCGGATGATATTCCGTTCCGCAGAAAGTCCGGGGAGCCCGACGCCGACGATGACCGTACCGATAAGTCTGCTTCCCGGCAGGTCAACGCCCTCCGAAAAGCTTCCTCCGAGAACGCAGAACCCGACTCGCAGTTTACCGACGTCATCCTCGAAGAAGGAGAGAAATTCTTCCCTTTCCTGCCTCGTCATACCGCTTCGCTGTATCGAAACGGCAACCTTCGGGTAACGCTCGCAAAATATATCGGCAACGCTCTGCATATATTTATAGGAGGGGAAATAAACGATGTAGTTTCCTCGCTTTGCCGCAACGGTCGCCGCGATCGCGCCCGCGATCTTCTTGTAGGATTTATCTCTGTCCTCAAAGCGCGTGCTGACAGATGTCAGCGCGATAAGACCGAGATTATCGCGCGGGAACGGTGAGGGTAATGAGATCGAACGGCTGTCTTTGCCACCACCGAGAATATCCGAAAAATAATCGGCGGGGGTGAGAGTTGCCGAGAAGAATACCGAAGCATAAGCCTCCGAAAGTGCTTCATCGAGCCGTGCCGACGGGTCGAGGCAGTAGAGCTTCAGCGAAACCTCGTCGCCTATCTTCTCGATATAGGTTCGATACCTCTCATCAAAATTATCCGCCGCGTTCTGCCATTTTTTGCAGATGCCGCGGAACCGCGATGCCGCACCCGCAAGTGGGGCATCGGTTCGGTGCGTGAAATAGAACAACTCCGTCCGCTCAAGCGCACGCGCGACCGCATCGTCAAGCTCTGGCAAGGGATTAAGATTGAAATAATAACCGCACCGCACACCGTCGCGATCGGTCATATTCTCCTCGCAGAGCTCGCCCGCGCGGCAGATAGCCTTATCAAGCGCATCAAGTGCGGAACATAGTAAATTATCGCCCTGAACTACGGGGCGCAAGCGGTCGATATCCTGCCTTGTCAGAGTTGCCGAGAAAATATCCCTCGCGCGCTCGGGCAGATTGTGTGCCTCGTCGATCAAAAAGACGTTCTTACCGCCGCAATACGCATCGTCCGCAAAATATCGGCGGAGGCGAACGGCGGGATCAAAGGCGTAGTTATAGTCACAGATTATGATATCGCAGTATTCCGAGAGATCGAGCGAAAACTCGTAGGGGCAAACACCGTGCTTTGCCGCAGCGGCAGATATCGCGCCCGCGGGATAGCCCTTATATTGCGAGATCAAGGATTCAAGGGCCGCCGAGCGCTTGTCGTAATAGCCCTTGGCAAGCGGACAATGCTCGGGATCGCAGACAAATTCGCCGTCCGTTTTGCGCGGACAGATCTGCTCCTTCGCCGTCAGCACCATAGTACGTAGTCCCGCGCCGACTCCCACAAGCCGTCCCGCGGCGGCGTAAGCCTCTCGGCGCGTGCTTGCCTTGGCTGTCAGGTAAAATATTCTTCGAACGTCGCTCGTACCCATCGCACGAGCCGCACCGTAGAGCACGGAAACCGTCTTTCCGATGCCCGTCGGAGCTTGTGCAAAAAGTCGTTTTCCGCCTCGGACAGCTGACGCGACAGATGATATCAGCTCTCGCTGACCATCGCGCAGACTCGGGTGAGGAAATTTCAAGCCTGCAAGCTCGGGATGAGTCTTTTTTACCGAGTCAGCCTCATTATATGCAAGCGGAGCAATCTTCGATATAAGCGCGTGGAGCGAGATCATCAGCTCGTCGGCTGTATAAGTCCTGTCCGAATTCTTGATCTTCTCGCCGTCGGGAGTTGCGATCACGAGGCGTGCCGTCACCTTTTTCACCGAATGAGCAAGCGCGTAAAGCGCGGCGTAGATCGTCACCTGCGCCCTTCCAAGCCTCGAGGAAGCCCTGTCGAACGCCGAATGAGTAACGGTTTTGAATTCCGTTACGATAGGTATATCCGACTCCACAACGCCGTCTGCGCGCCCCGAAATGCGGTAGGTGAGCCATCCGCTTTCAAAGTCTGCAGAAATCGGAAATTCAGCCTTGAAGCCCTCGCCCTGCGAATCGGCGAGGAGCTTGTGAAGCGTTCTTCCCTCCTCCGCCGTCGGCGAATCGGGCGCACCCGCACCGAGGCTTCCGCCTTGCGACGCACGCTCGGCAAGCTCGCGTACCGAGATCACGACCATATTAAGTTCACTGTCAAAGCGCACCCGCTCACCGCCTTTCCGATCAGCACACAGTACCTCATTATATTATATGTATATATTATCACATTTCTTGCGGAAAGTCAAGAAGAATTACAAAAAGACCTCTCGCCGAAGCGGGAGGTCTTTGATGTTTAAGAATTAGTCTCTCTTCTTGATAACAAGAGCGGTGCCGAGAATTGCAAGGATTGCAATGCCGCCTGCTACGAAGGAGCCACAACCGGACTTAGCGGGAGCCTCGGTATCAGTGGGAGCCTCGGTCTGTGCAGGAGCCTCGGTAGCTGCGGGAGCCTCGGTAGTAGGAGCCTCGGTAGTGGGAGCCTCGGTCTCTTCGGGAGCCTTGGTGGTCTCGGGAGCGGGTGCTTCGGTGGTAACCTCAGCGGTGGTATCAGCCTCTGCGCTGCCGTTTACGTAGGTATTGCCGGAGAGAACTACCCAACCGTGAGTGGAATCAACGGTGGGAAGGTTATCGGAGCCGATGTTCTGATAGAATGCATAACCCTCTGCAAAGCCGAACTCGTCAGCAGCAGCGAGAGTGTTGATCTCGTATGCGATCTTACCGGACTTGACATCCTCAAGGGTTACGGGAAGGATACCGTCAACCTCGGAGATAAGGTGACGCTGTGCGGCGTTGGACTCGGCGGATGCGTAGGTGTAGTATACGAAGGAATCCTTGCTCATAATGTAGTTGCCTACAACGTCGCACTGCATAACGTCAGCGGACGAGCAGCCGAAGAAGCACATGCCGGGGTTGAGGTTGATCGCCTGGGGATCTCTGATGTAAGCGCCGAGGTCGATATTGTACTTAACAGTGGTAAAGGGGGTGTTGGTGTAACCGATGAAGGGACCGCACCAGTCGTGTACGTTGCCGTCATTGGACTTAACTCTGCCGTAGTAGAGATCGCCCGTATTGATGCAGAACTGAATATCTGCGAACTGGTTACTGCCGGAGCCGTATGCATAACCGATAATACCGGAAGTTCTGTAAGTACCCTTGATATCGCCGTTATTGATACAACCCCAAGCGCGGTAGATACCTACGTTGCTCTTAACGCCTACGTTTGCGAAAATACCTGCGGTCTCGGATGCACCGGTACCAACGGAAACACCGTCGGTGTCAAGATAGCTCTCAACGGAGGTGATCTCACCGTTGTTTACACAGTTGTAAGCCTCTGCGTTGTTATTGCCCTTAACGGGAGAAACTCTCGCGCAGATACCTGCCGCACGAGCGCACACACCGTTTGCGGTAACCTTAGCATTGTTGGTGCAGTTAGTGAAAACGATAGAATCAGCGAAAGCAACAAGACCTGCAGCGGTGGGCTTAAGGCCTGCAGCGGACTCGACGTAGATCTCGCCGTTATTTACTACGTTGGTGAAGCTGCTGGGAGGATTCTTCTTGTCGGTCTGGGTTGCAACATCCTCACAAACAAGACCTGCGGCGATAATGCCGGTGCCGAGAACGGTAACACTTGCGTTGTTGGTTACGTTTTCAGCAATAATACCGTTGGAAGAACGAACTGCGAAAGCCGCGCCGTTAGCATCGGTAACGTATACCTCGCCGGCGATGGTGAGGTTCTTGACGGTACCGGAGAAGTCAGCAAACATAGGAGCTTTTACGGTTACGGTGTGACCGTTGCCGTCGAAGGTGCCCTTGAATGCATTGGCATAGCTTGCATTAACGGTGATGTCAGCGTTCAGGTAGTAGGTACCTTCAGCCGCCATGTTGAGAAAATCGTCCGCAGTGTTGATCGCAGTTCCTTCGGGAGCGGCGCTTACGGGGAAGCAAAGACCGCACACGGAAAGAAGCATGATAACGCTGAGAACAACAGATGTGATTTTACGCATTACAATTTACCTCTTTGCGTTTTTATATTTCGCTCGGCAAATAGCCGACGATTATTAATATTATACTACATTTACGCATTAAAGTCAAGATATAGTGGAAGATATTTATTCAGACGACACCGAAAGTTCAAAATTTGACAAAATAAAGACCTCCCCGAAGGGAGGTTTTTATGTATTAAGAATTAGTCTCTCTTCTTGATAACTAGAGCAGTGCCAAGGATTGCAAGGATTGCAATGCCGCCTGCTACGAAGGAGCCACAGCCGGACTTAGCGGGCTCGGTATCTACAGGAGCATCGGTCTGTACAGGAGCCTCGGTAGCTACGGGAGCATCGGTAGTGGGTGCCTCGGTCTCGGGAGCCTTGGTCTCTTCGGGAGCCTTGGTGGTCTCGGGAGCCTTGGTGGTCTCTACTGCGCCCTTCTCACCGTTTACGTACTTGTCGCCGGAGAGAACGATCCAGTTTTCAGCGTTCATAGAGGGAGCGGGGAAGTTATCGGTGCCGATCTTCTGACCGAAGGAGAAGGTCTGACCCTCGGTGAAGCCTGCCCATGCATAAGCTGCTGCATCGTCGATGGTAGCGTAGCCGTAATCGTCAACAAGAGCTGCCTCGTTGATGAGGTATGCAACCTTACCGGACTTGATCTCTTCGAGAGTGGTTACGAAGATACCCTCTGCGATGTTGATCTCATATCTGTTAGCAGCGTACTTGTCATCGGAAGCCCAAGTGAGGTACTTGTACTGTTCCTTGTTAAGAACGTAAACGCCCTTAATGTCGTACTGAGAACCGTCTGCGGAGGAAAGACCTACGAAGGATCTACCGTCGTTACCGGAGATAGCGCCGTCACGGAGAGTGATTGTACCGGTGTCGATACAGTACTTGATAGTGGTGAAGGGAGAGTTGGTGTAAGCGATGAACGGACCGCAGTAGTCGTAAGGAACGGTGCCTTCCTTGATATCAGCGGTACGACCGAAAACGAGATCGCCGTTCTGCTGGCAGAACTGAACGTCTGCGAATGCAGTAGAACCGGAAGCGTAAACGTAACCGAAGATACCGGATACTCTGTACTGACCGGTGATGTCACCGTTGTTGGTGCAACCCCAAGCCTTGTACCAGCCAGCGTTGCCCGAGCCACCTACGTAGCCGAAGAAGCCTGCTGCGTCGGATCCGCCGGTACCCATGTGCTCAGCGCCGGTAGTATCCTTATAGGGGTCTTCGATCTTAACGTTACCGTTGTTGGTGCAGTTGAAAGCCTCACAGCCGTTCATAGAAGCGGTAAGAGCTACACGGCCTACGAAGCCGCCTGCGATGATGGTGGTACCCTTAACGTAGATATCACCGTTGTTTGTGCAGTTATAGAAGTGAGAAAGGTCAAGAATACCTGCGAATCCGCCGCCTCTCATCTTCTGGTCAGCGATAGAATCGATGTAGACGTTACCGTTGTTTACGCAGTTGATGAAGAAGCACTCTGCGGTACCGAAATCGGTGTTAACGATTCTTGCGGAGAAACCGCCGGCATGCTTACCGAGACCCATAACGGTTACGTTTGCATTGTTGGTTACGTTGATTGCGGTGTAACCTCTGGAGGAGGTGGTAGCAAATCCTGCTGCATCAGCATCGGTGTAGTAGATCTCGCCTTTGATGGTGAGGTTCTTAACTTCGCCGGAGAAGTCAGCAAATACGGGGTTGGTTACGGTAAGGGTCTTGCCGTTACCGTCAAGAATGCCCCAGAAGGGCTCTGCATAGGATGCAGGAAGGGTGATGTCTGCTGCAAGGTAG
>JAZRGT010000072.1:0-24868 GCA_045644325.1 Eubacteriales bacterium | reverse complement strand
GTCCCACCTTGAGGGTGGGACGCGCTTTATTTCGAACCGCCTGCGGGGCGCAGTCGGTTCGAAGCACAAAGGGGTATTTCGCCCTCTGCGGAGGGCGACAAGGGCTGCGCGCCCTTGACGGTGCCACCTTTTGAAAAAGGTGGACGAAAACTTTTGGTCTTTTTAGTTGAGTGCGTTAATTACGAGTTCGTCGATAGCGGTGCGGAGCTTCATCATATCGCTCGAGCGGTCGATGCAGCGGGAGAAGACGATATTTTCATCGGTCATTTCCTTAACGATGGGTTCGATAACCTCAAGAACTCGCTCGCGTCCGACGAGGGATTCAGCAAGGTAGAGCGCGCGCATATCGTCAAGTCCTTCACGGAAGTGGAGGATTCTCATCGATTCAAGCGCGGTGCCGTCCTGCGCGGGGTAGACGGAATATGTGTCGCCCGAGGGAACGAAATAGTTGCCCGTCGAGTCGATGTAGGGATTGATCGCGTCGTGCGAGCCCTGATTGTAGTAGAAATTATAGCCCCACTGCAGGAATCCGCCGATCTTATAGCGCCAGAACTGCACGCCGATGTATCTCGTGCGCGCGCCGGGGCTGCCGAAGAAGCGGTTGCTGACGTGTCTGTTCTGTCCACAGCAGTAGTAGGTCCAGAGACCTTCACGGCCTTCTTCTGCGTATGCTTCAAGGAAAGGAACGATGTGATTGTTGCAGGGGATCGGGTTCTTGATTATTCCCTCGCGGTAGAAATCGACGTTTGAAAGCGCGTCCATAATGACGTAGCCCTCAAGCAGGTCAAGAACCGAGTTCTTCGACTTCATATACTGCTCGAGATGGTCGAGCTGAGGCTCGTCGGAGATGTGGAAGAAGCATCTCTTGTCGTCGCCGCGCGCCTTGAGGAAGTCAAGAAGCTCGGTGATGAACTGACGGATGAAGGTAGTGTACTCCTCGCCCGTCGCGTCGGTATCCCAACCGAAGATCCGCTCGTAGCCGTTCGGTGTGGACGCCATGACCTTCGGTGCGTGTGCCGCGCCCCACTGGGTGAAGAAGTGCGCGATCTCGAAATACTTGACTCCGAGGCGGTCTGCCATGTCCATAAATCTGGTCAGGAGTGAGAAATCGAATGTATATTTGCCGTCTGCGTCACGTGCAACACCGACAAGCTGAACCGTCGGACGCTCACCACCGACGTAAGTGTCAAGTGCGGGAGTGAAAACGGGAGTCAGAAGCGTGTTGTTGCCGCATTTTACGAATGTTTTGATGAAGTTTTCAACGATCTCCCAATGGCGCTCCGAGAAAACGGGGACGTTATAATAGGTCGCAAGGCAATCGTAGTGGAACCACTGCGTTACGGGGAAGTCGACCTCGGGGAGGGTGGCGGGAATGACATTGAGCGCAAGGGTAAGAGGGAGAATATTCTCGCCGTCGATGATATTTATTACGATCTCGTGCTTGCCGTCGGAGAGTGCGGACGCGTCGATATCGACCCAGACGGTGCGTGTCTGACCCATTACGCAAGGCACTCTGCCCTCCATCTGGAGCGGCTGGAGCAGATCGGGGTAAAGTCCCGGAGTGGTGCGGACGTATTCGGTATCGTATCGGGTGGGATACACGGGCATATAGGAGGGAATGAGCTCGACTGTGCGGAGATTTACGGCACTCTGCTCGATGCCCTCAAACGAAAGTCCGACGAAACGGCGGTGGGCAGCGTCGCAGGCAGTTTCGGTCATCGCAATCTGGAAGGAAAATACCGATCCGCGGTAGACGTTTGCCGAGCGCAGAGGCTCAAGGGTGTTCAGTTTTGTGTCAAGGAAAACCTTGTCAAGCGAGGAAATAAGGATAGCTTTTAACATAGTCTTGCTCCTTTATTTAAGAATTTCAAGTAATTCACAGGGGGTGTCGATGATCGTTTTTGCGCCGGACGCCTCGAGCTGTTCGCGCGTGCGGTAGCCCCAAGTTACGGCGATGCAGTCCGCTCCCGCGTTGTTTGCAACGTTGATATCGGGCTCGCTGTCGCCGATCATGATAGTATTTTCGGCGGTAAAGCCGAGCTTTGCGGCAATATCGAGGAAGGACGTGGGATCGGGCTTGGCGGGAACGCCCTCGATCATACCGCGCACGTCGGCGAAGGTGCCCTTGCCGAAGAGCTTTTCAACAATGTCAACGGTATAGCGGTGCGGTTTGTTCGAAAGCGATGCGACTGCATATCCGCGTGACTTCAGTTCTGCGATCACCTCGATCAAGCCTTCATACGGCTCGTCGATATCAAGGTAATTGCGCGCGTAGGCTTCCTTGTATTTCTCTTGGAAGGGGAGATATACGTTTTCGTCGTTGTAATGTTCCGCAGGGATACAACGGCGGCAGAGCATAAGCATACCGTTTCCGATCGAGCGGCAGATGTGCGCATTGTCGACGAGGGGAAAAGAGAATTCGGAGAGCACCGAGTTCATCGATTCTGTGAGAGTGAAAAGGGTATCGCCAAGCGTACCGTCAAGGTCGAATATGAGTAGCTTTTTCAATTTTTTGTTCCTTTTTGTGAAATTAATGTGTTTATATTTTATTCAGTGCGATAATGATCTCCTCATCCGTCAGCCTTCGGCTGCCACCTTCCCCGCTGGGGAAGGCTGATTTTGAGCTTCGCTTAAGTTCTCTTGATAACGTTTAGCTAAATATCAAAAATTTGCAATACCACTTCTAAAAAAATATTGCTGTAAATGATAATACAACAAATTATTAGCATCATTGATTTATAAACTTTTGACTGGTTTTTTAGGATTATACGTAACTGTTCCACTATAGCGAATGTTCGCAGTTGCTAAATAAGCCTTCCCCAGCGGGGAAGGTGGCAGCCGAAGGCTGACGGATGAGGAGAACGAAGTCTGTATTTGTCAAGGATAGAGGTAGAGATTAAAGTCTGAATTCACTTTCCGTGCCGTCTTCATTATCGGTAATAACGGCGTGGTAGATGCAGTTGTATATGTCGTTTTCAACCGTAAATCTTGCAAGGTTATGCTTGGTTTTTCCGTCTGCGACAGAAGATGGAATTAACATGTCAATTATTTTTTCCTTATAAATAACTCTCTCGTTATCGAATTCTGTGCGAGTAGCGACAGAGCTTTGCTGAGCGTCGAAATAATTGATCTCAATGATGAGCCTTTTGCCGTTATTATTGTTTACAACGGATAATTCAAGTTTGACCAAGTCGTCTGAATTATCAATATAATCACGCGGATCGAGATAGCGGGGAACGCTGTCGACGTCAAGATCGGGGGCTTCGGGCTCGTCGAAGTATTCTTCGGGTTTTAGATTCAATATAAAAGGTAACGAACCTGATCCATTATGATATTTTATTGTGATTTCCATTTTATTTGAAGATCTCAAGCAGATCAAGCGGCTTTTGTGCAAAGACGGTTGCGCCGAGTGCGAGAAATTTCTTCTTTTTGCCGTAGCCCCACTCGGCTATGACGTGATTTACACCCGCGTTTACCGAAACGCTGTAATCGGCGGGAAGATCGCCGATCATCCACGCGTTCTCTTTTTCAATACCGAGCTCGGCGAGCATATCGAGAAGTGAGGTAGGATCAGGCTTTTTCGGGCGAACCTCGTCCCAACCGCAAACAAAATCGAAGAATCCCTCGCCGAAGGCGGTCGAAATGATCGGCTGAACGTATTTATTTTTCTTGTTTGAGAGCACCGCGAGGATATATCCGCGGCGCTTGAGTTCATCGAGAGTTTCGCGCATACCGTCAAAAACGCACTCGGTCGCGCCCATACAGAGCTTTGTATAGTTGTTCCAAAAGTCAACGGAGTATTTTTCGCGGTCGACTGCAGGCAGAAATTCTGCGGGTATCAAGGCTTTGAGCTCGATTACTTCCTTGCCGTGCTCGTCAAAGGAGCGGTAAACGTCGGCAAGCGACTCGATCGGCACCCCCGATTCACGCAGGGTTTCGAGAACTATCGTGTAAAGTATCGGTTGGGTGTCGGAAAGTGTTCCGTCAAGGTCGAAGATGAGAAGATTTTTAGGCATTTTGCACCTTTATTTAAGAATTTCAAGGAGATCGGAAGGCTTGTCGGCAAAAACTGTAGCGCCGATCTCGCGTATTTCGTCGTATTTGCCGTAGCCCCAAGTTACGATGATGTGGTTCACGCCCGCGTTTACCGCAACTCTGTAATCGTTTGCGATGTCGCCGACCATATACGCATTTTCGGGCAACACGCCAAGCTCGTCAAGAATGAGATTCAGACCGTGCGGATCGGGCTTTTTGGGGTTGGTATCTGTCCAGCCGCGGATAGCGGAGAAGTAACCCTCACCGAATGCGGCGTTTATGATGCCGATCACGTATTTTTCTTTTCTGTTTGAAAGCGCGGCAAGCATATATCCGCGCGATTTGAGCTCCGCGAGCACCTCGCGGATGCCTTCGTAGAGATTTTCTATGCTCTCGAGGTAATGATTATCGTAGTTTTTCCAAAAATCGGCGGAGTATTTTTCATTGTCGATGCGGTCGACGAATTCACCCGGCACGAGCGCGCGGGGCTTTATGATGACTCTGCCGGTCGTGTTAAGCGATTCAACGGTCGCGGCGACCGACTCGATCTCGATGCCGGAATCGTGTAGGGTATCGAAAACGATCCGATCCATAATGTGGTCGGTGTCGGCAAGCGTGCCGTCAATATCAAAGATGAGTAACTTTTTTGACATTTTGTTTCCTTAATATATCAATTGAATGCAAATATCGCCATAAATAATAGCAAGGTGAGAAGTGCGGCGGCTCCCGACAGAATCATTTCAAAAACCGAGAATGCGCGCAGAAATTTGGGTAGCCCGAGCGAACCGCCTGTTTCGCTGATTTCCGCAATTGCCTCAATTGCTTTTTCGTGTGCAAAGTAGGCGAACATATAGACGATCATCGAGGTGAATATCAGATCGACGACTGCAACGATAAAAAGGGTGATCATTCCCGCTAAAGCAGCTATCAGGCTGCCGAGCGCCGCGCCCGGATCGTCGTTATCGGGCGAAGCCGCCAAGTGATCGTTAATAGATTCACCTGCAATACAGAATACGGTAATTCCAACCGCAATTGCAACTATCGCGAGGATCGAGAAAATCAGAGATTTTTTCGTGTGTTTGTTCATTTTACACCCCCAGGAAGAAGGAGAGCAGAACGTATGTGGGTAGAGTCAGGAGTAAAGCGAGGATCGAAATGATCAGTAGAATTATGGAGAGCGGCTTAAAATTGCTTGCATCCCTGCAAGCATGGGGTTGACAGCAGGCACGGGCGGCTTTCGATGAAAAGGAGATAGAGAAAGAGGAAAAAAGGATCGAAAGTGCGTTGCCGATGCCCGCTGTCAGGGTGCATCCGACTACCTGGGCAAGCATTGAGCCGAGGTATGCCAAGGATGCGATGGGATTTTTTTGAATAATTTCTGCATTATATGATGGAAGCTCGGAGCGGAAAGCGTAATAGATAAATAAAGCAAACGCGTTGCCAATGACAAAGGAAGCGAGCGCAAGTATCAGAAAAACTTTCGCCAAACGAGCAAGTTTATGTTCGTTTTCCGACATTATACCCCCCTTTTATTATTAATAGGAAATTTTCGCCTCGGCGAAAATTCACCTTTCATTTTGCCGCAGGCAAATTATCACTCTCGCGAAGCGAGATTATCACTCTGCCGAAGGCAGATTATCATTCGAGCGAAGCGAGATTAACCGAGCAAAGCCTCCGACAACTCATCGAGAAAGTCGCGTATTTTCTTCTTATTCGGTATATAATAAATACGGTTGGACTCGCGCTTTATATCAACAAAGCCCGCTTCGATCAGCATAGACATATGATGCGATACGGTTGCGGTCGAAATGTCGATAAGAGAAGCGATTTGCTGTCCGTAGCGCGGAGATTCGGCAAGGAGCTTCAGGATCTCATACTTGCGGTTGTCACCAATCGTTCGCAGAGTTCGGCAGATCTTGTCGTCAACCGTCGAAACGTCGGTTATTTCGCGCAAGGGCTCGTAGAGAACGCCGACGTAGAGAAAATCGGTGATCCTCTCGGATGTATAGCTCATAAGATAGCGCGTGGTGTTACACATAGCAATGGAAGGCTGCAGAAAGATCGCATCGGCAGAATCAGAGAGTTCGACGCCGTAATTCTGCTCAATAAACCGCGCGCCGCCGTTTGAAAGCGGTTCCGCCGCAGCAGCTATAAACCAGCCGATATAGTGCTTTATCGTATCGTATTTTCTCATATAGAGTTCTCCCGCAAGTGCGAGGATATCCGCTAATTTCTCTCGATACGTCTCAAAATTGTTATAAAGCTTCATAAGAGCCCATTTTTCGTCGTCAGGCACCGGCATCGTCTCAATAAAGGCAAAAAGCTCCCCAAAGTTCGTAACAACCCCACCGAAGTCGGACGGAGCAAATTCCGCCAGAAGAAGGGAGGAGAAGTTGACGAAGAAGATTGCGGGTGACATACGGCGCAGGTCAGCAAGATCTGTTTTGAAATCGTTTTTCGTGCGTCTGCAGAGATCGTGAATGAGGTAGAAGGCAAACGGACCCCTCATAGAGGAATGTCTTCCGAAAAGGAAATTCAGCAGCTCCTCGTCGGTCTGCGACTCGACACCGTCACACACGTATTCACTCGCTTCAATGATGGCGTCGAAGCAGGAATTGAGAACGTTTTCGTCGATCGCGAATTTTTTGTGTATCGCGTTTTTCAGTTCTCGGCACGATTGATTGCTTCTGCTGCTCCACAGCAGAGTCGCGGTTTCGAATATCAGATTGGGTTCGCGAAGCAAAATGGCTTCCATCTCTTGAGCTCCTTTGGCTTTCATGATTACTTGTTTTATATAGGTCACACTAATTCATTTAGAACTATATCATATAAATCTAATTTTGTCAAGTGTTTTCTGAAAAATATTATCTAACATTCGATATGTTAATAAGCAATATATTAGATATAAGTCAAAATAATACAAAATTCGATAAAATTAGATAGACGATAATCGAACAAAAAAGCGTCTGAATTTGAAGCGCTTCTTGATGAAATGTACGAATAATATCGAACTCAAACGTTTGACGGCGGTTTGAATCGGATTTTGCCTTTGATCTTACGTTTGCTGTATTCGGTCGGTAAATGCGTCAGATCTGCGGCGAAATTTCTTTGTGATAGCGGTCACGGCAAGGAGTTATTATGCGTTTTTCTGTCGAGTATTGGCGTTGACTTGCCAAATTATGCAGTATGCACAAAACAAAGTGTGAATTTTTTGTAATATTGACTATATGACTCTTTTCTTCGGGCTGATTTTGTGTTATAATATAATGTAATTTTTGCGCGAATACATACGAAAAATTTGATTTGACGAGAAAGAGACGGGAAATTAAATGAGAATCAAAAGAAACGATCTGCGAAACATAGCGATCATTGCACACGTTGACCACGGAAAGACCACTCTGGTCGATGAAATGCTCAAGCAGGGCGGCATTTACAGACAGAATCAGGAAACCGTAACCTGCGTTATGGACTCGGGCGATATCGAGCGCGAGAGAGGTATCACCATTCTTGCCAAGAACACCGCGGTTCATTACGAGGACGTAAAGATCAATATCGTTGACACCCCCGGCCACGCTGACTTCGGAGGCGAGGTTGAGCGTGTACTTAAAATGGTAAACGGCGTTATTCTGCTTGTTGACTCGGCGGAGGGTCCGATGCCGCAGACGAGATTCGTGCTTCAGCGCGCGCTGTCGCTCAATCATCCCGTTATCGTAGTAATTAATAAGATAGACAAGCCCGACGCGCGTATCGCCGAGGTTGAGGACGAGGTTCTTGAGCTCCTCATCGACCTTGACGCGACCGACGAGCAGCTCGACAGCCCCGTGCTTTACTGCTCGGGCAGAGCGGGCACCGCATCCCGTAACCCGAACGAGCAGGGAACCGACCTCAAGCCCCTCTTTGAGACCATTCTTGATTATATCCCCGCACCCGAGGGCGATCCCGACGACGAGCTTCAGCTTCTCGTTTCTTCCATCGACTATAATGACTACGTCGGCCGTATCGGTATCGGACGTATCGAGCGCGGTACACTCAAACTCAATCAGGACGTTGCGATCTGCAACTTCCATTCGGATGAAAAGCCGAAGCGTGTTCGTATCGCATCGCTTTTCCAGATCGACGGTCTCCGCCGCGTACCCGTTGAGGAGGCAAAGATGGGTGACATCGTTTGCTTCTCGGGCGCAGGTGACATCAATATCGGTGATACCGTTGCATCGCTCACCAATCCCGAGCCTCTCGAGTTCGTAAAGGTCAGCGAGCCCACCATCGAAATGACCTTCTCGGTCAACGATTCCCCCTTCGCGGGCAGAGAGGGTAAGTTCGTTACCTCCCGTCAGATCCGTGACAGACTCTCCCGCGAGCTTCTCAAGGACGTTTCTCTCCGCGTAAACGACGGCGACACCACCGAGGAATTCCTCGTTGCGGGCAGAGGTGAAATGCATCTTTCGATTCTTCTCGAGACCATGCGCCGCGAGGGCTATGAGATCTGCTGTTCGACTCCCCGTGTTCTCTTTAAGGAAGAGGACGGCGTAAAGTGCGAGCCTATCGAGCGCTTGACCGTTGACGTGCCCGAGCAGTATATGGGCGCGGTCATCGAAAAGCTCGGTCAGAGAAAGGGCGAGCTCCTTGAGATGCATCAGGTCGGATCGAGAATGAGACTTGAATACCTCATCCCCACCCGTTGCCTCTTCGGTTACAGAACCAAGTTTATGACCGATACTCACGGCGAGGGTATTCTCAATACCATTTTTGACAGCTACGCACCCTATAAGGGCGAGATCCCGATGCGATTCACCGGCTCGCTTGTTGCAAGCGAGACCAACGAGACCACTACCTACGGTATTTACAACTGCCAGGACAGAGGCAGAATGTTTGTTGTGCCCGGTCAGCCCGTTTATGAGGGTATGGTCGTCGGTGAGTGCCCTAAGATGGAGGATATCACGCTCAATCCCTGTAAGAGAAAGCAGCTTACCGCGATCCGTTCTTCGGGTGCGGACGAAAAGCTTCTTCTCACTCCTCCCGTGCTCTTCAGCCTCGAGGAGGCGATCGAGTTCATCGGCGACGACGAGCTTATCGAGGCGACACCCAAGTCGATCAGAATCAGAAAGAGAATTCTCAACACCGAGACCAGACTTAAGGCGCAGAGCCGTATTAAGAGAGGTCTTGATAAATAATTCTATCAAAAAAGCAGGACGCGGGCGTCCTGCTTTTTTGAGTTATGATCGGCTTGCGCCGAGTTATGATCACGCTTCGCGTGAGTTATGGTTCGCCTGCGGCGAAGTTAAGGTGAATTTCCGCGAGCGGAAATTTCCAATCAAATAAAAGACATCATCGTCGGGAAGTTTTGATCGAACTTTTTCAAAAGTTCGCGGAGTTTGAGGCGGACGCTCATTTCAATGCGAAGGCTTCGGCCTTCGCCACCGCGCTTCAAAAATACGAAGCTCGGCTTCGGATTTTTGGACAGAGTCGATACTTCCCGAATGTAGGGAATGGCAGCTCTGGCGTTTTTCCGTAGGAAAACGGCGGTGTTTAGCCGCCGAGGCAGAGTTGCAACTTGCCGAAGGCAAGTGCGCGCTCTGTCACCCTGCGCCCGAAGGGCGCAAATAAAGGTAAAAATCCGCCGCAGCGGATTTCCTCATCTTTATTAAATTTCGCCATTGGTTTCGTTTTGGCACGAAATCTTTCGTACGGGTGCTGACTACCCACCCTGTCCCTCCCGCAAGCGGGAGGGCAATTTTGGGTGTCAGCTTATAACTGATATTTTTAACTGAACTACGGCAACAGCAGCGGAAAAGCTTTTGAAGATTCTTAAGAAACTTTTCTCGAAAAGTTTCTTAAGTCGCCATCCGCAGATGGCGAAATAACCTTGTGCTTCGGAATGGCGGCGCCCCGCCGACATTCCGGAAGGAGTAAAACCTCTCGCTTGCGGGAGGTTTTTGCTCCTTCACTTCTGTTATAATTCATCCTCGGTTTAGTTTGATTGGTAAAATTCCGCGCGCCGCTCTATACCCTCCCAATCCCTCCCGCAAGCGGGAGGGCGAGTTTTGAATACGGACTATTTTGAGTAGCGTTCTGAATACTGTAGCTTTATTAGCAGGATATGCTATTCTTCTCTTACAAAAATAGATTTACCGTCTTTGAGAGCTTTGACCGTATATTTCCCGTCTGCAATGAGGGATAAATAGTCCTTTTTTCGCTCTTAGGTATAGTGGCAAATGAAAATGCCGCGGTATAGCGCAAGTCCCGAAAAATCTTTCAACCCGAAGGTGTCGGAATCGTATTTTGCAACGTGCGAGAGGTCTGCGCTTGCTATATGTGCCCCGGCGCTGCCGCCGATATAGAGGACGCCGTTTTCAACGTAATCAATGATCGCCTTATCGAAGCCCGACTCACGGATGCGCTTCATCGTGCCGAAGGTGTTTCCGCCGCTGATATAGATTAGGTCGATATCGAGATTGCAGTACGGAGCGGGGGTGAAATAATCAGCAACAAAAATATTATTTTTTGAGAAGTTCAAAGCAGAGATGCGTGTTTTGTATTTGCCGCTTTTGATCGCAGATTCGGTGGCTTTCTCGTTGGGAAAGAAGAGAATTCGACAATCTGCGGCGGGTTTGGGCAAATGATCGTATATAAATTTCGCCGACTCGGGATGTCCGAAGTCGCAAGATGACAGAATCAGTTTCATTTTATACCGCTTTCCATTCAAGATATCCGCTCCTAAAGGGCAGATGGTCGAATTTCTTTGTTCCTATGTGTTCAAATCCATTGGCGATATACCAGTTTTTTAGAATTGTGCTTTCCTCAATAATGCCGATCTTGATCTTTGAGCCGCCGAGTGACTTTACCGTTTCTTTTGCATAATTGAGCATTTGTTTTCCAAAACCTAAATGTCTGAATTCGGGCAAAATCGCAAGATTATGAAGCTCATACGCTTCGTCGTTCTCTTCTGAGAGCGACATATATCCGATGATCCTTTTATCGGTATAAAGACCGAACATTAGCCAGCCCCACTTCATCTGTGTTTCAAGATAGGAAAGCGGGATAAAACTTGTGTGCTTGGGGCAGTTTTCTCTTGTTAAACCGAATTCGTCGGCAACCGTCGCGAAGCTTTGATGAATAACTTCGAGACATTCGGGAAGATTTTCTTTTGTTACTTTTGAGATTGTCATTTTCTATTCCTTTCTCAGAAAAATAAAAATCGGTGCAAATCGAAAAACTTCGACTTGCACCGTAATATCCAATATGATCGGTTATTCCGACTTTTGGGTACGACAATACAAGCCCGACGAAAACTGCTGTTCGCCGCGCTGGGTGGTGGTATTCATATTGATAATGAATGCGTAAACCGTCATTGCCGTAGTCCTTTCCTGAAATATTTGCATAAGTATATCACATTATTCTTGAATTGTCAAGAGGATTTTTGATCAATCCGCGTTTTTTGAGTATCTCAACAACGACTCCTATCAACACCGACGCGAAGAATATCACGCCCCAGATCGCCCAGCCGTAATGGGTGTGACCGTACTTGTCTCCCGGGTTGGGACCGAAGATCAAGCCGGCGAGAAAGCCGACTATGAAGCCGATAAAAGTTGTGATCGAATACCAATGCTTTCCGATAAGCGATGGGAGGATCGAGATCGGGACGGTGATGTGGAACATATAGCTGCTGAGCAGCCAGCTGTAAAGGTAGCAGTGCTCACCCATCAACGCCGGTGCGCTGAACAGCCACGCGAGGAAGGCGTAGTCGTGATCGCACCAGATGATTCTGCCTATCAGGTAGAAAAGCATATACCCCGCAGTTACGCAGAGGGCAAAGAGAGCGTTCTTTTTCATCTTCGCCTTGAACTCGGCACGCTTTTGCTCTTGCTCCATTTTATACATATAATATATCTGCTCCGCGGGAGTCGCGGTGCTTTTTTCATCCGTTTTTATAAGCAGATCGACAGAAGTTCCGAAGATCTCCGCGAGCTTAAAAAGCTTTTCCGTGCTCGGAGCGGACTGATCGGTTTCCCATTTTGTCACGGCTTGACGGCTGACTCCGACGAGCTCAGCGAGCTTTTCCTGCGACATTCCGCAGCTTTTTCGCTGTTCCTTAATTCTTTCTCCAAGTGACATTTGATCACCTCCGCTTACAGTATAGCACAAATGAATCAAAATTTCAAGCAACTATCCTGCAACTATCGGTTGCAGACATTGATTTTTTGGTTATTTTCCGCATTTGATTTGATTTTGGCAGTGAAATTCCGCGCGGCGCTGACTACCCACCCCACCCCCTCCCGCACGCGGGAGGGGCAGCGTTTCAAAGCGTATCCAATAAAGGCAGAAATTTGCCTTGGCAAATTTCTGCCTTTATATTTTACTGAAAGCGAAATATATCACTCTCGCGAAGTGAGACGACCACCGTTGCCGCGATCAGACAAACAGAGATCATTGCGCCGACTATCGAATAATCGTCAAGTCCGTACAGCATCGGGCAGAGCGATACGACGGATGCGATTCCGGCGAGGAAGGCGGTCTTTTTGCCTATCGCTTTTTTGAATATGATCGAAATCAGGACGATCAGGAGCAGAATGCAGGTCAGGATCGCGGTGATGAGCGGTGCGAAATTTGCGTAGCCGTAGGGGATCATACTGAAATAGGAATATGTTACGCGGTGCGGCGGGCCTTCCGGATTTGCAAAATTACAAACCGCACCGTATGGCAGTATTTCAAGCACGAGAGTGCAGAGAAGTATGCTGAGAACAATTAATTTCTTTTTCATAATAAACCTCCGTTATCCGAGGATGCTTTCGATATAGTCCCCTATATCGTGAATGTCCTCGCTTGAAGTGACGTCGATGACGTAAAGGTCACCGCCGTAGATGAATTTTGCCTGACTGTGATAAGAGCCGTCGAAAATTTTGGAATAGTGAACGGTGACGCCTCCGATCTCGCGGCGGAGCTTTTGCTCCTCGTAGCCGCCGATATAGCTGTCCTTGACCTTGTCGCGCCCGAAAAGGACGTAATAGTGAACCGTTATGTCGCCGTCTTTGGTGCGTATCTTGGCTTGGCTCGGCTGATCGCCGTAGTAGGTGACGGAAATATTTTGGATTCCCGTGAGTTTTTGATCGTTATAGAGAGTTTCGACGCCGACCGCGCTGTTCATATCGGCGAGGCTTTCGAATTCAAGGGACTCGGGCCCGGGGGCACTTGCACCGCGAAGGACTACGTTATAGTATCCGACGGCGATAAAGGCGATCAGGCAGAAGCACGCGGCGAGGGTTGCCCATTTCTGCCACGTCATACGGCGCAGGCGACGTTCGGGCGCGGCTTCGGTGATGAGGGCGGCATCAATGCCTCCCATCGCACGGAGAATGTCTTTTTCTGTCATAGCGCAAATCCCTCCTTTACGAGATATTTACGCAGCTTTTCGCGTGTGCGGGAGAGTGTCATTGCCGTGGTGCTTTCCTTGAGCGCGAGTGATCCTGCGATCTCCGCAATCGGGCAGAGATAGAAATAGCGGCGCACAAAAATTACGCGTTCGCGCTCGGGAAGAGATGAGATGAAGCGCGAGAGGGCGTCGTTCAGCGCGGCGGATTCGCCGAGCTCGCGCCCGTCTTCGGCGGGCAGGCACTCGGCAAGCTCCTCGAGCGCGAGCGTGACTCCGCGGCGCTTTTGCGCATGCTTGACGTCATAGACGTCGAGGGCGAGGTTTCGGCTGACGCGCCCGACGTAGGGCTTGAGCGGATCGGGGTTTTGCGGGGGAATGCTGTTCCAAAGGCGGAGGTAGGTGTCGTTTGCGACCTCCTCCGAGTCGAGGCGGTCCTCGAGGATGCGGTATGCGATCGCGCGGCAATACGCGCCGTATTTACGGTCGGTCTCCGCGATCGCCTGTTCGTTTCGGGCAAAATAAAGCTCGATTATCTTTCTGTCTTCCATAGCTTTTTCTCCTTTCACCCTTAATAACGGAATTTTGTGCCGCAACATCACATAAATATTATCATATTGACACAAATTTGTCAAGAAAATTTGAATTTTACTTGACAAATTCATGCAAAAGTGGTATCATTATTATGTATCAATTCGGCTCTGTCCGAAAATTAAGAAAGGACGAAAATTATGAAAAGAATTTTCAGCGCAATTCTCGCACTTACCATGGTGCTCGCTCTCGTAGCGGCTATGGGAATCTCGGCTTCCGCTAAGGAAGGCGACGTTCTTCGTAAGATCAACTTCAAGAACGACGACAAGTATTCGTTCAACATGTTCGCTACCAACGGCAAAGCGGACGGTGTTACAGCAGAAGTTTCCGAAGACGGCTCTGCAGCAACCGTTACCGTTATCACTAAGGGCAAGAGATACTTCTACGGTGACGTTATCGACGGTCTCAAGCTTGGCGAAGGTAAGAAGTATACTGTTGAAGTTCTTGCTGACAACTCCATCGAAGGCAAGGACGCAATGCAGAACTTCGGCGTATACATCAACGGCAACAAGGATGTCATTGAAGGCGATTGGGCTGCAATTACTCCCAACAACTCTAAGTACACCGATACTATGAATGCTTTCAGAGGCTACTACGGCACTCCCGAGGGCTGGAACGGCACTCCCAAGAACACCCTTTCCCGCGGCGCGGGCAGCAAGGACTACGGTCTTTATGCAAGTGACGGAACCAACTACGTTGGCGGCATTTACACTCCCGATGCAGAAGGCTTCTGCAAGGTTTCCATCGAAGTAGACGGCTTTGTTTACCGTGTATTCATCAACGGCGAGTTCTTTGACGAGGGCTATATCCCCTTCGCCAACAACTATGATGATCTTGCTCTTGTTTTCTACGTTTACAACGCAGGCTCCGTAACCTTCAAGGATGCTGTTGTTTACGAGGGTAACATCTACTCCGCAAAGGGCTTCACTTATCCCGCACTCCGCGAAGGCGCAGTTAAGGAAGACTGGTCCGATGCTATGATGCTCAACGCAAAGGAACTTACTATGGACGCTTATGCAAAGGCAGGCCTTGGCGCTAAGCTTACCGATATCCTCTTCAAGAACGGCACTGATTACGCACCTAAGATGTTTAATCTTACCGGTACCGATCCCATCATCACCGTTTCCGACGACGGCAAGCAGATCGACTTCGATAAGCCCACCGATGCAGGTATGAAGGACGCAGGCCAGGGTGCTACCTGGTGGGGCGGCGCTATCGGTTCTCTCGAGTACACCGCTGACACCGTTTACACCTTCACATACAAGGTGAAGACCAACGACCTCCGCGGCGGTATTTTCTTCAACCTCGACGAGACCAATATGAAGTATAACTGGGGACAGCTCTATAACTTCTACGGCAATCTTGACGGCAGCGAGAACTCTGATATGGTTGTCTGCATCAGCGGTACCAAGCTCAAGGGTCACGAGACCGTAAAGACCACCTCTTACACCAAGTTCTCCGCTCTTGAGAAGAACATCGCGTTCGACGCAGAGGGTTATGCAGATATGGCTGTAACCGTTGACGGTTACTCCTGGAGCCTCTACTACAAGGATGCTGCAGGCGAGTGGGTACTCTTCGAGACCTACCACGGTACTGCTGCTGAGTTCGCAGGCGCACCTCAGGTTGCATGCGGCGTATACCTCTACCACGATATGTGCACCCTCGGCATCAAGGATGCTGCTCTCTACAAGGGTACTCTTACCGACGTTGCTAACTACGTTCCTCCCGTAGAGACCGAGCCCGAGATCCCCGAGGCTCCCGATGGCGGCGACTCCGCAATCATCTTCGCAGTTATCGCTGCTATCTCCGTTCTCGGCGTTGCAGCTGTTGCAAAGAGAAGAGAAAACTGATTTTCCAATCGGAAAAATCGTAAATAAATAAATAAAAAACTCGGATATTTCAAGACGAAAGCTTTGAAATATCCGAGTTTTGGCATAAATATTGTACAAAATTCGATTTTGTCTTGACAAATGTGCATAAAAGTGGTATCATTATTATGTATCAATTCGGCATAGCCGAAATTTATGAAAGGAAGATCATTATGAAAAAGATCCTCAGCGCAATTCTTTCTCTTACAATGATCCTCGCTCTTGTTGCTTCCATGGGAATCACCTCGTCCGCTAAGGACGGTGACGTTCTCTACAAGGTCAACTTCAAGGGCGACGATAAGTACGCTCCCGCGGCATTTGCTTGCCTCAACGGCGACGTTATCTCCACTGTTGTTTCGGACGACGGTTCCACCGTTACCGCTACCTACAGCTCGGAGGCATCTGCAGGCAGATCCTTCTGGGGCGGCGCAATCAAGGGCCTCACCTACGGTGAAGGCAAGCAGTACACCATCTCTATGAAGATGGCAGTTGCTACCTACCTCAACGCTTCCGGCGCTCTCGCATCCGGCAACGCAGGTGTATTCATCAATATGCCCGAGAACACCGAGGCTAAGTACCTTCTCGATCTCGGCTACAAGTCTCTCGTGGGCTACTACGGTTGCCCCGACATCCGTCACGTAATGAGCTACGGCGCAGGCGGTAAGGCTATCGGCTCTATCTTCTACGGCGATGCTTACGTTACCGACGCGAAGTATCTCTCCACCGTTGACGCAGAGGGCTTCGTTGACCTCGCTTTCGTAGTTGACGGCGCAAACGTTAAGGTATTCATCAACAACGTTTACATCGACGAGTACGATGCATTCAACACCGGCGTTCTTGACAAGGCAGGCAACCTCGGTTTCGTTGTATACCTCTACAACCCCGGCGCTGCTATCACCATCAAGGATGCAGTTGTTTACGAGGGTAACACCGTTAAGAACCCCACCTACCCCGACTACTACGTTGAGGGTGCTTCCGTAACCAACTACGATACCGCAAAGACCGGCGATCTCCTCTTCACCGCTGATTTCTCGAGACAGGATACCGGCTTCTCTCCCCGTTTTGTTGCAGCTAACGGCAATAAGTTCGCAGTAACCACCGATCCCGCAGACAAGAGCTACATCAAGTTCGTTCAGGACGGCTCCACCGCTGCAGGTACCTACTACGGTTCTATCGTTGAAGGTCTTGAGATCAACCCCGAGACCAGATACACCTACGACTGGAAGGTTAAGACCGGTGCGCAGAACTCCGGCTTCAGCTTCGCAGTTCCCACTCTCCATCCCTTCAACAACTCCTTCAATATCTACGGTAACTTCACCACCGGTAACTTTGCTACCGAGCACGGCTCCACCAAGATCACCAATATCAATGATCCCGGTAAGGAGTACGTTCCCGTAACCGATCTCGCTAACGATGCTGACGGCTATGCAAGCTTCCGTGTTGAGCTTCACGGCTACAAGGCAACCATTTACTACCTCAACACCGAGGGCAAGTGGATCAACTACAATGAGATCGATATGACCAACACCACCAACGCAAAGACCCCCACCACCGCATATCCTCACGAGACCGGCTTCCAGCTCTGCGTAGGTTTCTACCTCCACAACAAGGGTCTTGTTGCTGAGTACAAGGATATCAACATCTACAAGGGTCTCCTTATCACCGATCCCGAGGGCAAGCTTGATCCCGTTATCACCGAGCCCGAGATTCCCGAGGCTCCCAATGGCGGAGACTCCGCTCTCGTATTCGCAGTTATCGCTGCTATCTCCGTTCTCGGCGTTGCAGTTGTTGCAAAGAGAAAAGAGAACTAAAATTAAATGCAGAATGCAAAATGCAAAATGCAAAATTGAGGTATCACATTTGTAATTTTGTGCTGCGCTTGATATAGCATTGTGCTGTGCAAACCTGCAATAAGTAAATTATATTCTCGGCTATTCCGAGGCTTTCGCCACGGAATAGCCGAGTTTTTTATAATATTTTCCGAGCCCCGCTCGGAAAATAACATTCATTTTGCATTTTACATTTTGAATTTTGCATTGTTTCCGACACTTTTCTGTCAGTCGCACCTTTTACAAGTATGATAAAATCTTTAATCGGATGGCGCATATTATGTATAATTATGTAAATGAGGAGGTATTTTAATGAAAAATGTAAAAATACGCGCAGATCTTTGGCGGCTGACGCCTATGTGGGCTGTGGCGGGGACGCGCGGGAGCTTTGGCTCGTGTCGGCTTTCGCTCGATCTTTCGCCGCAATGGAAAACACTTTTAAAGCGCGTGACATTCTTTCCCGCCGACGGCTCGGATGCCGTTTGCGTGATCGTTCGCTCGGACGAGGTGCGCGTGCCCGACGAGGTCATGGCGCGCGCGGGAACAGCTTCCTACGTTATCGACGGCATATCGGAATCGGGAGAGGTGCTTGTCAGCGCAAGGGGAGAATTGAGGATAATCGATACTGCGGAGCCGGGAGGTGCGGAGGCGTTGGAAGGCACGCCCACCGAGGTAGAGCAGATACGCGCCGAGCTTGCGGCATTGCGCCGTGAGCTTGAAGAACTGAAGGAGGTACAGAATGGGATCAAGGTTCTTTAAAAATTACGACGGATACAAAATAACGTATCCCTTCGGCAAGAGGGAAATATTCGGGCAAACCGAACACCATACGGGTGTCGATCTTGTTGCCCTTGCCGAAAACGGCGGCGCACTCTCGGATTGGGTGGTTGCGTTCGATTCGGGCGAGGTCACCGAGGCGGGATTTAACTCGCGCTCGGGGTATTATTGCAAAATAAAGCACGATGAAACGCTGTCTACTCTCTATTGCCATTTCAAAAAGGATACTTTAAAGGTCAAAAAGGGCGACCGTGTTGAGCGCGGCGACATCATCGGTTTTATGGGCAGTACGGGGCGGAGCACGGGTGCGCATCTGCATCTCGGAGTCGCGCTTTTTGGCGAGTGGGTAAATCCCGAAAAATATTTCGATAAAGATTTAAGTGAGGTGAAAAAATTGACTCTGACACACGAAAGACGTGTGCTCCGCCGCGGCTCGGTTGGCGAGGAGGTAAGGTTGCTTCAGGCTCTGCTCGTCTTCCATGGCGCGGAGATCTCGACCGATTCAAGCTTCGGTCCGGCAACCGAAAGGGCACTCGTCGCTTTTCAGAAGAGCCGCGCCATCGAGTCGGACGGCATCGCGGGTCCCGCTACCTGGCAGGAATTGATGAAAATTACGAAAAGGTCTTGACAAACCGTATAAAATAAGATATTATTATATTATCTTATTAAAGAGAAAGGATCAAGACCTATGAAAAAACTGACTGCTGTGCTTTTGCTTCTCTCTATGCTTCTCGCAGGCGTTGCCTGCACGGGTGAGGGCGAAACCACGACACTTGCAGATGAAACTACAAAAGCTCCCGAGGCTGACGTAACCGATGCTCCCGCTACCGAGGGCGCGGAAACTACTGCCGTTATCGAGGATACCACCGCCGCACCTGCGGACGAAAATGTGCTCGATAAGAGCAAGACTTATAATATCCTTTTTGTCGGTAACAGCTATACTCACTATAATGATATGCCCGAGCAGATTTTTGCAAAGATTATGAAGGAGGCGGGCTACAAGGCAAACGTCGTCCGTGCTACCAAGGGCAGCCATTACCTTATAGATGCGGCAAAATCCGACGATGAGGTCGGCGCAAAGGTTGAATCCTATTTCGCGGCGCGCAATTACGATTTTGTAATCCTTCAGGAGCAGAGCACTTGTCCCGCGCTCCTTCCCGATAAGTTCTACACGGGCGTGCGCAATCTCACCGCCAAGATCAAGGCGGAGGGCGCAACTCCCATTCTCTACGGCACTTGGGGTAGAAAGACGGGGCACAGCGTTCTTACCGAAAACGGCTGGACTAATGAATCGATGACCTGGATGATCAGCGCGGCTTACGAGGCTATCGGCGCAGAGCTCGGTATCGACGTGGCTTACGCGGGTCTTGCATTCTACGACGTTTTCACCAACAACAAAGAGATCGAGATCTACGATGATGATAAGACTCACCCGAACGCTACGGGAAGCTATCTTGCTGCTATGACCATCTTCGCAAAGATGACGGGTATCGATCCCACAACGGTCGGTTACAACGCGAATCTGACCGATGATACTGCGTCTATCCTCAAGGAGGCTGCTCGCAAGGCGGTCCGCGAGACCCCTGCGATCCCCGAAAAGTACAAGACGTCATCCGTTGGTGTTGAGTATATCGAAAAGACCTACGGCGTTGATGCATCCGCTATGAAGAATCTGACCTCGATTCCGAAATCCGGACTCATTTCCGTTCTCAAGGGCGGCACTTACCCGAATGGCAAATCCTTCTCGGGCATCCTTGGAACAAAGGGTGCTGTCGCATCGAAGGAGTATTCGACAACGGGTCTTACCGATGCGCAGAAGGCTGATATCGCCGACATCGGCTACGGCGTTTCCGTGATCGGAATTGAAAAGATGGATTCATCCTCCAAGGGCTACACAACCGCTGTCGAAAACCTTGTCAACGGCCATTGGGGCTCTACCATGATGGCTTGCTTCCAGTTTGATGATAAGACCTACAATATCAAGGGCGAGGTTGATGCGAATTCAAATTATTCCTGCCTCATTACCCTCAATTTCGGCTCGAAGCATAAGTTCGACGCTTTCGGATTCTCCTCGGGAAGCCTTGAGGGATTCCCCGGAGTTGCGGAGGTATTCGTCAGTGATGACGGCGCAAATTGGACCCGTGTTCCCTCGGCTTGTTGGGATAACGTGACCGGAACCAAGCTCGTCAATGCGGGCACGACTCCTGCAGACCCCTGGAACAGCAATACCGCAAAGGTCACCTGTCTGTTTGATATGGAGGGCGTGAGCGGACAGTATATCCGAATCGGTGTCGTTGTCGGACGAAACGATGCGGAAAACAAATATAACACCATCAACACCCGTGAGATCCTCGTCTACG
Source organism: Eubacteriales bacterium (assembly GCA_045644325.1). Taxonomy (GTDB): domain Bacteria; phylum Bacillota; class Clostridia; order Oscillospirales; family CAG-272; genus CAG-390. The sequence goes on along the minus strand of JAZRGT010000072.1, from coordinate 4,044 downwards.
GCGAAAAGGTAAATTAAATGAAGTATATCAAGAAAATTTTCGGGGCAACCTTTTGCCCCGAAAAGCTCATACCAAATATTCTCTTCGCGCTCGTCATTTTGCTCCTCATAAACGCTCTTTTCCCGGCTCGGCTCAAGAACGAGGAGGGGACTCCCGTAAAGGAAGGAGAGCTTATTGAGTACGAGGTCGGCGGCAGTGTGCCCGTCGATATCTATATCCGACAGTTCGACGCGTGGAAAAAGGGTCAGATCGAGCTTGATCTCGACGTTGACCGAAGACTGGCGGAGCTTGAAAATCCCTACGATCCCACCGAAAGAAAGAAATCGGGCGCGCGATACAATTGGGATTACGCGTTCTTTGACGGGAAATATTATTCCTATTTCGGTATCGCGCCGATACTGACCGTCCACGCGCCAATCTACGCCGTGACGGGCAAGCTCCCCGATATCCCGATGACCTGCTTTATTCTCGCGCTTGCGGCTATTATCGCAACCGCGTTTGCATACCGCGAGATCGTTCTGCGTTTTATCAAAAAGCCGAATCTTTGGCTCTTCCTGCTCGGACTTGCGGGCAGCGTCTGTGCAAGCGGAGTTTATCTCGGCGTGCTTTGCTCGGATATGTATTACGTCGCCGTGCTCTCGGCACAGGTCTTCTCGATGGCATTCGTTGCCCTCGCAGTACGCTCTATGAGGGAAGAGAAGCTCTGGGCGAGGATGATAATGCTCGTTTTTGCCGCTATCGCGCTGACGCTGACCGTCTGGTCGCGCCCGACCGTCGCGCTGATGTGCGTTGCCGTCTTCCCGCTCTTTATTGAATTTATCTTCAAGATTCGCAAGGACACTCTCAAAGACGGAATTTTGACGGTTGCATCCTTCGCAATTCCGCTGATGGCGGGCGCGATTGCCGTAATGTGGTATAACAACGCGCGTTTCGGCTCGCCCCTTGACTTCGGCGCAAACTATCAGCTCACGGTCAGCGACGTTTCGCTCAATACCATAGACTTCAAATACCTTTTCTCATCTATCTTTTCCTATTTCCTCTGCCCGATGTGGCAGGCGGAGGCGAAGCCCTTTATCGAAATGCAGAGAATCACCGTCCTTCCGAGCGGTTCGCGCTATTTCTACGCCGACCGTGCTTGCGGCGCGTTTGCTTATGGCTTACCCCTCGGTATTCTCGCGTATCCGCGACTTGCGACGATTGAAAATCACCGCGGCGAAAAGGACGGCTGGAAGACCGCCGTTGTCTGCGCTACCGCAGTCCTCGCGCTCGTGATCGCATTTTCGGATTTCTGCCTCGGCGGCGTCAATATGAGATATGTTTACGATATCTCCGTGATGCTCACGCTGGTATCGGCGGCTGTTCTCATTAACCTCACCGAGAAGAGTGACGGCGTATCGAAAATCGTTACGGGAGTAGTTACCGCCGTACTGTCGATTGTTTCGATTTGGACGAATATGGGCGTTGTTGAAACGATCAGAATAGTTCTTGGAGCATAAAAATGAAAAGATTTGTCAGTTTAATATTATCAATCCTGATGCTCACACCCGTATTTATGGGGTGCGCGGGCGACACACCCGATGCCGAAACCTCGGCGATCACGGAGGCTGTTGAAACAGAGCCTTCGGTGCCGCCGATCGACGTTGTAAAGGACGGCGCGTGTCTTTATACCCTCGTTCGTCCCGAAACCCATACGGCACTTCTTTACGAAGGCTGTAAGAATATCGTTGCAGCTTTCAAGAATTCATTGGGAGTCGAAATAAAGAGCGTTGACGACTGGGTTCAGGGTAAGGTCAATGCGGGCGAATACGAAAGCGCGGAGGCTGAGATCCTGATTGGAGAAACCAACCGCCGCGAGAGCCTTGAGGTCTATATGACCCTTTCTGCGGGCGAATACGCAATACGCGCCGTTGGAAACAAGATAGTTATCCTCGGCTTTAACGACAATTGCACGCTTTTGGCAGTTGAACGCTTTATCTCGGACTACGTTTCGAATGCGAAGAACGGCACTCTTGAGGTGCCCGGTGATCTTTCGGTACTTTCGTCGATAACTCCAAAGAAAGATGATGCGCAGATGGTGCAAATTGAAAAAATAACTCCCGTCGGCGAGCAGATCAAGCTCGACACCGAGGTATGGGTAGCTTGCGAAATCGAATTCACGAGCGACAAGACTTATGATGATCCCGTCTATACCGTCGATATGGATGCCGTTTTCTACAACGAAAAGACGGGCACCGTCCTCACCGTCCCTGCGTTCTGGGACGGTGGCAAGAGCTGGAAGGTTCGCTTTGCGCCCACGGAGGTCGGCGAGTGGAGCTTCTATACCGTCTGCACCGATACCGCGAACAGCGGCCTTCATCATCGCGGCGGCAAGGTGACCTGCAAGGAATATTCGGGTGATCTTGATATCTACAAGCACGGATTTATCAAAACCGAGCGTGGCAAAAACTATTTTATGTATGCCGACGGTACTCCCTTTTTCTACCTTGCCGACACTCATTGGACGCTTGCTCTTGAAGAGATCGACAGCTACGGCTCGGTCGAAACGCAGAAGTTTGCGGGTATCACGAAGGAGCTTGCCGATCAGTACGGTGTCACCTCGCAGTTCAAATATATTATGGATCACCGGGCAGAGCAGGGTTACACGGTTATTGAGTCCCAACCGCTCGGATGGTGGACCAACCCGGGACAGAACGGTTGGTTTGCTGACGAATATCAGAATATATTTACATACGGCGTAAACGATATTATGCTCGCAAAATTTCAGCAGTATGACGTATATTTTGATTATATCGCTGAGCTTGGTATGGTTCATTCCAACACGCAGTTCGGTTATCCCACGGCGCTTATGACCGAATATTTTGCCGGCAAGATCACGGATGCAGAGCTTGAAAAGCTTTGCCGTTATTGGGTGGCAAGATACAGCGCGTACCCCGTTATGTGGGCGACCACGCAGGAGGGCGACAACGACTATTACGGAGTTGACCGCGGCGACTGTGCGGCAACACCCGAAACGAATCCGTGGTTCTACGTAATGGATTGGGTTGCAAAATATGATCCCTACGATCATCCGTCCACCTGTCATCAGGAAAACGCGATTTATACACGTGTTAAGAATTCACGCTTTGATGATTCTGACAATCACACTTGGTACGCGGCGCAGTATAACTATGCCTTCAACGGAATAAATTGGGAGTGGGCAAAGGAGTATTACGGTAATGCAGGCAGTAAGCCCGTTGTAAACTACGAGGGTCCGTATGACCATTGGGATGAAAGCGGCGGAAGCAGCTACGGTGTCCGTGTTCAGGCTTGGGGAGCGTATATGAACGGTCAGTTCGGCTACGGCTACGGTGTGCAGCCCATATGGAGTATTTTCTGGGCTCAGAACGGATATCCCGACTACGAAAGCAGAACTGTGACCGACGCATACGGCGAGACCTTTGATAAAGGACTGAACTGGATAGAGGGACTGTACCTGGAATCCGGTGAGCAGGTAACTTATATCAAAGATTATCTTCAGAAATATGAATGGTGGCGCCTTGTGCCCTGCTTCAATAAATCCTATTTCTATCAGCCGGGTTCTTGCAAGTATTCGGTGTCGCACATCGGAAATGAGATCTATATCGGCTATTTTTATGGCAAAACACACAATGATAAGCTTGGAAAGCTGACAGCTATGGCAAACGGCGAGTACGAGGTACAGTGGTTCAACTGCATCACGGGCGAATACGGCGAAGCCTTCACCGTGACGGTTACAGACGGAGTATATCAGATTCCCGCTAAGCCCGACGTGGGAGATTGGGTGATTTCTGTTAAAAAAATAAAGTAAAAAAAGCGGAATCGATTTTTTCGATTCCGCTTTTCCTCGGTTGACATATTCCGACAAATGTGATATAATAATTACGATATCGCAAGATACCCGGAGAACACCATAAACGGTGGCGGTTGCTTCCCTTTTCGGAAGGGAGCATATTTCTACTCCCTTCACTACAAGGAAGGGAGGTTGATAATATGGAATACATAACCTTAACACAACTGTTAATGATT
>JAZRGT010000071.1:0-42707 GCA_045644325.1 Eubacteriales bacterium | reverse complement strand
TCTGTTGTTCAATTTTCAATGACCTCGCCGCCGCTTCGCTCTTCAGCTCTGCGCGACAGCTTGTATATTATACCACTTTCATCCCCTTTTGTCAACCCTTTTTTGAAAGTTTTTTTCGGTTTTTTGAGGTTTGTTGAATTTTAACAACTACAATTATCTTTACGAGTGTCTTGGGAGTGCAGATTGCACACCCACTTTGGATCAAACGCCCTTCGTTCGAGGCGAAGGGCGTTTGATCAGGTCAAATTATTTTTTAAAATATTCTTTCGGAACAGACCAAGCCATCTGTTTGGCGCCTGCTAGCGAGGGGTGCAGGTGATCTCCGCTATCATATTCTGGGATCATCTGCTGAGGATCATCCTCGCGGCGAACCGCCGCTTCAAAGTCAACAACACCGTCATGTTCATCAGTTGTTCTTATCCATTCATTCGCTGCAAGTCGAATCTCTTCTCTATAACCGCCGTCATTCAGACAACGAGGGCAAGGAAGGAGGGTAGCAAAATATATCTTAAGTCCAAGTTTATGTGCGATAGCTATGTAGGTTCTGTAGCCTTCGATAAGCTCCTCGGGCGTGGGAAGTTCGCTCATCGGGCAGATAGGATTGTTAACTCCGGGATGGATGATATCATTGATTCCGTGAAGAACAATGACAGCGTCCGCTCCTACCGCAGTATCGAGAGTATGTTCAAAACGCTTGATACCTGCTTCTCCCCAATGCTTCTTTATGCGCGCCTTATATTCTCGAAGAACGCGGTTGCCACCAATACCGCGACGAATAATCGCTCTGTTATCGATGCCTAGTTCAACAAGGCGGCGCGCAAAGCAATCGGGCCAAGGCTGTGCGGTAATAGAATCGCCGAATGCGACGATAGAGGAGCAATCCTCACGAGTGAGGTAATCAATGGAATGGAGAAATACGTAGGGACCGCCGTCGCCGACAGCAAGCCACGGAATATCATCCGCACCGGCATAGTCGCCTTGCGAATAATATTTGGTAATATAATGGCCGCTATTCCAATGTCCGCAACGGAGTTGAGTTCTTTCTTTTATATAGAAGCTGACAAAATACTCTTCTGCGGGCGCGAGAACAAATTCCGCAGGATCGCTTGAGCATTCAGCGCTGGGATCAAGTGTAAAACCTGATTTGCCATCAAAAAGTACTTCTACAGCAGTTCCCGGCTTCGCTTCCTTGTTAACCGAGCGTTTTGCAACAAAAACTTTATCAACGGTTACAGTTTCAGTTCCGTAAAGGTTCGAAAAATGAAGTCTCACCGCACTTGCGGGCATTGTGGGATATATCACGTATCTGAACGTGATATCCTCTATATAATCGGTAATCGTTTGTGTGGTGGTATCAATAGCGGTTCCCCAACCGCAGACCCATTTAGTGTTTGACATTTTTATCATCCTTTCAAATTTTAATTTGTGTTATCGCGGAATCCCTTGCCCATGATCTCACTTGTTTTTGTGATGATCATAAATGCACCTGGGTCGATTTCGTAAACTTTTTTGCGAAGTCTGATCGCCTCGGAACGGCGGCAGACGGTCATTATAACTGTTTTTCCCTGTTGAGTATACGCGCCGTAAGCGGAAATCACCGTTGCGCTATGCTTAATATCTTTCAATATGAAATCATTGATCGCAACCGGCTTGGTGGTGATTATTGTAAATGACTTGCAAAGATTGATCGAGTCGATAATATCGTCCACAACAAAGACCTTTGCAAAAAGTCCGAGGAGGGAGAAAAGTCCGGTCTGCGGGTCAATGGTTATTCCCTCTTCACTGAATTTCATAAAGGTCATTGCGGCGATAAGAAAATCTGTACAAAGAAGCGCAGTTCCCACATTCATTGAGGTATATTTTTTCAGAACCAATGCGACGATATCGGTACCGCCCGAAGAAGCTTTACATTTAAATATAATAGCCGAGCCTACACCGGTGAGAAGAACCGCGTATACAAGTTCGAGAAGCGGGTACGAGGTGAGGGGCGCAGAAAGCGGAACTAAAGTTTCAAATAGCCAGTTTTCGATTGAGAGCATCAGAGAGCAATATATGGTAAGTATTCCGCACTCTCTGCCGAGCACGATCATGCCGACAATAAGCAAGAGGACATTGATTATCATCATATACACCGATTGCGTCAGTACCGGGAATACGTTCGCAAGAATGATCGCGATGCCGCTGACGCCGCCCGTTGCAAATCGGTTAGGTGCTTTAAAGAAATAGATACCAACCGCCATCAATAGAATGCCGAGGTTCATAAAGAGCCAAGTGTTTAAAGTCAGTCGATTTTTTTTAGCCATAGCCATTTACCTTTACATTATTAAAATCCGCGTATATTATATCATCAAACAAAATAATATTCAATAGGTTTTGTAAAATAGTGCAACAAAATGCCAAAAAACTGCAATTAAAGTTTTTGCAAAATAGAAATTCAATTTTCTTTCTATATTTCAGAAGTTTTTTTGTAAAACCTCTTGAAATTTCCCCTGAAATGTGATATAATATTGCACGTTGATTGAAAAGATCAGCTTTACTTAATACGGAGCGGTATCGAAGAGGTCATAACGGGGCTGACTCGAAATCAGTTTGCGGGCAACCGCACGTGGGTTCGAATCCCACCCGCTCCGCCAAAATGAAATGGTGTGAACCTTGTGTTCGCACCATTTCTTTTTCGCAGTCGTAATGGATTCAGAATTCCGTATTATTTCGCAAAGCGAAATAATACAAGAGTTCGCACTACCGCCGAATTTAATTATCGCACGCATTATGCGCGAACTTCGGGTTCAGAATCCCACCCGCTCCGCCAAATAGTAACGGATCGAGTAAACTCGATCCGTTCTTTTATCTCATACCTTCTATGATATGCAAAAATTCCACTGCCCAAAATGTGAGCTCACACCAAATTGCCGTATCTTTTCTATGATCGGGTTCAAGTCCGATCTCCGCATAAGGGTGTCCGCTGCGGAAATTGTCCTTGAAACGGCTCTTTTCATAAGACGAGGAGAATGTGGTACGGAGCACGCCATCCTCGGACAGCATTCCAAGCAGAGTTTCCACCGAATCCTTGACCACTTGTGTTCGATCTCCCGTTGCCTTTGCAAGTGCGGTCAATGTCTTTCTGTGATTGGGAGCTTTCTGCGGAAATGACAGAGCGAAAAATGGATTCATATATGCCCAACCGGGTCCTACCTGCTTGCCGTTGATCTTTACCGCAAAGCCACCGAAATCCTTTGTGATTCTGTCGTGGTGGTCGATTGCTTCGGCAAGACGGGCGATACTTTCCTCTGTGCGCCAACTCTGCGTTTCAGCTAAAGTTTCAAGATGGTATTGGCACGGGAAATAAGTGTCGGGCGTAATGGTGGGATAGTTATATTTTCTCTTGAGATTCGGATTGAAGGTAGTGATTTCGTCTGCCGTTTCATAATCAAGCAAGCTGACGAATGCCTTATAAGAAGCATCGACAAAATGCCTCATTTCAGAATCGTCACCGTAACCGAGCAATGCCTGACAAGCGTACAATGTAACGTCAAGAGACGAGCCGCTGTTGATACCGATACTACGTGTTTCAAAGCGAACCTTTTCGGGATTGTAATACGAAAACTCATGCTCCAATACCGCGTCATCGCGCATTGCTTTTACGAAGTTTTGTACGATGGGCATATCCTTGGGGATACCGTAATTATGTAAGAGTCTTGCGGCGTTTTCTCCGTCATCAAGATGTGATGCTTTGAATTTTTCCCAAGAGTGCATCCCGATGCCGATGTATCCGTTCGGCTTGACGTGAGTTAAGAGCAACTGATATTCGGGTGTTTGCATTACCTTTTCAAGAAGCACAGCTTCTTGAGCCTTGGTAAGGTCGTGGTGTATATCTTTATGCAAACGGTACTGTATCACATCTCTGCAGTTTTCAAGAAGAAAGTCTATTGATTTTTGATAGTCAAAGCTCATGTTTACCTCCATTGGCATAGTGCAGTATCAGTAAAACTCGGAACGTAATATCACACAGTTTTCTTGTATCGGTTTTCCAATCGACCTCAAGCTGTTGACCGCCGTAGGTGCTGATACCTTTCAGTTGGTTTTCATCAACAGTTGCTCTGCAAATGCCGTTTTCATCAATGGTACTTGTGAGAATCTCGACCTTCGCTTGTAGTTCGGGAATATAGGGTGCAAGACCACAACGGCAGAGCCATTCCACACGGTCGAGATAAGTATAGTGAACACCGCTTTTGTCATAGCCGAGAGTGTATCCCTCTTTGAGACAACCTACCGTTCCGAGTACGTATCCTACCCAACTGTCGCCGCCGACTTGACATTCGGGGCGGTCGGTTCGCATTAACTTTCTGACGGCTTCTGCAAGCATCTTGATATTGTCCTCGTTTTTCCAAGACTCTGTGTGCGCAAGGATATCAAGATGATAGTAGCAAGGCCATTTTTCGTAATCGTTGAAAACACGCTTTTCCTTGCCGCTGACCTTCTTAATGCGAGTGATATCCAAGATGGAATCCACTTCAAGCACACGCTTGAAGGAATCAAGAGCCAACTGTATTTGCGGTCTGATATCTATGATATCGTCGTATCCGGCACGGGCGATACACGCGCAACGAATCAAATTCTGACCGTTAGCTGCATAGCGGAACTCATCGAAATATTTACCCTTTGTGCGATAGCAAAGGTCTGTCAGCTCGGTTTTCACAAAAGCATCCATAGCACACTTCAACACGGGATCGTCCTTACCAACCGCTTTTTCTGCAAGCCATTTTGTACCGACCTCTTGGTTTTCGTAAGGTCCTGCGTTTTTGTTTGGTCCGTGAAAACCATTACCGAGCCAACCGTTTTCCTTTTGGCAACTTGCAATGAGTTTGTATATTGCTTCTTTTTTGATCTGAGCAATCAGCTCTGCTTCTTCCTCAGCTGTTATGCATCCGAGAACCTCCTTCTTTACACGGAGACGGATGGAGGGGTTAGCGTTTTCAAGTAAGAAATCTATTGATCTTTTCATATTGCACCTGCCTTGCTCAATGCCAACAGTATCGGGAAGTACAGATCGCAAGCAATGCTCTCCTTCTTTCTCCAAGACGGAGCGATAGAAGCATAATTCTTGAACATCCGAAGTTGTTCATCGTTGATACTGTCTATAAAATGTTCATCCTCGATCATAGCCATCAAAGACTCAACGAAGTACGGATTATCATCATCAAACACGGGATAGCTAATCGAAGCAGAACCAAGCCCCTTCATAAACCACGCAAAATCTATAGGATGAGTATCGAAATCACGGATGCTGATTCTTTCTTTCGGAGCATTCCAATTATAGTTGAACGGTCCAACGAAATGACCGCAGTTTACGTAGATAATTCCGTCGTGATAGTCCTTCATAATCTCTTTGCAATGTGCAAAGGAACGCTTCACCATAGCAAGATTATCTTCTGTTCTCCACGAAAGTGTCTTTTCAAGGATTCGTATATGATTTGCCGCAGGGAAAGTCGCACCTTTTATGTAGTATCGGCACGGCTCACCGCGAAAGGTTGCTTTCTTTGAGAAATCGTCGGGGCTTGTATATTCAAGAGCGCCACGGAAAGCGTTCAATGCCATTTCTATCTGTTCGGCGATTTGAGGCAGAGACTCGTCTGCACCAAGCTCCACAAGCTGTTCTGCCCATATTGCGCGGAAACCGCCACGACCATGCTCGTCCATAGCGTTTCCGGCTTTGTAGAAATGGTCTTTCTCGTAGTCCTTCCAATCGGTAAGCGCTTCTCTCGCTTTTACCATATGAGGATCTGTCAGTTCTACACCGTTCTTTTTGAGGAGCTCAACTGTGGAATCAAAACCGTCAAAATAAACGCCGTGAATCACCGAACCGAAAAAGCCGTTTTCACGTTGGCAAGCAAATGCTTTTTTAACTTTAGGCAAATTAAGAATTTGATTTTGCAGATAAAGCATTTCGGGCGAATCTACATGTTCTTTCAAAATTTCCTTTTTCACCCTGTAAAGAATATTAGGCGGCGCGTTTTCAAGAATGAATTCTATGTATTTTTGATAATCAAAGCTCATGTTCACCCCGTTATTATTCAAACAATATTTTCAAATTATCATTCCAACATTTTTCTGCGCTATCTTTGATAACTCTTTGCTCGTTTGATGATATCGCTTCAAAGAGTGTAATAGTTAACTTGCTGTTTTTCTTCTTCCACTTGCCTACAACTTTGCCGTTCAGCAAAACAGAAGGCATAACGATTCCGGCGAGATTGAATATTTCTCTCAAATGCTCCTGCGGTAAGTAGAGGCTTTCCTTTTTCTGATAACCGAGCATTAGTTGGTCAAAGCCCGCAAGAAAGATACAGGGCGGTATTTCTTTATCATATTTTTTGCCGTTTGGGATATAATAGTACGTCTTTCCGTTACATTCAACAGATTCAACGGGTAATGTCTTTATCCAATTTTTTACCTCTGCTTGTTTAGCTCCGGTATAGTACATAGCATCGTGTACAGTCGCTGGACCCATATTTGTAAAATATCTTCGAGCAATTTCAAGCTTGGCATCATCCTCGGGCAACGGAATGAAATCAGGCGAAGCACAGTACGCTTTTTTCTCCTGTACCACATAGTTCATAAATCCGCGCTCACATAATTCACGAATTCCTCCACCCCACGCCTCAAACATAGAGTCTTCTTCCAACATGTCCATACCGTGTGCGCGGCAGAGTTCCTTCAGTTCATCGCGGGTATATGCTTTTTCGGAAACTGCGGAAATGATAATCTCCGAAAAGTATTTTTGTCTTTCAGGAGTCAATGCCCACACTCTGCGTTCATTATTCCAAAAAGTGTAACCTCCCCACTCGTTCTTGCAATAGTTTTCACCGTTTTTACAACGAACAAAAAGAGGAAGATCGCTTTCAGCAAAAACGTGTACAGTACCTCTGACAGTCCAATTTTTCACAAGTCCGTCGGCGATGGTATTTTCATCAAAATCATTGCAACGAATTTTGAGCGAATGCATTGCGTTTACCATAAACTGTGCTTGAACACCGCACAGATCGCGAACAACAGTCAATTTATCCGCAGGTTCTATTAGAAATTGGTTAGTTAATTGCCTTATTTTCAGTTCTTCAATATTCATATTACACTTATACTTCGATCAACACCGCTCTGCACGGCGAGCCTTCCGCACCTGCAAGGTTTATCGGTGCGGCGTTTAACAGATAGACTCCCTCCGGAACGTGACCAAGTCTAATACCTTCGAGGAGAACGACCTCGGCGCCGAGGAGAAGTTTGTGCACCGCCATCGGTGCATCTTCGGGACCCACTGTTTGAGATTCGTTACCTATAAGGTCGATGCCAAGCTTTGCAAAGACTTGTGCGGCTTCAAGTGAAACGGTGGTCTTGCCTTTGAGCAAAATCTTCTTTGCTGATTCCCGAGAGATCGCGCTTGCTTTATCAAAGATCTTTTGAGCATCTTCTGCCGTCACTATACCTTCAAAATCTGCCACGTAGGCTTCGCCTATGAATTTGGAAAGAGCTATTTGATCTACGTTTTTTGCGTGATTAATGAAGTGCGAGGGGGCGTCTATATGTGTGCCGTTGTGTGCGCACATTGAAAAGGCGGTCAGGTTAATAATGTCACCTTTATCCATCGAGCACAGAGTTTCTTTTTCGGGCGCGGGGTCTCCCGGCCAGACTACGCAAGAAAATAATTCTTGCGAGATATCATAAATTTTCATATCTGCTCCTATCAGTACGCCCCTCGTTTTTTAAACGAAGGGCGTAATATTTATTTATCAATAATGCTTTGCGAGTCCGCCTTCGGAGGTCTCGCGGTAGCTTGCGTGAAGATCCTTGCCGGTTTCGTACATAGTCTTTACGACCATATCGAACGATATCTTTCTTGTGCCGGTCAGGAAGTTTGCAAGTGAAAGCGCGTTGAGAGCTCTCATTGCGGCAACGGCGTTTCTTTCGATACAAGGAATCTGAACGAGTCCGCAGATCGGGTCGCAAGTAAGTCCGAGCATATGCTCCATTGACATTTCAGCCGCGTATTCGATCTGATCAATTCCCATTTCGAAGAGCTCGCAAAGAGCAGCGGCAGCCATTGAGCAAGCCGTTCCGACCTCTGCCTGACAACCGCATTCGGCACCCGAGATCGATGCATTCTGCTTTACAATATTACCGATAAGTCCGCCAACCGCCAGAGCGTCTATTATCTTATCGTCGGTGAAGCCCTTGGTATCCTGCATATACTTGAGAACCGCGGGAAGCACCGCACACGCTCCGCAAGTGGGAGCGGTAACGATTCTGCCGCAGGATGCATTCTGCTCTGCGGCGGCAAAAGCATAAGCACACACGATACGGTTCTGACGGGTCTCGGGGCTTTCGTCAATATGACGTCTACCGTAAAGGAGCTGTGCGACACGCTCGACGTTAAGTCCACCGGGAAGGATTCCGCTTGTGGTAAGTCCCGCTTGAATTTCAGCTCTCATAACCTGCCAGACTTCGGCGAGGTAGTCCTTTATATGCTCGTCTTCGCGTTCGTAAACGTAGTCGCAAAGACGGATATTGCGAGCAAGACAATAATCTTCAATTTCTTTGAAGCATTTTTCGCTGTAGATTTCGGGAGGCTCAATGCTTCGCTCTCCCTCGACACGGATATCTCCGCCGCCGATAGACATTACCCTTCTGCGCTCGCTGATCTCGCCATTCTTGTACGCGATAAAATCCATTGTATTTTCGTGCGGAAGATCCTTTTCTTCCGTATCGAATACGATTTCAATTTTGCGGTCGCCGAACACGTCCTTGATAGACACGTCTGTAAGGTGTCCTTTTCCCGTAAGAGCCAAAGAACCGTATAAAATAACCTTATATTCATCGGCATCGGGAGCTACTCCGAGGAAATAATGCGATGCATATTCAGGACCCATCGTATGCGAGCTCGAAGGTCCGTTTCCGATTTTGTATAGATGTCTGAGCGACTTCATATCAATCGAGGAATCCTTTCAGAATTCTTTCTTCCGCCTGTTTTTCGTCAAGTCCGAGGGTCATAAGCTTGAGAAGCTGTTCACCTGCGATCTTTCCGATTGCGGCTTCGTGGACGAGGACGGAATCGGGATGCTCTGCGATGATAGCAGGAATGGAGCTGATCTTCGCCTTGCCCATAATGATCGAGTCGCACTCAACGTGTCCGAAGCACTCGGCTCTGCCCGTCATTTTGGGATAGAAAACCTGAACGGAATCATCGGTCGCAACGCTTCGGGAAAGCACTCTGCCATTTGCGCCTTCGCCCTCAAGAATGATTTCCATATCCGAGCGTGCGGTCTGATTGCCGTGAGTCATAAGCTTTTCATTGATAATGACCTCTGCGTTCTTGCCGACAACTATCTCAGTATCTCTTTTGGTCGAGTCTACACCCTTGATCTGTGTGGTCTCAAAGGTAACGGAAGATCCCTCGCCGACGTAAACCTTGGTCACGGGATTGAGAATTCTCTCTCCGCTTCCCTCTCCCTCGCCGTAATGCTTTTCAACGTAACGGAGCTTGGTGTTCTTGCCGATATAAAAGGTATGAATACCGTCGTGCTGTGCGGTCTCGCAGCCCGAGTTGTGAATTCCGCAGCCTGCGACGATCAGGACGTCGCAATCGTCACCGATATAGAAATCATTGTAGGTCATATCGGTAAGTCCGGACTGTGTAACGATAACGGGGATGTGTACCGATTCGTTCTTTGTTCCGTCTTTAATACGAATATCAATACCGGGCTTATCTGTTTTTGTTTCGATCAATATATTTTCCGTGGACGAGCGGCTGTCTGCCTGTCCGTTTTTTCTGATATTATATGCACCCTGAGGTGTTTTTTCAAGGTCTGCGATCTGTCGAAGCAGACTGAGTTCTGTCTGACTGAGTGCCATATTTATTACTGTCCTTTCTTATCGTGATAAGTCACACATTTGCATCCGGGTGTGACGCCCGCAAGGATGGAGGGGAATACCTCATCCTTGGTTCCTCTCTTATCAACTTGTCCGCCCGAGAGGACTACTATCTCGTCTGCAAGACCAATGATTCGCTCCTGATGGGAAATGATAATCATAGTAGCATCAGAGTTTTTGTGAAGCTCGCCGAAGGTTTCGGTCAGCTTGGCAAAAGACCAAAGGTCGATTCCCGCCTCGGGTTCGTCAAAAATCATAAGAGATGAATTGCGCGCGAGGATGGTTGCAATCTCAATACGCTTTACCTCGCCGCCCGACAAGGAAGTATTTACTTCTCTGTCGATATAATCCGCCGCGCAGAGTCCGACTTTATTGAGGTACATACAGCATTCCGTAGTGGAAAGCTTATCCTTTCCGGAAGCAAGCTCAAGAAGGTCTCTTACCTTAAGGCCCTTGAATCGGGGAGGCTGCTGAAAGCCGTAGCTGATACCAAGGCGTGCTCTTTCGGTAATACTCATATCGGTTATATCAACACCGTTATAGATGATCTGACCGGAAGTAGGCTTGACAAGTCCCATAATGACCTTGGCAAGAGTAGTCTTACCGCCGCCGTTGGGACCTGTGAGAACGACAAATTTTGAGTCCTCTATATCCAAATTAATATTATTTAAAATTACTTTTGTTTCTTCGCCGTTATCGGCAACAAGAGATAAATTTCTGATACTTAACATAATACCACCTTATATATATAATTTCAAAGTTTCTTCTACCCAATACGTAAATTTTGCATTGGGAAGCAGATATTCATATTCTTTCATTTTGAGATAAAGCTCGCAACCGTCCGACGGATCGTGCCAGATATCTACAAAAACGGAATCGTAAGCACCGTCCTTCATTTGATTTTCTGCAAAATCAAATGCATCGGATTCGACGATTTTGACCTTTTGGGGATCGGGAAACTGAGGAAGAATGAACTTTTTGAACAGTTCAATGACGTCACGGCTTCTTTCTACAACAGTAACCGACTCAACGCTTGGCTTTATCGCCGCCATATAAGTAAAGTAACCGAGTCCGAGTCCGAAAGTCAAAACCTTGCCGTCTGCTGTATCTAGCGCGGGCTTTGTTGTGTTGGTTTCATTTGGCATCAGAGTCATCCACTCGCGGGCGTTCTCAAGAACCGCGGGAAATGGATACACTACGTCAAAGAATCCGATGCACGGCAGAATTTTGCCATCGGGATAAATCTTCGGATCATCGTATACAAATGCTTCATACGGCTTGCAAATACGAGTTTCAAAAGACCAATTTCCTATATTTCCTTTTGGGAAAACAATATTTTTATAATACGGATCATCAAAATACGGATTGGCATCGAGCTTCTTAAAGCACGGCAAAAAATGACTGCGGAAGAAAAGCTTGTCCTCCTTGTTATCAAAGACATCAAGTCCGCACGCGGTAGCAGCAAGATTTGCAAAAGCAAATTCCTCTCCGCAAGGATCGCCTCCCGTGATCTCATTGATCATATTCGAGTCAATGTAATCGGGAGCGAGATTGAGAAATATACTCAGAATTTTGAAGAGCCGCTGATTTGATTTTTCGTTATAGGTTTCGTATTTATTCAGTAATGACATATTATTCCTTTTTCAGCAGCTTAACGATCGGTTTCTGAATACTCAGTGCTATCGAGTAAATAATGAGACCGCAGACAAGACCGCAAGCAATACCTGCAGATACCTCAAACGTCATAAGACAGGATTCCCAAGCGAGTGCATATTCATCTGCAAGCAAATTGCTGAAGGTTTGATACAGGTATTTTCCTGGCACAAGAATAATTTGCGCCGGAATAAGGAAAATTGTTGTCGGAGCTTTAAAAAGCTTTGCGGAAATGGCACAGCCTATGTAAATAATTGTTGCTCCGAAAAAATTGGATGCAAATTCGGGCAAGCCGAATTCAAGCGAAATGAGATAAATTCCCGTTCCTACAACACCGACAACGAGTGAGGGCAACAGCGATCTCAAAGAACCATGTGCCATAAGCACGTATCCTCCTATACCAAGCGCGGCGGCAAAAAGTAAAAATGCAATACGTTCCATTTCTGCCTCCTTTATACGAGCCAAAGGGCGGCAGCATAGCCGATAGCTATAAATATTGCAACAACGAGACACTGAAGCGCACGCATCATGCCCGAGATCAGGTTACCGTTAAACATATCGTAAACCGCAGTACCGAACGCAAGTCCCGGGATAAGCATCATTATCGTGCCGATCAAAACGCTGTCAAGATTTTGAGAAAAACCGATGTTGAACGATATTTCCGAAAGTGCGCCCGCAATAAAGGAGCGGATAATAACCTGCATATTGCCTTGATTGAAGGGCAGATCAATTTTTGACACAAGAGCTACGACAAGTGCAATGATAGCAGCAGCAAGACTGTCGAGCCACAATCCGCCAAAGAACAAGGTGAATCCAAATACGACCAAAACCTGCCCCAGTATCTGAATTGCTTCGGGATACGGCTTGCTTCTTTTGTATTTTTCTATCATCTCTCGCGCTTGTGAAACGGGAATATGTTCCTGACAGATCAAGCGTGAAATATTATTGAGCTTTTCAACTCTATGCAAATTCATAGCGGATGTTTTAACGTGGCGCATCTGCTCAGAAAACTCGCCATCCTTCATTCTGACGGAAGCTACAATAAGCGTAGTTATCGAAAAGGATTCAACGTGAGCCGCACCGTAGGCAAAGCAAATTCGCTCGATAGTATCCTCAACTCTCGAAACCTCTGCTCCATTTTTCAGCAAATGCTCGCCGATGTCAAGAGCCGTGCAAAGAACTATATCTGCATAGCTCTCCGCCATGGTTTCGTCAAATTTGAATTGATATTTTGAGGCTTCCACCTTAGGTTACCTCACACTGCATCGCTGCTGTAGAGATAGATCGGCAGAGGCAGCCAGATCTTAGCGAACACGGGCAGGGTCTCGCGCATAGGACAAATGGGAGCAAAGAGGAAGTTCATCGCTTCAAGATGTGAAAGAGAGAGGTCTGCGTCTTTATCTGTGTAATCTACGGAAATGACGCCATTAGTAACGGAAATTTCAATCTTCTCTTTCTTTGCAAAGCCGTCGATATCAAGTACAAGGCTGCCTTCAGGAAGACCACAGTATGTAGCCTTAAGCTTCATAAAGGCGTAAACTACCTTTTTGTAATCAAAAATATTAAAGAATTTTGCGGTTTCTACATTATATCCCTCGCACAGTCTGTAAAGTGCGTCGATATACTTAGGCAGGAAAGCGGGAATCTTTACGTGCATAGAAGATTTGAAATGATCAAACAAAGCGGTTATGAAGTCGCAGACTCTGTTATCATCGCAAACAAGAAATTCATTTACGTCAGTACCCTTCGCTACGGCATATCCAACGAAACGTCCGTCTTCAAAGCCTGCATAAGCGCTCTGCTGCCAAGAGGAAAGGATTTCAAAATATTTGCTATCTTCTCTGATAGCATAGAAGGGATAGCTCTCGGAGAGCTTTTTGATCTCCTTGAAAATGTCCGTATCAGCTGCGGTAAGCTTCTTGAAGGTTATGCTGTGGGCTCTGTTTTTGCCGAAGGTGTGGCGGAGATTATCTTCGTTAAAAGACATAGACACCGCCTGCCCCACCTTATCAAACGAAAACCAGTTGTATCTCTGTCTTCTGCCGCCAAGAACGGAAATGACAACGCCCTCCTGAACCATTTCCTCGAGCGCCATATTCATAAGCTTTTTCATATAACCGCTTCCGCGAGTATAGGGATGAACGGCAACATTACCGATTCCTCTGGTCTTCAGGTATTCTCCGCAAACCGAAATATCGTGGTCAAACGCACCGACAGCCGCTTTCAGTTTACCGTCTTCAACGGTAACGTAAGAATGTACTGCAGGTTCATACTCGTACTTATAAAGCTTCGGCAGAAGCTTCTTGAAGTCGCTTGAATTACCGTTGAAGCCAAAAACATAGTTGATAAAATCCATATAATCGTCAAACATTTCCGCAGATCCGTGTCCGAAATAAATATCTTTGTTTTCCATTATTCTATTCTCCATTTTATATTTTATAATATTATACAACCGCTCGTGGCAGTTTCAGCTGTCCACACAGAGCAATCAGAGTATTCGTTTTTTACTTTTTCAGCAAGCGCCTTTGCATGATCCGGACTGTCGGCAACGGCGAAAACAGCCGAACCGCTTCCGCAAAGCAGACTGCCGTGAGAGTGATCGCGTAAAAATCCGATCAACGCCTTAGAAGCGGGACATATTTCTTCAAGCACGCTCTCGAAGCGATTGAAAAGCGCGCCGGAGCATCCACCGGGTTTTCCGCAAATAAAATCTATCAGCCCTTCCGGACTCATTGGTGTATGGTCGGCAAAATCAGCAAAGATCGTGTCGAGCAGGCGGTAAGCCCCGGGGGTAGATATACCGCCTTGCGGTTTAGCGATCACAAGATTCAAATGCCGCGTGGTATATTTCTCTGCTCTTTCGGTTCCGATGCCCAACAGCCTTCCGGTTCCGCCTTCAATGCAGAATGGTACGTCCGCGCCATACTTTGCGGCGACTTCTTCAAGAGCGGATACTCCAAGCGGATTTCCGCACAGCTCATTTAATCCGATAAGCACTGCTGCGCCATCTGCGCTTCCGCCACCCATTCCCGCTTCGGAAGGAATTGATTTATTAATCTCAATTCTCACTCCGCAATCTGCGTTCGTTTCTTCCAGAAAGGCCTTTGCAGTTTTATACGCTATATTGCGTTCATCGGATGGAATATCGGGCAGATCGCAAGAAAGCTTTATCCCCTCCCTCCGCGAGAGCAGCTCAAGCTCAAGTGAATCGGAAAGCGAAACAGATTGCATTACGGTATCCACGGTATGGTAGCCGTTAGGCAATTTTCCCGTAATTTCAAGAAACAAATTGATCTTGGCGTTAGCATTGATTTTCAACATAATATCAGCCTCCACAGTTATATAAATGATATCATAAAGTAAGATATTTTTCAAGTGGTTTTTAATTAATTGTGCAATTTTTTTAATATTTAATATAATATTAATTATAATGATTCTTTAATTGGCTTGACAAAAGCCTATAGATAATGTATAATTAATATTAAATCAATTTTATACGGAGGCACTTTTATGTCTGAAACAAACAATGGTGTTTTCCGCGGTGGAATTTCCGTAGAAACACAGCATATTTTTCCTATAATCAAAAAATGGTTATATTCCGATAAAGATATTTTTCTTCGTGAGATCGTATCCAACGCATCGGACGCTTCTGTTAAGCTGAAGCGGTTAAACTCGCTCGGTCAGTTTACTATTCCTGAAGGCGAAGAAATCAAAATTTCGGTTGTTCTTGATAAAGAAGAATCTACCATTACCGTAACAGATAACGGTATAGGTATGACTCTCGAAGAGGTTCAGAAATACATTTGCTCGATCGCACTTTCAGGCGCGCTTGATTTCATTGAGAAATACGAGGGCGGCGATCAGTCGGGCGGTATCATCGGACATTTCGGTCTCGGCTTTTATTCAGCTTTCATGGTAAGCGACACCGTTGAAGTTGACACCAAATCTTACGCCGATGCAGAACCCATTCACTTCACTTGCAATGAAAACGGCGAATACGAGCTTACTCCGTCTGAAAGAACCGAGCGCGGAACCTCCGTCATTATGCATATCTCCGATGCTGAGAAGGAATATCTGAATTCCGACAAGCTGAAGGCTATCCTTAATAAGTATTGCGCTTTTATGCCCATTGATATTTATTTCTCTGAAGTCGGCGAGTCTGAATGTGAGCATGATCACGATGAAGGCTGCGATTGTGAGGAATGTTCCTGTTCTCCCATCAATGAAAAGCTTCCTCTCTGGAGCAAGCCCGCAAGCGAGATCTCAACTGAGGAATACAATAGCTTCTATCACAAGATTTTCAACGACTTCGACGATCCGCTTTTCAGCATTCATATTAACGCAGACTTCCCGCTTAATTTCAAGGGTATTCTCTACTTCCCCAAGATCCGTAACGAATCTCAGTCGCTCGAGGGAGAAATCAAGCTTTACTACAACCAGGTATTCGTTGCTGACAACATCAAAGAGGTTCTTCCCGACTATCTTCTTATGCTCCGCGGCGCACTCGACTGCCCTGAGCTTCCGCTCAACGTATCGAGAAGCTATCTGCAGGATAACGCATACGTCCGCAAGGTAGGTCAGCACATCGTTAAAAAGGTTGCAGACAAGCTCAACGCGCTCCTTAATACTGATCGTGAGACCTACGAAAAGATCTATGAAGATATCCGCGTTTTCATTGAGTACGCTTGCCTTAAGGAAAAGAAATTCTACGACCGCATCAAGGACAGTATTATGCTCCGTCTGGTCGGAGGAAAGACCGTAACGCTTGACGAATACCTTGATTGTGCCAAGGATAAGCACGATGGAGTTGTCTACTACACGAACGATATTTCTCAGCAGTCGCAGAACATCTCCCTCTTCACAGACGAGGGAGTAGAGGTTGCGATCTTTGATCTAGTTATGGATTCGCAATTCCTCGCTGCATTGGAGCATTACCGAGAGGGCGTCAAATTCGTACGCGTCGATGCCGGCGTAACCGATATCATCAAGGAAGCCTTCCCCGAGGATGAAAGCGCACTTCCCGAGTCGGTCGTTGAAATTTTCCGCAAAACATCCGGAAACGAAAAGCTCACGGTTTCAAAAGAGGCGTTGAAAAACGCTGAAATCCCCGCAATCCTCAGTGTCAGCGAAGAATCGAGAAGATTCGAGGATATGATGCAGCTTTACGCTCTCGGCGGAAACGCGGCTGAATCCTTCCCGCTTGATTACTCCTTCACGCTTAACTCCTCTTCTCCTCTTTACTCCAAGCTTTGTGCTATGATTGACAGCGACATCGAGAAAGCAGAAATTCTCGCTTCTTACATCTACAAGCTCGCCCTTCTTGCCTACAAAAAGCCCTCTGCTGATGAACTGAAAGCCTTCCTTGCTGACAGTTACAAGCTTCTTAATATGATTTAATTATATCCACGAAAGGAAAAAAATAAATGAAACAGTATACTTATACTACTAAGGGAACCTGCTCCCGAGCAATCGAAATCACCGTTAACGACGAATCTGTTATTGAATCCGTTAAATTCATCGGCGGATGCAGCGGAAACACTCAGGGTGTTGCCGCACTCGTTAAAGGAATGAGTGTAGCTGAAGCGATTTCCCGCCTTGAGGGTATCAAGTGCGGTCCTCGCCCCACCTCCTGCCCCGATCAGCTCGCAACCGCTCTTAAAGAAATGTCTCTCTAAAAAACAAAATCAGGAAGGCTTGAGCCTTCCTGATTTTTATTTGTTGTTATCGGAATAATATATGATCTCCTCGGGCAAAACAAGTCCGAGCTTTTCGCGTGCAATTCTGATAATGAAGCTTCTGTCATTCTTCGGCATATCAATAAGATACTTCAGTTCATCAACCCTATCCTGCGTGGCGTTGATCTCTTTCTCAGTTCTTTCGGTTTGATTCAGAATTTCACTGTACTCCATAAGAGACGCTGCAGTGATTATAAGTACCGTAATAATAATCAGTATCATGGCAATCTTCAAAATGCTCCAAGCCTTGGACATCGGGCTATCTTTCAGAAATTCTTTTTTTCTTGCATTAAACAGTCCGTTCATTTAATCAACTCCTTGTATCCGTTATCGACCAAACCCGATTCGGTAAGTTCTTCAAGTTTGTCGAATTTTTCTTTTGTGTATCTTCTCATTAATGCGAGTCTATGCACATCCAGTGCTTTTTTCAATAAACGACTTACCGCTTTTCCTTGAAGCCTTATCAGAAATACCGCAGGAAAACTTATTGTAAACAGTATCTTAATCAAGACAAACGCTATAAACACTGTTAAAAAACGTAGCGGTCTTGACAGCATTTGCTTACTGCAATAAACACCTAATCCCGCAACCGCAATTGCGATAAGCCTGAACTGACCGTTATTATAGATAAAAAGCAATATACAAGCGGTACACGCCGCTATTAGGCAAATCGTAAAATCGGAGAGCACGGTTAATACTTTATTGCTTTTACAAGACAAAACGCTTTGACGGAAAAGGGCAAATCCATTTTTAACAGCATTTGCGCATTTCATTATTGCGGGAAGCAAAACCAAAAGTATATACAAAATGTACAGTATCCATCCCGCCGCGAAAGCAATCAAAAGTAATCGAGTCAGACTGTAAGCGGTGCGTGTTGCAATTATCATAACCAGCTCCGTAGCTTACGCTTTTTGGTCTGTTGATCGCCAACGTAGTTCATTCCCGTAATATTACCCGTCACAGTAGCAACTCCACTGTTCAGATCCAAAACGTCAATGTTGAGAGAATCTCCGTCTATCTCAAGCTCTCCCGATGAAGTAATAAATGATACAGTGGCATCGTCAAAATTAAGTATCTGTCTGACTCCCGTGATCTTCAACTCTTTTCTGGAGATCAAAGTCAGGTTATGACCTGCGCATTCTTTATCGGTATTAGAATTCATATCAAGCACCTCTCTTTACTAAATAATATGCAAAAGAGGTACAAATATGTCAGTCAATTACTTCATAAAGCTCTGATGCTGAATCTTTTCCGACCGTTTCTCTGATTTCCTTGACTCTTACGGTAAGCGAACGCTGACCAAACTTTACGGTAATGAGATCACCGATCTTTACGTCATAGGACGCCTTTGCCGCTTTGCCGTTAACGGTGACGAGCGCGCCGTCACACGCATCGTTGGCAACAGTTCTTCTTTTGATTATTCTTGTAACCTTTAAATATTTATCTAATCTCATATCTTAACCTAAAAAATTATACAATATTAAAATGAAAAAGTCAATTATTAATTGTGGGAATGCTTGATCTTGTCCCATATTTCATCAAGCTCCGCCATAGAAAGAGCCGTGACATCCTTACCCTCTGCAATAACCGCATCCTCAAGACGCGAGAACCGCTTGATAAATTTTTCGGTTGCAAAAGTAAGAGCTTCTTCGGCATCTACACCGAGCTTTCTTGCAAGGCTGACTGCAGTAAAGAGTACGTCACCGAACTCTTCGCCGATCGCATCCTTATCGCCCGAATCAACCGCATCCTTCAGCTCACGGACCTCTTCATCGAGCTTCGTGAAAACCTCTTCTGCATTGGCAAAATCGAAGAAAGGTGCTCTCTTTCCGACCTTTTGTGCTCTCATAAGCGCGGGAAGAGCAGGAGGAACGGCTTTAAGCTTGGAAGTAACTGTGTCTCGATGCTTTTCTTCAGTCTTGATCTGCTCCCAATTACTGAGAACCACGTCAGAGGTTTCCGCCACTACGTTTCCAAACACGTGAGGATGGCGGTGAACGAGCTTGGAGCAAATATCGTGAATAATATCACCCATATCCGCTCTGCCCTCCTCGCGTTCAAGCTGAGCGTGGAAAACGACCTGCCACAACAGGTCACCGAGCTCCTCTTTCATCAGGTCGGGATCACCGTTGTCGATCGCTTCAATGACCTCATAGGTTTCCTCGATTATATCCTTACGGATAGACTTGTGAGTCTGCTCTCTGTCCCAAGGACAACCGCCCTCTCTTCTGAGAAGATCGGCGAGCAAACACAGATCCTGAAAATCGTATTTATTCTTTTTCGTTGCAAGATATTCAAATTCATTCATTTCTTTTATTCTTTCTTTTTGTATTATTTCAACAGCTTGAGTCTTCTAAATATCCAAACTATTCGAGCCCCAAACGGCAAATGTCCGATTTCGTAAGATCCGATAACTCCAAATTTCACAGCTGTGACGGCGTAAGAGATTCCTGCAACCAATATGGCAAAGATCAATGCCAATTGTTCAGCCACTTGAGCTCTTGAAATCAGGCAATAGGTAAAGATCGCCAAGGAAATGCAGACTGCAGTTGCCGCAAGTGCTTTAAGCATACAAGAGATCTCTATCCTGTGTGGTGTCAGGATTGTAACGAAGATTATATTCAACAGCATTATAACAAAGCAACCGATAACCGTGCTTATGGGTGCTCCAAAAATCCCCGCATCTGTGCGAACCAAAATATATTCAAGGATTATCTTAACGGTCGCGCCCGCAGCCATAGAAATAATAGGGAAAGTTGTCTTCATATAAGCCTGCAACACCGCATTGAGTACGGTAGTCAAGCATGAAAATACTATTGCGAGCGAAAGGAGGGACAACAGCGGAGCGGCGAAAGAACACGCCTCTGGTTCATTTGAATATATAAGATCGAGAATCTGCTTTGAGAATACTGCTATTCCCGCAGCTGCGGGAATGGAAAAAGCAAGACTCAGGCGTACGGATGAGGAAAATATGATATCAGCTTCTCTGCCGTCACCAAGCGTTATTGCGGCAGTTATAGTGGGAATCAAAGAAACAGCAATAGGCGTAACCAAAGCCGGAATCAGATTGAACAAGGGTATCGCCAAGTTAGTATAACTGCTATACAAAGCAACTGCGGTATTTTCAGCAAAGCCTGAATAGACAAGTCCGTTTGTGATAAGCGCCGTGTCTGCAAGACTTGTTATACTCGTCAGGCAAGACGAAAGAGTGATGGGTAACGCGATCCAAAACAAATTGCCTGCGATACTGCGCACACTTTCGGTTGCTTTATCTTCAGAGATATTCTCTCTTACTCTGTGTTTGATTCCGAAAAAGACATACGTAATCAATAGATAAAGCAGAGATAAAAGCACACCGAGCGAAATTCCCGAAACAGCAGCAGCAGCAATATACGGCATTTGCAGTCCCCGATTTATTGCCAAAAGTGCCAGACTTATGCCAAAAATCAGCTTGCCGAGCGATTCAATCATTTGCGAGATCGCGGTAGGAACCATGATCTCGTGCCCTTGGAAATATCCTCGCAAGCCACCTGAAACGGTAATCAGGAGAATAGTTGGCGCAATTACTTTGACAGATGGGGATGCTCCCGCAAGTCCGACTGACTCCGAATAGATATCCGCCCCAAAATAAAGGAGTACGCTGCCGAACAATCCTATCGAAACAAAGAGAAGCAAGGCAACTCTGAAAGCCTTCTTTAAGTTTAGCAGCTTCCCTTCTGCAAGATTCTTTGACACTATTATAGAGAGTGCAACCGGCAGACCGGCGGCAGCTACCGAGTTCAGAAGCATATAGACGTTGTACGCCGCCGAAAAGAATGCCATCCCCTCTATACCGACGATATTGATAATCGGTATTTTAAAAAATAGTCCAATTAACTTGCAAACGAGTGTCGAAACAGAAAGCAGGATTACTCCGCTGACAATTTTTCTGCCGCGGTTGTTTACCGTATTTTCACATCTGCTGTTGTTGATAAGCAATGCGATCCTCCACTGTGCTAATAGATTGAATTACTTCAATATGAATATATTCGACTCGTTGTCAAATATGATAACAATCAAACGAATTCGTGATAAAGAGAGTCTTCCGAAAGATACTTTTTATCGATGGGTGAAAAATCAGCAATCTTTTCGAGTATCTCTTGAGCGCGGTCGTAATATTCACTCGTCTCGGGTACAAGCGGCAATATCTCTTCGAGGTAAGGCTTTAGCATACCTATCTCGTAACAAAGAGTAGAATTGATCTTTATTCGCGCATTTACAGCATACGGGAATATGTTATCATTCTCATTCTGTCGTACAGTGTTCCAAAGCTTAAACGTGAGCTCGGGCGAGGCACTTCTTCTATAGTAATCCCTGACGATGCGTCTCATAAGCCTGATATCAACGCAGTGGAAAGTAAGTCCGCCGCTTTGAATATTTCTCTCAGCGTTTATATAAACGGTAGTGACAGGATACGATTTGAGGAGCAAATATACCTCAGGATAAAACACTTGAATACCTTCAAAAATAAAGATATCTCTATCATCCATAGGAATAAAGCGGGGCTCAACACGTTTACCCGACAAGAAATCGTAAGTTGGGACCTCAACGACGTCTTCATCATCGTCAAAGATCTCACGGATAGTCATCGCAAGCTCTTTAACGTCTATCGTTCCGGGGGAATCAAAATCAATTTTGCCGTCCGTAGACCGAGCCTTCAGCACTTCTCTGTCATAATAAAAGTCATCTATAGATATTACGTGAACTCTTTTACCGTCTCTTTCAAGGTAATGTGCAATCTTTTTTGCGGTTGTGGTTTTGCCTGCACAAGTAGGTCCGCAAAGAGCTATGGCTTTTACGGCTTTACCGTGAAATCTTCCGTGAGATACGAGAAGATCGCCGTATATTCTCTCAAGCTCTGCATCAAATGCAGCATCGCCCTCTCTGACCTTAGCTTGCGCTTGCTCTTCTGTTAAAAATCGCTGAACGTGTATCATTATGCCCTCCTGCTGAATCAATCTGTAATAGGATTCTCAATAAAGAATTGATCTATTCCCGAGATGATATTAGAACCTTCATCACGACTTAAATATTCATAAGGATATTTAGGATTAAAAATACGCTTGATCACAGTCTTCTTGCTTGCTCCCGACGAAAGATTGACAAGCTTTGTCACAGCGCCCGCGCCCGCCGAAAGAATTGAATGCACCTCTTCCATCATATAGATGTTATATCTGCCTTCAAAACCCGGCATTGAAAAGCCTACGTTTTCATAATTGCCGACCGTATTCTTTTGTCTATACATATAGTAAGGAATATAGCCCGCTTCTCTTGATTTGATCTGAGAGTAGTCGACGCATTTTCCCGCATCACCCCCGCGAAGCGAGTACACATTGCTCTGTCGCAAGGTCGCAGAACGCTTGACGCAGAAGGTATGAACGGTGATATTTTCAGGCTCAAGCGCCATAATTCCGTCCATTGACGCCGCAAACTGCTGGAAGGTGTCTCCCGGCAAGCCGACGATAAGGTCGGTGTTTATCTCTCTTATACCAACCTCGCGCGCAATATTATACGCTTTATAAAAGTCATCAACAGTGTGTGATCTGCCGATACCGCGAAGGACGTCCTCTGAAAGTGTCTGCGGATTTACGCTGATTCTGCCAACACCGTATTCCTTCAGAACCTGCATCTTCTCCTTGGTAATCGTATCGGGTCTGCCCGATTCGCAGGTAAACTCCTCAATCTCACGTCCGACAAGACCGGAAGCTATGGCGTCAAGAAGAAATCTAAGCTGATCGGGCTCAAGGATGGAGGGAGTGCCGCCGCCTATGTAAACGGTCTTGACGTTCAAACCGTTGCGGTCGATTGCTTCAAAAAGCTCCTTTATATCGGTTGCTAATTTATTGATATACTCGGGAATAAGCGATAAAAGCTTATTCGAGGTGTAGCAAACGAAAGAACAATACTGGCAACGCGTAGGGCAAAAGGGAATGGAGACGTATACACTGCAATCCCGCGCCGACGGAGTTCCAATGATCTTCTGCTCGTTAAGTGCAACCTCCGTTGCGAGGTTTGCTTTCTTTGCATAGAGCATATAGTCACTCATAAGCTGACGCTTTACTCTCGTCTTGCTCATACCCGTTGCGAGCATCTCTGTTGCAACCTTGGTAGGTCTGACGCCTGTGAGAATGCCCCAAGTAGGTCTGTATTCGAGCAGCTTACCCAACGCTCCCGCTACCGATGCACCGACGGCAAGCTTCTTGCATCTTTCATCAGAGAGATCGGGGCGGATCAAGGTTTCTCTTGCGTACTCGGCTGTATTATTTCCGTATTTGACGAAGGTGTTTGCGATGTATCCGTTTTCAATTTTTGTAAGGGTAAGATTAAGCTCAGGAATATCCTCACCGGGCTCCTCGTCATCAGGAAAGCTGGCTCCGGGAAAGAATATCATACATAAGGTCTGAACGTAATATCTGTTAATATCACCGTTAATATGCAATATCATATAGAGCCTCCCGAGCGCGGCGCGCGCAACGCTTTGCTGTCGAGTATGATCGTGACGGGGCCGTCATTGAGCATATCAACCTTCATATCCGCGCCGAAGATACCCGTTGCAACGTGAACAACGGATTCTCTCAGCTTCGAAACGAAATACTCATACATCTCGTTTGCCGCGGCGGGCTTTTCCGCGCCCGTAAAATCAGGACGGTTACCGCGACGGCAATTGCCAAGAAGGGTGAAATTTGAAATTGCAAGAATTTCACCGCCAATATCGTTCAGGGAAAGATTCATTTTGTCTTCTTCATTGCAAAAGATTCGAAGAGACGGGATCTTTTTTACAATCGCGTCGGCGTCCTCCTTCGTGTCACCCTCGGCAACACCAAGCAGAACGAGCAAGCCTTTTCCGCACTTGCCGACAGACTCACCGTCCACCTTTACCTCGGCGCTAGTAACCCTTTGTATTACTGCTATCATTTATGAAAATCCTCTCGAAACATTTTTAATATCCTTCAACGAATTCAAGCGCGATACGATTGAATTGTAATGATCAATATTTTTGCATCCAACCTTAACATCGATGATGATCGTATTGTCCGAACGTGTCATTGAATTGATCTGAAGAATTGATACTCGCATATCAGCAAGTGTACTGGTAATGTTGGCAATCAAAGAAATGGTATTGTCCGCAATTATTCTTATCAAAGCCTCATAAACGCTTCCGTCGCCAGCGGACGCAGAACTATTCTCCCACGTAACCGTAACCCATCTGTTGGCATGCTCAATATCCCGCATACCCTCTTTTACGTTCGGGCAATCTCTCTTATGAACCGAAATACCGTATCCCTTCGTAATAAATCCGATAATATCGTCACCGGGGAGCGGATTGCAGCATTTTGCGAATTTAACCGTACAGCCGCTTTCTCCGTCTACGACAACGCCGCCGTTACTCTTTAAATTCTTTGCCTTCTTTGCTATCGGGACATCGGAGACATCGATAGGTGTCGTAACGGTTTCCTCAGGCTTGACCACTCTGTCAAATTCATCTCTGAGCTTGAGAGCGATCTTGGAAATAGCAAGACCTCCGTAACCCAATGTATTATAGAGATCTTCAATATTCATAAAGCCCGTACGCGAACCGACTGTTGTGCATACCTCTACGAACTGAGCTTCCGTATAGCTTCTGCCAAAGCGCTTGAATTCCGCATCAAGTATGGCTCTGCCCATAACGATATTATCAGCGCGCTTTTCCTTTTTGAACCATGCGCGGATCTTTGTGCGTGCTTCACTTGTCTTAACAATCTTAAGCCAATCGCGGCTCGGACCTTTTGAAGCGGATGACGTGATGATCTCAACTATCTCGCCGTTTTGCGGCACTCTGTCTATGGGCACGATCATTCCGTTGATCTTCGCGCCAACCATCTTGTTTCCGACGGCGGAATGGATGGCATAAGCAAAGTCAATGACTGTTGAACCGTACGGAAGAGCAATAACGTCACCCTTGGGCGTGAAAACATAGGTTTCATCGTGGAAAACGTCGGTCTTGAGAGCCTGCATAAACTCGTCGGGGTCTCGCGCTTCATCCTCAGTTTCGATGAGGCGGGCGATCCACTCGAGCTTTTTGTCAAGATCCATTGCCGACTTCTCACCGCTCTTGTATTTCCAATGCGCAGCAACACCGTATTCGGCTATCTGATGCATTTCGCGTGTTCTGATTTGAACCTCGAAAGGAATACCGTCTCTACCGATAACGGTTGTATGGAGCGATCGGTACATATTGGGCTTAGGCGTTGAAATATAGTCCTTGAATCTACCCGGCATCGAGTTGAATTTCTCGTGAATGATACCGAGGACGGTATAACACTCAAGCTCGGTGTTCACGATAATTCTGAGCGCATAAAAATCGTATATCTCATCAAAGCTCTTGTTTTGAGTATACATTTTCTTATAAATACTGTATACCGTTTTGATTCTTCCCTCGAGTCGGTAATCAATATTGTACTCTTGCAGCTTTTCGGCAACAAGTGATCTGATATTGCCGATAAAATCCTGATTCTGACCGTACTTACGCTCGATATCGCTCTTGACCTCCTCATAACCTATCGGGTCAAGGTAATAAAGTCCGAGGTTTTCAAGCTCCTGCTTTACTCTCTGCATACCGAGGCGGTGCGCGAGAGGTGCGAAGACCTGCATAGTCTCAAGGGCGGTTATTCTCTGCTTATTTTCGGGCTTGGCATTGAGAGTTCGCATATTGTGAAGTCTGTCGCAAAGCTTAATGAAGATAACTCGAATATCCTTCGACATAGCAAGAAGCATCTTTCGAAGGTTTTCGATGTGCGCCTCCTCCTTGTCCTGAATCTCAAGAGTTACCATTTTGGTAAGACCGTCGACGATGATGGCAACAGAGGAACCGAACTGTTTTTCTATTTCAACAAGATCTGTCTTATCGGCGCAATCCTCAACGGTATCGTGAAGAAGTGCCGCGCAGATCGAATCGCTGTCAAGCTCAAGGCCCGCAACGATTTCCGCTACCGCCAACGGGTGGGAAATATAGGGTTCTCCGCTGGCTCTGAACTGACCTTCGTGCAAAGCCGATGCGTAAGCGAACGCCCGCTGGATCTTTTCAATATTATAATTTTTGCCCGTTCCTGCTAAAATACCGAGCAATCTGTCTATACCCACGCCGGGTTGGATAATTTCAGTTCTTTTATCCATAAAAATCTCCTAAAATTAATATATCAAGCGCGAACGAAGCTTGGAAAGAAGCTCGGAATCCTCAAGGTTCACCTTCTCTGCTCCGCCGCAGGTGATAACGCATATATCCTCGGGGAGCTGCCATCTATCGCCGTTTTCATCAGAAACAAGCGGCAAATACTCCACCTTAAAAATGTCAAGCTCGTTGAAAACCTCGAGCATAAGACGGTATTTAATGAAATTCGGAGCGACATTGGAGGAAAGCGACGTCGCAAGAAGCTTTTCGGCAGAAGAATCGGCAACCGAATATCTGCCGTTTTTAACATAGTTTATAAACAGCTTATATAAAGCTACGAAATCGGCTCTTTCGGGAAGCACGTTATCGCTTGCAGAAAACGAAGCACCTTCAAGAACGGAACGCAACTTTTCTCTTTCGCTTATTCTGCGCTGATACACAGACTCCGCATAGCGCATATCCGTGATTATCAGCTGTAGCTCGGTATTACCGTTGAAGGTATTGATTCCTACCGTAAACAGAATATCGACGATATCACCCGACTTAAATGACGTTTCAGCTTCGGAAACACCGAACCACAAGCCGGTAAATTTGCGATTACCGATTTCCAAGGTCAACTTTATATGCTTTCCCGCGCCGATTCCGCGAACAGAGTTGACTGTTACGTCCTTCATTATAAACGAAGGAGTAGAATTCATCGGTCCGCAAGGCTCGATTATCTGAGTCACCTCTTTAGCAAATCCGAGGTTAAGATCCTCTGCGCATACTTCCATATCAGCCTCGATCACCTGGATTCGCTCGAGACTGTCAAGAATGGGCTTGGCATATTCATTTATTTTCGTTCGGAAGGCTTCAAGATTCCCTCTTCTTAAGGAAAGCCCCGCGGCAAGCTCATGTCCGCCGTATTTTTCAAGCAGCTCAGAGCATTCAGAAAGCGCCGCTACAAGATTGAAGCCTTTAATGCTTCTGCCCGAGCCCTTACCAAGATCAACGGGAGAAGGCTCGGAAAGATGTGGAACGCTTCCTTCAAATGAAATTAGAATCGAAGGCAACGAGTAGCGCTCGGTAACTCTCGAAGCGACTATTCCGATGACGCCGTGCTGCCAATCCTCTCCGTCAAGAACGATTACGCCGTTATCCCTCAGATGAAGGTCCCACTCTTCTTCTATCTTTTCGAGAGCAGAGTCAACGATTTTGTTTTCCTCCGTCTGTCTGAGGCGGTTGGTCTCACAAAGCTCTGCAGCAATATTTTCTGCGGTTTCTTTATTATCGGCTAGCAGAAGCTCTACAGCGACAGCTGCGTTTCCCATTCTTCCCGCAGCGTTCAAACGAGGAGCAATCGTGAAACCTATATAGGTCGCGGTGATGTCCTTCTTAGGTGTTCTGTATGCGGTTTTACCCGAAGAGGCTTCTATCAGCGCCTCGATACCGAGCCTTGGGCGAGCCTCGATGATCTTCAAGCCCATCGAAACGATAGTCCTGTTCTCACCTATAATCGGCATAACGTCAGCAACGGTACCTATCGCAACAAGATCACCGTATTTCAGCAATACATCGCGCTGAGCCTCGTATTCGGTTTTGCCGGTCGCGGCACATCTTGCCACTTCAACTGCACAAATCAGCTTATAGGCAACTCCAACGCCCGCCAATTCCTTGAACGGAAAGGGGCAGTCAGGTCTATGGGGATCCACTACTGCAACTGCATCCGGCAAAACCGGGCGGCATTCGTGGTGGTCGGTAACGATTACGTCTATACCAAGTCTTTTGGCGTATTCGATCTCTTCGATCGCGGTTATTCCGGTATCAACCGTGATGATCAGCGTAACACCTTTTGAATGCAGCTTTCGTATCGCTTCGCGATTTACCCCGTATCCCTCGTCGTTTCTGCTGGGTATGTAATAACCGGCACGCAAGCCGAGCGAGGTAAGATAAAGGTACATCATTGAAACCGAAGTAACGCCGTCGACGTCGTAATCTCCGTAAATCGCAACCACTTCATCTCCGCTTTCTATCGCCTTCAATATGCGTGCGACAGCCTTATCCATATCCTTGAGCTTCATAGGATCTACCGGCTCACAAGTGTCACAGCAGATAAAATCAGAGACAGCTTGCTCGGAGTTTCCCGCTCTGTCGCAAACAAGAGCGGCAGCAACACGAGAAAGTCCGTATTTTTCTATTGCATAGTCAACTACACTCGGATCAACGTCCGCACCGCGCAGAGACCATTGCTTTTTAATTTTATTTGAATTCATAAATCTATTATTCTTCGTTTTCTATTGAAATAATTTTATGGTCACAGATATTCTTTGAGACCTTATAGGAATACGCACCTGCTACAGCTACAGCGAAAAGCGCGGAAATAAGAGCCACTCGAGATTTCAAGGGCTCGTCATCGGTAAACAGCGACGTACACATATAAGCTATAATTGCGCAAGCAACAGGAATAATGAACGAAACGACGGCAAGAATAACCTTCTGACCGTTGCCGGGCTTCACACATACGCGATCACCGATTTCTGCACCGCAATCATTTGCGGCAACGACTCGGAGCGTGTGATTGTCTTCGGAATCTGGGCAGGAATTGCAGGCATTGGTCAATTTTCTTTTACTGCAGGTCAGACAATTGAGATTATTATAAATTTCTACCGTTGCAAGATTTCCGTCTTTTGCTACTACAATGCCTTGTTTCTTCATATTATTCCTCCGCCGTTAAGGCGCAAATTTCTTCATAATTTCAAGCGCTGTTTTAATTCCGTCAATAGCAGCGCTGGTTATTCCGCCCGCATATCCAGCACCCTCACCGCAAGGATATATCCGCTTACGGTCGCACGCTTCACGCGTTTCGGTTCTGAGTATTCTTACAGGAGCGGAAGTGCGGCTTTCAACCGCTGTCATAACCGCATCGGGAGCATCAAAGCCTTTTATCTTCTTACCGAAAGAAATAAAGCCTCTTCTGAGCTCATCATTGATAAAATCGGGGAAAATGTCCGAAACATCGGACACCTTTGTTAAATGGCGAGTATAGGTCGGCTTAATCCTGTCAGGTGAAGAAAGATTAGTCTTCTTACCCGAGAGAAAATCGCCCAAAAGCTCAATGGGCGCAGAATAATTTCCGCCGCCGAGAGCAAAGGCTTTTCTTTCAAGATTACGTTGGAATTCTATTGCACCGAGAGGCGTTCCGTCATAATCTGTCGGAGCAACGCTTACAGCTACTGCGGCGTTTGAATTTACACCGTCGCGGGCATGTCGGCTCATACCGTTTACAACCAAGCCGCCGTTTTCTGATGAAGCAGCTATAACTTCTCCGCCGGGGCACATACAGAAAGTGTATACGCCTCTGCCGCTCTTGGTATCTGACAATGCGTATTCGGCTACACCGAGTCTCGGATCTCCTGCGAATTTACCGTACAAAGCGTATTCGATATCAGAACGCAAATGCTCTATTCTCACACCTACGGAAAAAGGCTTTGCAATAAGCGAATATCCGCTGTCGCTGAGATATTTGTAAGTATCTCTTGCGCTGTGTCCGATAGCAAGCACCAAGCAACTGCCGGGCATATCCCCCATCGAAGTATGCGCTTTGATTCCGTCCGATATTTCACTTACCGAATCAAGTCGGCAATTATAAATCACAGTTCCGCCGCATTCTTCAATACGCTCCAAGAGGCGCGAAACAACGTTCATAAGGAGATCGGTTCCGATATGGGGCTTTGCCTGCACAGTTATCTCACGAGGCGCACCGAAGTCACAAAAGCGCGAGAAAACGTATCCGCAAAGGGGATCGTTAATTCGGGTAACGAGCTTGCCGTCCGAAAACGTGCCTGCTCCGCCCGCACCAAACATTACGTTTGACTCAACGTTTAAATCATTGCCTTCGAAAAAAGAAGTAACGGTGGAAAACCTCTTTTCAATGCAATCACCGCGCTCAATCAAAATAGGTCTGTATCCTTGTTCAGCAAGCATCAGTGCACAGAACATTCCTGCAGGTCCGCTACCGACGACGATCGGTCTGTACTCAGACTTCTCGGTACCGAAGACGTATTCTATTGCTTGTTCAGGGCAAGCTCTGAATCCGAAACGTTCAACCGAGCCGTATTCGGGATCTGTAAGTTCCCGCTCGGTCTGAGCCATTACGGTGTAAACGAATCTGATATCATCCTTTTTTCTTGCATCTACAGAACGTCTGAAAATTGAAAACGAAAAATCGCTCGTATTTCCGATCGCCTTTTTCAATTTTCTTTTGGATATTTCAAGCGCTTCTTTTGAGTCAGCGGTAAAAGGAAGTGAAATGGACTCGGATACTATTCTTGTTTTGTTATTAATCATTGGGGGCAGCACGCTCCTCATCGGGACTTGAATTGGTTTCCGGTTCTTTCACTTCGGTTTGAGGTGGTTCAGTAGTTTCTGTAGTCTCTTCAAAACGCTCCGCGTTAATTTTGACTATGCTGGGAGCGTTAATAACCTCAACGCCGCCGGGAATAAGAAGCTCGGAAAATGCAACAGCCATAGCTACGTCTCCGGATCCGTCCAATGCAAAAACGTTTATCGAATCAAGCTCGTTGAGTATCTTCGGATCGCCCTTTACCTTTATCGTGCTCGGTGTGAGCACTACCGAAGAATAAAGCGACGGTGAAACACCGGGAAGATAGTTACAAACAAGATTGATCGTTTTCTCCATTTTAACGGGTACTGTTACGGTTACGCTGGTGTTGTCAAGCGTAACGTAGGTCGTGTCTATCGAATTGCCCGCCTTATCTATGAGAACGATCTCCGTTCTTATAACGGTGCTGGTCATAACGGTTCCGAGATTGATGAATGCCTTGGCGCTCTTGATACGGTCGAGAACCTCTGAAGGTCCCGTGACCTTCACGGTTGTGATATCGCATTCGGGGATTCCCATCTCGTAGATAGTATCCATACTGTATTCGGTAACATCGATTTCAACGTTCATTTCGCGCTCAATATTTTCATCGATAGAAATCGTAACCGATTCGGGATATTTGGAGACGAAAGAAACGGTAGAAGGAAGATCGACCGAAACCTCAAGGTTGTGCTTACCGCCTTCAGTGAGCTTACTGATGTCGATATAAGCGTTAAAATCACTCGGAGTGAGCTTTGAGATATCGCTTCTGAGACCCTTAACGGTAACGCTGATCTTGCTTTCTTCAAGATTTACCACCGACAAATTTGTGTCTTCCAAAAGCTCCTCCCATCCTTCAACAGAAATGTCGATCAGGTTAAAGGTCTTTTCGTAATCCTGGGTCTTGATGTTGACAACGTAGATCCAGATAGCGAAGGCTACGATCAAGCAGAGGATTCTTGAAAAGAACCACTGCTTCGGAATCCAAAGCTTTTCGGAAGGTGCATTATCTTTTTCGGGATAAAAACTCTTATTATCGTTATTCATTATCGGCACCTCCTTCAGTCTTGTTTTTCTTATTCTTGCGGTTGAATTTATTCTTCAAGTTATTATCCACAAGCGGGCGTTTCATTGCTTCGGGGGGAAGCAGGCTCTTCATAATTTCTTTTTTTAGAGACGTTTTAGTGTATCCTCTGCGAAGCTCGCCGTCGATCGCTACTGAAATCGTTCCCGTCTCCTCGGAGATAACTACCACCAGTGCATCACTGACCTCGGAAAGACCGAGAGCAGCTCTATGACGGGTTCCGAGATCTTTATTAACGTCCGCGTTTGACAAAGGAAGATAGCATCCAGCTGCATAAATACGGCGATCACGGATTATCATTGCACCGTCGTGCATTGGCGCTTTATTAAAAAATATGTTTCTTATCAGAAGCGTAGACATATCGGCATTCAGGATAACGCCGTGAGAAAGATGCTCACCGAGCTTTGTGGAGCGCTCGATTGCTATCAGAGCGCCTGTTTTTGTATCTGACAAAGTAACGGCAGCGTCGGAAATAATTTCGGAAATGTTCGCGATAACCTTGGCATCGGTATCGTTTATTCCCTTGAAGGTTTTGATATTTGTAGAACCGAAGCGCTCGAGTCCTGCTCGAAGGTCGGATTGAAAAATTACGATAATTGCTATCATTCCGACCTGAACGAAATTCTCAATGATGAAATTTAGTGCTCTCATATTGAAAATTACGCTGACAAGAAGCGTAGCAAGAACTATAAGTACACCGCGAGCAAGACGCACGGCGCGACGCTGACGAATGAACTTATATACGTAAAAAAGTATAATAGAAAGAATGATGATATCAACCGCATCAACGATCTTCATATCGGCAACAACACCGATAACGTATCTGTTTACAAGATCTATAAAAACGTTCCAATATTCGACAATTTTATCCAACATGCTAATCTCCGTAAAAAGATAATATATATAATATTTTATCACATATATAGAAATATTTCAATAGAAAAAATAAGAAAATTTTATATAAATATAATTTTTACTTTGAGTTGCAGCACAACAATCACGTCTTAAATCGTTTTGACTCAAAAACGAAACTTAAATCTTTTTTGTTAGCTAAAAAAGATACATACCTGCGAACCATAGAAACTCGCAAGTATGTATCTTTCAAATCAAGGCGCGAAGTATTAATCTATCGGATGATAGGTTGTAACCGTTTTGGACACCAAATCACGTATGCGATCATCCTCTCCGTTATACGAGGCGGTCATCAAATCCTGAAGGTTCTCAAAAAACACATCAACGTCAAAGGGAATCGGGAATCCGATATGTATTAATTTATTGGCAGTAGTCTGGAGACCTTCTTCTGACATCAGCTTCTCTTCATATAACTTTTCTCCCGCACGTAGGCCTGTGTAGGATATTTTAATATCCACATCGGGAGTCAAGCCTGAAAGACGGATCAGGTTTCTTGCCAGCGTATCGATCTTTACGGGGTCGCCCATATCAAGAACGAATATTTCACCGCCCTTTGCATAAGTGCCTGCTTGTAAAACAAGAGACGCTGCCTCGGGAATCGTCATAAAATAACGGATAATATCGGGATGCGTAACCGTTACGGGCCCGCCCTTTGATATTTGTTCTATAAATCTCGGAACTACCGAGCCGTTGCTTCCGAGAACGTTTCCGAATCTTACTGCCACAAAATCGGTGCAAGGAGTGGCGAATATCTTTTGTTCATCGGTTGCAGATTCATCGACTGCCTCCGAATGAACGTGCAACGGAACGATCTCATGCGCTTTGCCTTCTCTGATTTTTCTATCAAATGATTGAATTATCATTTCGCAAATGCGCTTTGAGGCCCCCATAATGTTAGTGGGATTAACCGCTTTATCGGTTGAAATAAGCACGAATCGCTTGCATCCGTGATTCATGGCGGCAAACGCGGTCTTATATGTGCCTATCGCATTATTCTTTATCGATTCGCAAGGACTATCCTCCATCAGAGGAACGTGCTTATGTGCAGCGGCGTGATAAACCACGTCGGGCTTATATTTAGCAAAGACCTGATTAATACGCTTGCTGTCGCGCACAGAGCCTATGAGGATTTCTAAATTAAGATCGGGATATTTATCCCTCAGTTCAAGTGCGATGTTGTGCGCATTATTCTCATAAATATCGAATACTATAAGCTTTTTCGGAGTATGTTTTGCAATTTGTCTGCATAGCTCGCTTCCTATCGAGCCTCCGCCGCCCGTAACAAGAATAACCTTACCCGCTATAAAGCTGTATATCTCTTCCATATTTACGTTCACGGGCTCTCTTCCGAGGAGATCCTCAACGGCAACCTCTCTCATTGAATCTGCTTTTACAATTCCAGTAACTATTTCCGTTATGCCCGGCAAACTCTTGAGTTGACAGCTCGTTTCCTTGCAAATATTCAGAATGTCCCTGCGATCTTTAGCCGATGCACTCGGCATAGTAAGGTAAATTTTATCGATCTTGAATTTTTCAACGCTGAGCAAAATCTCTTCTCTGCCGCCGACTACCGGTACGCCTTCAAGATAGCGTCCCTGTTTTTCTTTATCATCGTCAATTATGCAGCAAACCCGCTCGTTCAATTCATCAGAAGTAAGCATATCCCTGAGAACCATTCGTCCTGCAGCGCCTGCTCCGATCAACATAACTCGGCTTGCGTTCAGCTTCTGCTGAAGCATAGCCTTCTTACTCCGTTCGAGCAAAACAAAACGGTATGAAAAACGTATAAACGTGATCAGCAGAAATTGAATTCCCGCACCGATAACATAATACGAGATCGGCATTCGCCTGAAAATAACGGTTATTCCCGCAGTATGAAAGAAAGCGAGAATCAATGAAGCATACACTGTACGCTTCAGCTCAACGTAGCTGGCAAATTTCCATATGCTCTTATACAGATGAAAGATATTAAATACCAAAACGCATACAATTGCGTAGATCGGAGCAAATTTCAACCAAGTTGTCAAATAATAATCCGGTATCTCCGAAAATCTGCAATCAAATCTGAACCAAAGCGCAAAAAAATATGCAACAGATACTGTGCAAATATCATACGCCATCAGTATAACGTCTATCAGCCGAAAGGGCTTCAAGCGTGAGAGTGGCATATTATATTTGTTTTTAAATTGAGCTGTATCAGATTCCTTATAATTTTTTGTCTTCATTTAGAGTTTCTCCGATGTTTCCCTATTATACCAAGTACGGTACTCATCTTATACGATCGATTTACAACAATACTGAAGCCCGAGACAATAATCTCGGGGGCCTCAATATATTATAATCCGGTCAAGCGTGTTAATCGACTTTCGGCTTATAAAAGAGAGAAAGAACCGTCTCCCATACCGAATCTGCATTCGGATGAAATTCCATAAACCCGTCGACGACCGTTGACTCGCCTTCGAAGCTTTTGATGCCTAAAAATTCATAGTCAGAATACTTTTCGGAAAGTCTCTGAATTTTCTGCTCGGATATATCATAAACGGAATGCTCTGACATTTGCTCCGCGAGCTTAACTGCGAACATTTCGTTTTCTTTCAAGCAAAGTTCAAGCTTTTCATACAAAGCGCGCACATACTGCTTTTGACGCTCCATTCTTGCGATATTGGAGCTGTCTTCCATACCTTTGCGTGCGCGCACATAGCGAAGCGCCTGTTCCCCACGCAGGGTAATATTTTCGCCCTGTACCAAGGTGTCATCAATCCCCGAAAAGTCGTCCATAACGAGCACTTCAACACCGCCGACAAGATCATTCAATGCAACGACTCCGTCCATCGTAATGGCAAAATAATGATCTATTTGTACGCCGTTTAACAAATATTGAACGGAATCCTTTGTATTTCCGCATCGGATCTTAGCGTTATCATCTTCAACGTATGCATAAGAGAGCGCAATTTGCGTATTATATGACGCCACTACCGCTGTTCCGCCTATTGAAAGCATATTGACTTTCGTCACGGTATCACGGTTTATCTGGAGAGCTGCGCATTGTTTGGTTTCGTTATCGAACACCAAGACGATAAGGAAATCTGCTTGAATACCGCTTTTGTGTGAATCCGCCTTATCTGCCCCGGTATATTTATCAAGACCGATCAAAAGATAGGATTCAACGTTATCGTTAAGCTCGTATTCAATTCCTTGATATTTGACGATATCGTCCTTTACAACCGCTCCTTGAAAATAATTGTTATTATTCTCCCAGAGTCTGAGTAAAATCACACCGGCGGATATGATAATTACAATCACAAGCACAATCGAAACGATCTTTAAGTAGTCGATGCTGTTGTTCATTATCATATCCGCCTTTGAAAATATGTTAAATTACTGTGCGATCTGCTTCTTGCGCTTGAAGGTGATTGCTGCGAGTGCAATGACAGAAGCAGCGAGCACGATAGCGCTGATGATCATTACGCTGTCACCGGTTTGAGGTGCCTCACCCGTGGTGTCAACTACGATAGCAAAGGGAGAGAAATCATCAACAGAGAATACGAGATGATCTCCGTCCTGCTGAACTTTTGCATCGGGAACGAGCTCCCATACGCCGTCCTTGTTCATATGAAGAAGTCCTACGAAGTTAGCAAGCTGATCGACAGAAAGGGTGATATCAAACGCCTTATGCTCGGAATGATACTCACAGCCTTCGTGATGGAGGTCGAAAATGTTGGTAACAGCAAGATACTTGCTATCAATTCCGAGCTTTGCTACAATTGCAGCAAGATCAGCATTGAGTTCGGTGAGCGATTTAGCATTAGCGATAGAATTGTATGCCTGTTCAATCAAAGATATCTGCCAATCCGACATATCTTTTCTGTCACCGTAGGGGGTGAGAATCAGCTGTGCAGTACAATTGGGGTCGCCAGACTTGAAGCTGATAATTTCAGGAGAGGGCTTACCCGAGGGGCTACCCCAAAAATTAGCGGGAGCCGCGAATACAGTAACGGTAGCGCTTGCCATGATAATAAAGGACAAGCAAATTGCGATGAGTTTTTTCATTTTAACAATCTCCTTTGTTAAATAAATTTCAATTAAAATGTCCGAGATGTCTATTGCCAAACTCGTTCATTTGAACTACAAAATAATTACCGAATTTCTTTTCTATGATTTTATAAGCAGATTCCAAATTGGGCTTTCGATCAGTCAAATTATGAGTATCAGAGCCCAGAAAGTGGATTAATCCGGTATCAAGAAGCGAAACGGCTTTACGCCTGCTTGCGATTCTTATGAAATAACTGGCATTGACCTGCATCAATATGCCGTTTTCACGCAAGCGGATAAAAGTTTTTATGTTTTGCATTGGTAAACATCTTTCAATGTGTGCCAAAGCGACCGTAAGACCTCTGGCAACTGATAATTCGATCAATTCATTGACGGTATATTCAGTCCAATGCATCATGGGCATTTCCAACAAAAGAACTCTTGTGCCATCAATCGTCAGAGACGAGAGATCATTGAATTTTGCAATCCCGGGATAATACCTTACTTCGGCACCGCAGAGGACTCTTGGATGTTCATTAGTTAAATGCCCTGTCAATGCTTCAAATGACGAATGCCTTCTGCTCAAAAAATGATCGCAGGTCTCAGCATTTGCATAGAAATGCGGCGTGGCAGCCACGCAGGATACGCCTTGTCCGCTCATCAATTTGAGCATCGCTAAGCTTTCCTCAACGCTACGGCTTCCGTCATCCATTCCGGGAAGAATATGGCTGTGCCAATCAATCATTCTTTCTTTTCCTCAGAGGGGGCTTTATATTCATCACTGTAATAGGTACGGTAATTACGCTTCATTTTTCTGTATTTACCGTATGTGCCACCGCCTGACTTTGCCTCGTTCATAACGCAACCCAAAATGTTAACGTTA
This sequence comes from Eubacteriales bacterium, assembly GCA_045644325.1. Classification (GTDB taxonomy): domain Bacteria; phylum Bacillota; class Clostridia; order Oscillospirales; family CAG-272; genus CAG-390. The sequence goes on along the minus strand of JAZRGT010000071.1, from coordinate 4,946 downwards.
GAAAGCTTAAGCTGCCTGAAGCATCTTTCGAGCTCTTTCTTTTCGGTGTATTCTTCTCTGATGACTATAATCATACCCGTGATCAGATTAGCAATAGAGAGCGCGTCCGAAACGATATTGACCGGTGGAAGGTCAATAATAATGTAATCAAACGCTTCCTTAAGCTGTTCAAGGGCAGTTGCCATTCTTTTAGATCCGAGTAGTTCAGAGGGATTCGGGGGAATGTCTCCCGAAGGCATAATATACCACGTATCGAGAACAGAGGACTTAAATTCCTTTATCGAATGGGTGTTTTTTCCCATCAGGACGTCAGTCAAGCCGGGCGAGCTCGGAATGTTCATCTTTTTGGCAACCGAAGGAATGCGCAAATCTCCGTCTATCAGCAAGACTTTGTTACCCTTCTCGGCTAAAACGTAAGAAAGATTTACGGCAGTCGTGCTTTTGCCTTCGCCACTCATAGAGCTCGTAAGTCCGATAACAGGGCACTTGATCCCCTCGGGCACGGTAAAATCAAGGTTGGTTCGCAGCAGCTTATATTGTTCGGTAGCGGTAAACTCAAGGTTTTTATGTAAAGTAACCTGATTCACTTCACCGGCAAACTGAGCGTGCGGCTTCTTTTCTTTTATCTTCAAAAATTTTAAAAATGCCATTTATCTATTTTCCTTAACATTGGAAGCGGAGTTGTCTTTAGATTTATAATAGTAACCATATCTCCTGTAGCTGTATTTCTTATTACCGGCATCCAACAAATTAGGTACCTTAGCCAGGATCGGACACTCAAAATGCTGAAGGACGTACTCCTCGTCATGTATTGTGTCATCCATTAAAGCTCCAACAACAATCACTCCCACTGAAAGGAGCGTGCCGAGAATAAGTCCGACTACGGTGAATTTTGTTATACTGGGATCAACCTTTTCAAGAACGGGGATTGCGCTGTCAACAACCTCCATTGCCGCGCCATCAATAATCTCAGAAACTCTTTCGGGAAGAACTTCAGCAATACCGTTAGCAATATTTGCCGCCTCATAGGGGTCGGTGGAGGTTACGGTAATTTTCATAATTTCGGTTTCGTTTGAAGGAGCCGCTACTATCATATTGTAAAGCTCCTTATATGTATACGGAGCATCGGTTTTATCGATCACTCTTTCAAGAGTAGTTCTGTTCATCAATAGCTCGGTATACGTATCAACGAGGCTTCTCGAAGCGGTAATATCAGACGAGCTCAAGCTGAAATTAACATTACCGAGAGAAATAGAATTGTTATTAACGTATAATAAAATCGAAGATGAATAAGTCGGTGCAATGATAAAAGCAGCAAGTGAAAAACCAATGACTGCGGCTAAAATCGCACAAATTACAATAAGCCATATCTTTTGAAGCAAGGCTTTCATAACCTGTACCAAATCTATCGTGTAATAATCATTGTTATTTTTATTGTCCATATTTTGATCTCCGCGATTTACTTGAATTTATTTCAAGTACATTAAACTGATGATATTTATCTCAAAGATAGTATTATTGTACCACATTTTTTCTTATATTTCAATAGATATCTAAAAAATTTACATACATTTCAACTAAAATTTAGTTTAAAACTTTAAACAAAACCGACACCGCACGAAAAGCGGTGTCAGTTTGTTGATCAATTATTGTTTTCTTGCGTAGGCGGATTGTTGTTTTGCGTCCGTACAAGCGGAGCAGTTCAAGTAATGCTTATCCGGCTACTGAAATTCAATTACGCCTTAAGCGCTATACCCTTGCCAGCAAGCTCGGCAATCACCTTGTTGGCAATCACCATAACTTCGTCACGAGTAAGGGTACGAGTCTTGTCCGCGAAGGTTACGCGGACGGTGATGGACTTACCTGCATCGTCTGCATATCTATCGGTCACCTTGACGTTCTTAACGAGTGCGCCGCCGTGTGCCTTAACAGCCTCTCCGATGGGTGCGTAGATTTCGGTTTTAAAGGTAAGGTCGATATCCATCTCGGGGTACTTGGAGGGCTCGTCGTATACGAGGGCGAGCTTGTCGCAATTTGCGAATGCAGCAACGTCGATCTCGGCGTAAACGATGGAAGCCTTCTTATCGATCTTCTTGGATACGGTGGGATAAACGATACCGATCTCACCGATCTCGGTCTCGCCGCAGAATACTGCGTTGAGGTTTCTGGGATGCTGATAGGAATGAGTTGCTTCCTTCTTTACGAACTTGACGGGAGCGTGCTTGATGTCATCAGCGAGAACCGCGATCATATTGCAGAGCTTGCCGTATACGGTTTCCATGCTCTCGGTCTTGGAATAAAGGGTGATAGCAAGCTTCTTCTGCTCCTTGCAGAGTCCGTCTTCACGGAGACCGTCAACTACGCATCCGATCTCGAATACTCCGAACTCGGGTGCATAAGCGGTGTTATACTTGACCTGGCAGAGCTGGGTGGGGATGATGGTCTTGCGGAGGGTCTCGATGTTGGGGTTAGCCGCACCTGCGATCTTGACGTTATCCTCAACCTCGATACCGAGCTCCTTATATTCATCGTTGTAGGTCCAAATATAGGAATGAAGCTCGTGGCAGGAGAATCTCTTTACGAGAATGTCTTTGATCTGCTCTTCTACGCTCTTCTTGATATCCGCACGGATGGGATAAGAGGGAGCGTAAACGGTGTTGATATCGAAGTTATCGTAGCCGTAGATACGGGTGATCTCCTCGATGATATCAGCCTTCATTGTTACGTCCTTGGTGGATCTCCAGGAAGGAACGGTTACGGTGAAGGTGGTGCCTTCGAGAGAAATGCCGAAGCCGAGCGCGGAAAGAGTGGTCATAATGTGCTCATCCGAGATCGAAATACCGGTATAGCGGTCAACGAAGGATCTGTCAAAGGAGAAAGTGATGGTGGGATACTTATATGCCTGCTCATCGGTGAGAGAGGAAACGACCTTCGCCTCGGGATCTGCATCCTGCATGATCTTAACGAAGCGAGCAACCGCGGTGGGAGTCATTTCTGGGTCAAGGCACTTCTCGTAACGCTGGGACGCGTCGGTTCTGTGAGCAAGACGAACGGTGGTCTTACGAACCGAAACTGCATCGAAGGTAGCGCACTCGAGGGTAAGCTTGGTGGTGTCCTCAACGATCTCGGAATCAAGTCCGCCCATAACGCCTGCGATGCAAACGGGAATATCTCCGTTACAGATCATGAGCATATCCTCATCGATGTTTCTGTCAACGCCGTCGAGGGTCTTGAAGGAAAACTTGTGGTCATATCTCTTGATGCGGAGCTTTTCTACCTTGCGCGAGTCGAATGCGTGCATGGGCTGACCCATCTCGAGCATAATGTAGTTGGTAATATCGGTAAGGAAGTTGATAGAGCGCATACCGCAGTAGTAAAGGCGGATACGCATATTTACGGGGCTTACCTTGCGAGTGATGTTCTCTACCTGAAGGCAGGAATATCTCTGGCAGAGGCTGTCCTCAATCTTCATATCAACTGCGGGAAGACCTGCATACTTGTTAAGATCAGCGCAATCGAGGGGCTTGAGCTCTCTGCCCGAGATAGCCGCGAACTCGCGCGCGATTCCGTAGTGACCCCAAAGGTCGGGGCGGTTGGTGAGCGACTTGTTATCGACCTCGAAGATGATATCGTCGATGTCAAAGAGGGTCTTGATGTCGGTACCTACTGCAAAAGCGGGATCAAGGATCATAAGACCGTCATTGTTATCGCTGATGCCGAGTTCTTTTTCGGAACAGCACATACCGTTGGAGGTATAGCCTGCGAGCTTACGGGGAGCGATGGTGGTGTCACCGATCTGCGCGCCGAGCTTTGCAAAGGGAACCTTGAGTCCGACTGCTACGTTGGGAGCGCCGCAAACGACGTCAACGAGTGCGTCCTCGCCGATATCAACCTTGAGAAGGTGGAGTTTTTTCGACTCGGGATGCTCCTCTACCGACTTGATCTCTGCGACAACGATGCCGGAGATGTCGCTACCCTTCATAAAAATTTCGTTTTCAACCTCTGCGGTCGAAAGAGAGAATCTGTGGATGAGCGAAAGCTTGTCAAGACCGGAAAGGTCAACGTAATCGCATATCCAATTCATAGATAAAAACATTTTTCTTTCCGTCCTTTCTTATTTGTCTTCCTTGAACTGCGAAAGAACCTTGAGGCTTCCGCTGTTGAGGTCTCTGATGTCCTTGACACCGTAGCGCATCATTGCAAGTCTGGTAAGTCCGAGACCGAATGCAAAACCGGTGTACTCCTCGGGATCGATTCCGCCCGCTTTAAGCACTTCGGGGTGGATCATACCGCAGGGGCAAAGCTCGAGCCAGCCGCTGTGTTTGCAAGAGGGGCATCCCTCTCCACCGCAGATAGCGCAGGAAATGTCAAGCTCGAATCCGGGCTCGACGAAGGGGAAGAATCCGGGACGGAGACGCACCTTTACGTCGCGCTTGAAGACCTCGGAAAGCATTGTCTTCATGAAGAAGATAAGGTTAGAGATCGAGATATTCTTATCGACCATAACGCCTTCCATCTGGAAGAAGGTGTTTTCGTGGCAAGCGTCGGTTGCCTCGTTTCTGAAGCAGCGTCCGGGGAAGATCGCCTTGATCGGCACGCCATTGTTTACGAGGTCGTCGCGGTATTTCTTATAGATAGCGTTCTGTGCGGCACTGGTATGTGTCTTGAGAAGCTGACCGTTGGTGAGGTAGTAAGTATCCTGCATATCTCTTGCGGGATGGTGCTTGGGGATATTGAGAGCCTCGAAGCATTCGTAGTCGCTTACGATCTCGGCATAGTCTTCGACGTGGAAGCCCATCGACTTGAAGATAGTCTCACACTCACGCTGAACGAGTGTGATGGGGTGGAAGGATCCGCGATCGAGTTCTGCGGGCATTGAAACGTCAAATTCGGGCATAGATGCAACCTCGCGCTCAAGCTCTGCACGAAGTCGGAGGCCAAGCGGT
>JAZRGT010000070.1:0-19753 GCA_045644325.1 Eubacteriales bacterium | reverse complement strand
GTACGGACGGTACTGCCATTACATCGCATATCGCATTCTCGAAAATGACGAAGATGCAAAAGAGATCGTCAACGATACTTATCTCAAAACGTGGAACACCGTTCCACCCAATCGTCCCGACCCGTTAAAGCCATACGTCGGGATGATAAGCCGACAGCTTTCCCTTGATCGCTACGAGGAAAACCACACGCAGACGCGCGGAGGACAAGTGATGCTTGTTCTTGACGAGCTTGCCGAGTGTATTCCCGATAATGACAGAGGAGAGGACATTGGCGAGAGCGTGGCTCTGAGGGATGCTCTGAATAAGTTCGTTTGGTCTTTGCCCGACAAAACGCAGAATGTTTTTGTGCGCCGGTATTGGTACTCAAGTTCCGTAGCCGAGATCGCGAAGGAGTACGGAATGAAGGAAAGCTCCGTAACCGTCCTCTTGCTCCGCACAAGAAAGAAGCTGAAAGAATTTTTACATAAGGAGGGCTTTGACGTATGACGAATAAGAATATTTATAGGAGCCTCGGCGGTCTTGATCCCGAGCTCATCGCAAAGGCTGCACCTGCCGAGAAGGTGCAAAATAAGAAAAGGAACGGGTGGGTAAAATGGGCATCGCTTGCGGCTTGTTTGTGCCTTGTGGTTGTGGGTGCATTGACTATACCTTATTTTCAGAATGAGACCCCTCACGGGGATATTAGGGTACCGCTTTGCACTCTGCCACAGGCTGAAACAATGGGCATTGAACTTGTTGAATGGGATTGGAATGGTTTCAAAGGGGTTGTAGTTGACGCAGGTGACAACAGCATTTTTTCCGCCGGCGATGAATTGGAAGTTCACTTTGACGATGGTACAGAAATCCTTTTGGATGATGAAACCGTTATGGTATTCAATACAAGAGAGTCTGATACGAACGCAATCGGCTGGAAGGAAGGCACTATTGTAACTGTTAAGTTTGCGACATACGACGAAGATCGAACTTTAACCTTTGCAAGTTATGTTGAAGTGAAAAAATAAGCCGCCGAGCGTTCGACGACTACCACAAGGAAAGGCGGTATCTTATCGGGTATCGCCTTTTGCGCTTCACAAAAGTAAGCTTATCCTCGTTGTTTTGTATGTCTCGTATAAGTGGTCAAACATGTGGTCAAAGCTGTTTTTGAGGTGAATTTTAGAGAGAAGCGGTGTACGGAGGAGCGGGAAATTTTCGAAATCTCTATCCGAGAAAATTGAGAGAATTCGGAACTCTTGACAAAACTTACGAACTTATATTTGCGTGCGTTATGCGGCATAAGTGGTGGAATTGGGCAATTAGCGCGCAAATGATTGGTGTTCGCGGGGCGAACACCAAGACGTTCGGCGTCTTTGCGTTTAGAACGAAATAAGGGCAACCCGAACGCGTTCGGATTGCCCTTATTTGGTCTGAGTGACAAGACTTGAACTTGCGGCCTCTACCACCCCAAGGTAGCGCGCTACCATGCTGCGCCACACCCAGATCTTGCGCTTGGCGCGATGTTCGCGAACTGTTGCTCACGTCCTGCGCCTTGCGACTTAAATATTATACCACATTCTATTTCATTTGTCAATAGTTTTTTTGCTTTTTTTCAAGTTTTTTTGAAAAAATCTAATTTTCTTTCTTATTTTCTACTACTTCTCTTCTCTGCCGGCTTTTTTACCTTTTTATAAATCTTTTATCGCGGATAAAAGCCATTAATTGTTTTTTATGCTTACAAAGCTTCTCATTACAATATTTGCAGGAAACGCAGGCGTTGGTCGTTTCGGAAAAGCGTTCGGGATGGCGGCGGTAATTCCATTCCCAGCGAATCAGGATCGCCAGCGAAAGTGCGACTAGGCTATATGTATAAGGATGGGGGATGAAAACGAGCGGTGTGAACATCATTGCGAAATCCCAATTATAGATCCTGCAATCGGTGCAGCATCGGTTTTTCATAAACCAAGTCTGAAACGGGCAGAAAAACAGTATGCAGATCATATCGCAAACGCCGTAGGCGAGGGTGATGAGGATCAGGATGCCCGCATCTATGATACCCGTGAAATAGAGAACTCCGATTATTCCGTTGAGTGCAAACCAAGCCACGGCGACAGCGAAGGTGCGCTTCCACGACTGAAGGCGCGGAGTGCTTTCGGATGTGGGAATGAAATTTCTTGCGAACTGCTTCTGACAGCCGGGACTTTCGAGTCTTGACGGAAAGAAACGGCACGCCATTTCGATCGCGTAGACAATAAAGACGAGCACCAAAAACCAATGTATCGGCTTGGCACTTTCATAGAACAATTCCCTTCCCGTAATTTTTTTGAATATATAAAGCGCCGTCGCGCCGACAAACATCAGCGCGCGGATCACCATTTTAACGTAATGCATCGCGGAAACGCGGGATATCTTTTGATTGCTCATAGGTATTCGCTCGTCATTCTTTCATATTAATATAATTATGTTACCATAAACAGTAGTGATTGTCAAGCATTTTATGCAATTTTTGTGTTTCGCGTCAAAAAAACGCCCGTCCGTTTTCACGGACGGGCATATTGAGTATTATTTCATAATAAGATACATACCGATATTGGACTTTGCGGGGTCTTCGGGGAGGGTGATGAACGAGGTGTCGACGAGATCGTGAATGCACATCATTCGGATCTTATACATTTCCATACGAACGTAGTATCCGAAGGTGTCGTGGAGTGTCTTGTGACCGTAATTCTTGAATATCTCCTCGAGGCTCTTGTTTGCATCGATGAAGTTTGCAAGAAGTGCCTCGTAATTCTTGTGAGTTTCCAAGAGCTTGCGGATCTTCTTGTGATCTTCCTTTGTCATCACAAGCATATCGAAGACTGCGTTGCCGTTTTCGTCAAAATGCAGGCATTTGGTCAGATGATCTTCGATCATTTCCTTTTCAAGATTTCCGAGTTCTTTTTCGTTTGTTTTATTGATATGAATATTCGCAAGCACGATTGCATCGTTAACACCGAGCCACAGTTTTTTGAAACCGTAGCCGCCCGGACAGTAATGCCAATATTCAACATCCTTAGAAGTCGAGCCCGTCTGATCCATACCAAGATACTCGGGTACCTCCCACGCTTCGTATCCTACAAATCCCCAACTTTCGCCATTTGCGCGCGTTTGGGGCTTGTAGGTGCTCAGGTCTGCAAAGGACTTTTTGATGCAGTAGTCGACGGCATCGGGAATGAGCCACCATATAATGTCGTTATCTGTGATGTGATCTGCCGCAATACCGAGTGAGCGGATGGCGGGAAGGTTGTCCTCGATGATCTCGGAGAGCAGTCGGCTTCTTTCCTTCGAGCCGCGGCGGAGCGCGTTATAGACCGCCTCGCGGCATTCACGGTCAAGGATGAAGAAATTCGTTACGTACTTGTCGCCTTCCTTTTCGAGCAGAGTTGCATTGCAGAGTCTCTCCACCTCTTCTTCCATATAGGGAAGCGCAACACCGAGCTCGACCGAAAGCTCCTCTATCGTTGAGGGATTGTTACTTGCCTGAAGCAAAATATTGTTGGGGATCTTGCGGTCAACGGCGGACCAAGGGAGTCCGCTCGGCTGTGAACCGCTCGACGTGAAAAATACCTCTTCGGGTTTGTAACTCTTTTTTCCAAATTCGCGTGCCATATTCATACCTTCTTTCAGAATTTTTCTTGCGCGGTAGAGACGTTGCTTGACCGCACTTTCGGGTAGGGAGAGGGATGATGCAATATCACGGATGCTTCTGTCCTCAAGATAAAAGGCTGTGACGATGTTGCGGTATTCGCCCGAAATGAACGCAAGCTCTCTGCGCAAAAGAGCTAAGTCTTCGGCGTGTATCATCTCTCCGAGGATATCGTCACTTTCGTCCGCGATCTCAAGTTCGGCGATATCGGAACCGGTTACCGATTCGCCGTGTCTGTGTTTACGCACCGCCCATCTTGAATAGCGGTTTCGCGCGATCTGCCAGACCCAGCCCGAAAAGGATTCTGGTACCTGACCGCCGCTTATTGCGGTGAGGATGTTCAGTGCGATATCCTGCGTCAAGTCCTCCGCCTCGTAGCTGTCGCCCGTCTTTTTCAGACAGAAATAATAGAGAGGTTCCATATAGTTTTCCGCGAATTCCTTCATCAGAACCTCGCGCATTCCGTTTATGTTTGACATTGTTTCTCTCCTCCTTTCGCTCATATAGTGTCGGGGGTATGAAATAGGTAACAGAGATTTTTGTGATTTTTTGATAAAATTAAAGCAAGTGCTAACAAAGCGTTCTTGGTGTCCCCTCATCACCCGCTGCGGCGGGAGCTTCTCCCAGGAGAAGCCTTGGTTACTGTTAGCTTCGTTTGGGATTTTCTGATCTCCGTACTATTTTTTATTCAATTGAAATTTGCTTCAGCAAATTTCTTCCTTAACATTCCGCTTTAGCGGAATATTTCACTCAAGCAAAGCGTGAGTTTCACTTATGCGAAGCAAAAATTTCACATTTCTCCGTAGGAGAAATATTTCACGCAAGGCATCAGCCTTGCCCCCAAGGCTTCTCCTGGGAGAAGCTCCCGCCGTAGGCGGGTGATGAGGGGACACCGTTTGTGCCCAATAAAATATATTAGCATAAGATTGCATAAAAAGTCGAGGGCACCATCCTCTACGGAGTTTTTGCTATAATTTATGGATGCTTATTTCTTTTCAATGGGAATCCATATCTCAATGGTTCTTTCAGGATAGCCGCCGACAATTCCCCAATGATAAACGGCAAGCTCCGGTACATTTACCATTTGATATTCATTATTCAATAGCCATTCTGCCGCGATCTGCTTGCGGATATCGTGATATTCGGGAATCGGCATTCTCTGCTTTTCGGTTTCAAAAACAGCATAAGTTCTTTCGGGAATGACGATCTTTTCAAAACCGAACTTATCCATAAAGTCGATACCGGTCACATCGCTGTTATAGAGGTTATCAAGCTCGTATTTATCCGCAGTTGCGGAAATGTAGAAATCGTATCCGCTGTCATCAATGTTTGTAAGAACACAGTAGTCGGAAAGTTTGTTGTTGGTAATTCCTTTTAACATCCATTGATGCGCTCTTGTGGAAATGAAGAACTTTTCTTCCTGCTTGCGTCGTGTTTCGTCATATGGAGTTCCGTCAAAATGCTTTTTGTAACCGAGGAGTGTGAGCTCGGGTTTCTTTTCAATTCGGTAATTCATAATTGTACCGCCTTCCAATAATATTTTTATCGACAGGCGTGAGAAGGATTTGAGCATTTTTCCGTTCGTGCGCGCTTCGGACGGGGTTATACCGTGGAACTTTGAGAACGCTTTAGCGAAGCTGTCCGGGCTGTCGTAACCGTATTTGAGCGCAATATCGATCACCTTTTCTTTACCGCTTGCCAGCTCCGCGCCCGCAAGCGACAAACGGCGCAGACGGATATACTCCCCAAGCGTGTATCCGCAAAGAATACTGAATATCCTTTGAAAATGATAGCTTGAAGAAAAGCTTTCAGCCGCGACTTTTTCGTAATCGATCTCTTCGGTTAAATTCGCTTCGATGTAATCTATCGCCTTTTGCATTCCTGTGATCCAATCCATCTTTAATTCCTCCTGTCTGCTGATATTATATCAAATATTGCGATACTTTTCCCGATTTTTTGTGCTAACGTATGTCGGGAGGTGGTGAAGGAGCAAAAATCTCCCCGTGGGGAGATTTTACTCCTTCCAAACGGTCGGCGGGGCGCCGCCCGTTTGAAGCGCGGAGGGAGTTCCGACCTCTGCGGAGGTCGGCTTAAGGCTCCGCCTTAAGAAACCGCCACCTTTTGAAAAAGGTGGACGAAAACTTTTCCGCTGACTTTCTTTTTAATAAAATTGAAAATTTCTGAGCAAAGCGAGGAAATTCACCTTAACCTTTCGCCATCGGCGAAAGATTTCACTCGCGCGAAGCGCGAATTTCACTCATTAATTGAAAAAGCCGCCATTGGCGGCTTTTTCAATTAATGATACTCCGGCAGCCAGCCCTTGTGTGCTTCGATGAGGTCGTCGCAGAGGGCAACGATATCGTCGATCGAAAGCTCGGAGGAGGTGTGCGGCTCGAGCATTGCGGCGTGGTAGATATGTTCCTTCTTCTTGGTAACGGCAGCCTCGATGGTGAGGAGCTGTACGTTGATGTTGGTCATATTCATTGCGGCGCACTGAACGGGAAGGCGTCCAACGTGGGTCGGCTGAATGCCAAGCTTGTTGACAAGACAGGGAACCTCTACGCAGGCATCTGCGGGAAGGTTGTCGATAAGTCCGCGGTTGAGTACGTTACCGCCGATCTGATAAGCATTGTTGGTAACGATCGCTTCCATGATCCAGGATGCGTATTCGTGTGTTCTCTTGTGGGATACGTCGTCGGAGAGATACTTCTGCTTGTCGCTGTTCCAACGGTTGATCTGATGTATGCAGCGGCGGGGATACTCGTCAAGCGGAATGCGATAGCGCTCGATGAGCTCGGGGTACTTTTCCTTAATAAAGAAGTTGTTGTACTCCGCATTGTGCTCGCTCGACTCGGTGCAGTAGTAGCCGAGACGGCGGATATATTCGAATCTGACAAGATCCTTGAAGTTCTCGGGAGGATTCTCAAGCATCTCGCAAGCGCGGCGGCGGATCTCGGGGTAGAGGTCGTTGCCGTCGGCATCCTCAAGTTCAAGAAGGAATGCCATGTGGTTGATGCCCGCGATCTTTTCGCGGATGGGACGCTTCGGCTCAAGTCCTACTGCCTTGAGAAGGCCGTTCGAGCAGACCTGAACGCTGTGGCAAAGACCTACGGTCTCGATGGGAGTATATCTCTGCATATAACCCGCGAGGATCGCCATGGGGTTGGTGTAGTTGAGGAAGAGAGCCTTGGGGCAGACCTCAGCCATATCCTTTGCGAAATCATCGAGAACGGGAATGGTACGAAGTGCGCGGAAGATACCGCCGATGCCGAGGGTGTCGGCGATGGTCTGGCGGAGTCCGTACTTCTTCGGGATCTCGAAGTCGATGATGGTGCAGGGATCGTAACCGCCGACCTGGATAGCGTCAACTACGAAGGTAGCATCGCGGAGAGCATCCTTGCGCTCTGCCACGCCGAGGTACTTCTTGACGGTTGCGCGGTTTTCGTTGATATTCTTGTTGAGGGAGCAGATCATTATGTAGGACTCTTCAAGTCTTTCGGGATCGATATCGTAAAGAGCGATTTCGGAATCCCAAAGGGAGGGAGTCATCATAACGTCGCCGAGCACGTTCTTGGCAAAAACAGTACTGCCCGCGCCCATAAATGTGATCTTGATCATTTTAATTTTCTCCTTTTGCAAAAGAGTTTTTGGTTAGGTTAATTATAGCATAAACAAACCGAGCAGTCAAGCAAATTTCAACAAAAAGGCAAAAAAGACGAAAAGTTTTGATCAAACTTTTTCAAAAGTTTGCGGAGTTTGAGGCGGAGCCTCATTTCAATGCGAAGGCTTCAGCCTTCGCCACCGCGCTTCAAAATGACGAAGCTCCGCTTCGGCATTTTGGACAGAGTCAATACTTCCCGAATGTAGGGAAGTATTGCGCTCTGCCCCCGCCGTCCGCAGACGGCGCAACCATTGGCAATGTAAAAAACCTTCGTGCTGTATTCGTTTGCATTCTGAATGCAAAGCAGAATATTTTATTGGGTATGTTTTGGAAGATTTTCGCTTCGCGAAAAACTGTATCTTATCAGGCACCTCATCCGTCAGCCTTCGGCTGCCACCTTCCCCCACCGGGGAAGGCCTGTTTTGTTTGTGCTAACATAGCTTTCTGCCTTTGAGCTTATTGATACGCGCCTAATTTTTTGATATATTATCATAAAGCGGAAGGGCTCGCCAAAGCGAGCCCTTATTCATAGATTTAATTTACGGAGTTCCAACGGGTCTTACACCCCAAAGTTTACCCGCTTCAATTTCGTAAGGCTCATAGCCTTCTGCTACATATTGACCCCAACCGCAAGAGGTAGGAGAATAGTGAAAAATGACACGACTTGTATCGTTAGGATCGTTAGGGTTGTCAAATATTTTTATCTCCGATATCCTCTCACCATCGGCATTGTACTCTTTGATACCACTAACAAAAGTAGACGGAGCTTTGTTATTATTGCTTTTTTTGAACTCTCCACCCGTGATTGTAATATAACCATCGGATCCTGCAAACATAGGTTCAGTATCATACAGTTGGAAAATGCCACCATCAATATTGAACACCCCTCCGTCGCTAACGTAAAAACCGGCTTTCATAGCCTTACTTCCTTGAATACCTAGTCCAAACTTATTTGGACCCGTGGTGGTTGGTATAAAAGTTCCGCCAGTTATCGTTACTATACCCATTTGGCTGTAACACCAAGTGTTTATATTTCTTGCTCTAAAAGTACCGCCTTTGATATAAACCTTGGCCTCGCCATAATAGCTAGCTATATACATAAGATGTCCGCCTGTACGAGGAGTATACGAATTAGACACTAAGGTATTAACTCCATCTATTTCTACACTTCCTTTCAGCACCTGAATAGGACAATTCAACGATTCTATAATCACATTATTTAAGTACACTTCTCCGTCCCAAACATTAACTGCCGGATAACCTGACTTGTTTTTTGATTCACCGGCATATATTATCAAATCAGAGACTTTAAGACAACCTTTTTCGTTTAAAAGAGCTGTATATTGAGCGGAATACGCTTTTTTGTTATCAGCTCTGCCACTTATAAAACTGCTTTCATCCGTTGTACCATTACCAGATAAATACAAGGTGCCCTTGTTTCTAACCGCATAATAACCGTCACACCATATAGTATTTCCACCTAATTCATAAACTTCATATTCGCCTTCTTCAATTTTAAGTCCCTTCTGATCTCTAGAAAGAATCGTAGGAAAAGAGTGCTTAAGATCATTAGACATTGTTTGTGCAATTTTTCCTTGTTCTTCCGCTACATCATTGGCATTCTTCTTAATTCCAATAAATCCCGCAACAACAGCCGCAGCGAGGATGCCGATGAGCAATATTACGATCGCTATCTCCGCAACGCCGAAGCCTTTTTTGTTTAATTTCATTACTTTTATCTCCTTATCAAACTTTGAGCAAATCTACTCTTTATTTATTAATAATAATAAGTATACCACAATTTCTACTTAATGTCAACTATATTTGAATCCAAATTTACAATTAAGCGTGAAATTTGCCCTATCCTACGGCAAATTTCTTCCTTTTTATTTACAAATTAATATTGCAATATGGATTATTTTGGTATATCATATATATATCAAATCTCGGAGCTTTATTATGTTCGGTTACGTTCAACCCTACGTTCCCAATCTGACGGTCGGGGACTATGAATATTATCGCGCGGCTTATTGCGGGCTTTGCCGCTCTATGGGGCAGGTCTGCGGCGCGGGAGCAAATCTGACGCTCTCCTACGACGGCGTTTTTCTATCTCTGCTTCGTATGCTGATGACGAAGGGCTCGCCCGAGTGCGAGCGTCACCGCTGTCCTTATTCCCCGCTCGTCCGTAAAAATATGCTCACCGGGTCGCCCGATATCGACTTCTCCGCGGGCGCGATGAGTACCCTCGCCGCCCTTAAGCTCGAGGACGATATCATCGACGAGGAAGGTCTCAAAAAGCTCTGCGCTATCCTCTGCCGCCTTCCGGCTAAAAAATGGGTCTCTCGCGCCGACGAGCACGACGAGGGGATCGTTCAGGTTATCCGCGACAAGCTTGCGCTTTTCTACAACTCCGAAAAAAACAACTCGGAGCGTGATTTTTCGGATTCCGGAATTGACGAATGCGCAGAAGCATTCGGAGAGGTAGTCGGAATGATCGCCGCGCGCGGCATTGAATTAGAAAACTACGCGATCGCATATTCGATCGGTCGTCACGTCGGGCGGTGGATCTACTGCATCGATGCTCTCGACGATTTCGACGAGGACGTCAAAAAGGGACGCTACAACGTCCTTACCGCGGCTTACGGCTCAACTCTCGACGCCGACGAAAAAATGACGCTTGAATGCATCCTGCGCGACGAGAGCGACTCGGCAATAGCGATGCTCGATCTCGCGGACGTCGACGAGCGCTCGCGCACCTACCGCATTGTCAAAAACATTCTTACCGAAGGCATGCCCCGTGTGGCTCGCGCCGTTCTCGACGGTACCTACCGCAAGCCGCGCCGAGAGGACGCCATCAAATACACACACAAGGAGGACTCGCTCCAATGAGAGATCCTTTTACCATACTCGGCGTCACGCGCGAGACGAGTGACGACGACATAAAAAAAGCCTACCGCAAGCTCGCCCGCGAGAATCATCCCGATAAATTCACCGATCCCGCCGAGCGCGAGCGCGCAGAGGAGCGTATGAAGGAGATCAACGCCGCCTACGAGGAGATCGGAAAGATCCGCGCGGGCAAATCGCAGGATAGCTATTACGGCGGCTCCGCCTACAGCGAATCTTCATCGACGGGCGACGACAGATACACCGCCACCCGCATTCACATCAACGCCCACCGTGTGCGCGAGGCGGAGGCGGTTCTTGCAACCGTTCCGCAGAATGAGCGCGGAGCGGAATGGTACTATCTGCGCGGCGTGACTCTCATGATGCGCGGAAATATAATCGATGCGGGGCGTTGCTTCGACATCGCCTGCGAGCGAGATCCCGCGAACGAGGAATACCGCACCGCACGCGAGCATCTCCGCGCCCGCACCTCGGCGTATCAAGGCGGTACTTACACCACGCACACCGACTGCTCGGATACCTTCTGCGACTGCCTGAAGATCTGTTTCTGCGCGAATATGTGCATAGGCGGCCCGTGCTGCTGATGCGGGCGTAGTGCAAAGTGCAGAGTGCAGAGTTAATATAGATTTTTGCCAAGGCAAAAATCTATATTTATTATAAAAAACTCATCCATCAACATTGCTACGGATGAGTTTTTTGTTTAGAAAATAAAATTACTTCAATAATTCATCGCAAGAAACATTGAATATTTTCGCCAACGCGCGTAATTCAATGTCCGTGACAAAGCGTTTGCCGCACTCGATACGCTGAATTGCATTTTTATCGACATCTATACCTTCAAGCTGAAGTTTTTCCGCCAAAACTCGTTGCGACATCTTCGGAATACTTGTTCTCAAAGAAAAAATCTTTTCTCCGCAAATATTGTTTTTTCCGTTTTCCACCTTGTTTTTAAACATTTGAAACTCCTTTTTGACATTTAGTGCTTGACAAACATATTATAATATGCTACAATATAAATAGTGACATTCACTAAATGTCAATATTGAATTAGGAGTTAAAAATGGGAAACGAAGTTGTGCAAAAAAATGTTGTGGCAAAATTTGTTCACGATGCTGTCGAAACAGAAGAGGCGATATACACTTTACTTACAATGGAACAGCAAGCCATTCTCAAAAAAAGCGATATGTCGCAAGAAGATAATTCTATAATGGATACTGCTTCCAAACAACACGAACAAATAAAAATTAATTTTGAAAATTGCAAAAAAGAATACGGAACAGTAAAGAACCAAACTGTAACATCTGAATTCAGATGGAGCGTATTCTTTGTGTCATTAATTGTTGTTGGGTATTTATCTATCCAACTGGGCATTTTATTGTTATACATAACTAACAGTGTAGTATTACCTATACTCATATGTTCGATAATTGCCATAGGCGGTTCCTGGTTCTTGGCAAAACAAGATCAAAAAAATCACACACTGAAAAAAGAATCTGCATTAAAAGAAAGGAAAATTACTGCAGAAAAGAACTTTAAAAGTGCCGAATTAGCATTCAATGAATCCTTGAACAACTTCAACAGTATTAATCAAAAGCATCTTGAATTAACACAACATATAGATTTGCTTGCAAATCAAATTGATGAAATTCAAATGCAGAGAAAAAAACTGACCAATCAGTTAAATGAATTTTATAACTACGGCATCATTCCTCCAGATTATCGAACATATGATTGCGTAATAATTTTAGATCAAATATTTAGGAATGACCTTGCAGATACCATGAGAGATGCAATAAAAATATATGAAGAACGCGTATTCAAGGGAACAGTCATTCGTGGTATGGATCGTATCTGTTCTGCCCTCGGAAACTTATCACACGGCATGGAAGCTATAGCTACGCGCCTAGAATCAATCAACACTAATGTAATACAGATGAGTAACGATTTGTATCATTACAATCAAGATATTATCAAAGAATCTCAAAAATCGCGTCAAGTTTCGGAAAATCTGTTGGAAGAAACTAAACTTGGCAGATATACAAACGAAAAACTCCTTGAAAGTAACAAGCGACTTGAATATTACGCCGAAGAATATCGTTTAGGAGTAATGCCCAGAGATTATTCTAACCAATAACAAAATTGCACACGCATTGTTTTCAGCTTTGCGTGTGCTTTTAATTATTATATTTCATTTTGATTTCACTCAATAAATCAATACATTTATTTATAAGGAAAATTACAAAATCTGTTGACAATCGGCGTAAATTATTTTATAATATTGTTAAAGACTTTTAAACCGAAAGGAAAACTTAAAATGTATAGAATCGGTGTTGACCTTGGCGGAACGAATATTGCCGCCGGTATTGTAAATGACGAGGGCAAGATTATTGCCCGCCTGAGCATCCCCACGGGCGCACACAGACCCGCGGACGAGATCGCCGCAGATATGGCTGCGCTTTGCCACTCGCTTATCAAGGAAGCGGGTATTTCCATTGAAGAGATCGCATCTGTCGGTATCGCGAGCCCCGGCGTTGCAAACCACGACACGGGCGTTGTTGAATACGCAAACAATCTTCCCTTCCGCAACTTCCCTCTCGCAGATAAGCTGAAGGCAGGCTTCCCCGTACCGAAGGTAACCATCGAAAACGACGCGAACGCCGCCGCTTGGGGCGAGGCTAAGGTCGGTGCCGCAAAGGGCTCGAAGACCTCGATCATGATCACGCTTGGCACGGGTGTCGGCGGCGGTATCATCATCGACGACAAGATCTACTCGGGCTTCAACTACGCGGGCGCAGAGCTCGGTCACATCGTAATCGTATGCGGCGGCAGACAGTGCTCCTGCGGACGTAAGGGCTGCTGGGAGGCTTACAGTTCGGCTACCGCTCTCATCAAGATGACGGGAGAAAAAATCGCCGAGTGCGAAGCGTCGGGCAGAAAGACCGTTATGTCCGATATGGTCGCAGAGCGCGGCAAGGTTTCGGGACGTACGTCCTTTGACGCTATGCGCGCGGGCGACGAGGCTGCCCGTGAAGTCGTTGACGACTATATCAAGTACCTCGCTTGCGGAATTATCAATATCATCAACATCTTCCAGCCCGAGGTTCTCTCGATAGGCGGAGGAATCTCGAACGAGAAGGATAACCTTCTGACTCCCCTCATTCCCCTTGTAAGAGCCGAGACCTACGGTTCGGGCATCGTTCGCGATACCGATATCCGCATAGCAACCCTCGGCAACGACGCCGGAATCATCGGCGCGGCAATGCTTGGATGAGTGCAGAGTGCCGAGTTAAGAGTGCAGAGTTAAGGAAATTTTCGCATACGCGAAAATAATATGAAAATCGCGGATATGGAAACGCCATATCCGCGATTATTTATAAAATATTATTTTCCGAGCCTTGCGAGGAAAATCTCCTTAACTCTGCATTCTGCACTCTTAACTCTGCACTTTTTTACTGACTTTCGCTCCTCTCAAAGCCGTGGATAAAGCCGCTCGGCTCTGCGGAGCAGATGTCGCCCGCGATTATGCGGTTTTTGCGGACGATGAGATTGGCGTATATCTTCTCTCCCTCGTGGCCGGGGTAATCCGACACCTCATAGGTATACCGCGTGACGGTCTTGCCCTTGTATTTGGTCAAATCAAGTCCCTGCGCCTTCTGGAGCTCGTTATAACCCGAAAAAACGCGGTCGAAATCGTCGGGCAAGGTCAGCTCAACGCTCTCGATCGGCTCGCCCGAGACCTTGTAGCCAAACTGCGCGAGAAAGGCGATGCGATCCTCGTTCGTTTCGATCTTATCGTAGCTGATCGAGGCGGCGGTGTCGTCATACTGCGGTGGCTCATAAGCGGGGACGAAAACGATCAGCGCGGTCAGCGCGCCCGCGGCAAGCAGCAAAAGCGCGAAAAAGCGCAGAGTGCTCGCTCTGAATGAGTAAATAAACATAAAAAATCCTCCCGAAACTAACTCTCATTAGTTTTTATTCGGGAGGATATTGTTTTATGCGTGTTCACGCTCAAAATTATACTTGACTCGGTGGGTTTTTACCGAATGCACCATTCCGAGGAGGAGGTACATCGCAAGTGTCGAAGAACCGCCGTAGCTTATAAAGGGAAGCGTAATTCCGATAACGGGAAGCATCGCAAGGCACATTCCGATATTCTCGGTCGTCTGCACCACTATTGCCGCCGCAACTCCGATGCAAAGGAACGCGCCGCTGTCCTTTCTTGACGTCCGCGCGATCATAAAAACACGAAAAACTATAACGGTAAGGCAAATGAGAACGAGAATTCCGCAGACGAGTCCGAATTTCTCACACAAGGTAGAAAATGCAAAATCGTTTTCGCAAGCGAAAAGATCGTGATAATACTCGCCGCCGTGAATACCCTTACCGAACATTCCGCCGTTTGCGAGCGCATCCCTGCCGAGGAGCGCTTGATAACCGTATTCCTCGGGGTCGCTTTCGGGGTCAAAGCCGTAAATTATACGGTTTCTTTGGTATTCCTTCAAAAAATCCCAGACGTAAGGTATCGCAACGAACGCCGCAACGCCCGCTCCGAGGAAATAAAAGATACTAAGTCCCGCGCAGAAAAGCATCAGAGCGACTATACCGCAATAAACGAGCGCAACTCCGAGGTCGCCCGAAAGCATTATAAGACCGATGATAACACCCGCGTGAAGTCCGAGTCCCGCAAGCGAGAGCGGGTGATTGATCCTGTGCTTGACCATATCTATATGCTTTGAAAAAGTAACTATAAAGGTACCCTTAACGAACTCCGACGGCTGAAGCGTGACGGGGCCGACCTTCAGCCAGCTCACGTTTTCGCCCTCGGCAACGCCGTATATCAGCGTGATACCGAGAAGTCCGATCTCGCCGATAAGAAAGATCATCCAAAGCTTGTCAACTACCTCCTGATAATCGACCGTCGCAAGAAAGACCATTACAAGAACGCCAACAACGGTTGCCGCCGACTGCATTCTGAGCAGTCCGAAGCCGAGCTCCTCCTTGTCTGCGATCGAATACATCAGAAGAAGGCTCAAAATCGACAAAACAGAGGTGCAGACAAGCAGACAGATATCAAATTGCTTGAGCCTGTCCTTAAGTCCCGTACCCGTAGATAAGGGCTTCATATCTTCACCTCCGTTTCAAAATACCAATTGTAAAACTGCGTTTTACAATTGAAAGCCGCGCGGCGGGGAACGCGCGCTTATCGCCGCTTGTCAAAATCAAAGATTTTGACAGCTCCCCTCGGCGCGCGAACTCGCTTGGCTCGTTTTATAGGTGTTTTTTCAGCGGCAAAGCCGCTGAAAAAACGAATTTTAATATATTTCGTTAACTTTAATAATTAATAATCGGACACAACTTAAGAAATTACTCTTCTACTCCATCCCTGAGATATTCCGCAATATCCGACTTGGTGAGTCCGAGAACTTCGGCAACGGTATCGCCGACACGAATGATATCGAGACTCTTGACAGAATGCGAGTCAGTACCGAACGTGAACTGACAGCCCGCACGCTTTGCGTTGCGGAAAACTCTGATGAGCTGATTCTGCTCAAGATCCATACCGTGCTCGGTTACAGCCGCGCAGTTGATTTCGCAGTAAGCTCCGATCGCCTTCGCCTTGGTAAAGCAATCGTAAAGCACCTCATCGGGGATATTAATAAGGAAAGAATTCTTGATCTCGTTGGGGATTCCGCAGAACGCGAAGGGATGTGCAATCGATGTGGGAACAGTCGCGCAGATCTTGATAAAGGTTTCGTTCGCGCAGAGATCGTAGAAGCTCTTGACAGCTGCGTCAGCCATATACTTGCCGAGATCGGTCTTCTGCTCAACGTACTTCTTGAGGTGCGCCTCGCCGAGGGCATTTGCCATGACCTTGACGGTGTCCTCTGCAAGATAGGGCAGAGCCGCCGCAACGTCAGCCGCGATCTTCGCGCGCATTTCCTGAATTTCGGGGAGATCCCAAAGCACCTGATTTCTCATATGCTGATGAGAATGAGGAATGAGCATATAATCAAAACGCTTCGCGCCCTCGACGGACATTCCGAGTCTGTCGTGGCAATGGAAATACTCGCTCTCCGCGCCGAAAAGGCACTTCAGCGTTTCGGGGGCTTTAGCAAGGTAAGCCTTCGCCTCCTCCGCCTTGGTGATGGTCTGCTTGCTGTACCAATAGGACGCGCCCTTTACGCTCTCGTCCCAGATGTGGTTGGAAAGACCGAAGATCTTGTTGCCAAGCTCAACTTCTCTTGCGACAAAAGCATCGGTGGAAGCCGAATTGTCATTACAGCAGTTGGAGAAAATATTGTGGTTGTGTACGTCGTGGAGGATTTTCATCTTAGCGTAGTTCCTTTCCTATCATAAAATCACGCCGCGCAGCGGCATATCGTACCGAAGGTATATCGTATCGAAGATATATCGTGCCGAAGGCATATCGTGTCGAAGACGAGGTAAACACGAGATATTCGCTGCGCTCATACGATATGCTGCGCACGATATGTTTCACACGATATGTTCGCCAAAGGCGAACGTGTTTTTCAAAACGGCGGCAATCGCCGCCGTTTTGAAAAATATTAATACTGACGTCCCCAAACGACCATATGCTTTGCGGGCTTGCCGCAGCATACGCAAACGTCGGAGAGCTGTTCCTCATCGAAGGGGATGCAACGGGACTTCACGCCGCCGGTCTCGTCCTTGATCTTGTCCTCGCACTCGGAGCAGCCGCACCACATTGCGCGGATGAAGCCCGACTTGTTCTCGGCGATGTCAAGGAATTCCTCCCAGGTTGCCGCGTTGGAGGTGCGGGTCTTGAGGTTCTCGAGAGCGCGGTTGTAGAGCTCGTCGTGAACGCTCTTGAGTCCTGCCTCAACCGACTCCTCAATTCCGTCGAGAGAAACGAAGGTCTTTGCACGGCTTACTCTCGAAACGAGAACGCAGGAGTTGTTTTCGATGTCGCGCGGACCGATCTCGATACGGAGCGGAACGCCCTTCATCTCGTACTGCGAATACTTCCAGCCGGTGGAGTTGTCGCTGTCGTCAACCTTTACGCGGAATTTCGCGGAAAGCTTGTCGCGGAGTGCATAAGCGGCATCGAGAACGCCTTCCTTATGCTGTGCAACGGGAATGATAACGACCTGAGTGGGAGCGATTGCGGGAGGAAGAATGAGTCCGTTGTCGTCGCCGTGGGTCATAATGATCGCGCCGATCATACGGGTCGAAACGCCCCAAGAGGTCTGGTGAGGATACTTGATCTGATTGTCGCGAGCGGTATACTTAATATCGAACGCCTTTGCAAAGCCGTCGCCGAAATAGTGAGTGGTACCGCCCTGAAGCGCAACGCCGTTGTGCATCATGGGCTCGACGGTGTAGGTCTCAACCGCACCCGCGAACTTTTCCTTCTCGGTCTTCTGACCCTTGACTACGGGGATAGCGAGCGAGTTCTCGTAGAAATCAGCGTAAACATCGAGCATACGGATAGTCTCCTCGCGTGCCTCTTCCTCGGTCTCGTGCATGGTGTGCCCCTCCTGCCAGAGGAACTCGGATGTACGGAGGAAGGGACGGGTAGTCTTCTCCCAACGAACTACGTTACACCACTGGTTATAGAGCTTGGGCAGGTCGCGGTAGGACTGAATAATGTTCTTGTAGTGCTCGCAGAAAAGGGTTTCCGAGGTAGGACGAACGATAAGACGCTCAGAGAGCTTGTTCTGTCCGCCGATCGTTACGATCGCGCACTCGGGAGCAAAGCCCGCAACGTGGTCAGCTTCCTTCTGAAGAAGCGACTCGGGAATGAACATAGGCATATATACGTTCTCGTGACCGAGCTTCTTGAACTCGGCGTCAAGGATGCGCTGGATATTTTCCCAAATTGCGTATCCGTAGGGGCGGATGATCATACATCCCTTAACACCCGAATAGTCAACCAGCTCCGCCTTCTTAACGACGTCGGTATACCACTGGGCAAAATCTGTTTCCATTGATGTGATAGCATCAACCATCTTCTTGTTGTCAGCCATTTTTTGATTCCTTTCGCTAACATAATAATACATCATATATTATAAAACAAAATTGATGAGATGTCAAGATGAAGATTGATTTTTACGAAAATTTTGGTTGTTTTATTTTATTATTCTATCAATATTATTTAGAAAACGTAGGGACCGACGTCCTCGGCGGTCCGAGCCCAATTGAATTATTGCTGTGCATTAAGACAAAAAGTATCATTATAGCTTCTGAATTTTGCCAAATATATAATTTAATGCCCACGGACCGCCGAGGACGTCGGTCCCTACAGTGATAATTCAATAAAGTGATTTGTCGTTCTCAAATCATAAACTTGACATTATTCATACCTTATGTTATAATATTTTATATTACAAATCAAGGAGGCAGAAGAATTATGTCAAGAATCCACATAATGAACATTTCGTTTGATTCAATAACCGCAAGCACAGCCTCCGAAAAAATCTTCACCGCCTGCAAACGCAAAACCGCATTTCCCCTCACCGTCGTAACTCCCAACCCGATAATGGTTATGAACTCCCAAAAAGACGAAGCACTCTTCTCCGCCCTCTCGTCTGCCGATATGTCGCTTGCGGACGGTGTAGGTATCATTTCTGCAGCAAAACGAATGGGAACACCTTTACCCGAAAGAGTCACGGGTATTGATACCGCCTACTCGGTTCTCGAAAGTCTTGCTGCAATCGGCGGTAGCGTCTACCTTCTCGGCGCAAAGCCGGGTGTTGCCGAAAAAGCAGCTGAAAGGCTTACTGCAAATCTCGCAGGACTCCGCGTTATCGGTGCGCATCACGGTTATTTTGAGGATGATGCGGGAATAATAAAAGATATATCCGAAAAAAAGCCTGACCTTCTCGCCGTCTGTCTCGGCTCTCCGCGGCAGGAGATATGGGTTCATAAAAACAAGGATAAGCTCGTCGGCGTCGGTGCAATTCTCTGCCTCGGCGGTGCGCTCGACGTATGGGGGGGAAATATCAGACGCGCGCCGAAACTTTTTATGAATCTGCACCTTGAATGGCTCTGGCGAATGCTCCGCGAGCCGAAAAGAATGAAAGATCTGCCTAAAATGATCAAATTCCGTATATTGACGGGAAAAAGTCGCCAAAACGGGGAAAGTTTTAAGTGAAAATATTGGAAATTGTTATGAAATTGATAATTTTTCCTTTATCCTCTTGTAAAATCCCTTAAAATAGAGTATAATATATAAGGCAAAAATCGGGTGAGATACCCGATATAACTACGAAAAAATAAAAAACATATAAAACGGAGGAATTCCAAAAATGTCAGTAAAAGTAGCAATTAACGGTTTTGGCCGCATCGGTCGTCTCGCATTCCGTCAGATGTTCGGTGCAGAGGGTTACGAGGTTGTAGCAATCAACGACCTTACCAGCCCTGCAATGCTCGCTCACCTTCTCAAGTATGACACCGCTCAGGGCGCATACTGCGGCAGAATCGGCGAGAACCTTCACACCGTTGAGTCCACCGAAAACTCCATCATCGTTGATGGCAAGGAAATCATCAT
>JAZRGT010000069.1:0-10721 GCA_045644325.1 Eubacteriales bacterium | reverse complement strand
TTCGATGCTACCCAGACCATGGTTGCAAAGATCGACGAGGAGACCTACCAGGTTCAGGTTGTTGCTTGGTACGACAACGAGAACTCCTACACCAGCCAGATGGTTCGCACCATCAAGTACTTCGCAGAGCTCAACTAATTTTAGTTCACTCGCAAGTTAATATACACCGCTCGGATTTTCCGAGCGGTGTTTTTTCTATTTTTTGTTGACATATTGTTAAATAAATGGTATAATAAATTATCATCAAAAACCTTGTGAGGTACAAAATGACTAAAAGAACGTTAATTTCCGCCCTCGCGCTTCTTCTTGCGCTGATAAGCGTAGTATCCTGCGGACCGACAACACCCGTTGAGATACCCGATACCACCGAAGCGCTCCAGATCACAGACAGCTCCACCGCCGCTATCTTCGACCCCTCCATTCCCGAGGGCGTGCTGATTGCAGGTCCCGAGATCACCTCTTCCTGCGCGGTCGTTTATCCCGCAGGCGCAACCACTCTGCGCGATGCCGCGGAGAATTTTGCAAATTACTTTACAAAGCTCATCCCCGGCTCAAGCTTCACCTTCCGTTCTCCGAATGAAACTGCTGCAGAGGAATATCAGATTGTCATCACGACCGATGCCGCTATCGAATCCTTCTTCTCGGTAAAGCTTGACGGCAAAACGATCAGCGTAACGGGTAAGGACACCGATAACACCCTTCAGGCGCTCTCCTACCTCAAGCTCATCGCTTACGTTGACGGTTATTTCGCGATCCCCGAGGAGCTCAACTTCGTTTCGGGTGACGGTCCCGTTCTCTTTGAATACACCCCCGAAAATCTTTACTATTACGAGGATGTCTACACTCCCTACCTCCATTACAGATTTGCAGACACCATGATCAACAAGGAGGCTTGCCGCCTCGTTATCGACGGCGTTGACGTTACCGACCGCGCTGTCTGGGAATTCGGCAGAGTCACGCTCGATAGCATTACCGTTGATCCCGGAGAGCACACCGCGATCCTTTGCCTCGCGGGTGACAACGGCAGCGTTGAGATGGTTGAAACTCTCTTCACCTGCGGCGATGCATCCGAGATGAATCTTTATTCGGGCGAGCTCCACGCACATACCGGCGACTCCGACGGTAAGGAAACCGTTAAGGAAGCCTACAAATATGCGCGCGACACAGCAAAGCTCGACTTCTTCTCCGTCACCGACCACTCCAACTCTTTTAAGAATGACATTTACCAGAACAAGCATCAGACCAACGCCGATTTCTATAACGAGCCCGGCAAATTCGTTGCGCTGTTCGGCTTTGAGCAGACCTACTCCGCCGCAACCTATTACGGTCACCTTAATTCGATCAACTACAAGACCTTGACCACCCGAAGCACCCTCCTTGAGGATTACTACGCAAAGATGGGCACTCAGGAAGGCGCGATCGT
Source organism: Eubacteriales bacterium (assembly GCA_045644325.1). Taxonomy (GTDB): domain Bacteria; phylum Bacillota; class Clostridia; order Oscillospirales; family CAG-272; genus CAG-390. The sequence goes on along the minus strand of JAZRGT010000069.1, from coordinate 9,298 downwards.
TATGTTCAACCACCCCGGCTACAAGTGGGGTAACTTCTGCGAGTACGAATTCTGGTCCGAGGAATTCGACAAGGTTGTAAACCTCGCCGAGATCAAGGGCAAGAGCTACGACGCGGAATACGCCCTCTGCCTTACCAAGGGCTGGCACGTTTCTCCTCTCTATAACGAGGATAACCACTCCGCTAACTGGGGCGGCGCATATGAATACTGCGGATACGCTCTCGCTCCCTCGCTGACACGTCAGAACATCGTTGAAGCATTCCAGAAGAACCGTACTTACACCACGACCGATAAGACCCTCAAGATCTACTACAAGATCAACGACGAATGGATGGGCTCTCGCATCAACAATCCCGATAAGCTCAAGGTCAGCATCGATCTTTCCACAGGAAAGGCTATCGGTCTCGGCACCGTTCAGCTCGTTGCAGAGGACAATATCGTTGTTGCACAGCAGAGCCTCGGCAGAAAGAAGGAATTCACCTGGGAATTCGAGCTTGATCCCCTCTATGATTACTATTACGTAAGAGTAAGCGCAGATACCACCTGGGCAGTAACCGCTCCCATCTGGATTGAGAACCGCGAGGAGCTCACCATCACCGGTATCTCCCAGGAGCTCGTTGAATCTCCCGCTTCGGGCAAGGATCAGCGAATCATCGCGCACATCAAGAACAACGCAACCGTAGCTCTCACAGACGTTGTAGTTGATTTCTATACCTCCACGAACTCCGGATTCACCATCACCACCAAGGCCCCCATCGCAAGCGTTAAGCTTGGAGAAATCGCTGCAGGCGCAACCATTGATGCCCATGCCGATATCGCATATACCGAGAGCAGCAACCGCGTATACGCTGTCGTTTCGGGTAATGCCAACGGTAAGAAGTACGGTGCGGTCAGCTACTGTGAGATCTCTAACCTCTATTTCACCGAGGTAGTTCCTCAGTGTCAGCAGGGCGGAGCCACCGCTTACGAGTTCATTGAGCTCTATAACAACTCAAACCAGACCATCAATCTCGGCTCCTATTCCATCCGTTACTACGCAAAGCCCGGTGCAAGCGCCGACTCCCTCACCGAAAACACCTGGAAGCTGACGGGCACTATCGCACCCCACTCCACTCTCGTTCTCTGGTTTGCAGGCGAGAACAGTAAGCTCAGCATCGCGGACTTCAACAAGCGTTACGGAACCAATCTCCTCGGCGGTAAGGATATCGTCGTTATAGTCGGAAAGAACCTCGCCGAGAACAACCCCGTTCAGTTTGAGCTTCTTCACGGCACCAAGGTCGTCGCGCGTTGCTGGTACAACTGGGAGGGCGCCAAGGACATTCTTCCCGATAAGGGAGTAACCTTCAAGTATCCCACCTGCTACACCTTCACCGCAACAGTCGACAAAAACCGTTCAGCACCTACTCCCGGCGAGCTCTACGAGGGTCAGATGCCTAAAGTAGTTAAATAAAATAAATAATGCCGACGGCGATTTCGCCGTCGGCATACTTTTTATTTCAGTTTTTCAAATTCAGCTCTGATCTCATCCACAGTACCCGTGGTGATATAATAGGAATATTCAAATACGTCAAAGGACTTGTGCGTGTAGGTTATCAGCGGAGCGACGTAATTCGTCGCGTTATTGTGCGCGTCCTTTGAGCCGTTGTATTCAAAACGTCCCGCAAGGAGAATTTCGGCGATCGGGGTATAGACTCCGACTCCGTAGCCATTCGGTGCAACCCACGCGCACCAGTTTTCCTTAGACTTGACATTAAAATACGCATCCGAATTGCCCGCCCAGAATTTGAGATCCTTCTTTGTTGTCAGAGCATCTCCCTGCCACGCTTTGGTTCCGTTATAGAAAACGAAATCGGAGAGGTAGCTGATAGTGTAAAACGCGGGAAGCTCTTGATGGGCATTACGGTGAGAGTACCCGGAGAAGTCGATAAATCGGTTCTCGACCGAGATAAGGCCGCCCGAAATGGTGTAGGTATTCTCCATATAAGAGGGCGTACGGGCGTGTTTCTGCGCCCAGTCGAGGGGTTGGCATTTGACCCAAATGCTCCGTCCGTCCTCTGCGATCTTGAAATCAACGAGCTTTGAGCGGTTGCCGTACTGATCTCCGCCCTGAACAGGGTTGTAGCACCACATATTTTCGCCGTACTTTGCAGGCTTATAGGGTGCGGAATCCGTGCCGTAATAGGATTGCTGAATGAGTCTGCCCGTGTCGTGGTCGTTGAGAAGATTGGTGATCGATTCGTCGCCGTCGGCAAGATCTTCGAGATAGGAAACTCCGCCGCCCCAGGTCAGCTTCACTCCGAGCTTGTATTTGCCGTCCGAGATATATGCAACGTCCTCGGTGGGCATTTCGCGCTTGGATACCGAGATATCCTCAAGAAGCAGACTTGCGCTCTTACCTTTAATAACTGAGAATTTCAATGCCGAGACCGCGTCTGCGGTCTTTCCCTTCAAAGCGTTTTCAAAGAGAGAGGTAAAGCTTACTCCCTCGCCGGGGGTAAGAAAGAATTCTTCGGTGCAAAGCTCACCGCCGTAAAGATAAGATATCTCGCCGTGAAGGTAATTATCTGACGAATAAACGACGGAATAAGCGTTAAAGTCCTCGCCCACGGGCGTGTTGAAATAATAGGTAATTGATTCTGTGAAGCTGTAATAATTATGCGAGCCACCCTCCGAGCCCTCGACGCGGTATGCGATTCCCGAAGCGGTCTTATCCGATTCAAGCTTGACGGAGGGTTCGGAAATCAGCTCAAAGCCCTCGGGCAGTTCAAGTTTTTTATCAGTTTTTGTCAGCATATCAATATCCTCGATTCCGATAGTCTGTTTAAAAAATGCCGCGAAAGCCGCGTCATAGCCCGACGTTCCCGATGCCGAAATATAAAGTCTCTCGCCCGAAAGCACAAGCGCGAATGCATCCGCAACGAGCGCGGAGTGGTCGATGGCGCAGAACTCATCCCTATTGGTATTACCGATAACGATCTCCTTTTCTGAGGGCTCGGTCATCGTATCCTTTTTCATTTTCAGCGTAACGCCCGTAGCCTTTGAGTAAAGCCTTGAAAAAGTATAGGCGGCGTTGTAGCTCGCGTCGCTGTTTGTAAAAATTATAGAGTAAGAGCCGTCGATCCCGACCATAGAAGGCGGCGCGGGTTGAGTTTCCTCGGCAACCGTAGTTTCTTCCGGAACCTGCGGCGCGCATCCCGCAAGCATCAATATTGCAATTAAAACGATCAATAATCTTTTCATTTAGCTAAACCTCGTTGTTTGATACGTTAATTATAGCACAAATCGCAAGAAAAATCAACCGTTGACTGCTGTAGTCAACGGTTGATTGCATATTTATTCTTCAACGTAATGGATCGCGCTGACCGCTCCGTCCTTGATACCGATCATCAGCTTGGTTGTGCCGTCGGTATAGGTGAGGGTGCCCGACGCGTTTTCGGTGAAGTTCTCGCCGTATGCAGCAATCACCTCGTCGCGCGAGGAACCGATCGAGATGCCCTCGGGAGTCGAAACGCTATCGTCGGTGAGAACGATCTTGACTATCACGTTCTTGCCATTTTCGTTGACGGTATTGAGCTTGAAGCCCGCGTAGGTATATTCGCGGTCGGGCTCTGCACCGCCGCCGCAAGAGGGAGTTTCAACAAGGTTCTGCGCCTCGCCGAGTGCGGAAACTACCGCATTCGCATCGCCGCCAACCTTGATCTCAACGCCGTTTGCATTAATAACATAATTCTTCGCCTCGCTGCCGCCGTCGCATCCGACAAAACAGACGAGAAGCAGGCAGGCAAGTGCAAAAGAGATAAATCTTTTCATTATTATTCTCCTCTTTCTTTATAATATGCATCGATGCGCTCAGCCCAGATTGCGGAAAGCTCCGCATCGGTTCTGTGATCGGGCATATTGTGATTTTCCGCAAGGATCTTGCCGAAATAGGTTGTGACCTTCTCTGCGCCGTAGACATTGAGGTGCAAGCCCTTGTCGTAGGTATCGGTCGACCAATCAAGTCCGATTTCCTCGTCCTTGCCGATCATCGAATAATAAGCAAGAGAGTTTTGCTCTGCGTAGCTGACCATCTGCGCATCCCACTCGGGATACCAATAATATCTGATCGAATTCGTGGGTGCCTTGACGAGGATGAGTTCAATTCCCTTTTCCTTGCAAAGCGAGGTCATTTTATCGAGATATTCAATAGCTCTGTAGGGCAGCGACTCGAGCATATCGTCGGGCTGACGGTTATCCGAGATGTCCACGGGATCAATGTCGGTCTGCATCAGATATCCCTGATGGGTGATGTCCGCGTGCTTATCGAAAGCGTGCTTGAAATCGTCACCATCAAGCTCGCTCCAACGGCTGTGATAGCGCAGGATGGGTAGAAAATACGAAATAAGCGATTCATCTTCCGTCATCGAAGCGAGGATCGCGTCAAGCTTGTGCTTCGACCACTCCATATCCTCAAGCGACATACGGCTGATCGACTCCTGCGGAGTTTCGCCGTAATGAAGCGCCAGGACGTTGAAAACAACCGCCTTGGGCGTTTCACGCTCAAGCGTTTCCTCGAGAATATGATAGGACTGCCACACCGTCTGCTGTGACGAGCCGCGGACGAAGGAGGTAATTCCGTACTCCTCAAAGAGAGTTGCGGGAACAAAGCCCTCGTAGACCTCGCAGTCGCCTATGAAGATGACGTCGTGCGCATCTGCCGTGTCATAGTAACCGCAAAGGAGATGTCCCTCGCGGTTATCGAGGCGCGCATCCTGAAGAACCGCTCCAAAGTAAAGGACCAAACCGATGACGGCAACGAGAGCCAACGCAAACGAAATAATTCTTATAATTCTTTTCTTCATTTCGTCGCCCCCTTAATTGAACGTGCCGCCGTAGATGAAGGCGGAGGCATCAAATCCGAGTCCGTACGAGCCGAAAATGAGGATGGCGATGCAAAGCAAAGCCATTATTACGTTTCCCAGCACGGGCTTTTCCCAAAGAGTTTCACGGAGAGGCTTTTTAATCGAAAGTCGGCTGACAGCGGTCATAACAACGATGCCGACGGCAATCACGATATACTGCGTGCCCGTTACGTTCAAATTCATTATTCCGCCGTTCCAGATATCGGCGATATTGAATGTATAGAAAACGCTGAAAAATCTGTTGAAGGTCAGCGGAACGTCGCAGTAGCAGTCAAATACGCGGATCAGCGACATCAGAAGGAAGGTTCTGATCGCCATAAACGACTGATAAGGCGCGGAATGCCAAAGCTTCGGGAAACGTGCGCGGAATTTTTCATAAAGTGGATTCAGCTCCTGCGAAATGAGGATAACGATGCCGTTGAGCAGACCCCAAACGACAAAATTCCAAGCAAATCCGTGCCAAAGACCCGTCGCAAGCCAAGTGATTATGGTAGCGGTATAAACGGGCAATCTCTTTCCGATGCCGACGCCAAGCTTTGCGCGTCCCCATTTGGAGAGCTTCTGCATCGTCTTTGTCAGCGAAAGAGGATAGAAAATGTAATTGGTGAACCAGTTGCCCATCGTCATGTGCCAACGGTTCCAATATTCAGCCGTGGATTTTGACGAGAATGGGCGGTTGAAGTTTTCGGGGAGCTTGATTCCGAGTATCTGCGCCGAGCCGAGAACGATGTCGATTCCGCCCGTAAAGTCGCCGTAGATTCTGATCGAATAGAACAGACAGAGCAGAATGAAATAAATTCCGCCGAGCTTCTCGGAAACGATATATCCGATCGCGGGCGCGATTGCATCGGCAACGACAAGCTTCTTGAAAAATCCCCAAAGGATTCGGAGAAGTCCGCACCAAGCATTCTTCGCGTCGAAGGAATGGGGCGCTTTAAACTGTTCGCCCGTGTCGGCATAGCGGCTGATAGGTCCCATTGCAAGTTGCGGGAAGAAGGAAACGAAAAGCGCGTGGCGGAAGAAATTGCGCTCAACCGCCGCCTTTTCGCGGTAAACGTCGATCATATAGCCGATCGAGATAAAGGTATAATAGGAAATACCCATTACTTCGATTGCGAGGCTTCCGAATGAAATTGCACCGCTTCCAAACGAAAGTGCGGAATTGATAAAGCCTGACAGATACTTAACGTAAACGAGCGATGCGGTCAGCAAAAGAATGCCGATGCAGACAATAAGCAGACTGCCGTTCTTATGCTTTGCGCGGTAAGCCTTGCGCTCGTCTTTAGATAGCGTTTCCTTGGTATCTTCAAGATACTTTTTGAGCGCCGCGTGACGTTTTCCGAGAATTTGCACCGTCACAAAAGAGATGACGATCGCAAAAAGCAGAAATACGAAGCTGACGGGTCCCGCGAAGGCGTAAAAAACTACGCTTCCGAGCAGCAGGACTATCCATTGTACCTTTTTCGGCACAATGAAGTAAACAAGCGTGAGTATGGCGAGGAAAGCCAGGAACTCAAACGAAGCAAAGTTCATCAGATATTGTCAAGTCTTTCGATGAGAGCAAAGAGAGCCTTTGCGGAGTTGAAGTTTTCGGGAAGGATCTCCTCGGGAGGAATAGCAACGTCGAAGGCGTCGTTGATATCGGTGATGAGAGTTACGATATCGAGAGAGTCGAGAATACCGTCGTCGATAAGAGTTTCACAGGTCTCGTAGTCGATGCCCTCGTGAAGATTTTCAAGAATTTCAATAAGCTTTTCCATAGTTTTTCTCCTAAAATTTATTTGTTTGCTTCATCCAAAAGGAATTTGCGGTTTATTTTGCAGTTTGCAGTGAGCGGCATAACGTCAAGGGGACGGTACTCACCGGGGATCATATATCTCGGCACAAGCTTGAGCAGATATGCGGTCAGTTCTGCGGAGGTCGCTTCACCGACGTAGTAGAGGACGATCTTTTTCTTCTCCGCGGGGTAAACGGCACAGACCTGGCGCACGCCCTCGCAGGTCGAGGCGGCGGCTTCGATCTCGCCTAGCTCGATGCGGTGTCCCATATGCTTGATCTGCGAATCCTTACGGCTGACGAATTCGAGCTCGCCGTAGGAATTAAAGCGTCCGAGGTCGCCCGTGCGGTAAACCAGCTCGGGATATTTGTCATTCAGCGGATTCTGAACGAACGCCTCTGCGGTCTTTTCGGGGTTCGAGATATATCCGAGGGTCACGCAAGTTCCGCGGATATAGATCTCACCAACCTCGCCGTCGGGTGCTTCCTTGCCGTCATCGGTAATAAGGAAGATGTCGGTATTGCGGAACGGCTTACCGACGGGTATGGGCTCGTTTTCGGCGAGCGTTCTCGTCGCGGGCCAATAGCAAGACATTCCCGTAGCCTCGGTCGGACCATAAAGATTGAAGAATCTCGCCTCGGGCAGAGCATTGCGCCAAAGCTCGTACTGCTTCTTCGGGAAGACCTCGCTGCCGAAGCAAACTGTTGTCAGATGCTCGGGCGGTGTCTTTTCAAGCACACCGAGCGAGGAGATCATCGTCAGCGCGGAAACTACCCAACAGATAGTGTTGACGCTGTGCTGATTAAGATATTCGACAAGCTTGACGGGGAACATAAAGAGCTGCTTCGGGATAAGGTATGCCGTTGCGCCAAATTTGAGCGTGGGCATAATTTCCTTGAGCGGCGCATCGAAATAAAGCGGTGTCTGGTTGCCGAAAACGGTGTTTTCATCGAATCCGATTGCTTCGCAAAGCGATTCGGTGTAGTCGATGACCGAGCGATGACAAGCGGCAACGCCCTTCGGTACGCCCGTCGAACCCGATGTGAACACGACGTAGATCGGATCGGTGTCGATCTGATGCGCGCGGATATTATCGAGCAACGCGGTGTTCTCGGGATGCGAAACGATGTCGCTGTAGATCAGCACTTCCCTGCCAAGTGCGTCGGCGGTCTTTCTGTGCTTCTCGTCGGTGATTATGAATGCGGGATCTATCGTGTCGATTATCATCTGCATACGGAGCGAGGGCATCTGCGCATCGAGGGCAACGTAGTACGCTCCGGAGTAGATGATGCCCATAAAGGTGACGATCGCGTGCGGATGCTTGTCCATAAGCACGGCAACGGCACGGCGACGGCATCCCCGCTCGGCGAGGAAAGAGCCGATCGAACGCGCGCCTTTATATAACTCATCGAAGGTGACCGCGTCTTTGCCGTCCGAGAATGATACCTTTTCGGGCACTCTCGCGGCGGTTTCTTCAAGATACTGAAGTATATTTGTTCTCATTTTTAACCTCTTAATTCGGGAATGTCGGTGATTATCTCACTCGAGCTTGCGGGGATGCCCGTCTTGTCATATTTGCGGTAAGCCTCGCCACGCCACGCGTCGTAAGCCTCGACCTGCGCGTCGGTCAGGAGACATCCGCTGACGGAATACTGACCGCTGATGGGATTGGCGTCGTAATGATACCACTTCGGAGCGTCCTTCGTGCCGATATTGACGAGATTCCAGAAATGATCTCCGACGGCGGCGCCTTCGGTGCGCTTCATATCGACGTTTTCAATACCGAGTCGCTCAAAAAACGCCTTCGATGCGGCAAAGTAGCTGTAACAGTCACCCGTACCCGACGAGAAGAGCGCCATATACGCGGCGTAAACGAAATCATCGGTCTTGGCGGTCGATGCGTAATTGATGCTGTCCCCGACGTAGGCATAGATCGTGCGCACCTTCGCCTCGGTGTTCATTTCTGGCTTGATTATCTGCGCGATGATCTTGTCGATCTCGGCGTAAAGCATATCCTCGGTGACTTCCTTTGTGCCGACGATAACGGTCGCACTCGCACTTGCGGAATTGCCCGACTCATCGGTCGCGGTGTAGATCACGGTATAAGTGCCCTCGGCACTTGTATTTACTGCGGAGGAATCGACTTTGATATCTATCTTACCGTCCGAATTGTCGGTCACGGTCGCCTGCTTCTTCCACGCGATTCCATCGCCGATGTTGATACGGATCTCACCGACTTCGATCACGGGCGCGGTGGTGTCTATGACCTCGACGGTGTATTTCTTCGTTTTGCCGTCAACTATGACAGAAGCGCTGTGCTTGCCGACGGTTTTAAGAAGAGAAATATCAAATCCCTCGGCAAATTCCGAGCCGTCAATTCCCGTGATAGCCGAAGCCTCGGTAACCCCCGCCTCAACGGTCACGCTCTCGCCCGAGCAGGATGCGAAAAGTGTCAAAACACAGAGTAAAATCGCGATATATGTCAAAATTCTTTTATTCATAAATTACCTCAAAGCATATTTATCCATTATAGTTTATTATACCATTTATCGGGCGGTTATGTCAATATATAATATAAATAAAAGTATTAATTTAGTTTTAATAATATGAAGCCGCCGCG
>JAZRGT010000068.1:0-28276 GCA_045644325.1 Eubacteriales bacterium | reverse complement strand
TCGCGGTGTGCTTTTTGTTATCCAAGCCGCAGGCTTGGCATATCATTACGCGTTAGCGTGTATCTCATCGCCGAAGGCGTATCTCATCACCGAAGGTGCATTACTCCTGCGGCTTGATGATATACAACACTTCGTGTTGATGATATACAATTCCTGCGGAATTGATGATATGCACGCCTTCGGCGTGATTTGTTGCTGCTTTACGACAATATGCTCTGTTGACGCCAAAGGCGGCAACTGGGTTAATCCAGGTTGTCTTTTATATCTTTTTTGCTCTCTTTGTTCGAGCCCAGCAGGGGGAGCCAACAAAAAGCACGCCGCTTCGCGGTGGGCTTTTTGTTATCCAAGCCGCAGGCTTGGCATATCATCACGCGTTAGCGTGTATCTCATCGCCGAAGGTGCATTACTCCTGCGGCTTGATGATATACAACACTTCGTGTTGATGATATACAATTCCTGCGGAATTGATGATATGCACGCCTGAGGCGTGATCTATTTTATCTGAAGCTTTAAACTACATATCTTATTTCAAGGCTTATTTCATGATTAAAACATCAACAATAAGTTGATAGTCAATAACTTGACAATTTATTTCTCGTATGTTATAATTATTTACAATAGATTTGGAGGTGAAGGGAATATGTCAAGCCAACCTTATTATTTGGCTTACGAAAACAGATATCAAGCTGTATATTCTGCGGGCATTGACCGTTGGGGGCATTCGCCTGATGATACTGTGCTTTATGCTTACTTGAAATCTTGGGTTGAACAAAACGGTCTTGTCGGTAAAAGGGTTATTGAATTTGCTTGCGGTGAAGGTGCGTGCGGGGCTATTCTTTCTGATCTTGGTTGTGTTTATCGCGGTATTGATGTATCACCATCTGCAATTGAACATGCACAGCGTACTTTATGTTCATATCCAAATGCGAGCGTAGAAGTATTGGATATGGTAAAAGACCCTATAGAGGGTCTATACGATGCGGCACTTGACTGTATGGGACTGCATATGCTGATCACTGATGCTGACAGAGCAGGATATTTGCTTAATGCTTATTCAGCATTAAAGGACGGAGCACCTATGTTGTTTTTCAGGGAATCGTATCGTCGCGAGGGCGTGTATAGTGGTACTGTTGACTCTTTTGTGCAATGGTCGAAAATAACGGGCGAGGATTACCTTACTCCGCAGTCGAGACTGGTCAAGCGTTCGGATAACGGTGAAGCGTCAGAGGTATATATTCCGCTTCTTCCTGCGCGCGCTAAAGATAAAAATGGATATATTATTGAGTTTGAAAACGCCGGCTTTACGGTAGAGAAATTTGAAGAAATGGGTTCATCTTCTGCAATTCCGTTCTCTGCAAGTATTTTTGTTAGAAAAGGAGCGTGAGTGAATATGAATATTAAAGGATGGAGCATTGATCACTCGAAACTGCCCGAGTGGGAGTTGAAGAGGCGATCAAATTTGAAAGAATATTTATTTGAATCCGCGCGTGCCGACCTTGCTTGCTTTATATATTCGGAGGTTTCGGGAGACGGTGAGTTGCCCGGCTCTTGCGCTATCTATGAGAATAAAGAAGCTCCCGAACTGCTTCTTGCTATACGGATGCTCGGTTTTTTACCTTATGCATTTTTCAGTGAGGACGAAAATCTGATTTTTCTGAAAGCTTTTATGCGGTATTCGATTAGGTTTGTGCTTGTGCTTAACCTTGCAGAACGCACATTTGCGATAATTCATTATTCGCCAAGTAATTGGAATTATCAAATCGTAGAAAAAGGAGAAGGCTTTTTTGAATTTTGCTTTGAAGAGGAAGAAATTTCAAAGAATCCGTTTCTTGAATCATATAATCATAAGGAAATAGACTGCGCAAAACTTAATTTCAAATGCTGGAATGCACTTTCCGATGGCGGTGATCTCAATGTTCAGGGAAGAGGTCCGAGATATTTCTTTGCGGACAAGAAAAGGCTGTTTAATGAAAGTCTTGAAAATTTTAAGCTTGGTGGAATGTCCGATCAGTTTTTTGTAGACATTAATCGTGATCTGAAGTTATATTATGTTAACGTATTCAAGGTTGACAGGTACGGGCATACCAAGATGCTTGCTCTTGAAAACACTGATTTCGGCGGTAAGTATTTCCCTGTATTCACCACATTTTCAGGATGTATTGAATTTATGAAGAAATACGATATTAAATCTCCGATATACAGATCGCGTATGAAAAATATTATGAAGATGATGGATCGAGGTTATCCGCTTCATTCCCTTGGTATGGTTATTGATCCATTCGGATTTTCTATATCATTGCCTGCCGGTTTACGAGTTACGCCTAAGTGTTTAAGATATTAAAATGAAGAAGCTCGCTGAGGCGGGCTTCTTCGTTTTTATAAAATTTCTATCTTGATGGTAAGGGAATTTTGATTGTCTGCATAAAACAAACGGTAATATCCGTTTCTGTTGCGCGCGATTTTACCGAGATCTCGGATTATTCCATCGGTTGTAAATCTGCATATGTGACCTTCGTAATCAATTTCAAGAGTTTTATCCTGTAAAGTGATTTTAGTTTCCTTTTCTCCGTCAAATGAATACGCGGGAAGCAAATGGAGAATCTGCCCTTCGCCCGAGACTGTCACAGTTACTCCGCCTCTGTCTATTTTATAATCAGCACGAAGACCGAGCGGATAATCGAGCGTTGCGAAATTGCTGGAATAATTGATAACGCTGATCTTTTCAATGCTGTTGCAAGTAAAATAAGGTTCTCCGTCAACTATTTTGCCGGGGCACAGCGAGGCACTGAACTTTTCATCGGTGCCAACCTTGTATTTTGGTTCATTTGCACAAGGAAGGCTCATACAAATCGCAGAAGGAGCACCGTAACGGTGAACTCTACCAAGCCCCGATGAGTCATAATGCGGATCTCCGTCGGTGTCGAATTCAAGAAAATATCCTCCGGAACGCATAAAGAGCTTGTGAAAATGCTCGCTCGTCATAAAGGCGGAATCTGAATCGTCAAAATCTGTTGCGGGGATGCTGTCATCGCAGATCATATAAGCAGAGAAGAGATGCGAAGCGGTGGTTATCATATACTTGTCAAAGTAAGCGTATTTTTCGCAACCGTAATGGGTTTCGGTCGGAAAACGATTTTTGACGTGGCGTATAGGTTCCTTTTCGAGCCAATATTCGGTAATCTCTGTTGCTCGAGCGACGGCAGCTTTGAACCTGCCTGCGGTTTCAATATCTCCCATCTGCGCGTATCTGTTCGCCTCGAATTCGAAGATTATGGCAAGCATACCCTCGTTGTGCACGAATTGATTGCTCCTGCCGCCAAAAGCTATCTCACCGGTGATCGACTGCATTTTAAGTGTCAAAATCGCGGTGTTCTTCAGGATCGTGTCTATTCGCTCGTAATGCTTACCTTGATATCCGAAATGCAATAACAAAGAGAACAGATAGCGCGGAACGAGATCATAAACTATGGGCTGATGGTTGTCCTCTTTGAGATTGTCCATATACATTCCGTTTTCGTCAAGACGGTGAAGCTGATTTTCAATCTGCAGCTCAACGAAAGCTTCGGTATCACATCCTGTCAGTTTTATTCGCGCAAACTCGCTGACGGCAGAGAAGAGCGCCCAGTTACCGATGACGTCATTTACGTCGGTTGCGAATTTATCGTAGCATTTTTCGGGGATGATCGTGGAAAGCAACGCCTTCCATTTTTTAATTTCTGCCGGGAATTTACCCATATTTTCAATCTCAAACAGACAAAATACGATCTCACGCACCGAAAAATCATTTGCCGCCTTGACATTCGGGATCTGCTCACAGCAAAAGTCCATCATTTCGATAAAGAGTGGAATGAGATCCTGACGGTAACCGTGTGCGACGAGCACTCCGAGATTAACGGTCAAGCGCGGAAAACCGTGCTCGGTCAGCCCCTCTGTCTTTACTCTGTCGAAATACTCTTGAATATGCTTGTCAGAGTATGCCGAAAGAGCTTTCGACATTAATTCAAGATACTTTTCTTTCATCACGCCATAGTTTCGAGCATTCTCTCGCTTACCTCGTAGCGGCAAGGCTCACCCGAGATAAAACGATTGTATTCCTCGATTATGTATTCAGCCATTCGGTGGGTTTCGTTCATAAGGCTTCCTGCAATGTGGGGAGTCAGGAAACAGTTGGGAAGTGAGTAAAAAGCGTGACCTTCCGCGGGAGGCTCGGGGTAAGTTACGTCAAGAATTGCGGTAACGTCGGGGCGCTCCTCAAGCACACGAACGAGGTCGGCTTCAATAACCTGCGCACCTCTGCCTGTATTGATGAAGGTAGAGTAGGGAAGCATCTTGGAAAAATATTTGTAGTCGAGCATACCCTTTGTCTGCTCGTTGTTTGCCATATGGTTGGAAACTACGCGGCAGGATGAAAACAGCTCGTCAAGCGTTGCTTTCTTGATCCCGAGTTCCTTGGCGCGCTCATCCGAAAGAAATGGATCGAACGCGAGGACGTTCAGCTTATACGCCTTCAATCTTTCGGCAACCTGCGAACCGATCATTCCGACTCCGATGATACCAACGTTTTCACCGTAATTTCCGGGATAACCGTTTTTCATCAGCCGTCCTGCCTCACGGTTGCCTTTTTTCATCTCTCTTGAATGGGCAAAAAATCCCTTGTTTGAGAGAATGATCTGCGCAAGCGTGTATTCAACAACGGGTACTGCATTCGCTGCCCAAGCGCTGAATACTTTTACGCCGCAAGCGAGGAATGGGCGAGCAAAGGCTTGCACACTTCCTGCGGCGTAGAAAACGCATTTGAGGGAAGGAAAACATTTTTGGATCTCCTCCTCTGTCATCGAGGGCATTCCCCAGGTGGAAAAGACGTATTCAACATCCTTAAAGCTTTCGGGAGCGGCAAGAACCTCCGCAGAGGTAAAGACGTGCCCATCAACCTCGGGTAATTTATCAAAGCTGTCTGCGTAGACGCTTTCAACGCTGTTCTTTTTATTACATAAATAAATTGATCTCATCATAAACCCTTTCTTTCTCTGTATTCGCTCCATACCTTTTCAAAGCAATCTTCCTCAGCCGGCATCTTGCGGACGAATCTGCGAGAGCAGAAAAAGTCGATTCCGCGAAGCTCGACGGATTGAATTACTCGCTTGTGCGAATCTTTTTCGGGGAGAGTATAGAAGAAAATGTCTTCAAGTCCCATTGGAGCATCGCCCGCATCGTCGGTATATAAAGCCGATCCGCGTGAGAATGAAAATTTCTTTGCAAAATCTATCATCGCGGTGAGCACAGCCGCTTGAACGGTAAGCGTATCTTGTAAGAGATAGCAGTACAAAATATCCTCCGTGCTCGGTAATGTCCGGATGTTGCGGATCAGCCAAATCGCGCTCTTTATATCGGCGAGATAGCGTTCCATTTCTGCGGTGTTTCGGATGGCTCCTGCGCACGCGCTCATCTTACGGCGAGCTGTCATAAGTCTGCTTTTGAGATCGATCGGGGAGGCTGCATCAGCCGACAGTTCGATCGAACGGCTGAGGGATTCTTCAAGGATGGCATCAAACGCCTCGCTGTCTACCGAATTATCTCTTGCGGTGATCTCCTCCGCGGCGCGTAAAGCACCAACCTGACCCGCATTCAGCGCGCTGCCTCCCGGTCTTGTTATACCGTGAGTTCCCGCAACCTCGCCGACCGCGTAAAGTCCAAGTACGCGGCTTTCCCAATCCGAATTTACCGCAACACCTCCGTTGCAATGCTGTGCAGACAGCGCAATCTCGAGGTATTCTTTTGATATATCGACACCTTTTGACCTGTACAGCTCAATCGCAGGACTATTCATCTTTTCAAGACGCTCAATCGGAGTGCCAAAGCAAGCGTCGGCTTTTTTAAGGTATTCATAAGCCTCGGAGGAAAGCTTTTCGTATTCTATATTTTCAAATCCGAAAGGATTTTTTGTATAATCAAGATATACCTTTCTGCCTCGCAGAACACTTTCTCTGTAAACGAGAAGATCAATGACCGACGAGCCGTCCGCGACCTTATTGATATCAAAGGGCCATTGATATCCCTTTAAAAAGAGCATAGACAGCGCTTCGTAAGGCTCGAAGAAGAATTCCCATAGGAATTCGCGTTCCTTGCCCGATTCGTCGACCGAAATAAGGCGCGGAAGCACTTGCATATAAGTTCCTGAAACGTTCCATCGTGGATTCTTTGAAGCGAGACCGTATTGCCATTCGGTCATATTCTGAAGCGCCGCTCCCGCGTTCAGCGCAAGCGAAGTCGAGCCGTGATGCGATATCGGATAAACGTTGTCAGCGTAAATTCCCGCAGGTCCGCCCGTGGCAAGAACTACGTTCGGTGACTTGAAAGCAACGTAATCGCCGCTGTCAAGATCAAAGCAGAGAAGACCGCAGACCTCGCCTTCGTTCTTTAGTATCTTTGTAGCATAAAGCTTGTCAAATATCGGGATCTGAAGCTGGCTTGCGCGTTTTTCGAGAGCCTCGGTCATAAACTTTGAGGTCAGCGGGCCTGCACTTGTCGCTCTCGCTTTGGGATCGTGATCGGTCTTGTAACCGATATATTCGCCGTATCGGTTAGACGGGAAGGGAACTCCCGCAGAGCAAAGATCGAGGAAGCATCTTGAGGAAAGTGCAGCCTCGCAAAGTGCATTATCTCCGTCAACACAACCTCCGTCAAACAGGGTTTGAGCCATTTCACGAACGCTGTCGGGCGTGCCGCCCGCAAGCGAAAGCTTGTAATAGGTTTGTTTATCGCTTCCCGTGTTTCTCGACGTGCCCGAATTTACGCCCTCGGTCACGATGCAAACGCTCTTTTTGCCGATCTTGCCTATATTGCAAGCGGTTGCATATCCCGCCGCCCCGCTGCCGATCACCACGGCATCAAAGGAATAAGTTTTCATTATAATCTCCTTAAATGGAATCCACCGTCAACGTCGAGGGACTGCCCTGTAACGTAGGGGAGTGCACCTGAGCAAAGCGCATATACGGCGTCCGCGATATCCTCGGGCTCGCCCCAACGGGCGATCGGCAATAAGCCACCTTCAATCAGATCGTCGTACTTGCCCTTGACTTTAGATGTCATATCCGTTGCGATAATGCCGGGACGCACCTCGTTTACGGGAATTCCGTATTCTGCAAGTCTGTCGGCGAAAAGATTGGTTATCATCGAAACGCCCGCTTTTGAAATGCAGTATTCGCCGCGGCTGGTCGAGCTCGTATAAGCTGAAAGGGATGAAATATTGCAAATATGACCGCGAATTCCGTTTTCAATGGGGTTGTTTATCATTTTTTTGGCAACCTCTTGAGTAAGGAAAAGCGTTCCCTTGGTATTGATATTCATAACTCGGTCGTAGCTTTCCTCGGTCATTTCAAGGAGATCCTTGCGCTCGAGCGGTGCAACTCCCGCGACGTTTACGAGAGCGTCTATCTTTCCGAATGTATAAAATGCCTCCATAACGAATCTTTTTCTGTCTTCGGTAGATGAAAGATCGCCCTGAACGTAATGGAATATCGAGGAATAATCGGAAAAAGGATTTTCATCGCTTCTGCCCATTCCAGTGATGACCCAATCGTTCAAAAGAAACTTCTTAACACAAGCCGCGCCGATTCCGCGAGTGCATCCGCTGATAAGAACGTGCTTCATTATTTGCCTCCCTTGAATTCGCGATAAAGATCGGTGTAAAGTTTATCGCGGACAACGCATCCTGGAGTCCAGCCCGAGCGCATCAGCTCGGAGCACTTGGAACAGCAAATACAGATCTTTTCTTTTTTCATTTTACCGCTGTCAAGAATGTCTCTTGCATAGTCGGGATAAGCAAGAATGGTTCTTCCGAATCCGCAAAAGTCGAATCCGCCGTCCTTGATGAATCCCGCGCAGACCTCGGGTGCAATCGCGCCGAGATAGGAGAGGGCGGAGGAGATGATCTTCATCTCGGGGACCTGCTTTTTAAGTTCAGCAATGCCGTTTAGCATTCTTGCAACGCCCTCGAGCGGATGCTCGCCCGGATCATATCCGCCGAGTGCGAAGGGGCGGTTAACGTGAGGATTGAAATAAGGATTGCCCATAGTGATGTTGAGAAGCTCAACACCCATATTTGAAAGCTCACGAAGAAGCCAAGTGGGCTCCGTGGGATCGAAATCCGTGCCGCCGTCCTTGGATACGCCAAACCCGTAAGGATAGGGGAATCCGTCATATACGTTAAGTCTTGAGGAAACTATAAAATCAGAGCCTGTTACCTGCATAGCTCCCGCAATGCTTTCTCTCAAAAGTCTCGTTCTGTTTTCAAGGCTGCCGCCATATTTTCCCTTACGCTCATAAGCGGAGAGAAGCTCGGAGTTGATGTATCTGTGACAGCATTTAACGTCTACTCCGTCAAATCCCGCTTCTTCTGCAAGACGTGAGGATTCGATCAAAGCCTCGCCGATCCTGTCAAGCTCGTCATCTGAAAGAATACGGCTTTTGTCGATGGGGGCGTTACCCTCAAAAATAGGATTGTTATAAGCAATCAAAGGCTCGGGGGTTCCGTGAGGCTTGCTGTATCTGCCCGAGTGTGTAGCTTGCATAATGATGAGCGGCGCGTAGCCGTTAGCTTTCATCGAATCCTCGCGGATATCGTTGACGATCTTTTTGAAGCTGTCAAGGTTATCCTTTTTTATCCAAAGCTGACGGGGATTTGCTCTGCCATCCTCGCGGCAAGCGGTGGCTTCAAACCAGATAATACCCGATCCGCCCTCGGCAAGTCGCTTATATCTTCTGAAGGTCAACTCGTCGGGAGCACCGTCAAAGCATCCGTCGCATCCCTCCATCGCCTGACACGCGAGACGGTTAGGCACAGTCTTGCTTCCGACTGTAACCGATTCGCGAAGTATAGAAGTGTCCTCCGAGTAAGGCAGAGCCGTGCCTAGCTCTTCATTTTGTTTTATAAATTCGTCTTTTGAGGTATATACTTTTCTGTTCACAGGTTTGTCCTCCTAATATTAAATTATTATACATAATAATTATAAAACAATGCAAAGCCGTTACGTTATAAAAATGTTGCAAATTGATATGTAAACCTTGCAAAATAATAGGAAATATGATATAATTAGTATGTAAATCGCGCACGGAGGTTGTAAATGTATATTTTAAGTGCAAAATACTCGGATGACGTAAAGGGTTTTTTACGCCATTTTCACGATGCCCACGAGCTGCTTTACGTTATATCGGGAAGGATATTGGTAAACGTCGGCGGCGAGGAAAGAGAGGCGGGAGAGGGCTCTCTGCTTGTGTTCAGCCGCTTTGAGGAGCATTCCGTCCGCGTGTTGACGCCCGAGTACCGCAGATTTACTCTGCTTATCTCTCCCGATGTCGTTCTCGGAACGGATAACTATATTCTATCTTCTATCCTTATCAACCGAGGCGGCGGCTTTGACCGCGTTATAGATTTCAAAAAGGATGAAAACCAAATTTCGCTTTTGATGAAAAGGATGGCGTGCGAGTATCTCGAAAAGCCTCCGATGTATGAGAAGGCACTCGACTCGATGCTGATGTGTCTGCTCGTTTACCTTTACCGTGCCCGCCCGAGGCTTTTTCTTGAGAACGAAAACACGAATACCGAGATCGTACGCGAAATTCAAGGAAGATTTGAGAGAGATTACGCCGAGCATTTCACTTTATCCGCACTTGCTTCTGAATATCATATAAGCACCTCCCACCTTTCGCATATTTTCAAGGGCGTGACTGGATATTCACCAATTGAATATCTTATTATCTGCCGCTTTTCCGTGGCGAAAAAGCTATTATCCTCGACTGATAAAAGCATCAAGGAGATCGTTGATCTTTGCGGCTTTTCGGATGAAAGCAATTTCAGTCGCACTTTCAAGGAAAAGGTGGGGATGTCTCCTACCGAATTCAGAAAAATCACTTGACAAAACGCTGTAATAGTGGTATCATTTTCTTGTTACCTTGCAGAAAGGAATATTGATATGGAAAAGTTAATTCAGTACAGAACCAACGCCTCGCTTTACGATGGCGAATTCGGAGGATCATCCGGTTGGCCCGCCGCCGGAATGGGATATATAATCGTCAGCGAGAACGGCAAAATCATAGTTATAGACGGCGGCTACGGTGATGATGCGGAGGAAATACTTTCGCTTCTTCGCAAGAACAGTGCCGCGGAAATACCTCACGTCGATCTCTGGATCGTTACGCACCCGCACGTCGACCACTACGGTGCCCTGCGCGAGCTTGCAGTAAATCCAAAGCTGACCTGCCGCCTTACAGTTGGAAAAATCCTGTATTGGTTTCCACTTGAATTCGTTGGCAAGGACGGCAAGGCACGCAAACTTGAAAACGCATGCGCCCAGATGTCAAAGATATCCTCTGCGTTTACCGCCGAGGAACACCGCCCCTATCGCGGTGAAAAAATCAATATTGACGGTATAGAGATCGAATTCCTTTTCGTCCCCGATGATTGCAGCATCCTTAATACCGGCGGTGGAAACGCCAATCTTGTCTCATTGATCTTTACCGTTCAAACGAAAAATAAAAAGATAATGTTCACCGGTGACGCATACGGAAGAACTATGCAGATCACCGCGTGGAGATATAAAGGCAACCTCGCTTGCGATATCCTCCAAATGCCGCATCACGGTCTTTGCGATGCATATAATATCGACTTTTACCGCGAAGTAAACGCGAAAACCGTTCTCATACCCATTTCAGCGGCAGGCTACCGCGAAATGCACGGCGAGCAGTACGCGGAAAAAGAGGGCAGAAATCACAACATTTGGGTAGAAAATAACGCTGAAACGGTATATAAAGCCTTCGAAGGCGCTGTTGCAATTGAACTTTAAGGAGAATTAAAATGGATAAGATCAGACTTGGAGTATTCGGCCTTGGACGCGGCAGATCTCTTTTTACAAGTATGCTTGCCGCTGGCGCGGAGATCGTCGCTGTCTGTGAAAAAGACGAAAGACGAATCGAAGAAGCCCTGAAGATTGCCCCCGAAATAACCGTTTATCGCAATTTTGATGAATTTATCGAGCATCCAATGGATGCAGTTATGCTTTGTAACTACTTTAACGAACACGCCGAATATGCGGTTCGCTGTCTTGAGCGCAACATCCACGTTCTCAGCGAAACGACAAGTAACACCACGATGGCTGACGGAGTAAAGCTCGTCCGCGCGGCAGAGAAGAGCAGTGCCTTCTATATGATCGCCGAGAACTATCCGTTTATGGTCTTCAATCAGGAAATGCGCCGCGTTTACCGTGAGGGCACGCTCGGCCACGTGCTTTATGCCGAGGGTGAGTATAACCATCCCCTCAATCCGAATAATATGGCTGAGGTGGTAAAGCTTCGCCCTTCGCCGGAGCATTGGAGAAATAACATTCCGAGAACTTATTACATAACCCATTCGCTCGCACCGCTTATGTATATCACGGGTCAGCGTCCCGTCCGTGTCAGCGCGATGCCCGTTTACGGTTACTCAGAGGACGTGACTTGTCCGCTCAATGTCCGTGACCGCGCCGCGATCATCACTACCGTAAATGACGACCGCTCGGTCTTCCGCATCACGGGATGCTCCGCGTTTGGCTGTCACGAAAATTCCTACCGTATCTGCGGGGAATACGGACAGATCGAAAATGTGCGCGGAAGCGGCAACAAGGTGATGCTCAATTATAACAAATGGGACGTTCCCGAGGGAATGGAGGAACACAATTTCTATAAACCCGAATTTCCAGAAGAGGATAAGCCGCTACTCGAAAAGGCAGGTCACGGCGGCAGCGATTTCTACGTCTTCCGTGAATTCATCTCTTGCATCCGTGAAAACCGCCGCCCCGAGTTTGACGAATATTTCGCAACAACGATGGCGTCCGTCGCTATTCTCGCTCACAGAAGCGTACTTGAAGGAAATAAAGCCTTCGATATTCCCGATTTCCGCCGGGAGGAAGACCGAGCTCTCTATGAAAACGACGTCTTGACTCCATTCTACGGCAAAAACGGCGATGCTCCGACTCTGCCTTGCTGCTCTGAAGCTGATTATAAGCCGTCCGCAGATAAGCTCGCGGCATACCGAAACGCGATTGATGAAAGGAATTAACTGATATGAATAACCATAAGCTACCGTTGTCCGTCTCCTATCCTCCTCAGGGAAAAATGCCGGCGGTTGATTCTCCGCGATTCCTGCTTGATTGCGGATTTGATGCCATCGACATTTCGATACCATCGCTCTTGACGCAATTCGGAGATGATTGGCGGGAAAAGACCGCAGAATTCAAAAAGGCACTTGACGAATCGGGAATAATCGTAATATCCGCGCATCTTCCGTTTCGCGGCGCTACCGACGAACAGCTTCACAAGGATATACTCATCGGTCTTGAGATCGCGTCAATGCTTGAAATCAAGCGCGCTGTAATACACCCGATAACCGATGCCAAGGAAAAATTCGCACCCGAAAACCGAAAGAAATGGTTCGATAAGAACGTTGAATATTATAACAGATACCTGCCGATAGCAAGAAATTACGGAATTCAGATTGTCACGGAAAATATGCGAGATCAGCATCAGGATAAGGGATGCCACCGCTATGCTTCTACGGCAGATGAACTTATCGAGCTTGCAGATGCGCTCGGACTTGAAATCTGTTGGGATTTCGGACACGGTCACGCGGCGCATCGCGATCACTATTCGGAGCTTCTCAAAATTGGTAAACGATTGACGATGACACATATCAACGATAACTGGCAGGGAACCTCGGATGAGCATCTGCCTCCGTTCTACGGAACGAACGATTGGGAATCAGCCTGCCGCGCACTCCGAGAGATCGGTTATTCCGAGCCTATCAATTTCGAGGTGAACCTCAAAAAGCTTCCTTTCCGCATTCTTCCGGAAGCCGTATCCCTTGTCCGCGCGATAGGAGAACTGTTACTTGATATGATCTTTGAAGAAAAATGAGGATAAAACTATGAAAAAACACACACTTCCGATTTCGACAACATTCCCGCCCGCGGATATGTTTACTCCACCCGAGGGACTCAGATTCCTTCACGAACACGGCTTCGACTCAATGGATTTCAATTTCGTTGCCGCGCTTAATATGTACGGCAAGAATTGGCAGGATATGATCGAAGAGGTAAAGAGAGCTGCGGATGAAACCGGTATGCTTATCGTCTCGGGACACCTGCCTTTCAGAGCAGCCACCCCGGAGATACTTCACGAGCAGGTTCTTGAAACTATAAAAATGGCAGAAGCACTCGGCATTAAGCGCGCGGTTCTTCATCCTGTAGGCGATGGCAGAATGCCCGCGGGTGAGGAAAATCAAACGTATTGGTATCAGAAAAATATCGAGTTCTATAATCAGTATATTCCGCTTGCAGATAAAGCCAGCTTTAAGCTGGTAACCGAAAATATGCGCGATGCGCATCAGGCTCAGGGATGTCACCGCTACGGCTCTACCGCTGATGAATTGATCGAGATAGCTGATCCGCTCGGCCTTGAGATCTGTTGGGATTTCGGTCACGCACACGAAGCAAAACTTGACCACTACACTGAATTGCTCAAAATCGGAAAGCGTCTTACGATGACTCATATCAACGATAACTGGCAGGGTCCCGAGGACGAGCATCTTCCTCCTTTCTACGGCACAGGTGATTGGAAAGCTGCTTCCCGAGGTCTTCGCGAGATAGGATATTCGAATCCTCTCAATTTTGAACTCAAATTCAAAAAGCTTCCCATGCGCATTCTCCCATATGCGGCTGATCTCACGCTTGGCATTGGCGAGCTGCTTCTTGATATGATTTTTGAAGAAAAATAAAGTATATGTTTCGTGCATGTGAAAATGCATAAGGATAGCAATATTTGTCTTCTTTTGGCACAAAGTTGTCTTGACAAAATAAGAAAAAAATGATACCATTAATATAATTCTTTTCTGATTATATTAGGAGGTATTTATGAAAAAAACTTGTTTTGTCCGTTGGCTCTGCGTGCTTTTGGTAGCCTTTATGCTTTTACCCGCCGCTGTTGCTTGCGCAGACACTCAAACGGGATCCGAAACTACTGCCTCGGCAGAAACCCAAGCGCCCATCGTTTCCGGTGAGGTCGAAGAAACCACAAGCATGTATGATGCGGAGGGCTATCTCAAGGACACTCTCCCCGACACCTTGACGTTCGGCAACCAGGAAGTGACCGTACTGCATTGGAATGACGCCGACTATGAAGAATTCTTCGCCGAGAAGGAAAACGGCGAGATCGTTAACGACGCTATCTATAAGCGTAACTGCAATGTCGAGGATCGCCTTGACGTTCAGCTCAAGTTTGTAGGAACCGCAGGCGATACCAACAACGAAGCCCCCTTTGCAAATTTCCTAAGCAACAGCATCGAGGCAGGCGAGAAGGCTTACGATATCGTTGCCGCATATAGCTATACCTCGGGTCTTTGCGCAGTTCAGAATCTTTTCTATGATATGACAAATGTGCCCCACCTCGACTTTGATAAGCCTTGGTGGCCTTCAAACCTTGTTGAGCAGTCGACCATCAATAACAAGCTCTATTTCGTCTCCGGTGACGTCTCCGCAAACGTTATTTACGCTATGTACGTAACGTTCTTTAACAAGGAGATTCTTACCGAGTTCAAGCTTGAATCTCCTTATCAGTACGTTCACGACGGCACTTGGACTCTTGACAAGATGTTTGAGATGAGCAAGGGAATTTATCTCGATTCCAACGGAAACTCTACCAAGGACGTTGGCGACCGCGCAGGTCTTTACGTTTACACTCTCCACCTCGATCCTTTCCTTTGGGGTAGTGATATCTTCATCGTTGATAGCACTGACGGTAAGTTTGAGCTTTCCGATGAGTTTATCGGCGAGAAGACCTTCAATCTTCAGCAGAAGCTCAAGGCATTCCTTGAAAACACCGATGACGGTATCCATCATACCGTAAAGACCGATCCTCATCAGTATTTCGGTCAGGAGCTTGCTCTCTTTATGCCCGAACGTTGCCATCGCGCAATTGCTTTCTCTGAGTCAGGTGTTGATTTCGGTGTACTCCCCGTTCCGAAGTATGATGCCGCGCAGGCGGGATACATAACCATTATGGGTAACACCTTCACTCTTTACAGCATGCCCGCTGACGTTGTTGACGTTGAGATTTCGGGCGCTGTCCTTGAATGTATGGCATCCGAGTCTCATCGTACCATAATCCCCGCGCTCTACGAGCGTTCCTTCCAGTACAGATACTCGAAGGAGGAGGTATCCGCGCAGATGTTCGATATCGCGCGCGAAACAGTTGTATTCGATATGGCGCGAATCTTCTCGAATACCCTCACTGCGTATAAGGCTTGGCAGAAGGCGATCCGCTATCCTACCGCTTGGACCACTACAGTTCAGACTGAATCGAGAGCTTGGGCTAACCAGATCGAAACTATCCTTGAATCTTTCCAATAATTAACGTATAAACAGTCGGGAGCCGGCTTTTGCCCGGCTCCCGCAAGTTCATTTTAATAAGGAATGTAAAATATGATAATTCACGCTGATTTTGAATGCGGAAACATCCGCTTTTTAAAACAAGAGGAAAATGATATTTATCTGACCAATGAAATGCGCGGAACGGTACGCGATAAGGCGTATTATTGGACATTCTGCGTTGAAGGCGCGGCGGGCAAGACACTTAATTTTCGACTTGATCACGAGTGGGTTGGTCCTTACGGAGCGGCTATAAGCCACGATCTTGTCAATTGGTCGTGGACGGAAAGCTCGATCGACAGTGCGGCTTTCAGCTATACCTTCGGTGCAGATGAGGATAAGGTTTACTTTGCCCACGATCTTTTATATACTCCCTCGCGCCTGAATATGCTGATGAAAGAGCTCGGCATAAAGCCGTATACCGTTTGCAAAAGTCTCAAGGGCAGAGAGGTTCCCGCTTTCAAGATCGGAAGCGGACGCAAGAATATTATTCTTTCCTCGCGCCACCACGCTTGCGAGTCTCCCGGAAGCTGGGTGCTTGAGGGAATGATCCGCGAATACGTTGCAAATCCTATTGAGGATACATCGGTATTCGTTGTTCCGATGGTGGATTTCGACGGTGTTACCGAGGGCGAGCAAGGCAAGGACCGCGATCCCCACGACCATAACCGCGATTACATTGTGGATAACGTATATCCCGAAGTGAGCGCAATTATTGACTATGCAAAGGATAAAGATATTTCCTACGCTATAGATTTCCACGCTCCTTCTCATCGCATAGGAAGAAGCAACCGAGTTTACGTCGTTCGTAAGTTCCCCGAGCTTGAGGCGAGATTTGATCGCTTCAGCAAGCTATTTGAAGCACGCTTGGGCGGTGATGCTATGACTTATGATATGAAATATGACGTTTATCCCAACGTAAGCTGGAATAAGGACACAACCCCCACCTTCAGCACGTATTTCAATCTCCGCCCCGATTGTAAGCTCGCTCTCACTCTCGAGGTCACACATTACGGCACGGATGATAACAAGGTTTCCGCAGAACGTCTTATAAATACGGGCAGAGCCTTCTGCCGCGCACTTGATGATTATACAAAAGCATAATAACAAAAAATCGCCTGACCCCGTAGGTCAGGCGATTCTTTATATATTCGATTAGCAAATACCCTGCCAGAGCATAGCGTTTGCAACCTTGGTAAAGCCTGCGATGTTAGCACCGAGAACAAGGTCACCGGGCTTGCCGTAGGTCTCTGCGGTTTCGGATGCTGCCTTGTAGATGTTGACCATAATGCCGTGAAGCTTTTCGTCAACCTCGTCAAAGCTCCAGGAGAGACGGAGCGAGTTCTGGGACATCTCAAGTCCGCTGGTAGCAACGCCGCCCGCATTGGATGCCTTGCCGGGAGCATAGAGAAGTCCTGCTTCTTTGATAGCTTCGATAGCATCGGGAGTGGTGGGCATATTCGCGCCTTCTGCAACGAGCATACAGCCGTTCTTGATAAGTTCCTTTGCATCCTCAAGATAGAGCTCGTTTTCGGTAGCACAGGGAAGCGCGATGTCGCACTTTACAGTCCAGATGCCGCGAGGACCGTCTGCGTACTTAGCGTCCTTGCGAATCTCTGCGTACTCGGAGAGGTTGCCTCTCTTGCCGAGCTTGATCTCCTTGACAAGGTCAAGATCGATTCCGTCAGCATCATAGATGAATCCGCTGCGGTCGCTCATTGCAACGACCTTTGCGCCGAGAGTCATAGCCTTTTCTGCAGCGAAGATCGCTACGTTACCCGAGCCCGAAACAACAACGGTCTTGCCCTCGAAAGTAGTACCCTTGGAAGCGAGCATCTCGTTTACAAAGTAGCAAAGTCCGTATCCGGTAGCCTGAGTTCTTGCGAGAGAACCGCCGGAGAAGATCGCCTTACCGGTAAGAACGCCGGTCCATTCGTTGGTGAGCTTCTTGTACTGACCGAACATATATCCGATCTCGCGCGAGCCGGTACCCTTGTCACCTGCGGGAACGTCGGTGTCGGGACCGATGTGGCGGAAGAGCTCGTTCATAAAGGACTGGCAGAAGCGCATGATCTCGCCCTCGGATTTACCCTTGGGATTGAAGTCGGAGCCGCCCTTGCCGCCGCCCATGGGAAGGGAGGTGAGAGCGTTCTTGAAGATCTGCTCAAAGCCGAGGAACTTGATTACGGATGCGTTAACGCTCGGGTCAAGTCTGATACCGCCCTTGTAAGGACCGATAGCGGAGTTGTACTGGCAGCGGAAGCCGCGGTTTACTTGAACCTTACCGTTGTCGTCTACCCACGGAACGCGGAACATAACCATTCTTTCGGGCTCAACGATGCGGCGAACGATCTCGGCATCGATATATTCGGGATGAGCGTCAAGCGCGGGGGAAAGGGTGGAAAGCACCTCTTTAACTGCCTGATGGAACACGGCTTCGCCGGGGTTTCTCTGCTCGACTTCAGCCATTACACTTGCAAGATATTCTTTAGTCTGTGTCATAACTATCTCCTTTTTGTGAGTGAATTTTGAATTAATATAAAAATTATAGCACGAAGGAGAAAGTTTGTCAACAGAAAATTGCAAAAAACATATGTCCGAGTCGATATTTTTTGCTATTGAATGACTATATCAAGCTCATTTCCGTCTTCGCTTGCTTTCAGCGTGATTTTTGATCCCTTTGTTACCTCTCCCGAGAGTATTTTTTCTGATATGGGACGCTCGCAAAGCCTTGATATCCGCCGTCTTATATGACGCGCACCTCCGTTTGCTTTCGCACTTTCAGAGATGAATTCAACTGCGTCGGGGCTGAATGAGAGCTCGATTGCTTTCAATGAAAGCTTGCCCACGAGATGATCTAACTGCCGCTTGCAGATCTCTTGAATGCTTTCGGGTGAAAGAGGAGAAAAGTAAATGCATTCGTCAACTCTGTCGAGAAATTCGGGACGGAACGCCTCGCGCAAGGCTCGCATAACTCTTTCCTCACCTGCTTGATTTGTGCTTTTATCGTCAGCGGAAAAGCCGAGGGATGAGGTTCTTCTATACTGCGCGCCGAGGTTGGAAGTCATTATAATAACGGTATTTTTGAAATCCACCGCTCTGCCTTGCGAATCGGTAAGCACGCCGTCTTCGAGTATCTGCAGAAGAATGTTGAATATATCGGGATGAGCTTTTTCGATCTCATCAAAAAGTATCAGCGAATAAGGCCGCCGCCTCACACCCTCGCTCAACTGTCCTCCCTCGCCGTAGCCGACGTAACCGGGAGGCGAACCAATAAGTCTTGAAACACTGTGCTTTTCCATATATTCCGACATATCAAACCGAATGAGAAATTTCTGCGAACCGAACAGTATCCGCGCGAGCGCTCGGCAAAGCTCGGTTTTTCCAACGCCGCTTTGCCCGAGGAATATAAAAGATCCTATCGGACCGCTGTCTCGGTCGAGTCCCGTTCTGCCTTTGATTATTGCGGAGGCAACCGCCTCGCAAGCCTTTTCCTGACCGATCACCTGCTCGCAAAGCTTGCTGTAAAGTCCCGAAAGCTTTTCGCTTTCGCTGGCGGTAAGCTCGGAAACGGGAATTCCCGTCCATTCGGTCAGCGTGCGGGCAATATCATCGGCGGACAGCTCGTCGTCATTCTTGACTTTGCCGAGCTTTTCGACAGAGCTTTCGAGCTCTGCGTATCGTGTGCGTAACATTTTTTCTTCATCCCGTAGTGCCGCGGCACGCTCAAACTGCTGATTGCCGATCGCCTCCTCCTTGTCGTGGATGACACGGTTGAGCTCGGTCTCGATTTCCTTCAGATCAGGGGGCATAGCGTGCGAGGCAATACGTTTGCCACTTGCCGATTCATCTATCAGGTCGATCGCTTTGTCGGGCAGAAATCTGTCGCTGATATATCTTGCAGAAAGCCTGACTGCGGCATCGATCGCAGAGTCGGTTATCCGAATGCCGTGATGAGCCTCATATTTGTCGCGCAGACCGCGAAGAATATTGATAGCGTCTTCCTCGCTTGGCTCACCGACGTTTATCGGCTGAAATCTTCGCTCAAGCGCGGCATCCTTCTCGATATGCTTTCGATATTCCGAAAGAGTTGTTGCTCCGATGAGCTGTATCTCGCCTCTTGCAAGGGCGGGCTTGAGGATGTTTGCCGCATCGACCGCACCCTCCGCCGCGCCCGCACCGACGATCGTGTGGATTTCGTCGATAAATAGAATGACATCGTCGCTCCCCTTGACCTCTTCCATCACGGCTTTGAGCCGCTCCTCAAACTCACCGCGATACTTTGCACCCGCGATCATAGCCGGAATGTCGAGGGTAACGATCCTCTTGCCCGAAAGCAGGTCGGGGATGTTCCCGTCCGCGATCTTCTGCGCCAATCCCTCGACGACCGCGGTTTTACCGACTCCGGGCTCGCCTACAAGACACGGATTATTTTTCGTTCTTCTGCAAAGAATTTGAATCACGCGCTCGCTCTCGCTATCTCTGCCGATTACGGGATCAATTCTGCCTTCCTCGGCGGTTTCCGTAAGATCGCGACCGTATTTTGCAAGAGTAGGCATCTTACGCAGAATGCCGTGAGCCTCGCTGTCGTCATTTTTTCGTAACGCGGGCGAAATCTCCGCCAGCCCTTCAAGAAACGTTGCGATATCCTGCCGTATATCAGCCGTCCTTATGCCGAGAGATTCGAGCATCTTGACCGCCACGCAGTCGCGCTCTTCAAGTATCGCAAGAAGTATATGCTCCGTGCCGATATAGCTTTGCCCGTATTTTTTTGAGATTATAGCGGAGCTTTCAATGATCTTTTTGGTTTTGGGAGTCATATCGGAGGGCATCAGCGAGGTGGGGAGGGAAGTGCCCGCTATTCTGCATATCACCTCGCGAAGTCTGTCGGCATCTATTCCTCGTTCATAAAGAAATCGCGATGCCGATGAATCGCCGACCGAAAGAAGACCGAGAAGAAGATGCTCCGAGCCGATATATGTGTGCCCGAGGTCGCGGGCGAAAGCGAGCGCACCCGATAGAGTGCTTTGCGCCATTTGAGTAAACTTATTTTTCATATCCTTTACCGCCGTTCGTTTTTAATATATTTTAATCTGAACGGCGT
Source organism: Eubacteriales bacterium (assembly GCA_045644325.1). Taxonomy (GTDB): domain Bacteria; phylum Bacillota; class Clostridia; order Oscillospirales; family CAG-272; genus CAG-390. The sequence goes on along the minus strand of JAZRGT010000068.1, from coordinate 7,720 downwards.
TTTTTTATTCGCTATTGATAAAGATGTGCGGAATCGTAAAGCCTGACGAGCGCATTCCAAGTCAGCTTATCGACCTCTCCCGTTACAGGTAAAAGATACCTCGCCTGAACCTCGCTGACCGCATCACGCGTCGCCTCATCGTAAATGCCCGTGACCTCGATCGGAGTTATCGGAAAGAATACCGAAATCTCTTCAAGCATATGCTGAACCGCGGCGACGGCAAAGCCCTCATCCCCGAGCTTCAAGGCGTACCCCCTCGGCTCGGATGGGAAGGGCGAAAATCGAGAGGGCGGAGCTTCCTCTTCAAGGGATATGAGATAATCCTCGTAAAGTGCCTCCCACGTTTCCTGATCGGCTACACCGGTGACGGGCAGACCGCGCCGCGCCTGATAAGCGCGGAGAGCTTCGGTAGTTGAGCTTCCGATGTTTCCGTCTATCGGAATGAATGGAATGTTTTCATCAAAATAAGCAAGCTGTCGCAGATATTTCTGTAAATTCCTTCTCGCCGCTTCTTCTGTTCGCATATTAGTTGCCATAATTCACCTCACTCAACCGGATAACCGGGATACTGACCCTCGCGAACGCTGTCGGCGCCCGTAACGTCATCGAAAACGTCAACTATCTCATCCCACGTTACTGCATCGACGACACCGCTCTGCGCGCTTGTACCGAAATATTGCTGAAACGCAATGACAGCAGCCTCGGTCTGATTTCCGAAATAACCCGTCACGCCGACCTCGGGGATCTCGGGATAATCCTCTGCAATTCTGTTGAGATATTGCTGCAGGAGCAAAACGTCCTCGCCCTCGCTGCCGATTCGAAGCGAAGCACCGGGAAAAGGCACGCCCGAGGCTTCTCTGTATTCAAGCGGAATAGTCGAAACTATGCCGAGATAGGCGTTGTAAAGCGCATTCCAAGTTCGCTCGCCAACAACGCCATCGGGAGAAAGTCCGAAAACGTACTGTATCTGCCGCACCGCATTTTCGGTCTCGGGACCGTAAACACCGTCGCGGGTGACCGAGGGAATCGCGGGATAAAAGTCTGATACGTAATTAATATAAAACTGAAGATTCTCAACCGCATTACCGCTTGCGCCGGGCGCGAGAACACCCGGATACTGCTGTGTGACCTCCTGTAGGGCGATACCCTCGGAATCAAGCTCGTTGAGCCGCTTTACGGCATTGTAAAAGAAGAGAATAGCATACCAAGTCGCCTTGCCGACGACTCCATCGGGCGTAAGTCCGACGGTCTCCTGAAAAGCGCGGACTGCCGCCGTAGTGTCGTCCGCGAAAATGCCGTCAGCGCGTATGATCTTCGGTATGGCGGGATAATTGCGAGAGATGCGGTTGAGCCGCACCTGGACAGTTCTGACGTCATTGTTGGTGATTCCCTCGCGCAGAGGTATCTCGGGTGCGGACGGACCGGCGTTCTCGACAGGTACGTTTGAACGGATTCCTATATCGTCGCCGTAGTAGTATTGAAGTATCTCAAAGGGCGTAAGCCCCTGCTCGGCGAGAGGGACGGTGCCCCATTGCTCGAGCCCGTTGCATCTGACCTCGTCGCCGTCGCAGTATTGCGTAAAATAAGGTTCGACGTTCCCGCCGCGCGTTACGTAGCTGTCGAAAAGCTCTGCGGCAAGCTCGCGTATGTTGTCGAATATCTCTCGCCCCTCAACGAAGGACTGATCTATCGAGGTCGAATTCGTAATATCGAAATCGTAACCGCGCGAGCGGTAGAACTCGGTGTAAATACGGTTGAGCACAAAGGATACCTGCGCGTAAATGTTTGCGCGGAGCGCGTTCTCCGGCCATGTGGGATAAATTTCTGAAGATGCAACGTTTGATACGTATTCGAGAAACGGCACCGTCACGTTCCTCGCCGCTTCGGTCGGTCTGCCGAGGTGGACAGTGACGAATTCGGGAATGACGGGAAGCGCTGCGGGATTATTCATCGACCTCACCCCGCAGTCTCTCGCCCGTCCGCGCGTCGAAAATGAATTCCTCGTCGCCGCCGCGTCCTCCGTCCTCGGGCAGAGGAACGAGATAAACAGTCTGCACCGAGGTTATCGAGTCGAAAATAGGAATGTTGGTGTAGAGATTCGAGTAGTAGCCGTCAAGCGAAATATCCGCGTTGTACGAGGCGTAGGGGAGACCGCCGTTCGGTCGCTCGCTGTTCGCCCTCGGCGGCGCGGGAAGCGTGATCCGCGGTGTATTGCCGCTCTGATCGGTGATAAAGGACGCAATAGCATCCCCCTCAACTGCCTCACCGCCCCGAAGCGTTACAAGCGCACCCTCAAGCGGAATCGCCCCCTCGCCCGCACGCACCGAAACGATAAGATACCCCCGCCCCGGCATAGCCTCTCTGCGATTCTGATTCTGTTCCATAAAAAACCTCCTCCGATGTATTCACTCTATATCTTATGCCGAAGAATAAAAAATGCCCCTCGGCGCATTGCGCCGAGGGGGGAAAATGTTACTCGATTAGGTCTTGTTCATCGTTAACAGGTGGGAGAGCAGCGGGAATTATAGGGGCGTAAGTTGATGTCATCTCACAAAGTGTGCAAACATAAACAGAACCCGATGATACCCAGTTATGTGCTGTCATTTTACTATATCCACAATCCCTGCATCTTGCGGTGTGATATAACGCATTTCCTTGAATTATCCAATAAGTCCAATAATGTAGTTCGGTATAATAAAGATGGCACTCCTCGCACGGGTCGCAACCAAAATCACAACCGCTTCCGCATGAATAATCATCGTTGCGACATGAACACTCGCAAGTATCACATATCACGCCGTGCGAATAATCATCCAATGAATTATAAGAATATCTGTAATCAAAACGTAGATTCGACGAAGTAGAAACAGCTTTATATGCATTTAGTCTTCCGCCGGTTAAACAGTACGGCTTAAGACCATCTTTTACATCAACACTTCTCAAAAGAATATCTTTCAGTTGAGCGGTACTTAAATTTGGATTGATTGAAAGCATTAATGCCGCTACTCCGCTGACAAAAGGCGTGGCAAATGATGTTTCACTAAATAAATGGTAACCTACATCTTCTTGATTATAATGCGGAGCAAACATAGTGTCGTGTCTGTAGTCGTCAGGACATACATCTAAACTCATTGTGCTTAAAACTGCCTGACCTGGAGCGAATAAATCGACGCTTTTGATTCCGTGATTGGAAGAGGAAAGCTTGCCATCCAAGCTGGTACTGGCACCAACATAAATCACATTATTACTTTCGTTTAGTAAAAATTCAGCCCGATCGTCGTTGTTCACACCCTCATTGCCCGCAGCACACACAGCCAAACCGTTATAATTACTTATAGCGGCGTTGAATAGTGTTTGAGAATAAATTGCTTCACTGTCAGAAAGTTCATCTGGGGTACCGAGACTAATGTTAAGAATATCAATGTTTTTAGAAATGGCATATTCAATGCCTTCAACTAAATCATAAGTGTAACCATCGCCGTTCTCATCTGTTACTTTAATTGAAACTAAAGAAACGTCCCAACATATACCGCTAAGTCCAATGTTGTTGTTGCCAACCGCACCGATGATTCCGGCAACGCCTGTTCCGTGTCCGCAATTGTCGTAAGGGACGGCTGCGACGGCACCAGGTGCTGACGTAATACAATTAGCAAATAGATCGGTGCGAAGATTGCCATTTAAATCTGGATGTTCACTTATACCGGAATCTAAAACACCTACTGTAACATTTGAAGAACCGACGGTAATATCCCAAGCCTTGTATAATTCAATTGATTCCAAATAATCAACATAATCAACGGATTCAGGCTGGTAGTCTAAAGAATGAGGATCGTTGCTCGTTTGAAATGAAGTGATTTTGAAGTTCGGGCAAGCAACTAAAATGTTGTCCATTTTATTTAGCTTGTTGACTGCTTTGATTATGTTACTTTTCCCGGGATTGGAGATTTCTAAACACAAAATTTGATTAAAATTGCTGATCTGGCTATTGATTTCCCTGAGAGGTTCGCCTTGGGTAACGTGTCTAACAATGTTATCAACTGCTAATTTGGCTGCAACTTCAGAATGTTTTGTTAATTTGGTTACATTTGTGCAGGCAATGGATCCAAAATCACTTTCGCTATAATCTTTGAATTTCAAACTGCTTTCGTTATCTAAAACTACTAATATTTTATCATCACTGAAATCAGCATCAGTATCCGTTGCTAATTTAGTAAATGTCATATCTGCAGCGTAGCAATTGCATATGGTTGTACTGCTGCAACAAATGCAGAAAAATAATATAAAAACAACAAATTTCTTGAACATTATTTTCTCCTTATGCATCAAAATTTTTTCTTCTCGTTGTAAATGGTTTAATGTTTGTTTCATAAATATCATTGATGATATCTAAGTCTCTGGAAGAGAGTAGTTCTTTAGTAACTGCTTCTTCTAAAGAAATTATTTCAGTTTGATAGCATACCAAAAAGGAATCTGCATACAGATCAATTGCAGGGTTGTCTGCATAAACAAAAACTATACATTCGCCGAATTTTCCAATGTATACACCACCGGTCTTTTGTGTCATCGCTTCTTCGATTGAATCCGCAAACAATGCACCTTTAATCCAATTTGAATATGCTTCGTTCAATTCAGCAAGATCATCCTCCGTCAGAATATACTTGTCGTACGTTCCGTTGGTGGTTTCAGCCGCCGATTCGCTTCCCCAACCGCCTGCCTGGAAGTCATAATTAACAAGCACGTAATGCGCGATCGGGAAAGCGGCGGAAAGCAAGATCAGACACGCGGCGAGGGCAAGGAACTGCCTGTATGCACGGTGCAGTCCGCGCTTGTCCGAAACGTATCCCTTCGACGTGTCAGGCACCTTAAGATCGTCAAAGACCTCGGCTATAAATTTCGGATCGATAAGATCGATCGCCTGCAGAAGCCTGCGGTCTGTAAATACGCCGTTGTTTTTCATACCGTGATCCCCTCCTTTGCGAGTATGTCGGCAAGCTTTTTGCGCGTTCTCGAGAGCGACATTTTTACCTTGCTCTCGCCGAATCCCGTCTGCATCGCGATATCCGCGACCGGGAGATTCAGATATATACGCATAACGAATATCTTTCTGTCGTCCTTGCGCATCCCCTCGAGAGTTCGGTTTATGATCTCCGCCGCGCGCGAGGCTTCAAACTGCTCGGCGAGATCGCGCCCGTCTTCAACGCCTTCGAGGAATTCATCCCCCACGATCTTTACGTTTCCGCCGCGCTTCCAGGCGTTTAAGTCGCGCGAGCGGTTGAGCGCGTGGTTTCGCGCTGCTGTGCCTAAGTAAGCACGAAAGTTTTCGGGCCTCTCGGGCGGAATGTTGTTCCAAAGCGATAGAAGCGTATCGTTTACACATTCCTCTCGGTCTTCCTTAAAAGCGAGAATATTGGAAACAACGTAAAGCATAAGATCCTTATACTTCCGCTCGGTCTCCGTGATCGCCTTTTCGTCGCGAGCCCAGAATAGCTCGATTATCCTTTCATCGGTCATATGCCGTCCTCCTTTCCAAAATGTCCCTTCACTTACATAGACACCGTTTGATACAGTCAGGTCACGTATTGTAGGAAAATAATTTAATTTATCTTTATTATACAAGGAAAGACCTCAAAAATCAATACCTATATTACAAAAACGCCCCTCGGCGCGTTTGCGCCGAGGGGGAGAGGATTACCGATCAGTCTGCTCGGATTCTCTTGTACTGTACCAAAATCTGAGACTCTCATATTTTTCGCTTCTGCTCTTGAATTTTTGCGTATCTTCGTAAGATATTATTTTCATTTTGTAAGCATCTTCAAGCGAAATGATATTTCCATCAGTGTAGACATAGATCTCGATTATGAGATCGTAAACTAACTCCATTGAAATAGGCTTGCGTTGTTTTAGAGTGAATGTTGCTATCACAACGGCTTTGTTACTTCTTCCCAAATATCCGTAATTAAAGAAATACTCACTGTTAAACAGTTGATCGTATGCGAAGTCTGAATCCCCAGGAGACTTGAATCTCGCCCATGCGTTTTTGACTTCAAGCATCGTATCATAGTCAATATCTTCAAGATCGGTGGTGAATTTCAAATATTCAAGATCATTGACGGCAACGGTCAGATTGGTTACGGTAAGTCCGAAAACGATCGCGGATTTTTTGATCTTATAATCATATTCACCTATCACTGAATGAGGCTGATCAAACGGAATATTTTCATTTTCTATTCCGACGATAATGTAATCACCTGCGGGAAGGTTTGAAAGCTCGTATAGGTTATCGAAGGAGTATTCCGATTTTTCCCAATTAGCGCTATATACCGTAAAGTTCGAGATCGTTATGTTTTCGAGGAGTATGCTTGAGATTATTCGATCAAGCGTCAGATGGGGGAGCTTCTCGTATCGGTACTTCTCGTTGTTGATAATATATGACCATCCCGCGATCTCTTCCGTCCATACTGATTTTTCATCCTTATACCATGTATAACCGATACGAACCGAAACGGGATTGATTGACTCGGTGTTATCCGCTACGATTTTTACATCACTGAATTGAAAATTCGGAGCGGGCTCTGCGGTGGTTTCCTCTTGCGCCGCTGTTTCCGTTTCTTCGTATAGCGGTGCCTCTGTTACTTCAGAGGTAGCACTTCCCGTTCCCGCCGCTATTGAACCGATAACCTCTGCAACGTACCCGAATACTGGTATCAAAAGTGAGAGTACAAGTATACAAGCCGCGGCGGCGAGGTATTGCTTCAGGTACTTGAAGGGTGACGGCTTCTTATACTCCGTCCTCGCCATATCGGGCTCTTTCAATACGTTGAAAACGTCTTCGATATACTCATCGTCAATGTATTCAAGCGTTTGAAGAAAGCGTTTGTCCTTAAATCCGAGACCTGCACTCATATTATGATCCCCTCCTTTTTCATCATATCTGCGAGCTTCTTGCGCGTTCTGTGGATAGAAACCTTGACCTTGCTTTCTCCGAATCCGAGCTGATGCGAAACGTCGCCGATGCTCATTCCGAGATAGAAGCGCATTATAAATATGCGCCTGTCATCCTTGCCAAGCGTGTCAAGAACTTTGTTTAACACCTCGCCCGCGCGCTTTGCCTCGAATTCATCCGCAAGATTACACCCGTCCTCGATCGTTTCAAGGTATTCCTCGCCTACTGTGTAGTAATTCTTTCCGCGCTTCCAGGCATTGTTGTCACGCGAACGGTTGAGCGCGTGATTGCGCATCGCTTTGCCTACGTAGGGACGGAGATTCTTCGGTCTCTCGGGCGGAATCGAATTCCAGAGCGAGAGGAGCAAGTCGTTGAAGCATTCCTCGCGGTCCTCGTTTGAGGTAAGTATCTGCGCCGCAACGTACATACAGAGGTTTTTATACTTTCTCTGCGTTTCGTCAAGCGCGCGTTCATCCCGCGACCAGAACAGTTCAATTATCTTTTCATCTGTCATAGCTTTTCTCCTTTCCGAAAAGTCTTTTCACCTACATAGACACCGTTTTTTGAAAAAGGTTACGATGTTTTTCAATTTTTTATCATATTTTTGTAATCGGGGTACGATAAATCATTGCACAGCTTGCGCGCAAAAGATTGCTGTTGCAAGCAACAGCAAGGGGTTCTGCGTTTTGCAAACGGTACGAAATAAGGCACCCAACCGCTTTGCGGCAAGCACGGCGGGACTTACGAACCCATATTTGCGCGCTTAATGAGTTGTGA
>JAZRGT010000067.1:0-27067 GCA_045644325.1 Eubacteriales bacterium | reverse complement strand
GCCCCTGGGTTCCAACGTCGGTAAGGATTCCAACGACTTCGTTATAGGGCATCGAATATCTCTGATTGAGATAGCGCATTGCCGCTCCGATCTCACCGTCGGGACCGCCAAGCTGACTGATCATAGCCGCCGCGAGCTTGGGGTTGGGATTTTTGATCTTTACGGGGTACTGTAATTTTTTCTCATATATCCACATATTCCGTCCTCCTCAGTTCGCCGCGTATTCCCAAGGCCAGGGAGCGCATTTGTCGCTCGACTCGCCGCAGACTCCGTACATAGTCAGCATACCGTGCTTAGACTCGTACTCTGCCGCGACCTTCGCGCGCTTTTCTCTCAGTTCTTTGAGATACGCCTTTGCCTCACAGCATTCGGGGTAAACGTCGATATAAAGCGTGATCTCGTTGATCGCAAAATCCAACTGCCTCAGCTCGGTAAGCAGATCGGAGCATCTTTCGCAAGGACAGCCGGGACGGGCGGAAGCATTGTAATTATCCATTGCATCTACCTCCCTTTCCTACCTCAAGCGGGAGATCGAGATCCGCGAAAAGCGTACCTCTCGCAAGCGCACGAGGGAGATCGTAAAGTCCCGCAAAAGCCTGGACCGGAGCGTAAACGCTGCCGACGGGACGGTCCTTGACGCCGTAGCCGACGCTTGCGGTTCCTGCGCATCCGCAAGACGATCCCTCGACCGCGCGGCGGTTGAGCGTCTCACCGTAGCTGCCCTTTATTTCTTCATAACGCTGAGCCTGCGGTTCACATCCGCAACGGGCCGCACCCTGCCGTCCGCCGCGGTTTACTTCAAATCCCGCGCGCTCAAAATTGTATTTGTTCATATCATCCTTCCTTTCTTTGCGTTCTCAATAGCATTTTATGCAAAGGAAAGAAAAATGTCACAAAAAGTCGAAAAAAGCTTTTCGACGAGTCGAAAAGCTTTCCTACCTTTTACCTATTCACTATTACCTATTACCTCGAAAAAACACCACAAGCCCCGCGCTTTCGTCGGGGCTATATGGCGTTTCAAAAGAGAGACCTGATTACTGGGGTCTTCTTCTCTTTTCGAAGCAAGCGCTGCAATAAACGGGCTTGTCGCTCGAGGGCTCAAATGTGAGCTTAGCCTCAGCACCGCACTCGCTGCAGGTAGCATAGAAATACTGTCTTGCGGGACGGTTTGCGTTCTTCTTAGCGTCGCGGCAAGTCTTGCATCTCTTGGGCTTGTTGGTGTAACCCTTTTCAGCATAGAAAGCCTGCTCACCGGCGGTGAATACAAACTCGTTGCCGCATTCAACGCAAACGAGAGTTTCGTCAGCGTATTCTACTGCTGCGGTTTCTTCGATTTCGGTACCTTCGACCTTGAGTTCTTCGTACATGTTCTACCTCGTGTAAAAAATATGTAATAATGCCCGTCGGCGGACTCACACCGCCACCTTTGTAGTTACAACGCTCTTTTTTAAGCTATTCGAGCATAGGTTTCCTTATTATGATAAAAGTGAACGCAGTTTGCGCTTGATCCTTGCCAGCGCGTTGCTGACGGATTTCTTGGACGATCCAAGGCTTTCCGCGATCTCATCAATGCTCATTCCGGAGTAATGCATCCACCAGACCGAATTTTCATACTTCGAGAGATTTTCTCTGATGAATGAACGGAGCTCTGCGGCGTTCTCTCTTTCGATGACGGAATCCGCAGGATCGCCCGTAACGAACTCGGACGGTTCAACGTCTTCAAGAGAAATGACCACGACACCTGCGTTCTTCTTAAGCTGACGCAGAGCCGAAATGATAGCCTTGCCGACGCAGATCTTGGCATAAAGTCCGAAGCTTACGTTGCCGTAAAGAAGCTCATAGCTCTGAACGGCGCGATGGAAAGCAAGGAGAGCCTCCTGAGTGAGATCCTCCATATCCTGATCCGAAAGCTCAGTGCGGTAGGGCGCGACAGAAGCGTCAAGCATGGGCTTGTATTCGTTCACAAGACGCGCGAAAGCATCCCCATCCCCTTCCTTGGCAAGAAGCAACAAGCCTGTGTGAGATGCGGACATAAGGCTCTTTTCTTTTTCGGAATCGGAACGATGAGTCACTTGAACCTCCGCGGATTTAATTCAAATGGCAATATGCACAAATCCGCTTATACACATTATACCATTTTTTTTGAAAATGTCAATAGATAAATTGAACTTTTTTTGCGAAATATTCAAAAAATCTTAAATTTCGGTCAAAATGTTCATAAAATTTGCCGATTATCGCTTGACACGACCGCCTTGTTGTGATATAATATCATCAAGTGATTGCTTGAAAGGTATATATGACTATGAGCGTAGAAAACAAGATACGAAAACCTTATATGAGGAAGCTTACGATATGGGCGATCCTCACAGCCGCGCTTTTTGCCGTCTGCTATATTTATCATAAATTTTCGGGCACGGATTTTTCGCCCGTCGTGTCGGTATCTTTGATACTGATGATCTCATTCATCATCTTTAATTCGCTGGGACTTCTCTCCTATTTCACAGACAAAAGCTTTTCGGGCAAGGTGGCGCACGTCAAGCTCGACGTAAGGCTCTACAAAGAAAGCGCGCTCGACAGAAAGATAGAAAAGCGCATTTACGTCGGAATGACGGTGGAATGCGACGACGGAAAAAGCATCTTTTTTGAGCAAATGCTTCCAAACCATCTGACCAACAAGAACCCTTACCGTGAGGGCGACCGAATCTATCACATCAAAGGCGCAAAGTATACCTGCCGATTTCCGAGAAACGATACCGAAACGAAATACGAACCCGTAAGCGTCGTCTGCCCGATCTGCGGCGCGATACATTCGCTCGGAACGAAATTCTGCTCGTTCTGCGAAAACGACCTGCCTTGGGATCCGAATATCAAATAAAAAAACGCTCCTACGTGGGGCGTTTTTTATTTATTCCCTTGACTTGTCGCTTATAATATGCTATTATATTAATAGCACTTATAGGCTTTAAGTGCGCCAAACACTCAAATAACTCAAACAAAGGAAATAAAATCATGTCAAAGATAAAGATCCTCTTCATCGGAAACAGCCACACCTACTACAACGATATGGCGTTGATCGCAAAGGATGTTTTTGCGGCGGCGGGAATCGAGGCAGACGTCACTATGCTCACCCAGGGCGGCAAGTGCCTTGACTGGCATTACGAGCAGAAGCAGACCCGCTTCAACATTCTCTACGGCGGCTACGATTATATCGTCCTTCAGAGCAAGGCAACGAATTTCGATCCCGAGGCATACCTTGAAAACGGAAAGAAGATATACGACGAATGGATCTCGAAAACAACCGCGACTCCCATCCTTTATATGGTATGGTCCAACAAGGGCAAGAAAAAGCAGGAACAGCCCGCGCTTACGAACGCAAACGTTGAGCTTGCAAAATATATGAACGGTCGCGTTGCTCCCGCGGGCGAGATCTGGCAGGCAGTTCTCCGCCGCCGTCCCGCTCCCGAGCTTTACCGCGAGGACGGAAATCACGCGACTCCCACCGGATCGTATCTTGCAGCCGCTTCGATCTTCTACGCAGTGACCGAGCGTCAGCGCGCTCTCCGCATCAATGAGGGCGACGAGCCTCATACAAGACTCGGCATCGACGCGAAGACCGCGTCCGCGATCCACTCGATCGCTTGCCGTGAGGCGATCAAATACAACGAAAAGAAATGAAAATAGCAAAAACAGAGCTTCCGCACGGACTCATCCTTGCGCCGATGGCGGGCGTGACCGACCGCACGATGCGCAAGATATCCTCCGATTTCGGATGCGAATACGCCGTAAGCGAAATGGTTTCCGCCAAGGCGATCGTCTACGAGCAGGATGCGCGGCCGAGCGCACCCGTCAGGACCGCTCAGCTTTGCAACATCGAGGACGGAGCGATCCCGACTGCCGTTCAGATATTCGGCTCGGAGCCCGAATTTATGGCAGAAGCGGCGCGTCTGATCTCAAACAGCGCGTACCGCGGATTCGAGGGTGCGCGTCCCGATGCGATCGACATCAATATGGGCTGTCCCGTCAAAAAGATCGTTCAGAGCGGTGACGGAAGCGCGCTTATGAAGAATCCCGAGCTCATCCACAAAATTACCGAAGCAGTTGTAAAAGCATCCTCCCTTCCCGTCACGGTCAAGATCCGCGCGGGTTGGAGCAAGGAGAGCAAAAATGCCGTTGAATGCGCCCTTGCCGCAGAAAGCGCGGGCGCGGCGGCAATATGCGTTCACGGAAGAACGCGCGACCAATTCTACTCCCCCGGCGTTGATCTTTCGATCATTGGCGAAGTCAAAAGCGCAGTCAAGGTTCCCGTTATCGGAAACGGCGATCTTTTTTCCGCCAAGCAGGCTATGAAAATGAAGGAGGTCACGGGTTGTGACGGCTTTGCGCTTGCTCGCGGAGCAATGGGCAATCCCTGGCTCTTCTCGCAGATCGCAGATATGCTCGACGGCAAGAATTTCATCTATCCATCTCACGAGGAGGTGCAGGCGATCGCAGAAAAGCACCTCGATATGGCTATCGCGCACAAGGGCGAGCGACGCGGACTTGCAGAGGCAAAGGTAGTGGTCTCGCACTATTTCAGAGGAATCCGCGGCGCAACACGCGCAAGATTCGACTTTATGAATTCAATGACTTACGCCGAGGCGCGCGAGGCACTCGTCCGCGCATTCGCCGAGGCACTTGAAGAAGAATAAATCCAAGACACTCATCCTAAAAAGTCAAGGAAGGAGTTACCATGTCAAAAAGATCCTGCAAAAAATACGATCGTATGATCGAAGATTATATTGACGGTCTCTTGAGCGACAAGAAATCGCGAAAGCTTGAAGCCCATCTTGCCGAATGCGAGGAATGCTGCGCGTCGTTGCGCTTTGCGATCACACTCTCGCAGATGGGTCAGGAATCGGGAGCAAGCATCTCCCCCGAGGCTCGCGAAAGAATGCTCGCGGAAGCAAGAGAAAGCGCAAAGCGCAAGCAGCGAATTAAAATAACCGTACTGATCACCGCTTGCGTACTCGTCGTCCTTTCATTGATCGCCGTGTGGTTTATGAATTCGAGCGATCGCGAGAACGACGAAACGCTCTCCTCCGGCAATCCCGTATACAGCGAGATCTACAAGCGCACGGAGCACAGAGGACGCGCCGCGTCTTCCGTCACGGTTCTTCCGGTGGCAGACGAGCCGGTCAGCCCGGGCGGCGAGGACATCACTCTCGCTCTGCTGATCGTTTCCGGCTTACTTGCCATAGCGTCCTTCATCGCATTCCTGATCTCACTATCTTCGGTAAGACGCATCCCGTCAAAAAAGGATAAAGAATGAAAAACACATCTCTTCTGACATATGCCGCGGCGCACTTTCTCGTTGATTTCGCCTGCGGATACATACTTTACGCAATGTTCACCGAGGGCGAGATAACAGCCGCGACAGCCGCAGGGATCTTTATGCTCTACAATCTTCTCGCGTTCGGAACTCAGTTCATTTTCGGAGCTATATCCGATAAGCTCCGCTCAAACGGCAGGTTGTTCGCCGTGATCGGAATCGTTGCGACCGCGATCGGACTTTTCATCGGCTCAGAAAACGTCGACCTGACGGTCTGCCTTGTCGGTCTCGGCAACGCTTGCTTCCACGTTGGAGGCGGCACGGATTCTATCTGCGAGGGCAGAGGTATGACACGCGCGGGTATATTCGTGTCCACGGGCGCGCTCGGCGTTGCCTTCGGATGCAAATTCGGAGAAAAACTTCTCTTCCTCAAAGTGTATTATATCATCGCGCTCGTCTTTATGGCTGTTGCCGTTTGGACTTTCTGCAAGGGTGAAAGACACACGGTCGAAATCCCCGAGCCCACCGAAAAAGAAAAGAACTCCGTAAACGCAAAAACAATTTTATCGGCTTCTCTCCCCGCGCTTCTCGTTCTGCTTTTTGCGGTACTCATCCGCTCTTACGCAGGCTTTGCCGCAACAAGACCCGAAAGCGACTCGACGCTTCTGTTCCTCGCGCTTGCCGCCGCATCCTTTGCGGGCAAATTTGCGGGCGGACTTCTTGCCGACATTCTCGGCGCGCGCAGAGTCGGCACGGCTTCGCTCCTTCTTTGCGTACCGCTTTTCTACCTCGGCGCGGAATCGAATCTGTTTTTCCTCGCCGCAACCTTCTTCTTTAATATCGCAATGCCGATCACTCTCGTATCGGCGGCTCGAAAGCTCCCCTGCCACGAGGGCTTCGTGTTCGGACTTACAACACTTGTGCTCTTCGTTGGATATTTGATCAACACCCTGATCCCCATCGAGGCTTCAACAAGCGCCATACTTATCCCTCTCCTCGCGCTTATCGCCGCCGCATCGGTATTTGTCACGACCGATGACGTCCACGTTCCGCCCGAAGGATGAAAAGCCTGCTTCTCGCGCTTGCATTGACGCTTGCAATCGAAGTCCCTCTCGGGGCTATCGTTCTGAAGCGCAAGGATTCGGTGATCCCGCTTTGTCTTATAAACGTCCTTACCAATCCCGCGCTTAACGCCTTGTTGCTCCTGATTTTTTCGCTTACACAAAGCAATACCGTCTATTTTACAGCCTTGATAATCGGAGAGCTTGCCGTCTTCATCGGCGAAGGGCTTCTCTTGTGCCGGCTCTGCGATCTTTCATTCAAACGCGCCATTATCCTCTCAACGATCACAAACACCGCCTCGCTCTTCATCGGAAGCGCGATAATGTCTTTAGTATAAAAGGAGATTAAGAATGATACGTTTCTCTTTACTGCAGGAACCCGTTATGTATCTTCCCGGATCAGAGCCCCTTCCTCCAACGGTCGAAGGACCCGATCTCAGTGACCTTGAAAAGACCGTACTCCTTATAATCACGGGCATTTTATTGTCATTGGCTGTTGCGCTAACCCTGTACTTTTACCGAAAGATACAAGAACAAGCAAAGAAAGACAAGGAAAGACTTATAAATAATATGAAATCAGAATCGGAGGTAATTATCAATGGCAAACAAAATATTCACTCTTGACGTAATTTCACCCGCAGAAGTCGCTATTGACTATATGGCTGAGGGCGGATGGGTGATCGCTCTTGCCGCGGCTCTCGTGATCGGAGCCATCATAGGAATCATTGTATTTAATAACAAAAAGAATAAAGGAGACAAAAAATGAGCACCTCTATTAAAGTTTGTACATTCAATCTTCGCGTTATCGCCGAGGTTGACGGAATCAACATCTTCCACAACCGTACCGGAAGAATTTCCGACACCATCAAAAATGAATCCCCCGATATCATCGGATTTCAGGAAACCGCTCCCGCAATGAAGAAATGGCTTTCCGATGAGCTCGCGCCCCTCGGCTACACCATTGTAGGTTGCGGCAGAGGCAAGGACTATCGCGGCGAGGCTACCTGCATAGCATTCAAGCGTGACAGCTTCGAGCTTATCAATCTTGAGACCCGTTGGCTCTCGGCTACTCCCCTCGTTCCCGGCTCGCGCTACGCGGCTGACCAGAGCGGATGCCCCCGTATCTACACTGCGGCAACTCTCAAGCACAACGATTCCGATGAGATCTTTATCTTCCTCAACACTCACCTTGACCACAAGGGCTCGGAGGCTCGTAAGCTCGGCGCGCTTGACGTTGTAAGATACCTCTCCGAGCAGAATCTTCCCGTTATCATCACCGGTGATATGAACGCTGTCCCCGGCACTCCCGAGATCGACGCCTTCACCGCTTATGAGCTGAACGGCAAGCCCGTTATCGATGCGACCGCTACACTCGGCGGAACCTTCCACGGCTTTGGCAAATATACCGCAGAAAGAGCAAGCAAGATCGACTACATCTTCACCACTCTCCCCTGCGATCTTTCCAAGTCCTACGTCGTTGAGGACATCCCCGTAGACGGTCTTTACATTTCCGACCACAATCCCGTTTGCGCTATCATCGACCTCGCATAATCGGCAAAATTATGAAAAGATTCAATTCACGCTTAATTTCGTTGCTCCTTCTCGTTTGTATGCTTCTTTCACTCGGAGCTTGCACTCAGACTCCTTCGGATGAAGTCATAACGACGGAAGGGCTTATCGAAACCACCACTCCCGAAACGGAAGCACTCTCATTCAGTATTACGGCAGATTACAAGCTTATGCGTCCCGACGATGCGGCAGACGGCGAGATCAACGCTCTGCGTCTTCTCTCTCGCGGTATTGAAAGCGCGTGCGGCTTTACCTGCCAGATGGCAACCGACTTCAAGAAGCCCTCGGAAGAGCTCAAGCGCAACGAGTTTGAGATCCTCGTCGGCGAAACCAATCGGCCCGAATCGACCGAGCTCGCCGAAAGCCTCTCTTACTACGATTGGACTTATAAGGTCGTAAGCGAAAACATCATCGTCATCTGCGGCGGCTCGCCCGAGGCGACCTTTGCCGCAGTTGAAGCTTTCCTTGAGGACGTTTTCGGATACAAGGAAAATGCAAGCGGTGACACTGTAGTTTCGGGCGGATCGAACAGTCAGCTCGCTCCCGAGCTTGCAAAGACCTATCTGCACAATTACAACGGTGCGATGATCAAGATCGGTGACCGCGACATTTCCGAATACACTCTTGTTGTAAGCTCGGAAAAGCTCAAGGGAATCGAAGATATCACCCTCACCATCAGCCGCATCACCGGCAAAAATATAAAAACCGTTCCTCTTTCCGAATACACGGAGGGTCCCGCGATCTTCTATGGTTGCCGCGCGTCTGACGGCTCGCATCAGGAGGCGATCAAATACGGCTCAAACCGTTACTTTATCGGCGAAGAAAACGGAAATATCTACGTCGATTTCAAAACGAACGCCGTTGCCGCAACTGCTTCCTCACGTTTCATTGCCGATATTTTATCGCGAGATAAGATCGAGCTCGGCGGCGAAGTGCTGACCGGCTTGCACGTTTCAAGCGGTACTAAAGGCCTCGTTATTTCAAGCACGAAGACAGAGGTTCTCGCAGAAGGCGTTACATACGTTGAACAGCTTTACTACAACAAGTCGAACACTCCCGTCAGAGTGTATTCCGTAATCATCAAGAAGGGCGCGGCAAGCGTTGAAACCACTATGCCTCAGGACAGCCTCGAGACCGTCGGTAAGGTTTCCAATATGAAGAATCAGCTTTCCGCGGCGGTATCCAACGGCAAGAACGCGATCGTTGCGATCAACGCAGACTTCTTCGATATGGGCGGCACGAACGTTATGCGCGGTCTTTGCATCAAGGACGGTGTAGTTCTCAACCGCTCGGTCGATCGCCCGTGGGTAGGAATCACCAAGGACGGCGACACCGTTATGGGGCTTCCCGCAGATTACGCGACCTATCAGGACGTTCTTGTACACGCTGTAGGCGGCTCGCACATTATCCTCAAGAACGACAGCCCCAACGACCTTTCGGTCGGCACGGAATTTGCCGATACGATCCATCCCCGTACAGCTCTCGGCGTCACGCCCGAAGGCGACATCGTCTTTATGATCGTTGACGGCAGACAGCCCGAGATCTCAAACGGCGCAACTCTCGCTGACCTCGCTTTCCTTCTCGGCACTTTCGGATGCTCGGATGCGATCAACCTTGACGGCGGCGGATCTTCCACTCTGATCATCAGAAACGGCAACACTTATACAACTAAAAACAGTCCCTCTGCAGGCTCTCTCAGAGCTGTAGCAAACGGACTTATGGTCGTATTGAAGTAAACTGAAAAGGATGTCTCGATTCGGGACATCCTTTATTTCTTGTTCTTGTTTTTCATAAAAAGAAGCACGAGTGCACCCGAAGCAATAACAGCTCCGACGGCAAAGCTTATGGCGTATCCTTTTGCATTATCGGGAAGGTTCAAAAGCTTTTCCCACAGATAATTACTTGCGTTAAAGGCGAGATGGAAGGACACGCAGGGCAGGATCGAATCAAAGCGGCAATAGATGCTCATCAGGATCAATCCCGACAAAAAGGCGTACGATATCCAAAGAATATTGCCGTGCATCAGCGCGAACACAAGCGCGGCGAACGGCAGGGCAAGCCACCGGGGAAGCGATCTTGTCAGTCTGTCGCCGATAAGTCCGCGAAATACGGTCTCTTCAAGTATCGGAACTAAAAATACCGTTTTGAACATCAGCGCATTCGTCGGCTCTTCGTAAACAGATGACGCGCTCGTATACGATTCCACGATGCTTTCGGGAAGAGGCAGCAGAGGCAACAGACCGCCAAAAGCGAGATTGAGTCCCGCGCCCGCGATAAAGGCAATAAGCAACTTTATCGGAGCGGTCGCTCTGACACCTCCGTGAGCAAGTCGGTCAAGAAAAAGCTTCTTCCCTTCAGGTCTTCCCGCGCAGATGAAAACGAGTCCCCAAAGCGCAATTATCGTCACGGCGCAATCTACCGCATCGGGCAAGCTTGCCGCAAACAGACTCAGGAGAATATACGCGCCAAACCAACCGAACGCCGCCGCAAACGGCATCAGCTTTTCGTTTTTCATATTATTCTCCTTTCTTTATTTTGAAACAGGTTGGCTAAGAAAGCCAACCTGTTTTTTATTATTGACCAAGCAAAACTTTTCGAGACAAGGCGCAGCGGCGGCGATTCCCAATGGCTGTCAAAACGATAGTCGAGGGATGAGCCGAGGAGCAACGCAGTATCGGGAAATTTTTGAGAAGGTCAAATCAGTCGAGATACTGAAGGGGATCAATACCCATCATAGGCATCATTCTCGTAACAAGAACGCGGTATCTCATATATGCGTGGTAATAAATACCCTCAGCGAAGAGCTCGGGAGAAACGTGGATCTCCTCGGGAGTGGTAGCGCAGCCCGCGGTGTTCATAAGAGCGAGGAGCGCGTCGTTCTCGGGAAGAACGTCCCAGATGATCTCGCGGATCTGCTGCCACTTAGCCTTGAGGTCTGCGGGATCGATCTTATCCATAATGCTCGGGTTATTGAGCTTTTCAACCTCGGGGATCTGCTCTGCGGAGAAGTGCTTGTAGATCTCGGACCAATCAGGAGTGTCCTTGGTGGGGTTGATCTCTGCTACGCGGTCTGCGATATTGCGGTAGATCTTGTTGATGATAAGGGTTGCAACGCCGACCTTCTTGCCGTGGAACTCGGGCCAGATGCTGCGAGCAAGCTTGTAGCACTCCCAGTAGTGGGAAACAACGTGCTCAGCGCCGGATGCGGGTCTGGAGGAAAGAGCAAGCTTCATAGCAAGTCCGGAGAGAACGAGAGCCTCCATAATTGCGCCTGCAGCCTCTTCATCGTTACCGGTAACCTTGTCGGCAAGGGCAACCATCTTCTTAACTGCGGTCATAGTGAGCTCTGCGATCGCGGGGCAGTAGTACTCGCCGGTGAGAAGGTTGGAGATTCTCCAATCAGCGATACCGATGTACTTTGCGACCATATCGCCAAAGCCTGCAGCCTTGAGCTCGGTAGGAGCGTTTGCAAGGATCTTGGTATCAGCGAGGATAACCATAGGCTGACGGACGAACCAGGATACCTTGAAGTTGTTGTCAATGATGGGAGCTGTATCGGAAGCAAAGCCGTCCATGGAAGGAGCGGTTGCGAAGATACAGAACTTCTTGTCCTTTTCAAAGGAAGCAACGCGGCAGATATCGTTGAGAGAGCCGGTTCCGCAGGAGATAACGCCGTCAACGTCGTCAAGGAGAGCCTCGACCTCGCGAACCTGCTCGATGCGCGCGTACATCATATTCTTGTAAATAAGCTTCTTTACGTTGAAGCCCGAAGCGTCAAGAGAAGCGCAAAGTCCCTCTGCGTTTGCAACACCGAGAGTGTTTTCATCAGCAACGAGAAGAACGTTGGTGGGGAAGCCTGCGTCAAGCAGGATCTTGCCCGTATCCTTGGTAAGACCGCTGTAGATCTCAACTACCTTTGTGTCAAAGGTATGCTCTCTGCCGCAGGGGCAATTTTCAAGTGATTTGAGAAGATTTTTAAGATCCATTATTATACCTCTTATGTATTTTTAATTATCCATATAATTATATACCGAAATAATAAAAAAGTCAAGAAAAATCATTAAAATTTCTTGACTATTGGCTCAATATGAGGTATAATTTCAGTAGAAACACCACGCGCCCGTTTTCAGCCTTATAAAAGGCAATTCGGCGGCTTCCTTTGAATATCCGATCGCGCCCGCAGTCGGGTCGAATCCGAGTAAAGCGTCCTTTGCCGCGCGCCTTGCCTGAAAGCTCGGCGTGACCGCGGAAACGTCTATTCCCGCATCGGATATGACCGCGCCGATGCTCGTCGGATATTCTTCCGATTCAATTCGGTTTAAAAGCACCGAAGCAAGCGATACCATAACGGTATAGCTTTCGCCCGACGCCTCGGCTTCAACGGCGCGGGCAAGAAGATCGCACTCGTCAAAAGCGCGTGCCTTGACGGGAATCGATCCGACAAAACAAACGCATATTAATAATAAAGAAATCAACTTCATTTTCATATCATCACCTCACAGTTATTATTACCGCTCAGGCGCGTAAAAAAGGAGGTAAAAAATGCAATACGACGTAATCGTCAAAGCCGAGATGAGCCGCGCAACACCGACTCACGCGCTCCCGGACATGACGAGTCAGGTAGGCGCGCTGCTCGCCGAAATATTTTCAAAGCAGATAACAGTTCTCTCAGAGGGCACCTTGCGCTCAACTCGCGAAGGAAGGATCCGGCTATCCTTCAAGACCGAGGGTGACAGAGAAATAAATATATCCTTCTCAAAAAAGGAGCCCGGACTTATTGCGCTCAGACAACCCGGAGTGGGTCCCGACGGCTACTCCACCATCTTTCTTGAGGAAAACACAAGCAGAAAATGCATAAGCAAGGATCCTCACGGCAACAAGATGGAATTTTCAGTCTCGACCCAAAAGGTTGATAATAGGCTTCTCAAATCGGGAAAGCTGAAGCTTGAATACACGATCGAGATCTGCGGCGTTCGCGCGGAAGTATCGCGCCTATCGCTGACAGTTACACACGATAAATCAAAAGAGAATCAAAATACTTAACGTATCCCGGAGGTATATTATGGATTACACCAAGAACACCGAACTCAGAATTATGTCCCACAACATCTGGTGCGGACCCGTTTACAACCGTGACCTTCATATGCGCGATATTTATATGCGCTATCTGCCCGACGTTCTCGGTCTGCAGGAAATGACTCCCAATCTTTATCAGTCCCGCATCATAGAGCTTCTCTCCCCCGAGTACGAGCTTCTCACTCACAAGGAGGCAGAGGGATATACGGACAATACTCCCCTTCTTATCCGCAAGGGAATGTTTGACGTCATCGACCACGGCTGGCATCTTTTCACCGGTCTTAACAACAGCAAGACCAAGAGCCTTGCCTGGGCAGTTCTCCGCCGCAAGAGCGACGGTATGCAGTTCGGCGCGATCTCCACTCATTTCTGGTGGCAGGGCGGTCCCGAGTCGGATCTCGCTCGCGTTTCCGACGTTGATCAGATGATGACCTACGTTAACTATATGAAGTACAAGTACAACGTACCCGTTGTTGCAATGGGCGACTGGAACTGCCGAATCGGCTCGCTTCCCTACCGCCGCGCATACGAGTGGGGCGGTCTTGATACCCGTGTTTGCGCAACCGAGTTCTCGCATCTTTCGGGCACTCACCATCCTTACGCCGTTCTCAACGAGGAAACCAAGGAATACGAAAACGGTCCCGCGCCCAAGGGATCTCAGCTCGGATCGATCGACCATATCTTCCTCTTCGGTCACGAAGGCTTTGACGTCAAGGAATACCGTGTAGTTCTCGAGCAAGACGCTCTCGACGTTTCCGACCATTGCCCGATCTATATCGACTGTAACCTCAAGACACTCGCAACTCTCCCCGAAAAGCCCACCACACAGTTTATTCCCAAGGAAGAAACCAAATAAAACATGTCTGAACAAAACAACGTAAATCAGGAAGAAAAAAGACACCTCACAAGCGCCGAGCGACAAAAGCTATATCAGGAAAAAGCAACGCAGAGGCGCATCGAAGAATACAAAAAGCGCAAGCGAGCAAGGCTTATAAAGATCGGTATGATTGTTCTTGCGGCACTCGTGCTTGTCGGTGGAATAGTCGCTTGCGTACTACTCGAGCGGAACGTATGGAAGCCCGCGCGCATCTATCAGAGCGCGGAGGATCTCTGCACCGCCGAGGAATTTCTCTCCGCATACGAGGTCTATATCAGCCTCGGTGACTATAAGGATGCCAAGAACAAAGCCTCCGAATGCATTACAAAAAATGCGCAAAAGCTCGCGGGGCGCGATGACGTTATCATTGGCACAACTGCCTCAATGCCTTGGTTCAAGATCGATGAAAACGGGGCTATACGGTTCGATGAAAAGAAATACAAGGGGGCTGACGAGCTCGTTGTTCCCGACGTATTCGACAATCAGCTCGTTATGGCTGTCGCCGACAAGGGATTTTTCTATGCTCCTTTTGAGAGCATAATCCTCCCCCCCTCGGTAAAACGCATCGAGGCGCAGGGCTTCTTCGCCTGCTCCTCGCTTAAATCCATCGTCCTTCCCGCCGAGATCGAATTTATCGGCGAAAAGGCATTTGAAGATTGTGAGGCGATTGAGAGCATCACCCTCTCCGCAAAACTTAAAGAAATCGGCTCTGCCGCATTCCGCAACTGTAACGAGCTGACCGAGCTCGTCTTCCCCGAGGGATTTGAAACGATCGGAGCACGCGCGATAGCATCCTGCGAGAAGCTCCGAACCATCACCCTTCCCTCGACTCTTACACTGATCGGTAACAAGGCGTTTGAGGGCTGCACCGCGCTTTCAAAGGTCGTTTACGCAGGCAGCAAAGACAGTCTTACCGTCCTCTGCTCCGGATATGAAAATGAGTTCATTCTTTCCGTAAAGGAGCTCGTCTGCGATTGATGAACCGCATCGGGCAACACCCCAAAAAGGCGATAGAAAAAATGAAAATACTTGCAATTGGAGATATCGTCGGTCAGACGGGCGTTGCTTATCTGCGCGCAAATCTCCGAAAGATCAAACAAAAATACTCTGCCGATCTCGTTATAGTCAACGGTGAAAATGCGGCGGAGATCCACGGCATCGGACAAAACGACGCGGAGGACATCTTCTACGCGGGCGCAGACGTCATAACCACGGGCAACCACGCCTTCGGCAGATACGATATCTATTCATATCTCGATGACGAAAAAAACATTCTCCGCCCCGCCAATTTTCCGGGCAGCGCGCCGGGTCACGGTCACGTTATCCTGAACGCTGGCGGCGCGAGAGTGCTCGTTATGAACCTTCAGGGCAACGTGTCGATGAAGGTCGCGCTTACCAATCCCTTTGAGGTAGCGGATTCGATTCTGAAGCGAGAGGCGGGCAATTATGACGTCGCCGTCCTCGACTTTCACGCCGAGGCAACGAGCGAGAAGCTTGCGATGGGATATTATCTCGACGGACGCGCATCCGTTGTTTTCGGCACGCATACGCACGTTGCAACCGCGGACGAGCAAATTCTCCCGCGCGGCACGGGCTACATAACCGATATCGGAATGACGGGCCCCGATATAAGCATACTCGGCGTTGCGACGGATTGCATCATTAAGGGCTTCACCACCGCTATGCCTCAACGCTATCGCGTAGCAGAAGGCAAAGTCACCGCCCACGGCGCACTCTTCACCCTCTCGGGCGATAAATGCACGAAGGCGGAGAGAATAGTTTTCTAAATTAAATACCGCAGAGGACGGAAAATTTCGATTTTCCGTCCTCTTTTTTTCAAAAAACTATTGACAAACGTGTTATGACTGTGTATAATGTATATATACAGTTGTAACGGAGGTGATTGCGTGATAGTTCTTATCGACACCAAAAGCGGAGAACCGATTTACAATCAGATTTATTCCCAGATAAAAAGCCAAATAATCAGCGGGAAGCTCAAAGAAAACGATATGCTCCCATCCATACGGGGTCTTGCCAAGGACCTGCGCATCAGCTTTATCACCACCAAGCACGCCTACGAAGAGCTTGAAAAAGAGGGGTTCATCTACACTCTGCCCGGAAAGGGTTGCTACGTTGCCCCGAAAAACACCGAGATTTTGCGCGAAGAAAATCTCAAAAGGATAGAAAAACACATTGAAGATATTGCCTCACTCGCTTCTTCCTGCAATTTGAGCCGCGCAGATATCATCGAAATGATAACGTTCATTATGGAGGAAAAAGAATGAATGCACTTGAAATAAGAAATCTGACCAAATCATTTAAGGATTTCCGTCTTGATAACTTCAACCTCACTCTGCCGAGCGGTTGCATTATGGGTCTTATCGGCGAAAACGGCGCGGGCAAGAGTACAACGATCAAGCTGATACTCGACATCATCCATAAGGACAGCGGAAGTATCAGAATTCTTGGCAAGGACAACGAAAAAGATATAAGACTGACCAAAGAAGATGTCGGCGTAGTTATGGACGAAATCGGTCTTCCCGAATGCCTTACTGCAACGCAGGTCGGCAATATTATGAAAAACACCTTCAAAAATTGGAATCAGGACGAATACAACCGCCTTTTGTCCAAATTCTCACTGCCCGTGGGCAAGCAGTTCAAGGATTTTTCCCGCGGTATGAAGATGAAGCTCGGTATCGCGATCGCTATGTCGCACGGAGCGAAGCTGCTCCTGCTTGACGAAGCAACGAGCGGACTTGATCCCGTCGTCCGCGACGAGGTCGTAGAAATGTTCTATGATTTCACAAGGGATGAAGACCACTCGATCCTCATATCCTCCCACATCGTCAGCGACCTTGAAAAGCTTTGCGATTACATCGCGTTTTTGCACAAAGGTCAGCTTCTTCTCTGCGAGGAAAAGGACGTACTGCTTTCAAAATACGGAATCGTTCATTGCACGCCCGAAACACTCTCCGCTCTTGCTTCAGGATCAATCAAATATACTAAAGTGACGCCATACGGCATCGAGGCAATCATTCTTCGCGAGAGTGTTCCCGAGGATATCAAGATCAGCCCGATAACGATCGAGGAGCTCTTTCTGTTTATGGTAAAGGAGGCAAAATAAATGAAGGGACTTATTATCAAAGATCTTTATATGACAGCAAAATATTGCCGAACCAATATTATCATCTCATTAATATTCTTGTTGTTTTCCCTTGTCAACCCTGACAATCTGTTTTTTGCCTTTTATCCTGCTATGCTTAGTGGAATCATACCCACCAATCTGCTTGCTTACGATGAGCGTAGTCATTGGCTTCAGTATAGCGAAACCCTGCCTTACTCACGCGCACAAATTGTAAACAGCAAATACATCATAGGACTTATAGCACAGGGTGCAACCCTGATAATTGCCGGAGCTGCTCACGCGGCAGTTATGATTTCAGCGGACACATTCGAGATAAGCACATTCGGTATTTTTATGCTGCTTCTGATATCAATGTCACTATTTTCGTCATCCATAAACCTTCCTTTTATGTTCAAATACGGTGTTGAAAAGGGGCGTCTGGCTTATTATATTATGATCGGAATAGTCTGCGGCGGAACAGCTGTATCCTCGCAATTGCTTATAGTAGACGTTCAGCAAAAAAACGACCTTTTGGTAGCATTACCCATCGTCTGCCTTATCAGCATCGCGATATTCGCCCTCTCGTGGTACCTTGCAATTGTGTTTTATAAAAAAAGAGAATTATAATATAAGAAATGCAGATCCCGAAACCGAAGGATCTGCATTTTCTTTATTTAAATATTCTGCCCGCGTGCTTTTGGAGCGCAAGGTAAAGCGGGATTCCGAAGCCGAAGACCGAAATGATCTCTCCGATTCCGACAGTCAAAAAGATCAGAGGGAGTGCCTCGGGTGCGCTGTAAACGAGCTTGACCACAAAGGGGATCACGATCATATTTGCGAGTGCATAGGGCACGGGGGCGATGTAGGGGTGCTTTTTAAGTGCTCTGCAGCCGATCATACCGATAAGGCTCGCAAGTGAGCCGAACACGATATCCCAGAGGGCGCATCCCGTGAGCAGGTTTGCCATAAAGCATCCGAGTGCTACGCCCGGTACTGCCGCGGGGGTGAAGATCGCGAGGATGCAAAGTGCCTCCGAAAATCGAAGCTGTATCGCGCCGCTGCTCATTCCGACAGCCGCACAAAGGTAGGTCAGGATAACGTAGATCGCCGCGATAAGTGCCGCCTCGCAAAGACGGCGGATGTGTTTTCTGTTTTTTTGCATTTGTATTTCTCCGTAGTTTTGTTTTAGGTGAGGATGGTTTCGAACTCACCGTGCCATATTATAACACATTCCGCGATTTTTGTCAAGTTTTTTTCGGAAAGGTATTGCAAAAAGAATAAAAAAGGTATATAATATTATCATTGTGAACAGAGTAGGAAAACCTGCGTTAAAATACACACGGACGGGGAGTTGCCGTGTGGGATAGAGTATTCGCTCAGGTGATCCGCATCCCGCTGTTGCTACGGGAAATATTTTCATTTCCTCCCGCCGCGCAGTCAAACTGTTTGCGAGGGGAGGTTTTTATTATGTCTAAAAAACAAAAAAACGGACTTCGCAACGTAAAAGTCCTTACAACCGCCGCAATGCTCGGTGCGCTGAGCGTTGTTATCGGCATCTTTTGCAAGAATTTTCTCAATTTCGGAAACGGTCTTTTCCGCGTGACCTTTGAAAATTTTCCGATCATTCTCTCGGGTATCCTTTTCGGTCCAGCAGTCGGTGCCGTTACGGGCATCGTTTCGGATATGGTGAGCTATTTTCTCTCGACGCAGAGCTTCGCCATCTCGCCGATAGTCACCCTCGGCGCTGCACTCGTCGGCGCGGTCAGCGGTACCGTTTCAAATTATATTATTAAAAAGCGAGGCGCTGCGCGTATAATCGTTTCAACTCTTTGCGCGCATGTCGTTGGCTCTTTGATAGTCAAGACCTTTGGCATATACGCGTACTACAATATGTCATACGGTATGCTCCTGCTTTACAGAATCCCAACCTACGCCGCGATCATCGCAATTGAAAGCTTCTTCCTTTGCCTTATCTTCAGGCACAAGGCATTTACGAAATACACGAGGTAACAAAATGAATTACACCGAAGCACTTGAATATATCCATTCTATATGCTGGACCTTCACCAAGCCCGGACTCGAGCGCATCTCCGCACTTTGCGAAAAGCTCGGCAATCCGCAGGACGAACTCAAATTCATCCACGTTGCGGGAACTAACGGCAAGGGATCATTCTGCTCGATGCTCGATTCCGTCCTCCGCGCAGCGGGTTACAAGACCGGACTTTTCACCTCGCCCTATATCAAGGTGTTTAACGAAAGAATGCAATTCTGCGGCGAGAATATCTCCGACGAAGACCTTGCTGAGATCACCGAATACGTCAAGCCTTTTGCAGACTCGATGGAGGATAAGCCGACCGAATTTGAGCTTATCACCGCGATCGGTTTCGAATACTTCAAGCGCAAAAAATGCGATGTAGTCATTCTCGAAGCGGGAATGGGCGGCAGACTTGATTCAACTAACATAATCCAATCTTCTCTTCTCTCGGTCATCACGGGAATCTCGCTCGACCACACCGCATTCCTCGGCGACACGGTCGAAAAGATCGCGGCTGAAAAGGCGGGGATCATCAAGGAAAACGGATCGGTCCTCTTCGGCGGTAATTCAAAATCTGTCGAGGACGTTATCAAAGCGAAAGCCGCAGAGATGAACGCGGATTATCATTTTGCCGACAAATCGGGACTTGAAATAGTATCCTCCGATCTTTCGGGCAGTTCTTTCAATTATCTTGGATTTAAGGAAGTAAAGCTCCCCCTGCTCGGTCTGTATCAGCCGTGGAACGCAGCAAACGTCCTCTGCGCCCTTGAAATACTTAAAGCCAAAGGATTTACCGTTTCCGAAAAAGCCGTCCGTGACGGACTCCTTGCGGCTCGCTGGCCCGCGCGTTTTGAGATCATATCGCGCGATCCGCTTATCATATTCGACGGCGCGCACAATCCCGAGGGTATCGAAACCGCCGTCGCCAGCATCAAGAGATATTTCGGCGACAAAAAGGTCTGCATCCTGACGGGTGTTATGAAGGATAAGGATTACAATTACATCGCGGGCAAATTTGCCGAGATCTCCGACCGCGCGTTTACAATAACTCCGCAAAATCCCCGCGCGCTTCCCGCAGAGGAATACGCAAAGGTTCTTGAAGGTGTTGGGATCACCGCGACTTCCTATTCTTCCGTCGCGGATGCGCTTGAAGACGCAAAGAAATACGCGAAAGAAACAGATTCCGCGCTTCTCTGCCTCGGCTCGCTCTATATGTATTGCGAGGTCATTGAAACTCTATAAAAACGAACTCCGTTGCCAAGTGGCAACGGAGTTTTTGTATTGATTATTTGAAGTAAACGCAAGCAAAGAGCCAGCCGTTGAAGGGCATAACAATAATCTCTTCTTCCTTGAAGATGTAGTTAGGAGAGGTCTTGTCGTACCATCCATCGTCAGCGAGATTCTTGAGTATATAGTAAAGATCTTCGTCGAGAGGATATACGTTGTATTTTGCATCAGCAGCGGCTGCATAAGCCTCGATGATCTCGTTATAGCGCTCTTTTCTCTGGAATTCACCGTTATCATCGTAGATGTAAATTCCGAGATTGGTCGTTCCTACTATCGCAGTAAGAGCTTCCTGATAGCTTGACTTCGATCCGATACGAACGTAAAGCACAGGTCCGTCTACGCTCTCAAGATGGTAGTAGCCGTCCTTCTCATTGAAGAAGACGGGGATCTCCGTAGCGGTGGCATCAAAGGGAGTCCAAACCGCAAGATCCATACCTACTATATATCCCTCGGGAGTTTCGATCTTCTCGAATACAGCATCGGGCTTGTAGGGAACCCACTCAAGCTCGTGGATGGTGATCTCAACGTCCGCGAATTTTTCGATTGTCAGAGTACATTCATCAACAGCGGCAGAGGTCGACTGAAGACCGAGAACCAAAGTATTTCCTACCTGAGTTTTAAGCACCTCTACCGTCATAGATCCGTCAGCTTCCATTTTTCCTGTGTTATTGGGATAAACGAAGAAGCTGCCGCCGTAGTAGCCTACCTCAACCTTATCGGAATCGGTGTATACCTTATAAACCGCGCCCTCAACGGGAGTGAAAAGGAAATATCTAATCTCGCCCTTTGCAACGGGAACTCTTACGCTTCCAAGATTAACGCGATAGATACCGTTCGTTTCATCGGGATAAATATACTCGGGGTTAGCTGCATAAGGAATAAGCTTTACTTCTGCTGCGGGAACGGATGCATTCAAAACGCCGGCACTTGCAGCAACGTAATAGGTATCAACGCCGGAAAGCTCGAATTCGTATTCGCCCGACTCAAGCTTTGCAGTCGCCTTACCGTCCTTATCGGTGGTTACCTTTGCAGCCTCTGCACCCGATTTGGTAAATACGACCTCGATGCCGGAGACCGCGTTGCCCTTACCGTCTGCAACCGTAACGGTATATTCGATCTTGGGGATCTCAACCTTCGGAATAGCTTCGGTCTTGAGTGTGGTCTTGCATACAGTGCATTCAATATGCTTGGAACCTTCTGCGGTGGTGGTTGCCGCCTTATCGATGATCCAATCGCTTTCGGTATGTGCCTTTGCGGGAATCTTTTCCTGAGCTTTAATAACGGAGTTACATACGGAGCAGTGCTTTCCTTCGGTAAGTCCCTCTGCCGTGCAGGTTGCATTCTTGCCGGCATCGATCACCTCGGTGTGTCCCTTGGCGGGGATCTTATCCTGAGCCTTTGTTACTGCGTTACAAACCGAGCAATGCTTACCCTCTGTAAGGCCCGACTCGGTGCAGTTAGCTGCTTTGGCAATGTCGGTCACCTCGGTGTGGCCCTTTGCGGGAACCTTCTGCTGTGCCTCAATAACCGCGTTACATACCGAGCAGTGCTTGCCCGCGGTAATTCCATCCGCAGTACAGGTTGCCTGCTTTGCGGCATCGATCACCTCGGTGTGGCCCTTTGCGGAAATGGTTTCGGTGTCTACGGTTTCGCCGCACTTTGTGCAAGTGCGATGGCGAAGACCCGTTTCGGTGCAGGTAGGATTCTTATCAACTATCCACTCACCGGGAGTATGGGGTGTAGCGGGAATTACTTCTGTCTTGATAGTAGCCTTGCAAACCGAGCATTCAAGATGCTTGGAGCCGTCCGCCGTCACGGTAGCTTCCTTATCAATGATCCACGCGCCGTCGGTGTGTCCCTTGGCGGGGATGGATTCGGTCTTAACGGTATTCTTGCAGACCTCACATTCAACGTGCTTTGAGCCCGCCTCGGTGCAGGTTGCATCCTTATCGGTGATCCACGAGCTCTCGCGGTGCGCGATTTTTGCAACGGTCTGGGTTTCCTTCTCGCCGCAAGAGCAGGTTCTTTCCTGCGAGCCCTCTTCGGTGCAGCTTGCAGCCTTTACGGTGCTCCACGCGCCAAAGGAATGAGTATGAGGTGCTTCGGTGGTTTCCTCTGCCTTGGTGATTTCGGGAGCGGTTGTTGCCTCTTCCGCAGTAGTTTCGGGAGCAGAGGTGGTTTCATCCGCCGGCTCGGTGGGAGCATCGGTAACCGTGGGAGCAAGGGTTGTCTCAGGAGCAGCGGTCGTCTCTTCTCCCGCCTTGTCGCAGGAGGAGAGAGTCAACGCCAAAGACAGCACAAAAACGATAAATATCGTCAGAAGCTTAAAGTTTTTCATAATTTATACCTGATTTTAGGGATTGGTGGGGACTCCGATATACTGATAATAGTAGCAAACCTTTGTCCAAGAGTGATCAACGTCATCGAAGGTATATTTGTTCATAAGGGACTGAAGGATATCAGCAAGTCTTGCATCAACAGCGACACAGCCGCTTCTCTCGGGATGCTCGGGGTTATCAACAGCCTGAGCGGCGTATTCCTTGATAACGGAGGAATAATCCTCTCCGCCGCCGTGGTAAATACCTGCCACTACCTCGTCAACCTTATATTCAGCATAATACTGATCGTAGAACTCGCCCCATTCAAGCTTGAGCTGTTCCTCCATCTTATCGCCGTAGAGGAGCTGGAAATAAAGGATGTAAAGATCGTTTTCGGTATACTTGAAATTGAAGCCGTTTCTGCTGATCATCTCAATGATGGATGCGCTGAAGATGGGAGTGTAGCCGGTGAAATCGGCATAGAGGATGGAGCCGATGCTGCCGTCCTCGCGGAGCTCGTGATAGTATCCGTCATCACCGAGGATAACGTTGATACCGCCCGCGATGGTCTCGCCGATAGCAACGCCGTCGCTCTCAATAAAGGTGAAGTAGCCGGGAGATGCAAGGGTGAAGTGATCGTACTTCTCGCCGAGATACTCGATCTTGAAGGTGAGAGTACCGGTCTGATATACGTCGTAATAAGCGATGTCGATATAGTATTCCTTGCCTGCCTCGAAGTAAACTACCATAGAGCAGTTGTTGGGATCGGTGTACATACGCTCGCCGCCCTCGTAGGTGTAGTACTCGGTTCTGTCGGGTTCAAAAGTAAATACCCAAGCATCAACGAGATATTCGCTATCGGAGGTGATACGGTATGCACCCGACTTATCGGGAACGAACTTATTGAGAAGTCCGCGGGGCATAATGGGTCTGTCATAGGTAACAACATTGTCTTTGCCCATCTCTGCAATGAAAGCGGAATGATCGGAAAGACCGCGAATGGGGTCCTCGAGTTGCTCTGCTCCGCCGTAAACGTCATAGTAGCAGCACATCTGGAGCCACTGCTTTTCGTTCTCTACCTCAAGACCGCAAGCATACGCTACCTTCTTAAGGAGCTCTGCAAGAGTCTTGTCAACCGTACATACGCCATTGATGGAAGCGTTGGAGGAATAATTAAAGAATCGAACCATATCGTCGTAATAGTTCACACCGTCAATAACGACCTGACCGTTATAAGCAAGATCGTAAACGGAAACCTCGGAGAAAGGAGTATTGTAACCCATAAGGTTTGCAAGAAGGAGGGGACCGTCAACGGTTCCAACGTGGTAGTATCCGTCCTTCTCGTTGAAAACTACGTCAACGTAGCTTGCATATCCGTAACCGTCAGGGAGAAGCTCGGTAGCGCAGTTACGGGGAATATAGCTTGCAACGTTGATATCCTTTTTATCACAGATCTCAAAGTTGCGGATATAAACGCTGTCCTCGCCGATATCATCGGTGGTATCCTTAATGTATGCGATAGCGATCGTGTACTTGCCGTCCTTGATGGCAACGTAGGGGAAGCAGGTCTGCCAATCAGTGCTTTCGCCCGAGATCTGATAGATCTGAACGTCATCAATGATGATATAAAGCATATCCGCACCGCGCTCACAGGATGCGAAATAATCAAACTTTACAGCCTGACCCGCCTTGAGCTCAACGTCAACGTAAAGCAGAGAGCTTGTGCCCGCAGCCTGCTGGTTGGTGTTGACAAGGCACTTCTTGCCGTTCTTTTCGGTGAGGGTGAAGTCCCAGATAGTATCCTGATACTCTTCACCGGTCTCCGCACGGTAGGAAATACCCGCGCCGTTCTTACCGTTTACAGCCGCAGCAACCTCTTCGGGAGCGGGCATATCAGTATCGGGCTTGGGAATCTCAACGAAGGAGTGGAGCGAAGGCTCGAGACGCTGAACGTAATTTTCAGACTTGAAGTGCTCGAAAGCCGCAATAAAGGGAGCCTCGGAAATGATCGCGCCCTCCTCGATTACGGTGATAGTGCCGTAGCGGTCTATCATAACGGAGGTGGGATAAGCCGCAACGCCGAAGGCTTCAACGATCGAAGTATCGTTCAGTTTCGCCATCGGGAAAGCGAGAGAGTTGGCAGCCTTATAGGTCTGAATAGAGCTCTCGGAATCGCTTGCGTAGGGGTTAAGAGCAATGATCGCGATATCATCGGAATACTGCTGATATACGCTGTTCATATAGGGGAACTCCTCCTGACACCAGGAGCAGTTGATGTACCAGAAGTTAATAAGCACAGCCTTCTTGGTCTTGAGAGTCTCTGCAAGATTGAAGGTCTCACCGTCGGTGGTCTTGACGGTAAAATCGTGCATAACGTCACCGAGCTTGAATTTGGTACCCGCAAGGCTACCCTCGGGGATAAGCTCGGCGGAAAGAGTGATCTTGGTCTCAGCTCCCGTCAGAGGATAGCTGTCAGCGAGATCGTAGCCGTTCGGAACCTCGGTAAGTACAGCGTGATATGTTGTAATATCCGCAGGGAGGCTGAAGGATGCAACGCCGTTTTCATCGGTCTTTGCATAGCCGTTCATAACGGTGAGAGTTGCATCGGAATAGATAAGAATTGTAATGTCCTTAAGCTTGAGTCCGCCTTCGCTGACGACCTCAACCGTGTAAGGCATCTTGGTACCGTCGTTTGCCGACGTTGTATTGCTCGGAGCATCGGTTGTTACACCGGGAGCCGAAGTAGTCGAGTCGGGAGTACCCGCAGTCGTCTCTTCGCCTGTGCCGGGGGTGCAAGCCGTAAGACAAAGTCCGATGAGCATGAGCATTGCCAAAAGAGCTGACAATGCGCGTGTTGTGGGGATCTTGATTCTTTTCATTTTGTTCTCCTTGGGTTTGATTGTGAGCGGTAAAGATCTATTTATCAAAAAGAAAGAGTTTAGCGTTATCACTTTCCGCAAAAATACATACGCAATATTTTATCATAATTTTTATTATTAGTCAAGTCCAATTTACATATTATATAATACCAAAAAAAGAATATCTCCGAATTGCACAAAAAATTTACACATCGTCTTCAAAATGCTAACAGCTTTCTTGACAAAAAGCTCTCTCTGTGCTATAATATTTGCATCATTTTATTAAATGAAAGGCACAAAAATGAAAAACGAAACCTTAAAAATTTCACTACGCTGGCTCTACATCGCGCTCTGCACGGTCTGTCTCGCCTTCGCGGGAATCATCTACGCGTGGTCGATCCTCAAGGTACCGCTTGCCGCAGAATTCGGCTGGAGCAACACCGAGCTTGCGCTCAATTTCACCCTGACGATGTGCACCTTCTGCATCGGCGGATTCCTCGGAAGCCGCATTGCAAAGCTGATCGGCGCAAATCTTTCGCTCATTGCGGCAGGACTGCTCGCGGGCGGCGGATTCGTCATAGCGTCCTTTATGAAGGGCGATATTATCACGCTCTATATCTCCTACGCCGTCCTTGCGGGACTCGGCATCGGAATTGCTTATAACGTAATTATCGCATCAGTCAATGCGTGGTTTCCCGACAAACGCGGATTCTGCTCAGGATGCCTTCTGATGGGCTTCGGTATGACCTCGCTCGTTTTCGGCTCTCTCCTCGACGCGCTTTTCGCAAACGAGGCGTTCGGATGGCGCAAGACCTTCCTCTTCTTTGGCATCATTATGGCGGCGATGATCTGCACGGCGGGAATCGTTATCCGCAAACCCGCGGCTGACGTCGTTTTTCCCGAGGGAAAAAAGAAGGCGGCAAAGAAAAAGGAGAGCTTTGAGGTCCGTGATATGTCCCCGATTCAGATGCTCTCGCGCCCCTCTTTCTGGATCAGCTTCGTATATATGACCTGCCTCGTCGCGGTCGGAAACTCTGTTATCAGCTTCGCAAAGGACCTCGCGCTCTCAACCGGAGCGAGCGCGGCGCTTGCCACTACACTCGTCGGCGTGCTGTCATTCTGTAACGGTCTCGGAAGAATCCTGACCGGCGCGCTCTTTGACGCCGCGGGCAGAAGATTTACAATGATCGCGGCAAACGTACTCTCGATCGTCGCTGCGGGGACGACGCTTATCTCGGTCGTTATCGATTCTCTCCCCCTCTGCATCGTCGGACTTTGCCTCGTCGGACTTGCATACGGCGCCTGCCCCACAGTCGGCTCGGCGTTCGCGTCCTCCTTCTACGGACAGAAATATTTCGCAACGAATTACAGTATCGTAAACTTCAACCTCTTCGCAGCGTCATTTATCGCAACCGCTTGCGCAAGCCTGCGTACGTCTTCGGGCGGATTTGTTGCACCGTTCGTGCTCCTTCTCTCACTTGCGTGCGGAGCGTTGGTGCTGAATATTTGTGTGAGAAAGCCGTAAAAAATAAATTATATAGAACGAACCCCGCG
>JAZRGT010000066.1:0-12923 GCA_045644325.1 Eubacteriales bacterium | reverse complement strand
GTCTTTGAAAAATACACTTTTGCAAATATTGAATCAACAGCACCTCCCCGCGGGGAGGTGCTGTTGATTCAATATTTGCAAAAGTGTATTTTTCAAAGACGTTTTATTTCTCCTTGAACACGAACGTCACCTTGACGTTTTCGGTCACGTTTTGCAGGCGAAGCTCCTGCTTTACGGGGTCGTAGACATCGGCAAGCGTAACGTCGCCCATTTGTACCGTGACCGACTCTATCTCACAGCCGTCGGGGATGAAGTTCTCGCGGAGGAAGTCCGCATCGAGCACGGTGTCGGTTCCCGCTTCGACGTGTAAGCCGCGATATTTATACTTATTTGCCTTAATTCCTTCGCCGTCGAAGTTTATGATGCAGTATTCAACGACGTGGATATATACCTCAACATTGTGTCTCAATTCACCCCAAGAAGCTCCAAATCCTGTTGCCGTCCCAAACTCGTTTCCATCGGATCTCATAACCGGCCTACCGTCTTTATAAACAATATACTTGGTTATCGTATACTGCCCTTCATCCTCGACGTTTATTTGGATTCGGCAGGGATCACCGTACTTGACCGTGAAATTCTCAAGCGATTGCTTTATATATTCGGGATTGTTGCAGGTATAGGTCACCGTAACGTATTCGGGCGGAGGGGGCGCGGTCGTTTCTTCGTTTTCAGGCGGCTCGGCGGGAGGCTCCGTTCCCTCGGTCTCGGGCTCAGTCTTGGCGTATTCATTCGTCAGATCGAACCAATCGTCGGGATCGAAAGGCCGGGTTGCGAGCGTCTCCGGATATATCGGGCGCACGCCCTCGGATGTGAGAACGACTGCGTTGATGCTCTTTATCCAATAAAAACTGTAATACTTCGTCTTTGGCTCAAGCCGTTCGATGCCGTTTGCCTTGAGGGCATCGACCGCCTCGCGCGGACCGATCGGCTTTTCCGCCGTCAGGATAACCCCCATATTCCGCGCTGTCTGCACGTCGGAGGAAATATTTGCTCTTTTGACGATACCCGAAAACGTGGGTATCAGCACAGCCGCGAGCAGAGCAAGCACAGCGATGACGATAACTAATTCAACTATCGTAAAACCGTTATTATTTTTCATAGAACAACTCCATCGAGCTTACCTTTTCACCGTAAAAGCTCGTGACCTCCACTTTGATCGGCTCAGGCTTCTCTTTATTGTTAGGTGAAGCGGGATTGCTTTGGTAGATCATGATGTAATCGCCGTCAAATACCATATATAGCCTTTCGTTATCCAAAGTCAGCGAAAGAAAGTCCGCGTCGACAGAATTAACCATCGGAATCGTATAACGTCCCTCAATGACAGTTACGGATTCCATATACTTCTCTGTATATACCACGCGCCAGCTCCATCTGTCGCATTCAAAGGTGATCTCCCTACCGTCAGCAGCCTTTCCGCTCAAGGTTACTTTTCCGTCGGGGTGGAGAGCTTCAAGCTGCTCGGTCGGGTAGAGCTTTTCTTTGCTCTCCTCATCCGCAGAGATATAATAAATCGAATTCTGAGGCTTGCCCAACTTCGGCTCGTACTGCTCCAACATCCGTACAAGTGGATATTTATCCTCTTCGGCTACAAGTTCCATATTCGTCATTGATTCCTTGATCGTATTATTAAGCACGGTTTCATATTTTTCCGCATCGGAGATATTGCCGCCGTCAAGCAGGATGCCATAAAGGCGAGGGTAATCGTTTTCGTTCAAGGGACTGAGCAGGCAATAGCTGTCGCTTCCCGTATCGTGGATGCGCAATCTCTCGAGGATAATCGTTTGGATGTCCTCTATCATCTTGCGGTAGGTCGCAAGGGCATCGGCATAGCTGGTCTTATCCGAATAATCGCCGTGGTAGGGGATCAAGTCGATATATTCGTAGGTATAAACCTCGCATCTGCGGTATCTGTTATTATGCAGCATCATATCGTAGTCGAGCGGCCCCGTCGGAGTTTTATCATGAGTATGAGACATAAAGTCGGTAACGAGTATCTTGTCATACTCAAAATACATTCTGATCGAATCGTTGATAAGAAAAAGTATCTCCTCGTAGGTCAGCATGCGACGTTCGCCGTTTTTGCGAAGTGTCAGCGACTCCTCGATCTGCTCCTCGGTGAAAAGACGGAAGATGCGCTCTCCATGCTCTCCCGTCTCTTCCCTGCCGTAAGCGCCGAATTTCTTCTGCATTTCGGATTGAGCCGAGGGCGTTTCCTCGATAACACTCGGAAGGGTCATTTCATCGGGGTCATAAACCCGGGTTTCATCGGGTACGTCGCCGATAAGGTAAACACAGGCGCAAAGCGCAAGCGCCGCCGCGAGTACAAGCGAAGCGGCAATAATTATGATCTTTGAATTTTTCATTGTTACACTCTCCTTTCTGTGCCCTTATTATACATCAGCTCCGTCATCAAGTTATATTCAAGTTATATTCAACTTGTAAAATCGAGAAAAATTTTCGTTCCTTTGCTTTTTTCGGATTCAAAGCGCAGATTCGCGCCGTGCGCCTCGACGATATTCTTGCACAGCGCAAGTCCAAGCCCGACACCTCCCTCGGCACGCGAGCGCGATTTGTCGGTGCGGTAGAAGGGCTCGGTGACGTGACTGAGCTCGTCCGCGCTCATTCCCTTGCCGTTGTCCTCAACCGAAGCTCTGCCCGCCGAGCATTTCATAATAACGCGCCCGCCCGACGCGCACGCCTTTAAGGCGTTGTCGGCAAGGTTGTCAAAAAGCATAGAAAGCAACAGGGCGTTACCCCTGACGGTCACCTTTTCGGTCTCGCAAACGAGCTCGACCTCCCTTTCCCTCGCCTTTGCGGAAAGTCTTTCTGCCGTACTGCGCAGAACCTCGTCAAGCTCTACCTCGCTCATTTCGGGCGGATTTTCGCGGATATAGGCGGTGTCGAGCAGGATTTCGGACATTTTCGTCAGCCTTTCAGCCTCGGAAATGATATACCGTGCCGCGGTAAATCTTTCCTCCTCGCTCACAGCCGCGCGCTCAAGATAGTCCGCGTAGCCGCGAATAACGGTCAGCGGCGTGCGCAGCTCGTGCGCCATATTGTCGACGAGCATCTGCTTATGCTCGGCGTTTTCCTCGAGTGCCGACATCTGCTCCTTGATCGTTCCGATCATGGAATTGAAGCTGTGCGCAAGGAGCGCGAATTCGTCCCTGCCGCTCTCGTCGGCTGTTATCGAAAGGTCGCCCGCCTCGATGCTCTCGGTGATCTTCTGCAAGTTCTCAAGCGGACGCGAAAGCTTTCGCAGAACGAAATAAAGCGTGATCGCAAGCAGCGACGAAATGGCGAGCGCGGTGCAAACGAAGGTAATCGTCAGCGCGTGGAATTCACTGTCAAGGCTCTCGACGTTCTTTGCGAATATCATCTTATACCCGCCCGCCTCGGAGCATATAACGATATGGCGCGCGCCGACGATATTTTTATGAAACAGCGTTCCGATCTCAGCATCAATCGGCTCGGGAAAATTTGAAAAGACCGTCCCCTCCCCGCTCTCAAAAGCAAGAAAAACACCTCTTTGAACGTAATATACGCAGTATGAGCTCATCAGAAGCGCGGGGCTCTGCTCCGCTCCCGCCGCCATCATATCCTCAAGATCGCGCTCGAAGGAGCGCGCGATATAATACTCCTCCGCGCCCGCGGTTTCCTCCGCAGACCGCACGCTTTTTGAGTGGGTGAATAGCGTCAGCGAGATTATTCCCGCATTGAGGCAGACGAGGAATAAGATCAGCGTCAATATATAGGTTTTCTGCCAGAATCTCATCTTCATATCTCAAGCCTGTATCCCATTTTGTAGACCGTTTTGAGGCGGTCGGTGATGCCGAGCTTCCCGCGGAGCTTTTGAACGTGAACGTCAACCGTCCGCGTATCGCCGTCATAATCGAAGTTCCAGACGAGCTCGATCAGCTTTTCGCGCGAAAGCGCAAGATTTCGATTCGTGATGAACGCCGAAAGAAGATCAAACTCCTTCGGCTTAAGGCTCACCTCGGAGCCGTCCTTATAAACGCGCCGCGTGTCAAATTCAACGCGGATACCGTCGAATTCAAAAGTCTCCCGCTCGCCCTTCGTCCTGCGCAGAACAGCGCGCACGCGCTCGACGAGCTCAAGTATCTCAAAGGGCTTGACTATATAATCGTCCGCACCGAGCTTGAGTCCGCGGAGTCTGTCCTCAACCGAAACGCGTGCCGTAACGAATATGACGGGCGTTTTTATCTGTCCGATGATCTCAAATCCCGAAAGCCCCGGGAGCATCACGTCAAGGAGGATTAGATCGTACTGCCCCGAAAGAGCTTTCTCGAGCGCCGCTCCGCCGTCAAAAACCTGATCGCATTTGTGTCCGACGAGCGTCAGATTGAGCTTTATGAGGTCGTTTATCGACCGCTCGTCCTCGGCTATAAGTATATTTGCCATACTGTTACACCTCTCCTTTTTATCATATTAATTATAGCAAAAGAATGTTATCAAGTTGTAATCAAAAAGCCGCCCGAAGCGTATCTGCCGTACGGCAGATACGCAGTTATGATCCCCTGGAGCGAGTTCAGAGTTATGATTGGCTTCGCCAAGTTATGATGCACCTGCGGTGCAGTTTATATAAACCGGGCGATCATATCATAACGGTGAGCGTAAGCGAACCTCATCACTCATAACTAAAAATCGCATTTGTGTCTGCAAATGCAGTTCTTGTCAAGAAGAGAGGACGAAGAATTTCAGCAATTCTTCGTCCTTTTTCCGTCAGTAGGTGGTATTCAGTTTAATACTGCTCTATCGCAGCCCACCGAAGGCGGCTTTTGAATATGTCAATTATTGATCGAATCCTTCAAGGCCTTGCCTGCCTTGAAAGCGGGAGATTTAGAAGCCTCAACCTTGACAGCCTCGCCTGTGCGGGGATTCTTTGCGATTCTCTCGGGACGCTCACGAACCTCAAAGGTGCCAAATCCCGTGATCTGAACCTTTTCGCCCGCCTTTAAGCTTTCAATAACGGACGCCCAAAGTGCGTCGTAAACCGCCTCTGTATCCTTCTTGCTGACGCCCGCCTTCTCCGCGATAACGCCGATAAATTCTTTCTTTGTCATAATATATATTCCTCCAAAAATTTGTGTCGACTAAAAATCAAGATACTCGTCGATAGTATATGCATTATAACATATTTTTACCCGCTTGTCAATAAAATATGTGCAAAAAATGTCAAAATATTTGAAATTTATCAGCACAACCATCATTTTTCACGAAAATTTACTTGATCATTTGTGCAAATCGCACAGCTTTTTCGTAAACGAGCTTATAATAGGTTTCGAGGGTCAGATCCTTATATCTGTCGTGCGTATTTCTGCCGGGCTTGGAGGCGAGGGTGAGTTCAAAGGTCAGCTCGCCCGCGTAATTTATTCTTGCGAGGCGGTCTGCGATTCCCTGCCAATCGGCGATACCGTCAAAGGGAAGGAGATGTGCATCGTCAAGCCAGGTGATCTCGTTTGGATCGGTCTGACCGAGGTTATCGTTGAGGTGGGTGCAGATGAGCTTGTCACCGAAGAGTGCGGGGACGTCCATCGATCCGTTGTAGCACATTTCGTGACCTGTATCCCAGCAATAGCCGATCGCGGGCGACGATCCGAGCTCCGCGATGATCTTTTCAAGGTATTCAATACCCTCAACGTTCTCAAATGCGACCTTGATGCCGAGCTTTTCCGCCTCGCGGACGAGTCTGCCGTAACGTGCGATGCCGCGGTCGGTGGGGTTATGGCGGTCCATACCGATGATGGGGTGAACGACGACGATCGGCGCGCCCGCCTCGGCACTTTCGCGAAGGCAGTCGATCAGATTGTCGATGACCTTGTCGCCCGCAGGTCCCCATTCCCAAGGCTTGTGAGCATCGGTGAAGGGCGCGTGGACGGATTGGAAATAAAATCCGCGATCGCTGATCTGTTTTGAAACTTCCTTCATTTTACCAACGTGCCAACCTGTGAAAATACCGTCAAAGCCCGCGTTGCCGAGCGCGTCAAGCGTCTGATCAAGGGTGACGTCCTTGAATCCGGGATTACCGTTTATGCAAAGTTTTCTTTTCATAGTATAAGTCCTCGCTTTCGGGAGATAATAGTTATAGGACAATTATACCACTAATTGCACAAAAAATAAAGTCTTTTTGCAAACTTTATCGGACAAAAAGCGAATTTTTCAAAAAATGCATTTTTTGCGCAAAAACTTTCAAAAAAGCCTTGACATTTCACTCGTTTTCTGCTATAATATATACCGCACCGAAGAGTGCAACTGAATATGCAGCGTAGCGGCGTCGCCAAGCGGTAAGGCAACGGACTCTGACTCCGTCATTTCCTAGGTTCGAATCCTTGCGCCGCTGCCAAAAAAGAACAACCACCCATCGGGTGGTTGTTCTTTTTTCGCATCACTCCATAGATGAGAACCTCTTGGTGTCGCTCGCGACACCAATCATTTGCGCGCTACCACAGCATATCACTTTTCTGCCCAATTATGCGCGCAAATACAGGTTCAGAATCCTTGCGCCGCTGAAAAATGGACTGACTCAAAGC
Source organism: Eubacteriales bacterium (assembly GCA_045644325.1). Taxonomy (GTDB): domain Bacteria; phylum Bacillota; class Clostridia; order Oscillospirales; family CAG-272; genus CAG-390. Next base: position 6,372 of record JAZRGT010000066.1, on the reverse strand, counting down.
TTTTGCTTTGAGTCAGTCCATTTTTGTATATCAGCCAAGCAGCTTTTCAAGGCTTGCGTTAAGGTCGTTGACCTTTCTCTGAGTTATCTTCGCCTTCTGCGTGAAAAGAGAGGTTGCGTTGGTATAGTGATTTTTGATCGCGTCTCTGAAGGTCTTGTGGGGAGCCTCGATCGCATTACAGTTAAGAATACCCGCCTCGATCCATACGTTCTGGGTAATTTCGTCAAGCATACGGACCGACTGAGGGTCGTTTACGTATCTGCCCTTGAGTGCCTGCTCGTAGTATGCGGGAGTGATGGTCTTGAAGCTCTGCGAAGCCATTACCTCAAGAATCGCTCCGAGCATCGAAAGCTCTTCATCGCTGAAATTGAAATTCGGAATAGAGAGCGCAGAGAAGGAATCGTGAATAGCCGCGCGGTTGAGCTGCTGATCCTGATCGAGCTTAGGAAGCGGAACGATACCGTAGTTGCTCATACCGAGAAGGTCATTTTCACACTCAATAAGACGAAGAGTTACCATTGCGGCTTCTTCATTTGCAAAGCTCTGTGCAATGGCATCCTGCTCGGTATCGCCGGACTTATAATTAACGCGCATAACGCCCTTGTTGTTCCAGAAGAACTCATTGATAAGTCCAACAGCCTTTACGGTGCGTTCAATATCGAGATCGTACTTGTAGTATCCGTCTTCGTCCTTAGTGAGAATCGGGAGCTCGAAGGATGCCCAATAGCCGTCAACACCGATCATATCGTGGTTACCCATAAAGCCAAAGAAGTCGCCTTCGTCAGACTCACCGTTGCCGTTGTTATCCCTATAGAGCTGTTCGGCAAGAGTAAACTGCTTTTCAAGAGTCCATTCGCCACGCTCAACGGTATCGTAAAGAAGCTCGATACCTGCGTTATTGAATGTATCAACATTGAAAAAGGTTACGAACATAAAGCGGTAATAGGAAAGGAAGACAGCTCCCGAGCAAAGATACTGCGCGCCGCCAACCTCCATTGCCGTGTTAAGACCCTGAGACCAATAAGGCTTTGAAAGATCAAGGTTTCCGACGTTGGTAAGATTGAGGTAAAGTCCATCTGCCTGAGTGGAAGCAGCAACGTAAGCCGCGTTTGAAACAAGGTCTACATCCTCTGCACCCGACTCGATATATTTGCTAAGTGCATCGCGAACCGCATAGTTATCAGTGCTGTTAGTTGACCCAACTCCCTGAAAAACAAGATTAATGCCAAGACGCTCGCTAACGAGCATATTTCTCTTATAGACAGCATCGTTAATGATGGTGCCGTTTTCATCCGATACAACGACCTCGTCGGCAAACCAGTCGCGGTTACGGCCAAGGATGACGATTTCCTCGCCGCCGAAATCGAGTTCGGGAACGTCGTCACCGACTACGGTCTCCTCGGGCTGTGTTTCGATAGCCTCGGTCGCCGCAGGTGCTTCAGTCGAGGCATTCTCCGTGGTTACGTTTTCTCCGCCGTTCGTTTCAGCGCAGGCAACGAAAGCCGAAAGCAGCATAACGATAACGAGGACGGCAGATGTGATTTTCAGTATAAGCTTTGAAGTCATATCTGAATTCTCCTTTGTTTATAATTAATTTAATTATATCATTATTTATCCCTTTTGTCAATACACTTGACAACGATACTGTCTTATGCTATAATTAAAAAAATAATATCCTTCGGGAGGACTCAGAAATGCACGCAACAGAAAAAGAGATCGCCCATCTTGCCGCGCTTTACGAGGGCAGACGGGCATTTTACGGAGAGCTTCACGACCATGCCGCAACCGGCGGAACTGCCGACGGCAAGCGCAACCTCGACCATTGGAAGGGCGCGATGGAAGCGCTAGGACTCGATTTTGCCGCAATACTTGACCATAAGCAGGTGCGCCATATGTATCTTCCCGAATGGGAGGACGGCGTATTCATCGGCGGCACGGAACCCGGAACGGCTATCAGCGACACCGTCTGCGAGCTCAACTCGATGCATTACAATATGATCTTCCCCGGTCCGAAATCGACCGAAGAGCTGCTTCATTCCTTCCCCGAATATCAGTTTGAAGGCGGCGCGGAAGGTCACTTCATCTACCCGAAATTCACCCGCGAGCGCTTCACCGAGATCGTTGAAAAGGTACTTTCACTCGGCGGATTCTTCGTTCATCCCCACCCGAAGCAGAAAATGCTCTCCGAGAACCCTCTCGACTATTGGTTCCGCGACTACACGGGCATCGAGGTAACTTATAAATCACTTGATTCGAAGCATACCGAGAATAACTACAAGCTCTATTGCGACCTCCTCGCGCTTGGTAAGCGACTTTACTGCTGCGCGGGCGGCGACAAGCACGCCTGCTGCACCGATACAGCCCTGACTACCATATATTCCGCAGAGCGCAAGAACGTATCCTACATTCAGCATCTGCGCGAGGGCGATTTCGTCTGCGGCCCCGTCGGCATCAAGATGTGCGTCGGCGACACACGCATGGGCGGTCATCTCAATTTTGAAGGACAGCGCCTCACGGTTTCCGCTTGCGACTTCCACAAGAGCGTTAAAAACCCCGAGCACACCTACCGCCTCGACCTCATCACCGATGCGGGAGTTGTCGAGAGCATTGAATTCTCCTGCGATGAGGGCGTTACCATCTCTGTTGATTGCGACCCCACCGCCGCATTCTACCGTGCAGAGGTTTTCGACGTAAATCGTAATCTCCGCCTCGCGCTTGGTAATCCGATCTGGAACGATAAATAACCGCACAAACAAAAAATTCAAAGTTTTTGAAGATTCAAAAGAAACTTTTTTCAAAAAGTTTCTTTTGCGGAGCGCGAGGCAGAGCCTCGCAATATGCGCTCCGAGCAGGCGGCACCCCGCAGACTGCTCGGACATAAAAAGCAACGCCGACCGCAAGCGGTCGGCGTTGCTTTTTATGTCATTCTTTTGTTTCTTCGGTCTCATCAACAAATTCGGTATTTTCCACTTCCGGGTTTACCTTTTTCTTTATCTTCGGCAGCTTTATCTTAACGCCCGCGCCGAGGAGGGCGGAAAGCTCATAAAGTGCGAACGTACCAAGTGCGGAAAGTATCAGTCTGATCACGTTCCATGCAGAATCGCCAAGGAGGAGTGTACCGTTCAAGATCGAATAAATGTAATATCCGAATATCGCAACGAAAACCAAAAGAGAGGCATATACCGTGAAAAACACCTTGCTCTTGCGGTCACGTACGCAGACTCTCGCATAGACCGCTATCGCAATCGGACAAATAATGCAAGAAAGTATCGCGATAATCAACGATTTTGAAATGAAATACTGAAGCCACATATTGACAACCAATACAGCCACAGAAAGGAACGCGGGAACGTACCACACGTCCGCCTTCTTTTCGCCCTTTCCCGCAAGGCCGAGCAACGCCCACATTTCGCTCCAGACGAGGGCGATCAGGACATAGATCAGCATACCGGAGTTTTTATTTATTAAAGAAAAAACGGCAAGAGGAAGAACGATCAGAAGAGTATTATAAACTGTCAAGAGGAATCTTTCTCTGTTCTCGGATATTACCTTCCTCGGGTATATCAGCGATAATATGGGGAGCGTCAAAAAGAACCATACTCCCATACAAAGAAATACGTACCCGACACCAGCCCACGCATCGTCCTTAAAGAACAGCGGGATAATAAGGTAGGGAAACGCAAAAAATATCGCCGAAATGATCATAAACACCGCCGGTATCCACCACTGCTTGTACTTCATAATATACCCTCCAACGCTTTTTCTTCATTATATCACACGCAATTTAATTTGTCAACATCGTCCGAGCCAAAAAACCTATAATTAATTTTATTTTTTTATTGTAATTAAGCTAAATCCGTGATATAATTATGCTAACAGATAAAAGGAGGAAAACAAAATGTCTTTCCTGAGCGAAGATTTTCTTCTCACAACGGCATCGGCGCGTGAGCTTTATCACAAATTTGCCGAGGATCAGCCGATAATCGACTATCACTGTCACGTCTCCCCAAAGGAAATTTGGGAGGACAAGCGTTTTTCGGACATCACCGAGATCTGGCTCGGCGGCGACCATTACAAATGGCGCTTGATGCGTTCAAACGGCGTTGACGAGTACTATATCACAGGTGATGCGCCCGCATACGAAAAATTCCTCAAATTTGCCGAGGCGCTCCCGAAGGCGATCGGCAACCCGATGTACCATTGGTGCCATCTTGAACTCAAGAGATACTTCGGCTACGAGGGAATCCTGAACGCAGAAACCGCCCCCGCAGTCTGGGAGCTTTGCAACAAAAAGCTCGCAGAGCCCAAAATGAGCGCGCGCGGCATCATTAAGTCAAGCGGTGTTAAATTCATCGGAACGACCGACGATCCCATCGACAGCCTTGAATATCACAAGCAGCTCGCGGCTGATAAATCCTTCGACACCGTCGTTGCTCCCTCCTTCCGCCCCGATAAGGCTCTCAATATCGACAAGGCGGGCTGGCTTGACTATATCGGCAAGCTTTCCGCGGTTTGCGGTTACGAGATCAACTCTATGGCTTCGCTCAAAAAGGCTCTCTCCGACAGGATAGATTATTTCGTCGCCTGCGGATGCAAGGCAAGCGACCACGGACTTGACTTTATGGTCTACGCGGAAGCAGCCGACGAAGAACTTGAAGCCGTTCTCGCGCGCGGACTTGCGGGAGAAACCGTTCCCTCCGCTGAAGCCGAAGCGTTCAAGACTTCCCTTCTCGTTCACTGCGCGAAGGAATACGTTCGCACGGGTATGGCGATGCAGCTCCACTACAACTGCCTGCGCAATCCCAATTCCGCGATGTTTGCAAAGATCGGTCCCGACACGGGATTCGACTGCATCGGTCCGAACGACGGTTGCCGCAAGCTCGCCGCACTCCTTGACAGACTTTACCGCGAGGAAAGCCTGCCGCGCACCGTCATTTACAGCCTTGACGCATCCGACAACGCCTTTATCGACACGATAATCGGCGCGTTCCAGGGCACCGAGGTTCCCGGCAAGCTCCAGCACGGAAGCGCTTGGTGGTTCAACGACAACAAAACTGGGATGAAGGAACAGCTCATCAGCCTTGCGAACCTTTCGATCCTCGGCAACTTCGTCGGAATGCTGACCGACTCGCGCTCCTTCCTTTCCTACACCCGCCACGAATATTTCCGCCGCATCCTCTGCGCCCTCATCGGCGAGTGGGTTGAAAACGGAGAATATCCGAATGACGAAGATGCACTCGGCGAGATCATCCGCGGCATCTGCTATGAAAACGCAAAAAGATATTTTAGTATGTAAAACATACGGAGGTAATAAATTATGCCAATGCAAATGACATTCCGCTGGTACGGTGAGGGCAACGATAAGATCAAGCTCTCGGATATCAAGCAGATCCCCGGCGTCCCCGGCATCGTCTGGGCGCTCCACCACAAAATGCCCGGCGAGATCTGGGAGATCGACGAGATCGCAGAGGTCAAGCGTCAGCTCGACGAATACGGCTTCAATATGGACGTCGTTGAGTCGGTTAACGTACACGACGACATCAAGATCGGTCTGCCCACGCGCGACGGTTATATCGAAAACTACAAGCAGACTATCCGTAATCTCTCAAAATTCGGCGTTAAGGTAATCTGCTACAACTTTATGCCGATTTTCGACTGGACTCGCTCCAATCTCTTCCACCCCGTCGGCGACGGCTCGACCGCTCTTTTCTACGAAAAGAATATGATTCAGGACGATTACAACGCTATGGCGAAGTACATCCTTGATTTCACCGAAAAATACAATATGTCCTTCCCCGGCTGGGAGCCCGAAAGAATGGCGAAGCTCGACGAGCTCTTCAAGGCATACGCCGACGTTGACCACGAAAAGCTTTGGGCAAACCTCAAGTACTTCCTCGAGGCGATTATGCCCACCTGCCGCGAGTGCGATATCAAGATGGCTATCCACATGGACGACCCGCCTTGGGATATCTTCGGTCTGCCCCGTCTTCTCATCAACGAGGAAAACATCAACCGTTTCCTCCGTATGGTAGACGACGAATACAACTGTCTGACTCTCTGCTCGGGCAGCCTTGGTGCGGATCTTAACAACAACGTTGCCGATATCGTCCGCAAGCATTGCGACAGAATCGCGTTTGCGCACACCCGTAACGTCAAGCACTTCGAAAACGGCAACTTCTCCGAGGCGAGCCACCGCGACTGCGATGGCGACACGGGAATTCTTGAAATCCACAAGGCATACCACGATTGCGGCTTTGAGGGCTACATCCGTCCCGACCACGGCAGACATCTTTGGGGCGAGGGTCCCGGTACTGTCCGTCCCGGCTACGGTCTTTACGACCGCGCGCTCGGCATAATGTATATGCTCGGAGT
>JAZRGT010000065.1:0-2709 GCA_045644325.1 Eubacteriales bacterium | reverse complement strand
GAAATAAGGCACCCAACCGCTTTGCGGCAAGCACGGCGGGACTTACGAACCCATATTTGCGCGCTTAATGAGTTGTGATAATTTAATGCACATCTTGCGCGCAAAAGATTGCTGTTGCAAGCAACAGCAAGAGGTTCTGCGTTTTGCAAACGGTACGAAATAAGGCACCCAACCCCTTTGCGGTTGGGTGCCTTATTTGGTGCCGGTGGCGGGACTTGAACCCGCACGATATCGCTACCAACGGATTTTGAGTCCGTCGCGTCTGCCGATTCCGCCACACCGGCGTGTTTTAATATTATAGCACAAATATTTGAGAAAATCAATACCAATTGTTGAATTGTTTAAAAAAATATGATATAATTAACATCAATGCAGGTTCTTCAACGATTGTTGAATTTCAATTGACTTTCAGTTTAATCCCATATTGTATAATATAAAAAACTCTACCTTTGGAGGTACTCTATGTTCAAGATCCTTATTGCCGAAGACGATCGCGAGCTTCGTCAGCTTTTTTCTCACGTTCTTGCAAAGAACGGATATGGCGTTGTCGGCGTTTCGAACGGTGTTGAAGCACTCAAGGAGATCGAATCCGGATATTTCGATCTTATTATTTCCGATATTATGATGCCCGAGATGGACGGCTACGAGCTCGTTCGCACGCTCCGCGAAGCAGATAACCATACTCCCGTTCTGATGATCACCGCAAAGGATGCGTTTGACGCGATGCAGCTTGGATTTATTTCGGGCACCGATGATTATATGGTAAAGCCGATCAACGTAAACGAAATGATCCTTCGCGTCGGCGCGCTTCTTCGCCGCGCTCAGCTCATCAGCGAGCGCAGACTTATCATCGGTACAACCGTTCTGGAATGCGATTCGCTGACCGTTACTTCGCGCTGTGAGCGTATGGTGCTCCCGCAGAAGGAGTTTATGCTCCTTTTCAAAATGGCTTCCTATCCCGGAAAGATATTCACGCGCCAACAGCTTATGGACGATATCTGGGGCTACGATTCGGGCACGGATACCCATACAGTTGACGTACATATCGGCAGACTTCGTGACCGTTTTCGCGATTGCACAGACTTTAAGATTGTAACGATGCGCGGCGTCGGTTACAAGGTGGTGAAGCTGTGAATAAGTTCGAAAGGCTCTTTCGCAAGATTTTCAGCCTGAATTTTTATTTCACGTTGTTCACTATCGGCGAGATAATAATTTCGCTTGTTATTGCGCGTCTTATTTCGTCGGCATTCGGTATAGACCTTAACGACTCGCCCTTTGCGTATTTCACTATCTGCGCCGTTTTCGTCGGCGCCGGACTTGCTATTCTTATCAACTCCTTTTTCCTTAAACCGATCGGAAAGCTTTGCGAATCGATGAAAAAGGTTTCGGGCGGTGACTTTTCGATCAGACTTAACGAGAGCAGCAAGATCAAGGAGATCGGCGAGCTTAACCGTAGCTTCAACGCAATGACGGAAGAGCTTGGTCAGACCGAGGTGCTTCAGTCCGACTTCGTTTCAAACGTGTCGCACGAGATCAAAACGCCTCTCAACGCGATCGAGGGATACGCAACCCTCCTTCAGGATTCCGATTGCACCGAGGAAGAGAAGAAGCGGTATACCGAAAAGATCCTCTTCAATACCCGCCGTCTTTCCGACCTCGTCGGAAACGTGCTCATTCTTTCAAAGCTTGAAAGCGGCGCAGTTGATGTCAGCGAAAAGATCTTCCGCCTTGACGAGCAGATCAGAGAATCACTTATGCTCCTTGAGCCGAAATGGGTTGAGAAGGATATCGAATTTGACGTTGACCTCGACGAGGTTGTATTTAAAGGCGATAAGAATCTTCTCTATCACGTCTGGAACAATCTTATCGGTAATGCAGTAAAATTCAGCCCGCAAAAGGGGCTTATCACCTTAAAACTCGAGGATGCCCGCGACGTAATCCGCTTCTCGGTTTCCGATAAGGGTCCCGGCATCGGCGAGAATTCGAAGAAGCATATTTTTGATAAGTTCTATCAGGAGGATAACTCGCATAAGCAAGAGGGCAACGGACTCGGACTTTCGCTTGTTAAGCGTATAATTGATATGTTAAACGGCGTTATCGAGGTCGAAAATCTCCCTGAGGCGGGATGCAAATTCACGGTCACTCTGAAAAAACGATAAAATATCAAAAAATATAAAAAATATTCGAAAAAGGTATTGCATTTTTCTCCAACTTGTGGTATAATATTCAGGTGTGTGGAAAACACACGGGGAGCGGTCCTCTGCATGCTCGGTATGAACGCTCTTACATCACTTCTATAAGGAGGAATAAGGTAATGGATTTCATTGCAGCTATTACCAAGGAGCATCTTAAGTCTGAACTTCCCGTAGTTAATGTTGGTGATACCGTTCGTATTCACAACCGCATTAAAGAGGGAGCACGTGAGAGAATCCAGCTTTTCGAGGGCGTTGTCATCGCAAAGCACGGCGGCGGAATCTCCGAGACCTTCACCGTAAGACGCGTTTCTTACTCTGTTGGTGTTGAGAAGACCTTCCCCATCCATTCTCCCAACGTCGTTAAGGTCGACATCGTTCGTTCCGGTGTGGTCAGACGTGCAAAGCTCTACTATCTGCGTGACAGAGTGGGCAAGGCTTCCAAGGTTAAAGAGAAGATCTAAGCTTACCTGCATCAATAAAAGACACCTCGATTACGGGGTGTCTTTTATTGTTT
>JAZRGT010000064.1:0-32288 GCA_045644325.1 Eubacteriales bacterium | reverse complement strand
AATCGCATTGTTGAATTTGTTTATAAGGGAATTTTTCTTGAAGTTTTGGAGTCTCTGGGTAAAATGCCGTTACCGCCCTATATTAAAGCGGAACTGAACGATCAGGAACGTTATCAGACAGTATATTCCAGGGAGGTGGGTTCTGCCGCTGCTCCTACTGCAGGCCTGCATTTTACCGACGATCTGCTTAAGAGAATCAGGGAGAAGGGCGTAGGATACGGCGAGGTTACTCTCCACGTCGGACTCGGAACCTTCCGTCCCGTCAAGGAGGAGAATATCGGCGAGCACATTATGCACACCGAATATATCTCGGTCTCGGAGGAAAGCGCGAATATCATCAACAGCCGCCGTGCCGCGGGCGGACGAACGATCTGCGTCGGAACGACCTCTTGCAGAACGCTCGAGAGCGTTTCGGACGATCAGGGAATCGTTCATCCCATCAGCGGCGACACGGGAATCTTCATCTACCCCGGCTACCGCTTCAAGGCGACCGACGCGCTGATAACCAACTTCCACCTACCAAAATCGACGCTTCTGATGCTCGTCTCGGCTTTCTACGAGCGAGAGCGGATGCTCGAGGTCTACAATACCGCCGTCCGCGAGAAGTATAGATTCTTCTCCTTCGGCGATGCTATGTTTATTGAATAAGGATATTGACAATGTCACGGTATCGTGATATAATATAGTTGACGAAATATTCATAAGGAGTCTGCTATGCCTGTTTTATCAAGATTTTACGGAATAATAATCCGAATGTATTTTCTTCAAAGCGAGCACAATCCCCCGCATATTCACGCGATATACAACGAAGATGTTGCGGCGATAGATTTTATGACCGGCAAGGTTCTTGACGGATATCTTCCCAATAAGGCACTTGAAATGGTTCGCGAATGGCTTTCGATGCATAAAGATACCTTGATGGAGATCTGGAAAACGCAGGAGTTCAAGCAGATACCGCCGCTCGAGTGATTGGAGGCACGGTTATGTTTCACAAGATAAAAAATGTTTTTCCGCTGTCTGATTACAGACTCAGCGTGCAGTTTTCCGAAGGTGTTACGAAGATTTATGACGTAAAACCTTTGTTTATAAAAATACCGATGTTTTCGGAATTACGTAATAATGCAGAGTTTGAGTGTGTATCTGTTGATATAGGCGGTTACGGAATCGTCTGGAACGACGAACTTGATCTTTCCTGCGACGAACTTTGGGAGAACGGAGTTCGTATAGATACCCCTTTTGACGGTTTGATGTCATTTGGCGACGCCACCGAGCTTTGGGGATTGAATGAAAGTACACTTCGAAAGGCTATTTCATATGGAAAGCTTGTTAATGGAGTTGACGTTTGCAAATTCGGCAAACAATGGGTCGTTTCGGTTGATGCTATGAAAAGAGAATACGGCTCTGCCGAGAGAAAATCAATTCAATGAGGAAAAAATGAGTAAATTTATAGATTTCAAAATCTGGTCCCGCGAGGCGCATCTTGACGATTTCCGTCTGCCGAAGATCAGCGATTGCACTTTTGAGCTGATCGAGGACAGAGAGGTGTCGCTCGATGAGATACCTGCGGAGATACTGCTTTCGATGGATGGAATCCGCTACCTCGTCCACGCGCGTCTTTCGGATTATCAGTTCGAGAGCGCGATCGAATATGCCCGTAAATTCGCGCTGAAAACGGCAAGTTCGCTTGACGGTGCCGTAGAGGAGACCGATAAGCCCACCGTTTTTTGCGGTGATAAGATTCTTCCGCCCCAAATCACGGAGTACACGCAGATGCTCACGCTTTCGGTGTGGTTCTCCTGCGAGCGGAATTTTACAGACCTTTACGGCGACATAATTGCTCTGCTTGAAAAGGAATTTCCCTTCGCGCTTCCGTCGAAGTACGGCAAGGAAATGCCCCCCGCAGAGGAATATACCGATAAAAACGCATTCATTGAGTTTCTCAAGGACACACCTGCGCCCGTCTGGTACGCACAGAAGCCGGTCACGCACGTTCATATCAACGACGCGAACCGCGCCGAGGCAAAGCGTGCGGGAATGCGCGTCAACCGCATTTCGATCAGAATGCCCGATGCGCTTTACGAGATCGAGGAATGGAAGTTCGCGCTCCGCAGACTTCTTAAATCCCTGACCCTGACCGTCGGCGGCTTCTTCGGACAGATCTGCCGCGGCGAGAGCGGAGTGGTATCGTGGTGGTGGCAGGGCGTGCCGCTTGAGCTCGGCGTTGCCTGCACCTTCGGCGAGCCCTATTATTCGCTCATCCCCGACTGCGCCGAAAAGGGCGAGAAAATTGCGGATAATGTTGCCTATTTTGAAGAGCCCTACGGTCCTTACGTGCCGACCGAGCTCGTTTCGATGCCGAAAAAGAAGTTTTTCGGCAAGGAAAGACTCTACCCCGACGATTTCGCCCGCGCGGCAAAAATGCCGATCGAAAAATGACGAAGCCGAAGATAGTTGCCGTTGTCGGACACACCGCCTCGGGTAAGACCGGACTCGCCATCGCACTTGCCGAGCGGCTCGGCGGAGAGATCGTCTGCTGTGACTCGATGCAGATCTACCGCGAAATGGATATCGGCACGGCAAAGCCGACAGCGGAGGAGCTTGCGCGCGTGCCGCATCATACGGTCGATTTTGTCGATCCGATGCGCCCTTATTCCTGCGCCGAATATGCCGAGGATGCCGAACGCGCGATCAATGACATTCTCTCGCGCGGAAAACTGCCGATAATCTGCGGCGGCACGGGACTTTACCTCGACACTCTGCTTTTCGAGCGTCCTTTCGACGAGTGCGGAGGCAGAAGCGACGTCCGCGAGCGGCTTGAACGCGAGGCGGAAGAATTCGGAACGCACGCGCTTCATCTGCGCCTGCAGGAGGTCGATCCCGAAAGCGCGGAAAAGATACACGAAAACAACGTCCGCCGCGTTATACGCGCGCTTGAAATATTTGAAACCACGGGCAAGAAAAAGAGCGAGCTTGATGCTCAGCCCTCGCCCGCAAAATACGAATTTTCAGCCTTTGAACTCCGCCGCACCAATATGTCGGAGCGTTACGCGAGAATTGAAGCGAGAGTTGACGAAATGATCGCTTCGGGACTTCTCGATGAAACGAAGAAATTGCTCGAAATGGGCATTTTCGAGAAAAATCCCACCGCCGCGCAGGCGATCGGATATAAGGAAATGCTCGGATACGTGCGCGGTGAGGTCAGCCTTGCCGATGCCCGAGAGCGGCTTTGCATTGCCACAAGGCAGTACGCAAAAAGACAGGTTACCTGGTTCGGAGCAAAAAATTATATAGAAACGGTCGAGCTTCGCCCCGAGTTGCCCGATCCCACGGATGCACTCTGCGCACGAATTGCAGAGTGGCTTGAAAAATAAATTACGCAAAAACGATGAAAAAAGATAAAAAATCGCTTTCCGCCCAAGGAACGCGTTCGAATATTGTAAAATTTAATAGCGAACGCGAGCAAAAAGCGGCGGGAAAGAGGCTAGGCTTTGATTTCGGTTATCTTTTTTCGGCGTTCCTTACGATAGCGGTTGCTATCCTTTCGGTAGGCTTGGTCGTATATTTCGGTTATCATCTGATAAATCTCTTTACCTCCGACGTTACCTACTCCCCCGCATACCCCATCACGGAGGCTGAATACCGCCGCGGGGTGGGATATATATTCCGCGATGAGACAATAATATTAAAGTCCTCTGACGGTTTCCCCGATTATAAGATTGCGGACGGTGAAAGGCTCGGCATAGGCGAGAAGATATGCACTCTCTATTCCACGGTAAACGAGGATGCCGACGAACGCATTTCGGAGATAGAACGAAGACTCACCCTCCTTCGCGCAAGCCTTGGCTTGGGTGTGGTCAAAGAGGGTATCCCCGAGGCTCTGCGCGATTCAGGCGAAAGATACGACGAGATAATGTCCCTTTTGGCTGAGGGCGACTATTCAACCGCTGTGAAGCTCTCGGATGGCTTTCTTGCATCGCTTATCAGACTTGATCTGCTCGGAGAGGGCTCCGATGCGGTCGATATTGAGATAAAGCGCCTTGAGTCGGAAAAGGAAATGCTTCTCTCGACTTACGGAAAGGTCACCGGCAGCGTCAGCTCGGATAGTGTAGGCTATTTCTTCAGCGGAGCGGATGGGTATGAGAGTATTTTTGACCCCTCCCTTCTTTCGGAGATAACGGTTGGCGGCTTCGCCGAGTTGATAAAAAATGAACCGAACGACGTTTCCCGCGCTGTCGGTAAAATGGTAAACGAGGCAAAATGGTATCTTGCGATCACGTTTGACGCCGTCGATGCCTCGGCATTTACCGAGGGAAACGATTATAATATTGTATTCCATGATAACGAGTCACAAGAGCTGACGATGACTCTTGAGCGGCTAGTCCTTGATCTTGACGACTATGATGACGACGGCGACCGCGCAGAGGCACTTCTCATCTTCTCCGCGGTGAAGATGCCTGATAATTTCCGTTATCTTCGCACCCAGAACGTAAGCGTTGAGGCGGCGAGCTACAAGGGCTATCGGATCCCGATAACGGCGGTCAGACATTATGACGGAATGACGGGCGTTTACGTTGTTGCCGGAGGATACGTTCTTTTCAGACAGATCGACGTGATCTACGAGGAGGACGGATACTGTATCGCCGCGCTTTACGCGGATGCGGAGCCCGGAAAGCCCTTGACCTATACCTCCCTCGGCTTTGAGAAGTTCATAATTGTAAACGGTATGTACACCGCCGATGAAATGGCAGAGCTGATTGGTTGGGAAAAGGAGAAACATTACAACGGCGGTATTCCCGTACCGAAGGGACGAACGCTCAGGTATTTTTACCATCTTAACGATCTTGAGCAGGTCATCCTGACGGGTAAGGATCTGTACCACGGAAAGGCACTTGACTGATATGTGTGATAATAAAGATTATTCGGAGCTTCTCGCGCGCTACGATGCCGCGCTTGAGGGCATCCGCAATGCCGAGGCGGAATGCTGCCGCGCGGGCGTGCAGCTTCTCGTTGCCGCAAAATACGCAACGTCGGATGAGCTCGACGCGCTCTGCCGTCATCGCGGACTTTCCGCGATCGGCGAAAACCGAACCGATACCCTAATCGAGCATTACGAGGGTATGAAAAATGACGTCGAAATACACTTCATCGGACATCTGCAGAGAAATAAGGTCAAGGGGATAATCGATAAAGTCTCGCTCATCCATTCGCTTGAATCTCTTCCTCTTGCAGATGAGCTTCAGAAGCAGGCGGAGAAGAGAGGGATAACGGTGCGGGTTCTTGCCGAGGTCAATATCGGCAGAGAAGAGTCGAAAAGCGGCGTTTTTCCCGAGGAGCTTCGCGAATTTTGTCTTCAAATATCGAAATATCCCAATATCGAGCTTTGCGGATTTATGACGATGGCGCCGAAATGCACGTCTCCTGCAGAGTATTACGATTATTTCAAAGAAACTTACAATCTATCCATTGACATTTGGAAGAATACGCTTCATAATATACAAGAACCCATTTTTTCGATGGGTATGAGCGATAGCTACCGCGCGGCGATCGCGGCGGGCGCGACGGTCGTTCGCCTCGGCTCCAGTGTTTTCGGCAGAACGACCGAGGACGTAATGAAAATGAAAAATAATATTTGACATACAAACTTAAAAACGGAGGAATAAAAATGGCATCCCTTAATATTTTCGGCAAGCCCCAGAAGCCTGCAAAGGAAGAAGAATACGATAGCTCCTATTACGGCACAGAGGAGGATTTCTCTGCTACTGCTCCCGAGGTGGAGGAGAAGCCCGTATACGATAAGCCTGCAGCACCCCAGAGAAGCACGTACACCGCAGCGCATTCCGCGCCCGTTCAGATGAAGCTGATTCGTCCCTCGAATTTCGTTGACGGTCAGACTATTGCAAATTGTCTTATGAACAATCACCCTGTGCTTATGCATCTTGAAAACACGACCAAGGAGGTCTCTCACGATCTCGTATGCTTCCTGACCGGAGTGGTTTACGCTATCGGCGGACAGATCCAGCCGGTTTCCGAGAGCACTTATATGCTTTCTCCCAATTCAATGGAGATCACCGAGGAGGAGCTCGAGTCGGATGCTCCCGCGGAGAACAATACCGCCGATAGCTACGGCTTTGGTGGCTTTAACGGCTTTGGCGGCTATAACTACTGATATTCCGAAAGGCAGAATTATTCTTGAAACTTTTTCTGGTACTAACGGTCAATTTCGTTGATCTTGTGCTGGGCGCCGTTCTTTTCGCTATGATGATACGCGCGATTCTCTCTCTCCTTATGATGGGTGAGGAGAGCAGATTTTCTATGCTGCTGTATTATTTCACGGAGCCCTTTATTATGCCGGTGCGCAAGATACTTGAGCGGTTCGGTTGGTTTCAGGGAACTCCGCTTGACGTTTCCTTTTTTCTGACAACCGTGCTGCTTGCGATGATACAGTCGCTTCTTGCAGGCATTCCAATGTAAATCCCTAAAAAGCCGCTTTGTGCGGCAGAATGGAGAAATTAATGAAGATTCCCGAGAATTTTAAACAGAAATATCACTTGACGGGTGAGAGCTACGATCCCGCAAACGTCGATGCGGCACTTTCCGAGCTGTTTGCCGTTTCAAGCAGACTTTATAAGGAAAATGCAGATCTTAAGGCAGAGGTTGCCCGTCTTCACGAGGCAGCAGACTCTTCTGCAAGCGCACAGCCCACGATCGATCTTTCGGGCGTTGAGGCTATGATAATTTGTCTTGAGCAAAGACTTGACGATATTAAATCCACGGTCAATGATGCGCTCTGCATCGCGAACGATGCCGCTATCTCTGCAAAGAGAGCCGAGGAGAGCGCGATTGAGGCTAAAAAGTCTTCCGACGGCGCGAAGGGCGCGGCAGAGGAAGCTTGTGCAGCTGCACAGAGTGCTGCCGTAGCATCCGAGAAGGCTTACGATTCCGCGTTTGCTGCAAGCGCGATTACAACCGACGCGCTCGGCATAACGAGAGACGTCCGCGACACCGTTGTGGCTATTGATACAAAGCTTGATTGTATGAGCCTCCCGGAGAAGCAGGAGGAATTCGACGAAACAAGCGTCGAGCAGCTGATCGCTATTGCCAACGAGGCTGCCGCCGAGGCTTTGGATGAATATGAGCTTACCTCGGAAGATGATTCCGATCAGCAGGATGTTGATTTTGAAGTCGAATTTGAATTCGGACGCGAGCAGGAAGAGGAGTCCTCCGACAGCCCCGAGGAAAAAGCTGAAATAGATATTCTTTTCGATATTTCGGAGCTCGACATCGCTTCCGAGGAGACCGCAGAGGAATCCGAAGAGGTAAAGGAGGTCGAGATGACCGAGAAATCCGAGCAGGAAGAGGCGATCGAGGAGATCGAAGAAGCCGAAGAGATTGAAGAAGCGGAAGAGATCGAGGAGAGCGAAGAAGTTGAAGAATCCGAGGTGAATGAGGAGCGCGAGGATATCGCCGCCGATCTTATCAGAACCGTCGGACTTGACAGTGAGGTTGAGGAGATCGAGCCCGCTGAGGATGTCAGCGAAGAAGATCTGACCTCGAAGCTTGCGGAAATGTATTCTGCAGAGGAAGCGGCGGAGGAAAAAACCGAGGAAGCACCCGCAGAGGAAGAAAAGCCCGAGGAAAAGCCCGCGCCCACCTCGTTTAACGATATGAAGAGTGCTCTTGACGCCATCCGCGCAAGACTCAAAAAATAAATTTGAATTACATAATTTTAAGGAGATATACACATTATGTCCAAGGACTACACCAGCACACTTAATCTGCCCCAGACAAGCTTTGCGATGAGGGCAAATCTGCCTCAGCGCGAGCCTGAAATGCTCAAGTATTGGCAGGAGAAGGATCTTTACAACCGTCTGCTCGAAAATGCAGAGGGCAAGCCTCAGTTCGCACTTCACGACGGCCCTCCTTTCTCGAACGGAAATATCCACATGGGTCACGCGCTCAACAAGATCCTCAAGGATATTATCAATAAGTCCAAGATCATGGGCGGTTACCGCGTTCCCTTCGTTCCCGGCTGGGACAACCACGGTATGCCCATTGAATCCGCTATCATCAAGAAGAATAAGCTCGACCGCAAGAAGATGTCGATCTCGGAGTTCCGTTCCGCTTGCCACAAGTTCGCTCAGGACTTCGTTGATAAGCAGTCGGCACAGTTCCAGCGCCTCGGCGTAGTTGCAGATTGGGAGCATCCCTATATCACCATGGCGCCCGAGTTCGAGGCACGCGAGGTTCGCGTTTTCGGCGAGATGTTCAAGCGCGGATATATCTACAAGGGTCTCAAGCCCGTATATTGGTGCCCTCACGACGAGACCGCTCTCGCAGAGGCAGAGATCGAGTACGCTGACGATAAGTGTACCTCCATCTTCGTAAAGTTCAAGGTTCAGGACGACAAGGGCAAGCTCGCAGGCATCGACCTCGACCAGACCTACTTCATCATCTGGACCACCACCACATGGACTCTCCCCGGCAACCTTGCTATCGCTCTTAACCCCATCGAGAGCTATGCGGTTCTCCGCGCGGCTGACGGCAAGTGCTACATCGTAGCAGAGGCTCTCGCGGCAAAGACCATGGCTGCGGGCGGCATCGAGGAGTACGAGACCGTTCTCACTATGCCCGGTCGCGAGTTCGAGTTTATGACCGCACGCCATCCCTTCCTTGACCGCGATTCTATCGTTGTCAATGCAGACTACGTTACTATGGACAGCGGTACAGGCTGTGTTCACACCGCTCCCGGCTTCGGTGCTGACGACTACAACACTTGCAAGAGATACAATATCGATATCATCGTTCCCGTTGACGACCGCGGTTATCAGACCGAGGAGGCAGGCAAGTACGCGGGAATGTACTACGAGAAGTCGAACGAGGCTATTCTTGCAGATATGCAGGAATCGGGCGCTCTCTTTGCTTCCGAAACTACCGTTCACTCCTATCCTCACTGCTGGAGATGTAAGAATCCCATCATCTTCCGCGCGACTCCCCAGTGGTTCTGCTCTGTTGCAGGATTCAAGGATGCCGCTGTTGCGGCTTGCGAGCCCGTAACCTGGCTTCCCGCTTGGGGCGGCGAGAGAATGGTTCAGATGATCCGTGAGCGCGCAGACTGGTGTATCTCCCGTCAGCGTCATTGGGGTCTTCCCATTCCCGTATTCTACTGCGAGGACTGCGGCGAGGCGATCTGCAACGATGAGTCCATCGACAAGGTAGCAAAGGTATTTGCCGAAAAGGGCTCGAACGCTTGGTTCGACCTTGAGGCTTCCGAGATCCTCGGCGAGGACTTCGTTTGCCCCGTTTGCGGCAAGCGTCATTTCTCGAAGGAGACCAACACTCTCGACGGTTGGTTCGACTCTGGTTCGACTCACTTCTCCGTAATCGACGACGCGTCCGACGTTGAATGGCCCGCAGACGTATATCTTGAGGGCGCAGACCAGTACCGCGGATGGTTCCAGGCATCGCTCCTGACCGCTATCGGCTCGGGCAAGACCGATGCTCCCTTCAAGCAGGTTCTCACCCACGGTTGGGTAGTTGACGGCGAGGGCAAGGCAATGCACAAGTCCCTCGGCAACGTAATCAACCCCGACGATATCGTCAAGAAGTACGGCGCAGACCTTGTCCGCCTCTGGGTTGCATCGAGCGACTATCAGGTAGACGTCCGCGTATCCGATAACATTTTCAAGCAGCTCTCCGAGACCTACCGTAAGATCCGTAACACCGCGCGTATCATTATGGCAAACCTCGGCGACTTCAATCCCGATACCGACTGCGTAGCCCTCGAGGATATGCTCGATATCGACCGCTGGGCACTCTCCCGCCTCGAGGCGCTTATCGACGAAGTAAACAAGGCGTATGACGGATATTCCTTCCACCTCGTTTACCACGCGATCAACAACTTCTGCACAGTTGATATGTCGAAGCTCTATATCGACATCACCAAGGACCGCGTTTACGTTGAGAATCCCACCTCGAAGGCTCGCAGAAGCGCACAGACCGCGCTCTATTATATCATCTCCGCACTCGTTAAGATGATCGCGCCCATCCTCGCCTTCACCGCAGAGGAGATCTGGCAGGCTATGCCTCACGCATCGACCGATGACGTGACCAGCGTTTATCTCTCCGAGATGCCCAAGGCTGAGGGCAAGTATGCCTTTGACGGCGCAGATCGTTGGGAAGAACTCTTCACTCTCCGCGATGACGTTATGAAGGCGCTCGAGATCGCGCGTGCCGAGAAGAAGATCGGTAAGTCGCTTGACGCTAAGGTCACCGTCTTCACTGCTGACGAGAACGTTCTCGCGCTTCTCGCAAAGTTCAGCGAGGAGGAGCTCAAGACCGTATTTATCACTTCGGGCGCACACGTTGTAAACGCTGCCGCTCCCGATGGTGCATACGTTCCCGAGGAGGGCAAGATCGCCGTTCTCGTTGAGAACGCAGACGGTCAGCGTTGCGACCGCTGCTGGTGCTACTCCACCGAGGGCGAGGCAACCGAGGAAGGCTTCATCTGCGAAAGATGTAAGAACATTCTTGCAAGTCTTTAATTTTTAATAGAAAGAGGCTGTCTTTCAAAATACAGGGACAGCCTCTTTAGTTTCTTTATTATTTTTCTGAATTTTATTGGGCGTTTGAGTATTCTCCTCATCCGTCAGCCTTCGGCTGCCACCTTCCCCGCTGGGGAAGGCTGATTGGTAATTACGCTTGCTATTTCTAAATATCGTTTGATGGATTTAACCATAGCAAGCTGATGGTAGAAAACATTTGTTACAGATATTAGACCTATAAATTTAGTGGTTATTATATCACTATGGCTGATGTTCGCAGATGCTAAATAAGCCTTCCCCAGCGGGGAAGGTGGCAGCCGAAGGCTGACGGATGAGGAGGACATTATACCTCCCAATAAAAAACAGAAGCGAAAAATATTCGTGTATGCAAGGAAAAGCAAAATGCTTTGGATTATTCTTTTAGTTTTGATAATATTTGCCGATCAGCTATCGAAGTGGCTGGTTGTGGCTCTGCTTCAGGGTAAGGAGTCTGTCTACGTTATACCGGGCGTACTCCGTTTTACCTACGTTGAAAACGACGGCGCGGCGTTCGGAATGCTCGACGATCACCGTTGGGTCTTCCTCGTGCTTTCAACCGTTATGATAATCGCGCTGATATTTTACATTGTCAAATATAAGCCGAGCAGTAAATGGGTTATGACCTCGCTCATCCTCATCGTTGGCGGCGGTATCGGTAATATGATCGACCGCATCCTGCTTGGCTACGTTATAGATTTCATCGACTTTTGCGCCTTCCCCCAGCTTTGGAGATGGGTGTTCAACATCGCCGATTCCGCTGTTTGTGTCGGCACCTTTATGCTTTCCATCTGGCTTATTATTGACACCGTCAAGGAATATAAGCGCGAAAAGGCAGAGAAGGAGCGTGCTGAATGAGCACTTCAGTTTATACTGCCGATGCGGGCGAGCGCGTTGACAGCTTCCTCGCGCGAATGAGTGCCGAGGAGGAAGAACCGCTTTCGCGCTCTGCGGCGGCGAAGCTTTGCGATGACGGGCGCGTTACCGTCGGCGGCAAGGCTGTAAAGAAAAATTATCTTCTCCGCGAGGGTGAAAGCGTAGTTGTAGTGCGCCCCGAACCGCTCCCCGACGAGGTCGCGCCCGAAAATATTCCTCTCGATATAATCTATGAGGATGCGGATATCATCGTTATCAATAAGCCGACGGGAATGGTCGTCCATCCCGCGCCCGGAAATATGACGGGCACGCTTGTTTCGGCTCTGCTTTACCATTGCGGCGACTCGCTTTCGGGCATCGGAGGCGTTCAGCGTCCCGGAATCGTGCACCGTATCGATAAAGATACGTCGGGACTTCTCGTCGTTGCAAAGAACGACACCGCGCACCGCTCACTCTCCGAGCAGATCGCGCTCCACACGGCATACAGACGCTATATGGCGATCTGTGTCGGCTCACCGCGCGAGGATTCGGGAACTGTCGACGCTCCCATCGGCCGCCATCCCGTTGACCGCAAGCGAATGGCTATCGTCCGCGACGGACGCGCGAGAGAAGCTGTCACGCATTGGACGGCTAAAGAACGCTTTCACGGTATCTCTCTGATCGAGTGTAAGCTTGAAACGGGCAGAACGCATCAGATCCGCGTGCATATGTCGAGCATAGGTCATCCCGTGCTCGGTGACGAGGTCTACGGCGGCGACAAGCACCGCGCGGCAAAGGAGCACGCGAAATTTATATCGGGTCAGTGTCTGCATGCATACAGACTTGAACTCGACCACCCGCGCACGGGGGAGCGTATGAGCTTTGAAGCTCCGCTTCCCGAAAATATGGCGCATTTAATCGAAATTTTCAGACAGGAACTCTAAAATGGCAGATCTCAGTAACATTTTGATAGTAACAGACCTCGATGGTACTTTTTTCGGCAAGCACGGCGCGCCGATCGAGCGAAATCTCGCGGCGGTTGAGCGCTTGAAGGCTCAGGGCGGTCATTTCACCATCGCAACGGGTCGAACCAATCTCAATCTCAAATATAAGTGGCGCGATGCCGCTGATCTTGTCAACGCGCCCGTAGTCGGTTGCAACGGCGCGATGCTCTGTGACCTTCGCACAGATAAGATCCTCAGCGGTGTCCTTATGAATCGCGAGCACGTTATGGAATTGATCGAGCTTATGATCCGCGAATATCCCGAACTCGGCGCGAGAATTTCTGTTGAGGAGGGTTTCCTTTCCTCCCCCGGTCAGCGCGAGCGTTGTCCCTCGGTCAATCACGATCTTGAACGAGTTGCTCCCGCAAAGGTATTCTATCTTCCCGAGGAAGAATGGATTTCTATCGCTGATTGGTATAAGGTAGTTGTCCGCGGCGACGAGGCAAAGCTTGATGAATTCCGCATCCTCGCCGAAAAGACTTGGCCCGACCGCTTCGAAACGAGCAAATCGGGCGCGGCATATCTTGAATTCCAGGCGCCTAATACCACCAAGGCAACTATGATCCCCGCTCTTCGCGAATATGTTGAAAATAAGGTAGGCAAGCCCGTC
The DNA here is from genome assembly GCA_045644325.1 of Eubacteriales bacterium. Taxonomy (GTDB): domain Bacteria; phylum Bacillota; class Clostridia; order Oscillospirales; family CAG-272; genus CAG-390. The sequence continues at coordinate 19,242 of JAZRGT010000064.1, read as the reverse complement.
AAGCTTTACGCCTGCGGAGACTACGAGAACGACCTGACAATGCTGAAGCTTGCTGACGTAGCCGTTTGCCCCACAAACGCTCTTGATTGCGTTAAGGCGGTTTCCGACGTCTGCCTCTGCCACCACACCGAGGGACTGATCGCAAGCCTCATTGAGCTTATTGAAGAAGGAAAGATATAATAAAAGGGGCTGGCTCATTTAACATAAATTAAACTTGAGCTAACCCGAAGTTGCGCGTTCTCCTTTCACCGCTGCCGCGGTCCCCCTTCCTCCCGGAGGAAGGCTTAGGGGTTACTGCAAATTCCTTTGGATATTCAGACGAACACCGTTTTAACTTAATCCATAAAAAGCAAATAGGAATATTTTATTGAAAAAGTTTGCAAAAACTCTATTACGAGCGCAAATTGATTCAAATAAAATATTCCTTTTTGTTATATAAAATTATAAATGTGAGTAACGAATGGCGCAGAAACAATAGAGTTTGCACAAACCAAGCCTCCCTCCGGTGAGGGAATACCTGCGTTCCGCAGGTTTGACCACTGAAGTGGTGGAAGGATCCCGCGCAACTTCAGGTTATTGCAAATAAACACTCTATTGCGTATTGTATTTTTATTGATTATATGATATAATAAAAATAGAATAAAGTAAGGAGAAAAGCTATGACAAAAGCAAATGTATTGGCATCTGTTCTTTATCGTTTGGCAGTTCCCTTGAAAAATCAAGACTTCAAAAAGCTGATATTCAAACGCCATCGTAAAGACTTGATCTACACCATTTCGTCTATGAAATTTCTGACGCATTGCATCGGAATGAAAAGTATATCGCCATACCAAGCTGAAAAGATCGTAACTTTTTTGAAGGATACAAATAATATTGATACCGATGCGCTGACGGAATCGCTTAAAGAATCCTCGGATGAATCGGATTTCTCGGCGGAGTATGAGGAGCTGCTTCCCGAGATGCAACGAATTTTATCATCCTGCATAGATATCCTTCTTCAAAAAAAGAAAGGCTATATAAACAGTATTAATCTCTATATCAAGGCGTTTCACAATTACCCGCGAGCGTTTTTGCCTTTAACCGATAAATCGAGGATTTCTCCTGAACAAGTAGTTGAATACTCAAAAGCATATTTAACAAATTGAAAAATCCCGACAAATGCTGTCGGGATTTTCTTATACATACGATCTGTCGATATTAACTACCGAGAAATAATTCACGTCGATGGATTTGACGATGGTTTCGATGTTTTTGCGAATCTCATCGTCATTCTTTTTGAAATCGTAGGGAACGACGACGTCGAAGATTACGTTGGTATGTGTAGGACCCGTGACCATACGGAAATCGTGGATGGTCAGCGCGGAGTCGATGCAGGTGACGAGTGCGGCGACCTTCTCGCGCACCGACTTTGTGAGCTCGTCGTTCGTTGCGATCGGGTCCATATGAATGACGGCGTCGCAGTTCAGAAATTCGCGCAGCTCCTTTTCGATGTTGTCGATCATATCGTGCGTTTCGAGCAGATCTGAATCGCAGGATACCTCGGCGTGGAGCGAGATCATTGTTCTCGCGGGGCCGTAATCGTGAACGATCAGGTCGTGAATGCCCTCGACGCCCTCGTAGGAATAAACAATCTTTTCGATATCCTTGATGAATTCCTCGCTTGGGGGAGTGCCGAGAAGGGGATCCATCGTTTCCTTGACCGCGCGAAGACCCGAGAAGAGAATAAAGCCCGAAACCGCAAGTCCGCAATAGGCGTCGACGTTGATATTGGTGAGCCTTGCGAAGATAAGGCAGATCAGAACCGCCGCAGTTGCGATCGAATCGTTGAGGCTGTCCTGCGCCGTTGCGCGCATAGCGGACGAGGAGATCTTCTTGCCGATGCGGAAATTGTAGAGTGCCATATATCCCTTGACTGCGATCGAGCAGACGAGGATGATGACGGCGATGATGCTGAATTCGACGGGCTCGGGGGTGATGATCTTCTCGACCGATCCCTTACCAAGCTCAAAGCCGACGAGGATGATGAGCATTGAAACGATCAGTCCCGAAATGTACTCGATCCTTCCGTGGCCGAAGGGGTGATCACGATCGGGCTTTTGACCCGACATACGGAAGCCGATCAGCGTGATTACGGATGATCCCGCGTCGGTGAGGTTGTTGAAGGCGTCAGCCATGATTGAGATCGAGCCGCTGATCGCACCCGCGAGCATCTTGATGCCGAAAAGCAGGACGTTGAGGATAATGCCCATAATGCCGCAAAGCGTGCCGTAAGCACTTCTCACCGCGGGCGACGAGGTATCCGAGCTGTCCTTAATAAAGATTTTTGAGAGTAGACTTATCAAATTTAGCCTCCGAAAAAAGATGTTATTGGAGGAACCCACCCGGGTTCCTCCAATATTATATGTTGCTTAGTCGACTACTACCACGCCGTCTTCCTTGACGGTGACGGTCATGCCGTCCTTGACGTAATTGATGAATTCCTCACCGAGGCAGTCGATAACGGGCATATTGATGTCCTCGACCCAAACGCTTGCGAGTACCGCGCCCGCAGCCGCGAGCGAGTCGATATGCTCGGAGAAGAGCATACAAGCGGGTTGACGCTTCATCGAGCAAGCGCAGTAGAGAACGAGACCGCCCGTGGTCGAGCCGATCGTCTGAGGCAGGCAGAGAGCCTTACCGCAGAGGGGCTTGCCGTTGAGCTCGGGATTGTTCTGGTCGCCGCACTTGGTTTCCTTGTCGCCAAACTGCAGAGCCATCTGCATTGAGGCGAGAGTATTAAAGCCCTGTGTGGTAACGACGGCTTCAGCGGTAGTAGTACCGGGGGTTACAACGCGTCCCTTAAATTCTCTCATTTTTATTTACCTCCTTTGGTGATTGCGGCAAGAATTTCGTCGTCGGTGTAGTAGCGCGCGGTGGTGTAGGTGCGGAGCTTATTCGACGAGGTGATGACGGGCATCTTCTTGCAAAGCGGATTGTTCATATACATAAGGGGGCAGATATAAGAGGTGATAACGCCGGTTGCCTTGAGGCGTGCGGCATATTCGGTCTTATTGAATTCCTCGAGAACCTTGGGAGCGGCGGTGAAAACGGTGGGAATGAGAACGGTCTTGTTGCCCGCTTCCTTGAGTCCCGCTTCGACCTTGTCGGTCCAATCCTTGAGTTGCTGGAGCGACATATGGGGGCATCCCATAAAGCAGAGCTTCGGGGTAGCGTCGGGATTCTTCCAGACAACGGGATAGTTTGCCTTGACTCTTTCAAGCTCCGCGTCGGTGATAACGTATTCCTTTGCGCCCTCGACGATGAGGGACTTGCCCTGCTCCTTTGCCTCGGGGGTGAGGTTTTCGATATGGTAAAGTCCGACAGCACCGTTCGATGGGGTTGCCGCGCCGAAATCCTTGAGGTAGGTGCAAGCCGAATCGTTCAGCTCCGAACCGATCCACTTGTCAAGACCGATAATGTAGGGAACGTCTTCCATTACCTTCATACCGATAGCGGAGCCGAGAAGCTGTGCTTCGGGCTTCTTGGTGGTTTCGATCTTGATGATCCAGGTTGCACGTCTGCCCTCGTCGGTGAGAAGACCGAAGTAGGGAACGTAGCCGACGATCGAGCCCATGATGTCCATAATTCCCGAGTTACGGTTGCAACGCGCGCCGAGGACGGAGTTGGCGTAAACGACCGCGGATGACTCTGCCCAAGAGAGGACGTCGCCTTTCTTCGGTACGTTTCCGACCTGATCGAGGTAGCAAGCGCAGGTGAAGGCATCGTCCGACATAAGACCGAGCTTGTGGAGCTGCTCCTCGTAGAAATTCTGTTTTGTATACATCAGCTTGTTGAAAACGAGCTTCTGAAGGAAGTTTGCGGGTACGTTCTTGTCAACGGGTCTGGGGTCGACAGAGAAGGTCTGCGAGGACTTTACACCTGCGTCGAGAAGCTGCTGCATAAGATCGTAAACGGGCGCCATTACCTTCAGACCGAAGGAGGTAACGAGGTGGTTATGCTTTGATGTAACGGGAACCATTTTTTCTGCCCCGAAAGCGTCACCGAACATAACCATGGTCTTCATAATCTTTGCCATAGTCTCGCCCTGCGAGCCGTTCAGTATCGCCTGCTGTTCTTCATTAAGATACATATCTATTTCTCCTTAAATCTTTGTTGCCACGTCCCAAGCGCCCCAGATTACGGAGCGGAGGTTGCCGACCTTCTGCGCATCACCGATAACGTGAACGCCCTTGGTTTCGACGGGAGCGGGATTGTAACCGACAGAGAGAATGACCGAATCAGCCTCAATCTCGAAGGTCTTGCCTTCCTTGTCGGCAACGACTACGCATCCGTCCTTGATCTCACGAACGCCGGTTTCAAGGTAAACGGGAAGTTTGTTAGCCTTGAAGCAGTCGCGGAGGTAGGAGGTGTTTGCAAGACAAATGCCGGGGGTGACGATGAGATCGTCCATCATCTCAACGATAGCGGGCTTCTTACCCTTGAGGAAGAGCTCGTATGCGATCTCGCATCCGGTAAGTCCGCCGCCGATGACGACGACCTTTTCGCCGACTTCCTTCTTGCCGAGCAGGAAATCAACCGCTTCGATCGACTTTTCTACGCCGGGGATCGGAATTCTCTTTGCCTTTGCACCGGTTGCAACGATTACCTCATCTGCGCCGAGGGACTTTACGTCGGTGATCTCGGTGTTGAGCTTGACCTCGATAGAGGAATAACGTGCGATCTCTCTCTTGTACCACGCGATCAGATCGCGGTCTTTTTCCTTGAAGGAGGGAGATGCCGCCGCGATGAATACGCCGCCAAGCTCGCCCGACTTCTCGTAGAGAGTTACGCTGTGTCCGCGCTTCGCGCATACGATAGCGGCTTCCATACCGCCGATACCGCCGCCGATGACGGCGATTTTCTTAGCCTTCTTCGCGGGCTGAATGTTGTATTTCTTCGACTGCATCGTCATAGGATTGAGCGCACAGCGCGCAAGTCCCATGGTGTCGGTAAGATCCTGAGTGTTTGCGTGACCCTTTGAGGAAGAGAAGTTGAAGCATCCTGCGTGACAGCAGATGCAGGGCTTGATGTCCTCGATGCGGTTTTCGATCAGCTTGGTGATCCATTCGGGGTCGGTCAGGAACTGACGCGCAACGCCCATACCGTCGATCTTGCCCTCGGCAATAGCCTGCGCTCCGACGTCGGGCTCCATACGTCCCGCGCAAACGACGGGAATGTCAACGAACTTTTTGATGTGCGCAACGTCCTCAAGGTTGCAGTTCTGGGGCATATACATAGGCGGATGTGCCCAGTACCAGGAGTCGTAGGTGCCGTTGTCGGCGTTGAGCATATCGTAGCCGGCATCCTGAAGGTACTTTGCAGCCTTTTCGGATTCCTCCATATTACGTCCGACCTCGATGTATTCCTCGCCGGGCATTGCACCCTCGCAGAAGCCCTTCATCTTGGACTCTACGGAGTAACGGAGCGAAACGGGGAAGTCCTTGCCGCAAGCTTCCTTGATTGCCTCAACAACTTCAACGGCAAAACGGTATCTGTTCTCAAAGCTTCCGCCGTAGTTGTCGGTACGCTTGTTGAAGAACTCAATTGCAAACTGGTCAAGGAGGTAACCCTCGTGAACCGCGTGAACCTCAACGCCGTCAACGCCCGCATCCATGCAGAGCTTTGCGGTCTTTGCAAAAGCCTCGATGATCTCGTGAATCTGATGAACGGTCATCTCGGGGCAGGTGATGTCGTGCGCCCAACGGGAAGGCTGGGGCGAGGGGCAAGCAAGCTCATGATTGGTGTCGATGATGGGCTTGATAAGCGCGCGGGTGAATTTATTCTTGTGAAGGGGAGCAACAAGCTCGGTGATCGCCCAGGAACGACCCATGCCCGCGGTGAGCTGAACGAAGAGCTTTGCACCCGTCTTGTGGATTTCGTCCATGAAGATCTTGAGGTCCTCGAACATTTTCGGATTCTGCCAGAGCCACTTGCCCCAGAAGGTATCTCGAAGGGGTGCGATGCCGGGGATGATAAGACCTACGTTGTTCTGTGCTCTTTCAAGGAAAAGCTTTGCCGCCTCCTTGTCGAAATGGCATCCGCCGAGCTCAAACCAACCAAAGAGGGAGGTTCCGCCCATTGGGCACATTACGATACGGTTTTTGATCTCGACGTTGCCGACCTTCCAAGGGGTAAACAACGCCTCGTATTTCTTGTCAAGGTTGTTCATAGGATTGATCTCCTTATATTATAATATAGTTTAATTATACCATATTATTTATATTAAGTCAACAAAATTAATTCTCAAATCTTATTGAAAATAGAAAATAAGACCGACTCCGAGGAGTCGGTCTTATTTAAATATGTATATTAGTCGCGGTTCTTCTTAACCATGGGAACTGCCGCGAGGCAGATGATAGCGAGAACTGCGCCGCCTGCGATCATAGAGCCGCATCCGCCCTCCTTGGGAGCATCGGTTTCGGGAGCCTGAGTTGCGGGAGCATCAGTCTCTACGGGAGCCTCGGTCTCTGCGGGAGCCTCGGTGGTCTCTACGGGAGCCTCGGTTTCGGGAGCCTTGGTGGTCTCGGGAGCAGCGGTGGTTTCGGGAGTTTCGTTAACCTCGGGGTAGGTGATCTCGGGAGCAGTTGCTTCAAGAACTACGATGTTGGGATGGAAGGTGCCGTCGATGGTCATGGTTATTGCATCGGAGGTAGCGCCGGTAGCTGCCTTGTAAGCTGCGTTGAAGTCCTTGATAGCGTCGCCGAGGAGGAGATATGACTCGTCAACTACGCCGGTGTTGAAGGTGCCTTCTTCGTTACCGTTCTCGTAAGCGAGCTTATGAGTGTTGGTAGCGGGGATCTTGTTGTTGGAGGTAGCGATGTCGTAAACGCCTGCATTGTTCCAACCGAGAGCGTATTCCTTACCTGCAGCGGAGCTGAGGGTACCGATTGCGAAGTTGTCGGCGATGATAGCGTAGTTGGAGCTGATGTAGCCGAGGAAGTGAGCTGCGATACCGAATTCTGCGTTAAGAGACTCGACGATGCCGGCGTTGATACAGTTGGTAACGAACGCGTACTCGTTGGTCTTGGAGCCGTAGCCGTAGCCCTGGATACCGCCTGCGTTACACTGTGCATGGGAAGTACCAATACCCTTGTTTACAACTGAACCGGTGTTGATGCAGTAACGGGTGAGGGAGAGACCGAATGCGCCGTCCGCGCCGGTAGAACCGATGATACCGCCGGTTCTGCGCTGACCGGAAACGCTACCGGTGTTGATGCAGTATTCAACGAGGTTTGCGTACGTACCGGTTTCAGCCGCGCTGTTGGCGTCCTTGGTGCCCTGGCCGTAGCCGAGAAGACCGCCTGCGTAAGCAGTCGATTCAGCGGCGTCGGAGGTGGTGATAGTACCGTTGTTCTGGCATACGCGCATGATGAGGGAGGAGTTGGTGGTGTGGCCAACGATACCGCCGGTGTTGCCGTAGCTATGAACGGAACCGTTGTTGATACAGCCGGTGAACAGAGCTTCTACGCAATAGTAAACACGTCCAACCATACCGCCGGTGTAGTTGTTGAAGCTCTCAACCGAACCGTTGTTGGTGCAGTTGGTAACGGTTGCGGTCATTTCTCCGGAGTAGGAGGAGTCGTTTACGTAGAGGATACCGGTGATACCGCCTGCGCAGTGGTAGCCCTTTACGTTACCGTTGTTTACACAGTTGATGATCTGGATGGAAGCCGCAGTTCCTACAGACTTGTTGTCAAATGATCCGAGGATACCGCCGGTGTAAGAGTTGCCGAGAAGAGAGGGGTAAGCTGCGGTGTCCTCTTCTGCAAAACCGGTTACGTTAGCGTTGTTAACGATGTTGTAGAGAGTAACCATACCGTCGCCGGAAGCCATACAAGCGAACGCACCGCGTGCCCAGTAGCCGTTGTCCTTAGCGTGGTCAGCAACTACGGTACCTTCGATGGTGAGGTTCATACCGGTGCCGCAGAACTCAAGGAACATAGGCTCGGAAACGGTTACGGTCTTGCCGTTACCGTCGAAAACGCCGGTGAACAAACCCTCGTAGGATTTAGTAACAGTGATGTCATTAGCAAGGTAGTAAGCGCCGTCCTCTTTCATAGCGAGGAATTCGGCTTCATTTGTGATCGCGGTGCCCTGAGGAGCCGCGGAAACGTAGAAGGAGCAGATCGAGAGGATCATGCAGATGGTCAGAATGACCGAGAGAGTCTTTTTCATTTTTTGGACCTTTCCTGAGAAATTTTCTCATAAAATTGAGATAACTAATTTTAACACAACTTTGCACAAAAGTCAAGTAATTATAGATAATTACGCCTATATACTAAACAACATTTGTAAGAGTATACATATTTCATCGTAGCGAATTGTGCAATTTGACGATAGGAAAAAGCCATCCGCGACAGTGCGCGGATGGCTTGATTGAGTGTTTAATTTAATCAGAACTCGCGTCTCTTTGCAACAACTGCAACTCCGAGGATGGAGATAACAGTGATGATAGCGAAGATAACTGCGGAGTCGCCGCCGTTAGGAGCCTCGGGAATTTCAACAACGGGGTTGCCGAATGTGCCGTCAGCGTTCTTGATAACTGCCTTTTCTTCGTCAGCGATAACGGTGGGCTCGAAGTCAGTGCCGTTAACGGTCATATAAACAACGTCCTTGCCTGCAGCCTGGTTGAGGTTGTAAACGTACTCGCCGCTTACAAGCTTAGCCATATCGAATGCGCCAACCTCGTAAACCTTGTCAGTTGCGCCAAGCTCACGAGTGAAGGGAAGAGTGCAATCAGCGGGGATGGTGTTGCCGGAGCAATCAAGGAAGATGTACTTCTCGTTGTTGTTCCAACCGAATGCGAATGCATTGCCGTTTGCAGCGGTAACGGTACCGGAAGCGGTGTTGCCGGTGATCTTGGAGAGACCGTTGGAGCTGATGTAACCAAGGATGTAGGAAGCTACGCCCTTATCAGTGCTCTTGTTCTCAACATTACCGAGGTTGAGGTTGTTCATAATGTAAGCGCAAGCAACAGTGCCGGAGCCGTAAGCGTAGCCTACGATACCGCCTGCAGAGTTAGCGGACTCGGAGGTGCCGGTACCCATACAGGTAACGTTACCGAGGTTGATGTTGTACTGGCAGAGCCAGATACCGCGGGAGTCGGATGCGCCGAAGGAGCCTACGATACCGCCGGTACGGAGGTCGCCGGTGATGTCAGCGTGGTTGATGTTGAATTCAACGATGTTGGTGTAATCGAAGGTTTCTGCAGAGTAAGCGGTCTGCTTGGTACCCCAAGCGTAACCGATGATACCGCCTGCGTACTGATCGCTGGTGGTGGTAACCTTACCGAAGTTCTCGCAGAGGGAGAGCTTCATGATAGCCTGAGTGGTGTGACCGATGATACCGCCGGAGTCGTGAGTACCGTTGATCTCACCGTAGTTTACACAGTTTGCAACGGTGAATGCGAGGTTGTTCTGAACGGTGGAAGCGATACCTGCAGCGTACTGAGCGTCGCCGCCTGCGGTGATTTTACCGTTGTTTACACAGTTGGTGATGGTTACGTAGTAGCCCTTTGCACCGCTTGCGTCGTTGCAGTTGATGTTAGCAACGATACCTGCAGCCTTACCTACGGTAGGAGCGATAGTACCGTTGTTTACACAGCCGTCAACAACGAAGGAGCCCTTTGCTGCGTATGCAAGCATACCGCCTGCCTGGTCCTTACCTGCGGAAACGGTACCGTTGTTTACACAGCCCTTGAAGGTGGTGAGCTCAGAGTCGGAGCGGCAAACGATACCTGCGCTGTATGCGCTGGTGCCGGTTTCCTTGATCTCGCCGTTGTTTACACAGCCGTCGAAGGTAACGGAAGCAGCAGCCTTGATGAAGCCTGCGATACCGCCGATCTGGTTGAGACCGGTGATAGCAGCGTTGTTTTCACAGTTGATGAAGGTTACGTTTGCAGCAGCGTTGTTGATAAGACCAACGATACCGCCTGCGCAGTCGTCACTGTCGGGAATGTTACCGATAGCGGAAACGCTTGCGTTGTTCTTGATGTTCTCGAAAACAACGGTAGCTTCGCCCTTAATGGTAGCAGCAACTGCACCGCGTGCACCCTCTGCGGTGAAGAGAGCGATCTCTGCATCAGCGCCGAGAGCGGTGATGGAGCCCTCGATAACGAGGTTCTTAGCGGTACCGCCGAAGTCAGCGAACATAGGCTGAGAAACGGTTACGGTCTTGCCGTTACCGTCGAAAGTACCGGTGAACGCCTGAGCGTAGGGAGCGGTGAGGGTGATGTCGTTAGCAAGGTAGTACTTGCCGTCTGCCGCCATAGCGAGGAACTCAGCCTCGTTAGTGATAGCGGTGCCTTCGGGAGCGCTGTTGGGATTCGGAGCGATGAGGAGAACGTCCTCGGCGTAAACCGAGACCATGCTCATCGAAAGGATCATAACAAGCGCAAGGATGATGGAAAGTGTCTTTTTCATGATTTTGCCCTTTCTTAAATTAATATAAGGTAATTAATTTTAGCACACTTTGCCACTGTTGTCAAGTAAATTGAATCAAACTTAAAGTGTCAAATGACTATTTTGTATAATTATACAATTATACAAGATTATTTTTGTGCAATATCACATACATTAATACATTAAAGAACCGCAGGGCACGCCCTGCGGTTCTTAAGTTTATTTATGCTAATTAAAACTCGCGTCTCTTTGCAACAACTGCAACTCCGAGGATGGAGATAACAGTGATGATAACGAAGATAACTGCGGAGTCGCCGCCGTTAGGAGCCTCGGGAATCTCGGGCTCAACTACCTCGGGAGCCTTTACGGGGTTGCCGAAGGTGCCGTCAGCGTTCTTGACGATCGCGTTGGAGCCGTCAGCTGCTGCCTCGATGGTGGGAGCGAAGGTGCCTGCTTCCATGAAGAATACGTCTGCGCCTGCTACCTGGTTGATAGCGTAAACAGCTTCACCGCTTGCGAGAGCAGCCTCGTTGGTTGCGCCAACCTCGTATACCTTATCTACGATAGCATTTTCGTAGGTAAGAGCGTACGCAGAGCCTGCGGGGAGGGAGTTGCCGGTGATGTTTTCGGGAGCAAACTCAGCCGCGTTGTTCCAGCAGAGAGCGTAGTTGTTGCCGGCAAGGCTGTTGAGAGTGCCGGTAGCAGTGTTGTCCTTAACTACAGCGTACTTGGAGCTGATGTAGCCGAGGAAGTAGGATGCAACGCCCTTGGTTGCGCCGTTGGAGGTTATGTTACCGGTGGTGATGCAGTTCATAACGTATGCGTACTCATTGGTGCCGGAGCCGTAGCCGTAGCCCTGAATACCGCCCGCTGCGTTAGCTGCCGCGGAAGTACCGAGACCTCTGGAGGTGATGTCGCCGGTGTTGATGCAGTACTGAGTGAGGGAGAGACCGTATGCGCCGGATGCACCGGTGGAAGCCGCGATACCGCCTGCACGGTAAGCGCCGGTTATCTTACCGGTGTTGATGCAGTATTCGATCTTGTTAGCGTATGCGCCGTCAGCTGCCTTGAAGCCTTCGTGCTTGGTGCCCTGACCGTAGCCGATGAGACCGCCCGCGTAAACGGAATCGGTAGCGGGAGCTTCAACGTTGGTGATTTCGCCGTTGTTCTGGCAGTAGGTCATATAGGTAACGGTAGAGGTAGCGTGGCCGAAGATACCGCCGGTGTTGTGACCGCCGCAAATCGCGCCGTTGTTGATACACTTAACGAATGCTACGCTCTTGCAGTATGCGGAACGTCCCATGATACCGCCGGTGTGGCCGAGGGTGGAGGAAACCGCGCCGTTGTTAACGCAAGCGGTGAAGAGCGCGCCCGCGTCGGTAGCGAGGTCGTTGCCTACGTTAAAGAAGCCGTAGCCGATGAGACCGCCGGTTTGCTGTACGCCGGTAACGGTACCGTTGTTAACACAGTTGGTAACGGTGAGGGAGACGCCGTTTGCGCTGTCCTTGCCGCCAAGCTGACCGATGAGACCGCCGACAACGTCGGGACCGGTTACGGATGCGTTGTTGATGATGTTCTCAAGAACAACTGCGGTGCCGCCGTCGGAAGCAGCGGCGAGAGCACCTGCAAAGCCGCTCTCTACGTTAACCGCACCTGCGATGGTGAGGTTCTTTGCAGTACCTGCGAAGTTAGCGAACATAGGAGCGGAAACGGTTACGGTCTTGCCGTTACCGTCGAAGGTGCCGGTGAATACCTGCGCGTAGGAAGCATCGAGGGTGATGTCGTTTGCGAGGTAGTACTTGCCGTCAGCAGCCATAGCAGCAAATTCAGCAGCACTGGAGATTGCGGTTCCTTCGGGAGCTGCAGCAACAGTGAACGTGCAGAGCGCGAGGACTGTGCAGAGCGCAAGGATGATGGAAAGTGTCTTTTTCATAATTTTGCCCTTTCTTTATTAAATATAAGGTAATTAATTTTAACACACTTTGCAACGGTTGTCAAGTAAATTGAGTAAACCTTAAAGTGATAAAAGACCGTTTTGTATAATTATACAATTATCGCGGATTGTTTTTGTGCAATATCACATACATTAATATATTAAAGAACCGCAGGGCGGTGCCCTGCGGTTCTTAAGTTTATTTATGCTAATTAAAACTCGCGTCTCTTTGCAACAACTGCAACTCCGAGGATGGAGATAACAGTGATGATAGCGAAGATAACTGCGGAGTCACCGGTGGTGGGACCCTCGGGGATCTCTACAACGGGGTTGCTGTAAGTGCCGTCAGCGTTCTTGATAACGGTGTTGGAGCCGTCAGCTGCAGCGAATACAACGGGAGCCTTGTCGGTGCCGATAGCCTGATAGAAGATGGTCTCGCCTGCAGCCTCGTTAGCAAGGATAGCAACCTCGCCGCTTGCGAGCTGGTCAGCGGTTACGATGTTGGTGAAGGTGTCAACAGTGCCGTCAATAGCCTTAACGGAGTAGTTGTTTGCCTCTGCCTCAGCCTTTTCAAGCTTAACGTTGTAAACGATGTTACCGATACCGGTAGCCTCGCCGCCGGTATAGGTGAAGGTACCTGCGTTTACGTTGTTCTTGCAAATGTAGTTAACAGCGTTAACGTAAGCGATGATGCCGCCGATGTAGAGCTTGCTTGCGGAATCAAGGTAGCTGCGGTCAGCGGTGATGTTACCGAGGTTTACGCAGTTGGAAACTTCGTTTGCGGGGGTAAGGGATCCGCCGTAAGCGTATCCAACGATACCGCCGATGTAAAGGGTAGCGCCCGAGTAGGGAATAGCAGTGTAAGCAACAACGTCACCGTAGTTGATGCAGTTCTTTACGCTGTAGTTGAGACCTTCCATCTGAACTGCTCTGCCGAGACGGCCCGCGATACCTGCAACTACCTTGGGAGCGCTTACGGTACCGTAGTTTACACAACCTTCGATGGAGATAGCGCAAACGTTCTTGGTATCCTTAATGGAGGTACCGAAGATACCGCCCGCCTTGTTGTTGGAGCTGGTGATGTTACCCTTGTTAAGGCATCCCTTAATATCGGTTGCGCCTACGAGGTAAGCGAGGATACCGCCTGCCTGAGTGCCGTCGGTGTAAATGTTAGCGTAGTTTGCACAGTTTGTGATGATGACCTTGTCAACGTTAGCCTTGGCAGCGTTTACGCCAAAGCGAGCGATGATACCTGCAGCAGAACCGCCGGTGGAGTTGATCTCGCCGTAGTTCTCACAGTCATCGATGGTGTTGATGTTGTTGTTGATGTAGCCGATAAGACCTGCAGCCTCCTTAGCGGTGCTGATGGCAGCCTCGTTAAGACAACCGGTCATAGTAACGGTTGCGGTAGCGTCAGCAACAGCAAGGATACCTGCGCCGATAGCAGCGTTGGTAATGGTTGCCTTATTGGTGATTTTTTCAAAGGTAACTGCACCTGCAGCCTTTACTGCAACTGCCGCGGTATCAGCCGCCGCGCCGTCGATAGCGCCTGCAACGGTGAGGTTCTTGATGGTCGCGCCGTCGATAGCGGCGAAGATGGGAGCGGAAACGGTTACGGTCTTGCCGTTGCCGTCGAGAGTGCCCTTGAAGGTTTCAGCATAGGAAACATCAAGGGTGATGTCGTTTGCGAGGTAGTACTTGCCGTCTGCAGCTATAGCAGCGAATTCAGCAGCACTGGAGATCGCGGTTCCTTCGGGAGCTGCAGCTATGGAGAAGGAGCAGATCGAGAGGACCATGATGAGAGCCAAAAGGAATGAAAATGTCTTTTTCATAATGTTTCCCTTTCTTAAATTAAATTTTGGTTTTATAATTTTATCATATTTATATATAGTTGTCAAGCAAAACCGCTAAAATATGAATTGAGTGTTTCGGAACTTTGTCATAATATACAAATTAGCCGTTGCCGTTTTGTATAGTATCACAACAACTACTTTAATGAAAAAACTATCCGAGCCGAAGCTCGGATAGTGGTATGTTTTTAATGAATTAATCAGTTTCCTCTTTTCTTGGCAACAACTGCAACTCCGAGGACGGAGATGACAGCGATTACTGCGAAGAAGATAGCGGAGTCGCCGGTGGTGGGAGAAGTTGCGGGCTCGGTGTTCTCGGACTCGGTTACCTCGGGCTCCTTTACGGGATTGCCGAAGGTTCCGTCAGCGTTCTTGAGAATGGTGTTGGATCCATCCTCTGCCGCCTCGTTGATGAGGTGAGCGACCTTTCCGCTTGCGATCTTATCATATGTAATTATTCGATATAAAACTTCGGTCTCTTGCCGTGTTCGATAAGCTCGAGCATTGCGCGGATGAGGTATTCGGGGCTGTCGGAATAGCAGTTTACGGTGTCGCCGCCGCGGTGGTTGGTGAGGGTCACGTTGTCGAGTTTTACGAAGGGACTGTCAAGTCCGAGGGGCTCGTGGGGGAATACCTCAAGTGCCGCGCCGGTGATGCGCTGCTCGCGAAGCACCTCTGCGAGATAATCGTAGTCAACGAGATATGCGCGCGCGGTGTTGATGAAGGTAGCGGTGGGCTTCATAAGGTCGAGCTCGTGCTTGCCGATGATCTGCTCCTTGGTGAGAGTTCTTGCGTGTACCGAAACGATATCCGACTGCGAGAAAAGAGTATCGGGATCGACGAGGGATACGTTCCACTTCGCGAGATCGGGATCGTCGGGGGAAACGTTCGGGTCTGTTGCAAGTATGCGAACGTTGAAGGGCTGAAGCTTTTCGGAAACGAGGCGTCCGATGGTGCCGAAGCCGACGAGACCGATGGTCTTGTTACGAAGCTCAAAAACTCTGCCGACGTTGGGGAAGGACTCGCGCCACTCGCCGTTCTTGAGCGCGTAATGAGCGCGTGCGACGTTTCTTGTCTCGCAGATCATAAGGCAGATGGTAAGCTCTGCTACTGCGTTGCCGTTGTGCGCGGGGTTGTAGAGGACGGGGATACCGAGCTCGTGTGCGGCTTCGAGGTCGATGTTTTCAAGTCCGCCGCGGTTGGTGAGGATGTACTTGAGGTTGGGCGCGGCTTCAAGAAGCTCGCGGGGAACGGGGCAAAGGTGGACCATAAGAATATCGGCGTCCTTGATAGCCGCATAAAGCTCTGCGGGCGCGGGGTAGGAGCGTGAGCCTACCTTCTCGATTCTGTCCGCCATAGCGCGCATCTCGTTACGCGAGTCGGAACCGAAATAGGGAACGCTTACAAGCTCGATCTCGGGGAATTTTGCCATACAGTCGCGGTAAAATTCCTCTTTCATAAAATGGTCGGCGACACAAACTATTTTCATTTGTTTATCATCCTTTTAAAATAAAATTTTTCAATAGAATTATATCATAAATTGATCAAATAATCAAGTATTGGAGCATTTATTTATGAAATAACCGCAAACGCGCATTAAAATACAATTAAATGGTCAAATTTTGCGCATTTCGGCAAAGATATTGATTTCTTTTTTTCTCTGTGATAAAATATAATAAAAACACCCCGGAGGTGCGATATGATCGTTCATCAGTACGTTAAGGCTTTTGAAAATATGGGGCTTGGAATGTTTGTGCATTTCGGCGTTTACAGCGTGCTTGCCCACGGCGAGTGGGTGATGCATCAGCATAAGATCCCGCGTGAGGAATACAGAAGCCACGCGCCCGAGTTCTGCCCCGAGGAGGATTGGGCGGAGCAACTCGTTTTGACCGCCAAGGGCGCGGGATGCAAGTATATCACCCTGACCTCTCGTCACCACGACGGATATTCGCTCTACGATACCTGCGGGCTGAACGACTATTCGACCGCACATTTTATAGGAAGAGACCTTGTCCGCGAGTTTGTCGATGCCTGCAACCGCCATGGCATCATTCCTTTCTTCTACCATACCTATCTCGATTGGTACGACGAGCGATTTAACTCGGATTTCCCCGCGTATCTTGATTTTCTCCGCAAGAGCGTTGAGCTTCTCTGCACGCGCTACGGCAAGATCGGCGGCATCTGGTTTGACGGCAAGTGGAGCAAAAAGGACGCCGATTGGGAGGAGGACGCGATGTATTCGATGATCCGCCGCTATCAGCCCGAGGCGATCATCGTCAACAATACCGGACTCTCCGCGCTCGGCGAGCTCGGTCACATTGAGCTTGACAGCGTGACTTTCGAAAGAGGTAAGCCGAAGCCACTCAACCTTGAGGGCTCGCCTAAGTATATCGCGTCCGAAATGTGCGAGATCTTCGGCACGCATTGGGGCTACGCCGAGGGCGACCTGCTTTATAAATCCCCCGCGACGATCATCGAGGAACTTGCAGATTGCCGCCGCTACGGCGCGAATATGCTGCTCAACGTCGGACCTATGGCAAACGGATATATCTCCGAGATCGACCGCGCGTTTTACGGAATGGTCGGCAAATGGGTAGGAATGTTCGACGAGGCGATCCGCCGTCCGCGCCCCTCGGGAATCGAGGTCGAAAGCTCGGAGGGCAGAGATTTTCTGCTCCGCGACGGCGATAAGCTCTACCTCTTCTGCTTCGGACTTCCGATGTCATCCGACCCCAACGCGGCGCGAATGAAGAATATCGCGCGCTATGAGGATATCTTCACCCTCAACGGCGAGCGCGTCGTTTCCGCCGAATGGCTCGACGACGGCGCAAGCGTTGATTTCGAGGAGCGCGAGGGGAAGACGATTGTTAAAACTGTGCCTTATATTAGTGGAAAGAATTATGTCGTCAGAGTTGCGAAGGTCAACGTGGAGGCTGTTGAATGATATCTTTCGCCTTGGGACGAAAGAAGATATCTTGCTTGCAGCAAGGTGAAATCCGCACTTTGTGCGGATTTCTTTCATTTTTATCATATTTTGCCCGTTGGTTCGTGCGGTGCAGATTTTTCGTGGGGCGATGACTACCCACCCAACCCTCCCGCAAGCGGGAGGGCTTTTTCATCAGCGGGGCTGATGTTTTGCTTGTGCCGATGTGTGGTTTGGTTACATTGATTTTCTCGATATCCGATAATTTTGTTTCGGCAAATCGGGACCTATCCCCCGCCCCCTTCCCGTAAACCGGGAAGGGGTGTTGGACGGTGCAACACTTCAATTTCTTGCGCTTGAAAATATATGTAATAATATTCCAACAACCTTTCGAAAATACGTCATAATGAACAAACCTGTGACGAAATAATTGTACATTTATCCAAATATTATACAAATGTGCTCAAAATTAATGATTTGATTTTATTTTTTGTGTATAATGATAATGCCGAAAAATAACGGAAAGAGAGGTTGCCAAGTATGAAAAAAATGAGATTTTTTACGCTTTTGATCTGCCTTGTGATTCTGTTTTGCTCCTGCTCGGAGGGCTCGTCCGTGAAGCGCATGAAATGGGAGGGGTATGATGCCAGAGGCGCTGTGCTTGTTGATAAGGATTGCCCTGTGTTGCTCGAGCGGGAGACCGTGACCTTTGATCTTGCCGAATTCCCATATCTCGGAAAAGATTCCGCAGAGAAGTACCTCTCCTATTCGGGGCGCGTGACGACGGAATATCATTTTTACAATCCGACCGACGAGGCTGTCACGGTCAAGCTCGCGTTTCCGGTCTGTGCGATCGCCGCGTATTCCGCAGTCGAGGGCGGGGAGTTCGTGTCCGATCTGCATAAATACAGCATCACGCTGAGCGGCAAGACCGTCACGCCTGAGCTCCGCCATTCAAGGCACGATTCGTATCGAACGTGGACTTGGCTCGGCGTGAAGTATTTTTCCATTATGGATGAGTTTATGGCTGATGATTTTTATTATCCCGAGGCGCCCGTGACGGTTTCGACCTATACTGTCAGCGGAATTGACAGCGAGGCTTATCCCGATGCTTTTGCGGTGTTGGATATCCCGCAGCCGGCAGACGGTATCGGTTCGCTGTTCATCCCCGGTGAGTATAAGTATATGACTAAGGAAGAGTGTCTTAAGGGTCTTGATGCGGAAAACGGAATGACGATAACGGTGTATGACATCGGCGTCGAATCCGACGAGCTTCCCGAGTGGAAAATATATTCGACTAATATTAAAAACGAAGCCGAGCTGATCGCGGGTGAGGTCACGCTTACCGACAAGAGGACGATCACATTCCTCGACTTTGCTACGATCGAATGGAGCGAGGAGAGCGGAATAAAGAAGGTGGATTGGTACAACGCGTTCACCAACGAGTTCACAAGCCTCAACGGTCAGAAAACTCTCGATATCTCGGATATGCTCAAGTCCTGGTACCGCTACGAGATCACCCTCGCGCCGGGCGAGCACGCGGTGAATACCGTCACTGCGCCAATCTACCCGATTGCTAATACGAAATTTTCACCCGCAATCTATACTTATGAATACTTCTGCGCAGGAATGACTACAGCTGAAGGCTTTGAGGGCATCGAGGTCTTTGTCAACACGCCCTACTGCCTGATACGGGAGCAGTTGGGAGGAATGTTTATGTATGAAACCGGTTATTTATCGCGCGACTACGAGACTACCGACAGCGGCTATCGCTATCTGCTTGATAACAGCGAATATGGTAACGGAATCACTTTCACCCTCTCGACATCCGAGGATCTAACATTTCACTCCGGGCTTGAAGATATTCTTATCTTCTTGTTGTTTGCGGCATTCGTCCAATATATCGTGTACCCGATAATAATTATCACATTGAGTATAATTGTTGTGAAAATGATCGTCAAGGCGGTGAGGAAGAGAAGGGCAAAAAAGCAAGACGGCGACGATCAGCAGAATGTTAATTGAATAGACTAAGAGGACTCGCTTGCGAGTCGGCTTTTACTCTGTGTATTTTTTTTATATTTTTTATTATTTCTCTTT
>JAZRGT010000063.1:0-73313 GCA_045644325.1 Eubacteriales bacterium | reverse complement strand
TAATCAGCCTCGTCGAATACTACCGGAACAGCAAGTCTGCCGAAACGGATGTAAACGGGACCAACGTAGTTGAGCGCCCACTCAACGCAAGCGCGAGCCTCTACGTCATCAGCGGGGTTGAGAACTACCATACCGGGAATGGTTCTCATAACGCCGAGGTCCTCGAGGCACTGGTGGGTTGCGCCGTCCTCACCAACGGTGATACCCGCGTGAGTTGCGCCGATCTTTACGTTGAGGTGGGGGTATGCGATCGAGTTACGAACCTGCTCGAATGCACGACCTGCCGCAAACATTGCGAAGGTGGATGCGAAAACGGGCTTGCCGGTGGTCGCGATACCAGCCGCAACGGTCATCATATTGCCCTCTGCGATACCGCAGTCGAAAAATCTTTCGGGGAACTTCTTCTTGAAAATACCGGTCTTGGTAGCCGCCGCAAGGTCAGCGTCGAGAACGACGAAATCGTACTTCTCGCCGAGTGCCGCAAGCGCGTTACCGTAGGATTCTCTTGTTGCAATTTTCTGTGCCATTTTAACTACCTCCTAATCAAAGACTTGCCTTGATCTCAGCAACTGCCTGCTCGTACTGCTCGTCGTTGGGAGCAGAGCCGTGCCAGCTTGCCTGATCTTCCATAAAGGAAACGCCCTTGCCCTTTACGGAATTTGCGATGATTACCGAAGGCTTACCCTTGCAAGCGCGAGCGTTTGCAAATGCCGCCTCGATGGACTCGAAATCGTGAGCATCGGCAATAATTACATTGAAGCCGAAGCCTTCGAACTTCTTGTCGTGGGGAGTGGGGTTCATAACCTCGGTGATCTTACCGTCGATCTGGAGACCGTTGAGGTCGAGGATGAAGCAGAGGTTGTCAAGCTTGTAGTGAGCGGCGAACATAGCTGCCTCCCAAACCTGACCCTCCTGAGACTCGCCGTCGCCTACGATAGCGTAAGTACGGTAGTCCTTGCCGTCGATCTTAGCCGCGAGAGCCATTCCGCAAGCAGCGGAAACGCCGAGACCGAGAGAACCGGTGGTCATATCAACACCGGGAGTGCCCTTCATATCGGGGTGACCCTGAAGGAAGGAACCAACCTGGCGAAGGTTCATAAGCACGACCTTCGAGAAGAATCCCTTCTCTGCGAGAGCGGCATAAAGTGCGGGAGCGGTGTGACCCTTCGAGAGAACGAGTCTGTCGCGGTCGGGGTTCTTGGGATCAGCGGGATTTACGTTCATCTCCGAGAAATAGAGATAGGTCATAATGTCAGCGATCGAGAGCGATCCTCCGGGATGGCCCGATGCCGCTGCGTGTACGCCCTCAAGAATGCCGAGACGGATCTCTCTGGCAGTTTCTTTGAGCATCTGAAGCTTTGCGTTATCCATTTTTTCCTCCATAAGAGTAAATTTTTATACTATTATATTATATAATAAAATCCCCCGTTTGTCAATGGGGGATTTTATTTTTGTAGGGTTGAACAAAAATGGGAGTCAAAACTTCATTTTACACGGCAAATTTTCTTTACAACTAACAAGCTGAGTCGCGTTACACGGGATCTTTGACTTATATGCAATCAAAAGACGAACAAATAATTGACATATTTTTTGCAAAGCTATTGACATTTTTTGTGCATTATGCTATAATAATAGTACAAAAACATTGCAAAGGAGATTATTCAATGAAAAAAATGAGATTTGTTCTTGCCGTCATTCTGAGTTTTGCATTAATCCTGTCATTAGCCCCAACCGCGTTCGCTAGCAATCAAACCGATTCAAGTGCTTATTCAGTTCACTCAACTTCCGAAGAATATTGCACAATGTTTGAATTGAATGACCTTACCGAAGCCGAATTGAAAGAAATATGCGATAGAGTTAATGGGGTTGACGGTTTAGAACCCAATGATGCTTTTTGTCTAACTACAGCTAACGCTCTTGTTGAGTATTACTATTCTAAATACTCTAAGCAAAGAATCAATATGCCTGATTATTTGTTGAGCGCTTATAATACGATTACCGAAAGACAAAGAACTATTTCGTCTACTAATTTTAATACTAGAAGCAATCAGTATATTATTAGCAATAGCGGTAGATTCCGTGTATATTATAATAATGCAGATCTATCATATAGTAATATAATACAGTTAGCGCAATTTACTGGTGAAATTTTTGATGAAATGTATTACAAATACTGCATCCTAAACGACTTCCCCTCACCTATCAGCAATACTAATGATGGATATTATAATATAAATATAATTCCAGAAGCAACATTAGAGGCAAGCGGTGCTACTTATCCCATATCCGGGCAACTACAAAAAACATTTATCTCAATCTCACAAGATCAATTGGTAGAATGCCGTAATAATGGTAATGATTCCGTGAGAGGCGTTATCGCTCATGAATTGATGCATGCAATACTATCCGCTGCAGGAATTTTTTTCACCAACGCTCCGTTAGAATCAATATCATTACACGAAGGAATGGCACGCGCTGTTGGTATCGAAACCAATCCTAATTATGCTAATCGTCAAACTGTTTGCACTGACATTCGCTCCTTTATTAATCAATTGTATTACCCCATTGGAAGTATTAACACGAGCAATTTTATTAATGGTTCAGCTGTATTTTATCTATCCATATTTGAGGAGTATCAAGGTTGGGATGTTATGGCAACAATGGCCAACAATTATAATTCTAATCAATCAATTTTGACAAATATCAACTCAACCTTAATCAATTATTTTTACGATTCAATTGGGAATAGATATGAGAAATTTCTCATATACGCTGTTGACCCTGATTATTATTTTGAATCATCACCAAGCAATCATCCAAGCCAGATAATTGATGCGATTGATTCGTGGGGAAGTCCTAGTCTTGAAACTACAATCGATTTTTTTCTTTTCAACGAAACAATTAATTCTTCAGTCCCCGAATCTTTGACATACTTATCATGCCATTATATAAAAATTGAAGCTAAAAGCATACTTACGAAAAAAGTTACAGTAACAGTTAATTACGACATAGCAAATAATTCTAGTGCGGAAGCTTTTGGTGCATGTGTCATTCACAACTCCGATACAGATAGTTATACCGTTAACTCTGGCATTGTTTATGATAATGAATTATATTCCCATTTTACAATGAACCTTACTAACAACGACATTGCCTATATAGTAATCGCCAATGGAGGCTTATACGGAGATTTATCATATTCATATTCAATTAGTATATCTAATCCGTAGGAGATTTTAAGGTAGTAATATGACAATCAATCTTAAACAGCTAAAGTACTTAGTAATTTTATTATTAATAATCCACTCTGTCTTTTTGATATCATGTGCAGAAATACAAAGTGTAATTTTCGCAGAATCATCCGACCCTGCCTTTGCTTATGTTAAAATAAAGTATCCCTTAAGTGAAGGATCTAACAGTCCGGATGGAATGAAAGCAGCCCTTAAGCTGAACGGAAAGTATTATGAAGGTTTAGAATACACATATAAAGGCGCCTGGTACGGCCCCGGATGGCATACTGATATTGTTGATGTTTCGAACTATCCAGAAACATTAACGGCTATCCCGTATAGATGCCCAATCGTAAAAATGTCTCCAAATGATAATTTCGAAATTGTATCCGACTACGATATCACCAAGTATTATTTTGTTGAATTCTCTGCACGTGAAGAAGATAAAACCCAATATAGCAAACTCCCGGCAGCTCCCGGCATATATTTGTTGATAGCAATTACCGATGATATAGGCGAATTACCTTGGCTCGATGAAAATATTACTTGGACAGCGCCGGATAAACTGACCCATTTTGCCGTTGCTTATCAATATGTTTTCGCGGTGATAGTTGAATAAATCACATAATCCCTCGGCACCGCCCGAGGGATTTTATTGTCGGCGTTTCTATAAAAAGCCCATCCCGCTTGCGGGATGGGTTGGGGTGGGCAGTCAGCGGCGTGCGAATTTTTTCAAGCCCGCACGAAATTCAAAGCGAAATATAATTAGATGAGAAAAATCCGCCGCGGCGGATTTTTTCTTTACGTTCCGCAAAGCGGGACATATCACATCGCGTAGCGATATATCGTGTGCAACATATCGTATCGAAGATATATCGTGCGCAGCAAAGCCGCGCGGGGTGACAGAGCGCACCCCTTCCCTACATTCGGGAAGGGGTGACTCTGTCCAAAATCGAGAAGCGGAGCTCGACGATTTTAAAGCGCGATTGGCGCGAGCTGAAGCTCGCGCATTAGTCCGAGGCTCTGCCTCGTGCTCCGCGAACTTTTAAAAAAGTTCGATCAAAACTTTCTCGCTGTTGTAATCAGTATCTTGACATTTCCACCGAATAGTGCTATACTTTATATAGAATATCATCCCCTTATATAAATCGGAGGCAAATAATGAAAGATCTGGCTTATTACAACGGCAAAATTTCGCTGATTGAAGATATGAGAGTACCTATGCTCGACCGCGCGTGCTATTTCGGAGACGGCGTTTACGATGCGACGTATTCGCGCAATCACATCGTCTGGCAGCTTGAGGAGCACGTTGCGCGCCTTTACAGAAGTGCCGACAAGCTCGGCATCGGCATTCCTCACACGCAGGAAGAGCTTTGTTCTCTCATCAGCCGACTCGTCACGCAGGTCGATGACGGTGAGCAGTTCGTTTATTTTCAGGTAACACGCGGAACGGGTAAGCGCTCGCACGTTTGGGGCGAGATGTGCCGCGGCAACGTCTGGGTGATGCTCTCTCCGAAGAAGGTCGCGGACGTTTATAAGAAGATCAAGCTCATCACCGAGCCCGACACGCGTTTTCTCCACTGCGACATAAAGACGCTCAACCTTATCCCCTCTGTTATGGCGGCACAGAAAGCCGAGCTTGCGGGCGCGCAAGAGGCTGTCCTTCACCGCGACGGCAGAGTAACCGAGTGCGCGCATTCGAACGTGCATATCATCAAGGACGGCGTTTTCCGCACCGCGCCGACCGATAATCTCATCCTCCCCGGCATCGCGCGTGCAAATCTCATCCGCTATTGCGGCATCCTCGGCATTCCCGTCCGTGAGGAAGCCTTCACGGTTGAGGAAATGATGGAAGCCGACGAGATCATGACGTCCTCCGTCAGCTGCTTCTGCCTCGCCGCAGAGGAGATCGACGGCAAGCCCGTCGGCGGCAAAGCCCCCGAGCTTCTCCGCTCTCTTCAGGATATCGCCCTCAAAGAATTCACCGAGGCGACGGATAATTAAAAAATATGGGAACCGACTTCAAGCCGGTTCCCGTTTTTTCAGTTAACTCTGAGTCTTCCGTCCGCCCACTTTTCGTAGACCTTCGCGCAAACGTATCTTTGATAGACAAAGTAGAGTGCTACGTTTACGATGACAGTAACAAGAAACAGTATAAAGCTCATAGAACCGGCGTTAACACCGAATACGGACAGCAGCACGCTCGGCAACATACTCTGCGGAAGTATAAGCATCGACACAAGCGGAATACCGATCAATCTTGTAAATGATACAATTCCCACGATTGCCGAAAAATAGATCAGCATATATTTTCCGCGCTCGTTGAAATATTTCTTTGAAAACTCCGCGATATCGAATCTTTCCGCGCCGATTTCGGTGAGAAAAACTCTCTTCTCTTCACTGTCTTTTTCAAATCTGAACATAGAAAAGGCATAAAATCCAAAGAATACCGCCAACTGCAACAGAGCGTAAAAGATCGTAAGAACGACGTTCGGCTTTTCACCCGTCGCGGTAGACATTCCGAAGTCAAGCATTGCTTGACCGAAAAACATACTGACAACCGTAGTTATTGCAAGATACGCACCGAAAAGTATTGCGTTTACAATAATAAATTCCTTTAAAAAAGTTGCTATCTTTGGTCTGCTCATCTTAATTTTCTCCTTTTAGCGTCTTCAAAAAAGACTTTACAGAGTGAACGCTGAAACCGAAAACCAAAGCTCCGAGGTCAACGTATTCGATTCCACTGCCCTTGACGTAAGTCATTTCTCTCGGCAGTCTGTCTACGATCATAACTTTTTTGATATTACCTTCTTCCTCGAGCTCGAGCGGTAAACAGAAGGAATATGCGCGAAGCTTCGCGGTGGTAAAGCCAAGATTCGGCGTTACAACTTGATTCATCGTCATATGCGGGTTCCTGTTTACAAACCGAGCGCCCACCGAATGAGGAGTTGTCACCGAATACAAGGTTTCGTCAAGGAATCTCAAGGATTCTGTTCTTTTCGGGAACATCAAAAGCTTTATACAAACGCACCCGCCGTTCGCCTTCATCACAATATCGCATATATCCGAGCTTTTGAAAAGGGAAAGAAACGGGTCGCTCAAAAGCTCAATCTTGCAGTTTTTCTCTTTAGCAAACTTTTTGAGCTTTGCGATGAATTTCAACCGCGAGCAGAAAAGACCCAAATATCTGAACGGCTGAAATCCGAACAGAACGAGAATTCCGGGAATATAGTAATACCAAACAAAATCGGCACTCGCGAGAAATACCAATCCGCGAACCCAATAATACACGATGTAAGCTAAAAAAGCTCTGGCAAGGAAAAGTATAATTTCATTGAAAAATTCCGGCGAGAATCTATTGTTTGAAAGTGCAAGCATAACCTTGACCTTACTCGGATCGCCGAAATCTTCACAAGCCTCGCGAAAAGCCTTCTCGCGACTCATTCCGCGCAAAGTCTTGCTGTAAATCGCATCCTCGAAATGTTCGCGGATCTCTTCTCTCGCCGCTTCTCTCTTGTTCTTCGAGCGTATGCCGCCGCATACGTTTCTGACAAAATAATCAATCTCGCGATTGACGTCAAATTCGTTTCCGTCCATATCAGTTTTCCCCCGCAAGCACCTTGTTTACGACGGAAGTAAAATAGCTCCATTCCTCAAGGTGCGTTTGCAGAAAAAGCTTTCCCGCAGTCGTGATCTTATAATACTTGCGTTCACGTCCTCCCTCTGCGCCGTCTTTGTAGGAAGTCAGATATCCGCTCTTCTCAAATGAATGAAGAATGGGATAAAGTGTTCCCTCATTGAGCACGAGCGCGGAATCCGAACGTGCCTTAACAGTCTGTGTGATCTGGTAGCCGTACATATCCTGTTCGGCAATAACGCTGAGAACGACAAGACCGGTCGTTCCCTTCAGTAATTCTTTGCTGATTTTCATTTTACCCTCCATTATCAATGCATTGATTTTCGATGCCTCGATTATCTATGCATTATTATACAACACAAAATGCGGTTTGTCAATAGCTATTTGGAATATTTTTTATTTTTTCATCAAAAAGAGCATTGTCGATAAAACCGACAATGCTCTTTTCTTATTATCTTCCCCCAAGCTTTGATGCGTCCACCCATATCGCAGGGCGCATGCCGTAGATCTGATGAGCTCTCTGAGTCCCTTCAGAACCGCCGCAGATATAATAATTACGGTAGTTCTCGAATGAACGCAGTGTCCAGCCGTAGCAATAATAAGTTTCGCCGTTATGGCTTATAATTGAAACCGAACTTGGATTCTCGCATCCCATAAGCTTGGCGTACTTCGTTCCGGAGCCGAATCTGTCGCTTCCGATTATGGATCTTACCTCCTGACGAGAAAGCAAAAACACCTTATCCGTCGTGCCGAGCTTTTCATCGTAGTATCCACAGAGCATAGCTCTCTCTTCCTCGCTGAAGGCCTTATTGATGAATTCACCGTTGAGCCACTCGCGGAGCTCACAATCAGCCCAGCTTTTGTATACTTTTTCCGAATCAAGAGCCTTGGCGTCGATGATGTATTTAGTCACCATAAGATATTTACCGTCCTCTTCCTCAATCGGAATCCACTCAAGCGGCTCCGCCTCCCAACCAATCAACTCACCTTTATCATATATCGGTCTATTCTGCTCATATTCACCGAGAAAATAGGTCTGCCCCGGCTTAAATTCGCTCCAACGGGCATAGAGCGCAACGGTGGCTTTGGGATTGTTCCATACGCCGTCGGTAATAAAAACTCCCGTCAAGAACTCCCATCCGACAAAATAATATCCTTTTCGTTCGGCTTCGGGCAGAGTATATTCCGAGCCGTACGCTACCATCATACTCTCGACTTCACATTCTCCGTGACCGTCGGGAAGGATGAACAGTATTTCGGTCTCGAAGGGCTTCCAATGCGCGGTCAGATCAAGATTCCTCGTCACGCGCTCGGATTCGAAATCGAATAGCACTTCGTTTCCCTGCTTATCGATATAATACCAGCCGTCGAAAACGTGACCGTACCGTCCGGGTTCGAGCGGCTTTTTTTGATATCCTTTTTTGACGGTTTGAGTTTCGTATTTGCCGTCAAAGCCGTAATAATACGTTATCAGATATTCGTCCTGCGTCCACCCGATCGCCGCGACTGCAATGAAGATCACAGCCATAACGCCAACACCGATCAACAGTCTGATTCTTTCCTTTTTTGTCATAATATCACCTTGCTTTAAGCTTCTCCGCATCAACCCATATCGCAGGACGAAGACCGAGTATCTCTACCGGGGAAATACTTATCTGACTTGACCCACCAGATGTTCCCCAATTTTTCCCCTCATCACAAGAGCGGGTAAGCCACCTGGAGTATCCGTCTGCCATATGAGATGTTGCATCAAGTCCTGCTACCAAAGCATACTGAGTTCCTGCCCCATACTCATCAAATCCAATTAATAATTTTTTTCTTCCAAAGATAGCAGAAACACTTTATCAGTTGTTCCAAGTTCTGCATCATATGAATCTTGTATGAGAAGTTTTTCATCATCAGTAAATACGGTATCATAGAATTCTGTATTAAGCCATTCTCGCAAATCACATTCCGCCCATGAGATATAAGGGAATCCTTTGTCTGCTTGATGCAAAGATTTAGCATCAAGTGAATATTTAGAGACCAAAAGATATTTGCCGTCTTTCTTATCTATTGGTATCCATTCAATTTTTTCTTTACCGTTTTGCTCATAATTATCTTGCTCATATTTACCGAGATAATATGTAGTTCCGGGCTTAAACTTACTGAAACGTCCTTCGAGCGGCATTTCGGCTACAGGTAATGTCCAAACACCCGAGGCGTATATTTTCCTTCCATATAAAGATTGCCATCCAACAAAATAAAGTCCATCAAGATCAACGGTTGGCAAATCATATTCTTCGCCGTACTTTACTATAACAGGATCCAAATGGACAGTCTCTTCAAATACATAATCTTCATATACATGATAATAAAGTCTCATTTCGGTCTCAAAAGGTTTCCAATGCGCAGTAAGTTCAAGATTTCTTGTCACGCGCTCGGTCTCGAAATCGAAAAGAACTTCGTTACCCTCCCTATCGAAATAATACCATCCGTCGAAAACGTGACCGTACCGTCCGGGTTCGAGCGGCTTTTTTTGATATCCTTTTTTGACGGTTTGAGTTTCATATTTGCCGTCAAAGCCGTAATAGTACGTGATCAAAAACTCGTCTTGCGTCCACCCGATCGACGCGACTGCAATGAAGATCACAGCCATAACGCCAACGCCGATCAACAGTCTGATTCTTTCCTTTTTTGTCATAATATCACCTTGCTTTAAGCTTGGAAGGGTCTATCAAGATGGCAGGGCGGATTCCCGAGCGACTAATCCCACCTCCGCCGTGCGCAGTATAAACAAGCCCATCCCATAAGGTTCGGGTATACCACGGATAAAATATATATTGCTCTCCAAACCATGTTGTTGTTCCATTACAATTTCTTGGATCTTCAAGGCCCTTTGTTCTTGCATAATCGGTGCCGCTCACGTAGCTCTCAAGTCCGAAGATCATTTTCGATTCTTCAAGCGAAAGAAGAAAGACCTTATCCGTAGTGCCGAGTTCGGTATCGGTAAAATCGCATATTACCGCTTTTTCTTCATCAGTAAAAGCGGTGTTGTAGAACTCCCCGTTGAGCCATTCGCGGAGATCGCAATCTGCCCACGGAACGGATTTATATCCTGAATCAAAGCGACGGTAATCCAGACTGTCTTTGGCAACGAGCAGATATTTTCCGTCGATTTTGTCAACGGGTATCCACTCAATCGGCTCTCTCTGCCATCCTACGAACACTTCGTTATCGTAGATAGCAGTCTGCTCGTATTCGCCGAGAACGTAAACTGTTCCAGGTCTGAATTTGCTCCAGCACGCTTTCAGTCGAACGGCAACAAGCGGATGCTCCCAGACCTCTTCCTGAGGGAACAGCCAGCCCGTATCCTCTCCCCAACCGACGAAATACCACCCCTTTTTCTCGGGCGTCGGGAGAACGAACTCGCTTCCGTAAGGAATGAGCATTGATTCGACGTCGCAGTCACCGCCCGTCGGGTTGAAGATAAACTCGGTCTCAAACGGTTTCCAATGCGCGGTCAGATCAAGATTCCTCGTCACGCGCTCGGATTCGAAATCGAACAGCACCTCGTTGCCCTGCTTATCGAGATAGTACCAACCGTCAAAAACGTGCCCGTACCGCCCGGGTTCGAGCGGCTTTTTCTGATATCCCTTTTTGACGATGACGGTCTCATATTTTCCGTCAAAGCCGTAAAAGTAGTTTATCACAAACTCGTTCTGAGTCCAGCCGATCATGGCGACGGAAAAGAAGACAACAGCCATAACAAGCGTGCCGATAAGCAGTCTTTTTCTTTCCTTTTTAGTCATGGCTGCACCCATCTCCTCGTTTATCTTCAAGAATTTCTTTGAGGATAGCTTCGAGCTCATCCTTAGACAGCTGAGGGAAATGCTCCTCGATCGTCGTAACGCATTTGCGTATAAATTCCATATCCGGTGTCACGCCTGATGAGATCTCGGAATCGAGAATATTTCCGATGAGCCGAAGTACGTTTGATTTGTTATCCATAACGCTTCTCCTTTCCGGGAATTTTGTTGCCCGCATAAACCGAGTGCGAGAACAACGTAATGATTGACAGCAAAACAATATGAAATACCAGAAGCATCGGAAAAGCCGACGCGCCGCGCTTACACAAAGCATTGAAGACAAAGTCGGGGGAGTTCAAATTAACGAGCGCGAATCCGCTGTCGCTCAAAAGCGCGGGCAGGGCAAGGAGAATTCCCACAGCACCGAGACAATGCAAGGTCTTTTTCAGAAGGCACGAGATCAGACACACCGCACCCGCCGTCATCATCCCCGCAAGGCTTGAACAAATAATATCCGCGATCAGATATTCGCCTACGGTAATGCCGACGGGAACCGATTCAAAATTACGGATCGCGCACAGCGAAACGTGAAAATCCGACAGCTCGTAGCTCATTGCCGTAACGATCATTCCCGCACCGCGAAAAATCCCGCCCAAAAGCGCGCCGAGGGCACAGTATGGCAAAAGCTTTGAGAAAAAGGTCTCTCTTCTTCCCTTTTTAGCCGTTTTGATAATTTGCGCGCAGTTACCCGAACGGTATTCGAGCGTGAAAATTCCTATCGGAAGGAAGACCAACGCCGCGAAAAGGAACCAATCGGTTCCAAGCGAAAAGAACCGTTCGTAGCCCGTACCGTAAATGATCTCACAGCCCTTGCGGTCAACGTAATCGGAGTATTTCTCCACGTCGCCAAGCACTCTCTCGCGGTCGCGGGCGGAGTAATATTCCTGCAAAAATGTGCTGTATTCCTCATATTCGATCTCCCCCGCCTCAAAGGCTTCGGTGATAGATGCATATTCTTCAAATACTGCTTCAAGTGATGCACGCTCCTCGGCGAGATACGCTCTCCTTTGCTCGGAAGACAGCTCCTTGATATCCGAAATATAGCCGTAGTAGATCGCCTCGCCGTAGATCTTGCCGTCTCCGACGGATGCCCGAACGAATCCGCAATTCACAAAAAGCAACGTAAGCGCAATCAGGGAAAGCGGAATAAATCTGTTTTTTCTCAGCTCGTAAACCCATAGCGGAAGCAACGGGAATTCACGCAGCTCGACCTTCACTTTCTTTTTGCCCGATGCACGCACGGATCTTTTAACAAATACCGCCTTCGGTACTCTTAAATTCTTACAGTAGAAAAAAGTACAAATCAATGCAAGCAAAATTAAGCTCACCGCAGAAATTACTGCGAACGCAACGGGATAGGTTATGTTTCCCCCGAAAAGATCAATAGCTCTGTGAAAAGAAAATAGCTCAACGCCTTCTGCCGCGGATACGATATTGAGGTACTTGATCGGCGGCACAGTACCAACGTATCTGCGCGCAAAAAGGAAGTAATTTGCGGCGGCGAAGACCGCACCGAAGCCGAAGCAGAAAACGTAATTGAAGCCGAGCGATGCGATAAGCGCGGCAAAAAGTGCAAAAACAGCCGCAGCGAGAAGTCTGAATACCGTTTGAATAACAAGATAACCGAGAATCGACACATTCAGGGGAACTTTTGCGTAATCAGGCAAAAGCTGAATCGGCGCTGCTGCGGATGAAAATCCGCCCCCCGATATACCGACGGCAAGAAGCGTCGTTGCGAGAAACAGAAACGTGGCTACAACCGAAACGGTAACCGTCACCGCGAGCTTTGCCAAGGCAGATTCAAGCCGACCGCGCCTCACCGTCCGCATAATGCTTCCGAAGCCGCAAACGCCATCGTTACGGAAGATAAAGGAAACAGCAAGCATCAACCATATCGTCACGAAAAGGCAAACGTGCGAGTTTTCAAAATATGCATCATAGCCGTAGGCGTATCCGCTCTCTCCGTCAAGGACGGATGCGAGATCGCCGTAGACACGCGCAAGTTCAAGCTGTTCGCGGACGTAGTAGCTCTCCTCGGAATACCCGAAATAACCGAGCTCCCGAGCGCGTTTTTCTGCGTTTGCGGCAAGCTTTTCTGTCTCTTCACGGTAACTCGCAATATATTCTGCGCGTTCTGTAACCTTGTTGATCACCGACATATCGTCCGCACCGTCAATATACGTGGACGGCACCTCAAATTCATCATCGCGCAGATGCAGGAAGAAATCCGCTTCAAGCTGTTCCTTGTATTCTATCAAAGACTCGGGTTCGTCGAGATAAAGCGAATATACTTTCCTTGCCGCGATCTCAACTGCGGGAGGGCGCGCGGTAATACAAGTCAGGGCAAAATTAGCCGCCAAAAGTATTACCAACAGCACCGCGATCGATCGCACGGATACAAGCTTATACAGCTCGCATAGGTAAAGTCTCATTTTCTTCTCACGTCATAAGTGCCGATGACCGTGCCGTTTATAAGGTCAATGGCAGCAAAGCCCGAATCTGAACTTTTCTTCTTGGCTTCGTCAAAAAAGCTGACGATACCGTAAAGTTTGCCGTCGATAACTGTATAATCGTAGCAGGTATAGAAGTTTTCGTTAGTGTATTCGTTCCTCGGGTCGCTTCCGTCAAGCTTTCTCGAATGAAGCGTTGCGCCGATGAATGAAACGCAGATATCTTCAAGCCGCTTTTCATAGTTCTCGGGAACGTAGAGATGGCGCACCTCGCTCGGGAAATAATACACTCTGTCATCGGTCAGAGTATAGGATTCCACGGGCTCCTCCGTGACCTTCGCCCACTCGCCCGTCGAAATATCGACCGAAACGAGGAAGGTATTTTTCGCATATTCCACCTTCTTATATTGGTCAAAAACAGTTTCTGCGTTCCCCGCGGGAACTTTGGCAATCATATAAAGCCTTCCGCCGACGTACGAAACATCCCCCACGTTGGTGAATCCGTCCGCGGAATAGTTCCAAACGACCTTTTCAAGCTTGGTATCAAGGTCATAAACAGAAACCGTGCTTCCGTTCAAAATGAGCTTACCGTCAATTATGAACAGCGGATAACCCTTCGGAGTTTCAAGCACCTCGCGTTCCCCGCCCGTCACGGGAATACGGCAGAGGCGGGATTCGTAATCCTCATAATTCTTCGGGTCGCCGCCGTCCTTCAGAATACCGGCGTAATAGTAGAAATATCCGTTATTTACAAAGGTCAGATCATTCGTCATCTCGTATTGGCTGAGCGTCTCAAGAACAGTTACTCCGCCCGAGATCAGATCCTGATAGCCTAAATTGATCTCGTGCGTGAACGCGGCAAAGGAGTAAAAATACATCTTCCCGTCCTCGATCATACCTATTCGCGTCATACCGCCGTGAAGCGGGCACTTGCCGTCACATTCGGCATCAAGACAAGCACTTGTCAGCTCGCCTGTCACGGTATTGTATCTGAATATCTCTCCGCGCGAAAAATAAACGAAATTGCCGTATTCGAACATACTTGTCGACCCCGAGCGCAATACGCTCGTCGTATGTATCGCGGGCGCGGGCGGCTCCTTCGTACACGCCGCAAGCGGCAGACAGAGCAGGAGAGTGAGGAGAATAATGATGCCTCTCTGCATCGCGGTTATAGTAGCTTTGAACATTTTTATGTCCTCCTTTTTATTTTTTCAAAAGTTTTTCGGCATCAACCCAAATTGCAGGGCGGAGACCGAGAATTCTCAGGGGGCTGGCAGATCCTACTGAACTCCAATTTCTTTCACCATCGCATGAACGAGTAAGCCATGCAGCGTATCCATCTTCCGTATGAGTAATTTTATCAAGTCCAACAGATAAAGCATACGCGGTTCCGGCACCGTATTCATCAAATCCTATCAAC
This sequence comes from Eubacteriales bacterium, assembly GCA_045644325.1. GTDB lineage: Bacteria > Bacillota > Clostridia > Oscillospirales > CAG-272 > CAG-390. Next base: position 58,728 of record JAZRGT010000063.1, on the reverse strand, counting down.
AGTTTTGCCTCCGCCCGCGATAAAAGGAAGACTTTATCGGTCGTACCGAGTTCGGCATCATATGAATCTTGTATAAGTAGTTTTTCTTCGTCGGTAAACACCGTATCATAGAATTCTGTGTTAAGCCACTTGCGCAAATTGCATTCCGCCCAAGGAACATAAAGCAGCCCTTTGTCTGCTTGATGCAAAGATTTGACGTCGAGCGAATATTTAGAGACCAAAAGATATTTGCCGTCTTTCTTATCTATTGGTATCCATTCTATTTTCTCCTTGCTGTTTTTCTCATAATCGTCTTGCTCGTACTTACCGAGGAAATACGTAGTTCCCGGTTTGAATTTGCTGAAGCGACCGCGCAATCCAAATTCAGCAACCGGGAGTTCCCAAACTCCCGAAGTATATATCTTATTTCCATAAAGTGATTGCCATCCAACAAAATACAGCCCTTTAAGATCAACAGTTGGTAAAGAATATTCTTCGCCATACTTTACGGTCACATAATCAAAAATGACAGGCTCTTCGCCTTCATGATAAGAAAGTTTTATTACAGTCTCAAACGGCTTCCAATGCGCAATCAGGTCGAGATTTCTCGTCACGCGCTCGGTCTCGAAATCGAAAAGAACTTCGTTTCCTTGCTTATCGAGATAATACCAACCGTCGAAAACATAACCGTAACGCCCGGGTTCGAGCGGCTTTCGTTGATATCCCTTTTTGACGGTGTGAGTCTCGTATTTGCCGTCAAAGCCGTAAAAGTAGTTTATCACAAACTCGTTCTGCGTCCAGCCAATCAAGGCGACGGAAAAGAAGAGGATAGCCATAATAAGCGTGCCGAGCAAAAGTCTTATTCTTTCTTGTTTGTTCATCAGGCTCACCTCCGATCCTTCTGACCATTAAACGATTTTTCCGCCAATTATTTTCATCATCTCGGAACTTTTCAATATTTGTTTACATTTTAACGATTAGTAAACAATTCAAACAAGGACTTGACTTTGAGCACACTGTGTGCTATAATATCAGCACAATGTGTGCCAAGAGAGGTGATACTATGCCCGAGGCTAAAGATAGCCTTATCCAGGATGAAATGTCGCAGACGATCATTGATGCAGTTGAGGAGATCGCTATGGCGGGTGGGGCGGCTACGCTGACCGTTACGCAGATACTCCGCAAGCTCAATATATCAAACCGCGTTTTCTATAACCGTTTTCCGAATATCGAAAAGGTGCTCGATATCGTTTACCGCAATACGATAGTCAAGATCCACTCGGCGCTCCAGTCGCCGATCAGGATAGAAGACAATTTCTTTGAATACGTCAAGGACGTCGTCAGCCGTTCGCTCCTCGTTTCCTACGAGGTCAAGATGAAATTCAATCAATACATCTTTGAGGAAGATTCGCTCGGCGAATTTAACCGAGATTGGTGGACGGATCAGATAAAAAAATTAATAGTTTATGCAAAAGAGCATAAGCTTATAAAGGACGTTGACGAGGAAACGCTCGCCTACTCGATCTGGTGCTTCTGCCGAGGCTACAATGCCGACGCCGTTGCGCGCGGTCTGCCGCAGGAAAAGGCAGTCGAGGACTTCAAATACAGCTTCTCCTTCCTTCTTGAAGGACTTAAAATCTAAATTCAATATCTCCGAAAGGTATTTTTATAATGAACAAGTATCAGATTCACGAAAAACTCAGCTTCACGAATATTCGTGAGCTCGTTGAATGGGCGGGCGAAAAGCACTACGACCGCACAGCCTTCTCATTCCGCCGCACCGCAAAGTCCGAGATCACCAAGATCAAGTTCTCGAGCCTCCGTGAGGACGTTCGTTCCCTCGCATGCGAGCTTTCCGCTATGGGATGCGCGGGCAAGCACTGTGCCGTTATCGGCAAGCTCAGCTACGACTGGGTACTCACCTACTATGCCGTTCTCTCAATCGGCGGCGTGCTCGTTCCCCTCGATCCCGAATGGCAGAAGGAAGACCTCGCAGACACGGTAAGCAAGGCGCACGCTTCCTTCCTCTTCTGTGACGAAGACATTAAAGAAAAGGCTGAATACATCGCAGAAAAAGTAACTTTCGAGGCAGAGCCCATCTACCTTGCGGCAAAGGACACCGACCGCAATCTCCGCGCGGCAATGCGCGCAGGCAAGCCGAAGTTTGACGAAAATCCCGATCCCTACTATCTTGCAGAAATCGATCCCGACGCTCTCGCGCTCCTCGTTTTCACCTCCGGTACTACCGGCAAGGGCAAGGGCGTTATGCTCTCTCAGAATGCCGTCCTTGAGGATATGACCAACATCATTCCTTATATCGACTTCGGTTCGAAGACCGTCGGTGTTCTTCCTCCTCATCACACCTACGGCTCCTCCGTTATGATCGTCGGTCACACCATCATCGGCTGCGAGGTTTACATTTCGGGCGGTCTGCGTTACATCACCAAGGAGCTCACCGAGCAGAAGCCCGAGCACCTTGTTCTCGTTCCCCTCTACCTTGAAACATTCTACCGCAAGATCTGGGCGAATATCAAGAATCAGGGCAAGGAAAAGCTCATCAAGAATATGATCAAGATCAGCAACGGTATGTGCCGCGTCGGTATCGACCTCCGCAAGAAGATCTTCTCGCAGGTTCGTGCGGCTTTCGGTGGCGAGGTCAAGATGATCATTTCGGGCGGTGCTCCCATCAATCCCGAAATTCTCGACTTCTTCCGCGCAATGGGCATCACCACTCTCAATGGCTACGGCATCACCGAGTGCGCTCCCATAGTTGCGGCAAACGTATCGCGCAACATCGTTCCCGGCAGTATCGGTAACGCTATCGACTGCGACGAGATCAAGATCCTTGATCCCAACGAGGACGGCGAGGGCGAGATCTGCGTTAAGGGTCCCAACGTAATGCTCGGCTATTATCAGGATCCCGATGCAACCGCAGAGGCATTCACCGAGGACGGCTTCTTCCGCACCGGCGACTACGGAAAGATGCGCGAGGACGGCACTATCTTCATCACCGGTCGTAAGAAGAACCTCATCATCCTCTCTAACGGTAAGAACGTATATCCCGAGGAGATCGAAAAGGAGCTCATCGCAGTTCCCGGTATTCTCGATATCGTTGTTTACGAGGGTCAGAGCAAGAGAGGTCTTGCGCAGAACGCGATCGTTGCCGAGGTATTCCCCGACGAGGACTATGTCAAGGCAAACAATATTGAGGACGTCAAGGCGCACCTCAAGCCCTACATCGACGAATACAACAAGACCGCAGTATCCTACAAAAAGATCGGTATCCTCAAGGTAAGAACCACCCCCTTCCCCAAGAATACCCTTCGCAAGATCATGCGATTCAAGATAGATATGACTATCGACTGATATAAAAAGCTGATCCATCGTTTGATGGATCAGCTTTTTATATCGGGAGAAGGTTAAAGGTAAAAGGGAAAAGGTAGAGTAATTTATTAATTTCCGAGCCCGCGAGGAAATTTACCTCACCTATTACCTTTTCCCTATAACCTTTTACCTCAAAACAGATCGGTGCTGAGATATCTCTCGCCGCCGTCGGGGAGGATTACAACAATATTCTTACCCTTGTTTTCATCAAGCTTTGCAAGCTTAAATGCCGCCGCGAGTGCCGCACCGGAGGAGATTCCGACGAGAACGCCCTCTCTTGCCGCGAGATTGCGGCAGGCGGTCTTTGCTTCTTCAACCGAGATCGGCATCACCTCGTCGATGAGCGAGGTGTCAAGCACCTCGGGGATAAATCCCGCGCCGATGCCCGAAAGTCCGTGCGCGCCCGCGGGCTTGCCCGAAAGAACGGCAGAAGTATCGGGCTCAACGGCTACGACCTTGACGCTCGGTTTCATTTCCTTGAGGAAACGCGCCGAGCCCGTCAGAGTACCGCCCGTACCAACGCCCGCAACGAAGATATCGACCGCGCCGTCGGTGTCGTTCAGTATCTCTCGACCCGTGGTAAGGTAATGCGCCTCAGCGTTTGCGGGATTATCGAACTGACTCGGGATAAAGGAATTCGGCGTGCTCGCCGCGATCTCCTTTGCCTTTGCGATGGATGCGCTCATACCGCCCGCCGCGGGAGTGAGAACAACCTCCGCGCCGTAAGCCTTCATCAGCTTCTGCCGCTCGACCGACATATTATCGGGCATAACGACGATCACGCGGTATCCGCGGTGAACGCCAACAGCGGCAAGACCGATGCCTGTGTTACCGGAGGTCGGCTCAATGAGAGTCGCACCCGCGCTGATAACGCCGCGAGCCTCCGCGTCGTTTATCATCTGAAGCGCAACGCGATCCTTCGCCGAGCCCGCGGGATTGAAATATTCAAGCTTTGCGATGACCGATGCGACAACGCCCTCCGCCGCCTCGGTCTTCTTAAGTTTTAACATCGGCGTCGAGCCGATCAGTTTATCAAGATCATCGTAGATTTTCATTTTATTTCTCCGAAAATATAATTATGATACGCCTCGTGGCGTTCGGATATCTTCGCGATATCTGCGTCGGTCAGCAGACCGTTTTTGTATGCCTCGTCAATTTCAACCTTTCCGTGCTCGGTGCTGTAAACCCACATTTCCGCAGTATTTGCAAAACTGATAGTATATTCGCCCAAGCGATAGTATCTTACCGAATCTGCGAAACCGACCTCGGCAAAAACTGCATATCCGCCGATGATTCCGTAGTAACGCCAGCCGCTATCACGAGTGTTTGTCGCTCTTAAAAAATTATAGCGCGAACTTTGTAAAGCAGTTTCAGCTCTGAAGTAAGCGAGCGCCTCGAGCTTATCGGAGCTATACTTATCTCCGTACGTATCCTTCATATATTTGACCGCAGAAGAATAACTCTCCGCCCAAACATCGGAATACAAATAATCGTAAATTTCCTCGATCTTTTCGTCCGTCAGCTCCTCGAGCTCGGGAATGTATTTGACGTAGCTGTATCCCGGCTCGGGATCGGCGTAATTCTCTTCCCAGTAGGAATTGAAATCGCTGTTTCTTTTCGAAATCAGCAAAATATCAACAGGTTCAAGCCATTCTCTCTCATAAGCCTCGGCAAGCGGAATGAACTCCTTTTCCCGACAAACATAAATATAAAAGGGATTCGAACTTTCAAGAGTCACGCCACCAAGCTCGTACTCGGTCGCTCTGTCGATAAAGGTGGAAAACCAGATTATCTCGCAACCGTTAACTGTTCCGTAGTATCGCGAAGCGTAATTGCACACCCATGTATAATAGTCATCGTAAAGCAGATTTTCGGGATTCATAAGCGATGCCTTGCGGCTGTTTGCATTCTGCTCGGCAAGATTCAGCGCCTTGTCGTCGTCATATAACTCTTTGAGGATGGCGTAGTCGCTCTTATAAACTATACTGTAAAATGACTTGCGCACCTGATCCATTCTCTCATCTGAGATCGGTTCAAGATCGGACGAGAACACGATATAGGGAACATTCTCCGCGTGTGCATCCGAATAATCGGGAAGCTCGCCGAGAGTAAGCTCGGGCTCTGCGGTGGTGATCTCTCCTCCTGCCTCTCCCGAACAAGAAAGAAGAAGGAAAGTGAGGACGGTCAGAACGGCTATAAAAATGGTCATTTTGATCGTTTTCATTTTGAATCTCCTTTTCGTTAAATCATTTTATCTTCCAAGCCCGCGCTCTTCCCTTTTTCTCGGCTTCTTCGATAATTCCGATATTGGCGAGCGCGGCAAGAGCCATGTATGCGTGTTTGGAATGCGGAATTTTTGCCGCTTTTCGGTATTCCTCGGTGGTAAAGCTTTCGGCAAGACCTTCGGGGATCAGGGCGAGGAAGTCGCTTTTTTCCGCAAACACCGCTTCATCGATTATATCAACGGGCAGACGCTCGAAGCGCGAGGATTTGATCTTTTTGTCCTTCCCTCTGCCGTCGAGGAATCGATATTCCTCTTCTTCGATGAATAGAAACCAAACGGCAACGCGCCCCGTGGCGAGTGCTTCGGAAATATAGACAAGCTCGTGCGCGCCGCCGAAGACGCTTGAAATTCCCGCAACGCGTCTGCGCGGCTGTGACTCGCCCGTATTGGGTTCGATCCACACGCGGTATTTCTTCATCGGCAGAGGATGCACGACGGTGACGTGGCAGTCCGAGGTTTCAAGATAGTGCTCAAGCTTCGCTTTCAAAGGATAAAGAGAGCCCGTTTGAATCTCAAATATTTCCTCATCGTGCTTGATATCGGCAACGAAACGCTTGCCCATATCTATCTCGTATTTAGATTCATCGGCGCAAACGAAGCGTTTGAGCGCGATATGCATTCTTTTTTCATTGAGAGTACCGATCCCACCGCCCTCCGCCGCCGTTCTTTCTGTCAGAACGGCGCGGCAGATGGCGCGGAATTTTTCTCTTTCAAGCTCGCTTATCACGTTGCAATACCCGCGAACTGATTCTTATAGAGCTTATGGTACTCACCGCCGAGGGCAAGAAGCTCCTCGTGGCTGCCGGTTTCAACAATTCTGCCGTGATTGAGAACGACTATCATATCGGCATCGCGGATGGTCGAAAGACGGTGCGCGATAACGAGCGAGGTGCGGTTCTTCATCAGCGCGATCATCGCCTTCTGAATATGCATCTCGGTTCTCGTGTCGACAGAGGAAGTTGCCTCATCGAGAATGAGAATTCTCGGGTCGGCAAGAACTGCGCGTGAGATCGAGAGAAGCTGACGCTGTCCCTGCGAGAGGTTGCTTCCCGACTCGGCAAGCTCGGTTGCGTAGCCATCGGGCAGACGGTCGATGAAGAAATCGGCGTAAGATGTGTGCGCCGCGCGCTTCATATCCTCATCGGTCGAGTCTTCTCTGCCGTATTTGATATTCTTCTCAATGGTATCCGAGAAAAGAACGGTATCCTGAAGAACTATTGCGATCGCGCGACGGAGATCGGATTTCGGAATCGTTGTGATATCAACGCCGTCAACCGTGATCGAGCCGCTGTCGGGCTCGTAGAAACGGGTGAGAAGGTTTACGATGGTAGTCTTGCCCGAACCCGTTGCGCCGACGATGGCTACCTTCTGTCCCGCCTTTACGGTAAGATTAAGGTTTTTGAGAACCTTTTCGCCCTCGACGTAAGAGAAATCAATATCCTTAAACTCGATATCGCCGCGAAGTGCGGAGATATCGACTTTTTCTTCGCCCTCGTCTATCTCGGGTGCACTGTCAAGAATGGCAAAAATTCTCTCCGCGCCCGCAAGTGCGGTAAGAATGGTGGAATACTGATTTGCGATCATATTGATCGGGTGCGAGAACTTTTTCGAATACTGAAGCATCGCCTGAACCGAACCGATGGTGAACGCCGCGCCCGTGATCGAATCGGCATTCAGAATAAGATATCCGCCGACTGCGGCGATCAGAACGTACTGCAGGTTTCCGATAAAGTTCATTACGGGTCCCATAATCGATCCCCATACGCGTGCGGAGATCGAGCAGGAACGGAAGTTATCCGAGATCTCGCCGAATTTCTCGATAGCATCGGGCTCCTTGCCGTAAGCCATAACGGTCTTGTAACCCGTGACCATCTCCTCGATCTGTCCGTTGAGCTGACCGTGAAGCTTTTGGCGTCTGATAAAATATTTGCGCATAAACTTCGCAAGAGTTGACGATACTAAAATGGTTAGAGGTATCGTCACAACTGCAACGAGGGTAACGATCCAGCTGTAATAGAGCATCATACAAAGTGCACCGATTAGTGTGAGCACACCCGAGAAGAGTGCCGTCAGCGACTGCGACATAGCTGTGGACACGTTTTCCGCATCGTTGGTCAGACGGCTCATAATGTCGCCGTGACGGTGGCGGTCGGTGTAGCTGATCGGGAGCTTTGATATCTTATTGAAAAGATCGCGGCGAATGTGGTAAACGGTATTTTGCGCAAGCTTTGCGGCAACGCGTGCCTGAATAAGCTGGCTTACCGCGCGGATGATGTATGCGCAGAACATAACAATCAGCACGCCGATAAGCGCGGTCATATTCACGCGGAGCACACCGCCCGCGTCGAAATAGAATTCGTCGATGGCGAGCTGCTGGAACATCGGCGCGAGAACGTCAGCACCGGTGACGATCACAGTTGCAACAATGAGGAAAATAAGGATAAACGAGCTCTTGCCCGAGTATTTCAAGAGGCGCGAGATGGTTTTGCCGAGGTTTTTCGGCTTTTCGCGGTTGATACGAGCGTTCATTCCGCCGGGACCGCCGGGTCCTCCGCCGGGACGGAGATTAATATTTACCTGCTGTCTTTCATTAGGTCTCTGTTCAGCCATCAGTTTGCACCTCCTTCTACGTTCTGTCTCTGCGAAGCGCAGATATCGCGATAGGTTTCGCTGATTTTAAGCAGCTCCTCGTGCGGAGCGCAATGAAGGATACGTCCGTCGGATTCAATAACTGCAATTCTGTCCGCGTGGCGCACGCTCGCGATTCTCTGCGCGACCATAACGACAGTGGTGTCCTTCATAGCCTCGCGGAGTGCGGTCTGAAGTCTTGCTTCTGTTGCAAGGTCGAGCGCCGAGGTCGCGTCGTCGAGGATAAGAATTTCGGGACGTCTTACGATAGCGCGGGCGATCGAAAGACGCTGCTTCTGTCCGCCCGAAAGCGACGCGCCCTTCTCGGCTATAAAGGTATTATAGCCGTCGGTAAATTCGCTGACGAAGGAATCAGCCTGCGCGATCGAAGCCGCGGCGCGGATCTCCTCATCGGTGGCATCGTCCTTGCCCCACTTGATATTGTTCGCGATAGTATCCGAGAAGAGCTCACTCTTCTGCATAACGTAGCCGATCTTTTTGCGGAGCGAGGGCAGATCGTATTCGGAAATATCTCTTCCTTCTATAAATACCTTGCCCTTTGCGGCATCGTAATATCTCGGTATCAGCGAGATCAGCGAGGATTTGCCCGATCCCGTCGCGCCGATAACGGCAAGCGTTTCGCCGCGCTTGACGGTCAGCGATATATCGGAAAGCACGTTCTTGCCCGTAGTGTTCGGATATTTGAAGTCAACACCCTTGAATTCAATCGAGATCTCGGAATTTCTTCCCTCGCGCTCATCGCCGCCCTTGATAACGGGATCGGATTCAAGCACCTCGATAATTCTCTTCGAGGAAGCACCCGCGCGGGAGATCGTCTGGAAAATCATCGTCAGCATCATCAGCGAGTTGACGACCTGGGTAACGTAGGTGATAGCCGCCATAACCGTACCCGTAGTCATACCCGCCGCCTCAATCTGAGTCTGCAGACCGCCGATGTAGATGATGGCAACAGTCGCAAACGCGAGAGAAACGATAAGAATGGGGTTGATGAATGTCAGAAGGAGCTGAACCTTGAGGTTTGTATCGCGCATTTCGCTGTTCGCGCCCTCAAAGCGCTCGCATTCGTAATCCTCGCGAACGTAAGCCTTGATAACTCGCGCACCCGTAATATTCTCACGCGCAACCGAATTTATACGGTCGAGCTTTTTCTGAACCTCGGAGAAAAGCGGAACAGCCTTGCGAATGACAAAAACCATCGCAAAAAGCTGTATCGGAAGCGTGCAAAGAAGCACGAGACCAAATTTTACGTTAAGTGAAATAAGCATTATCGTGCCGCCGATGAAGAACATGGGTGAGCGGACGACCATTCGGAGCATATGCTCAACGAACTCAACGAGAATGGTGATATCGTTGGTCATTCTCGTGACGAGCGAGCCCGTGGTGAACTTATCGGTCTGCTCGATCGAAAGCGACATCACGCGCGAATAAGCATCGCGGCGTAGATCGTTACCGAAGCCCTGAGATGCCTTTGCGGCGGTGTAAGCGCAGAACGTGCCGAAAAATCCGCCGACGAGGGTTACGCAGAGCATCAGAATTCCGAAAAGAATGATGATCTCCATTCTCGTCGCATCCGCGCCGAGGAAGACATCGATAAGCTTTGCGGCAAGAGGCGCGCCGTGCTTGGGATCAAGAGGCGAATAGCCCTCGACACCGTAATTGACTATGTATGACATAAGGTAGGGCAGGCAAAGATCGCCGAGCACCTCGCCGATCATCATAAGCGGTGAGATGAGTGCCACAAACCAATAGGGTTTGAGATAGGGGAGCAGTTTTTTCATTCTTCTTTTCCTTTCGGATTCTTAAGATTGTCGCGAATGCGCAACAGCATCGAGCGCAAAAGCTCGATCTCATCGGGAGTAAATCCCGCCATCATTTCATTGTCGACCGCAACAAAGCGTTCTTCATTTTCCTTTTCGAGCGCGTGTCCCTTATCGGAAAGATAAACCCGTGCGGCGCGTTTATCGTCATCGTCGGTCATGCGGATGACGTATCCCTCGTCCTCAAGGTGCTTGAGAGCAACGCTGACCGTCGGCGGCTTTAGTCCCGCACGGCGCGAAAGCTCAAGCTGAGTGATGCCTTCCTCTCGCGAGAGGCAGAACAGTATTGCGCGACAGCTGTTCTGTGTCATGATCGGATCGTTTTCGCGCGAGCGCAGGGTGCATCTCTGCGCGCGTGAAATATGTCCTATCAACATCGCAGGCGTCAGCATATCATCTGTTAATGGTGACTTTTTCATCGTATTTCCTCCAATTTTAGTTAGTTAATAAACTAATCAATATTATAGCAAATTTTCAGAAAAAGTCAATAGATTAATTAGTTTATTAACAAATTATTTTTACGCATAAAAAATGGTACGAAGGTCGAATTTTTCTACACATTAATTTTAAGTTAGGGGGCAAATTAGTATTGCGGAAAAGTTGTGCCGTACGAGAGCCGAACAAAATCGGTTTTGTCGGACAGATTTTCCCGATAACTTCAGTTCTTTCCTTGTTAATATTAATATATGAACTGCGGAAAGAACTTTGTTCTCGAAAAAATCTGCTCCGTCAAAACTGCTTCGCACCTCACGGCGAATTAATTTTTGATGGATTTTGGTGGGATTTTGCGAAGCAAGGTATTAACCTTGCGAGTGAAATCATGCCGAAAGACGCGAAAATTAATCACCGTGAGGCGATTAGGCTCGGCTCCCGTACGGCAAGCGCAGCTTTGCCGCAACAAAAGAAACCGGTGGATCTTATGCAAATCAAACGAAACAAAAGCAGACTGACGGCATTTGTCTGCATCTTGCTTACGGCGCTCCTCTTCTGCGCTTCGTCGGCGCGTTCCGACGTGAATGCCGATATGACGGCAAGCGTAAGTGCGAGTGCCGAAGAAACCGAAAAATATCTGATCCCCGGAGGAATGGTCTTCGGAGTCAGATTTTTCACGGAGGGAGTGCTCGTCGTCGGCATTCCCGATAATGCGCAAAGTCCTGCATACGCCGCGGGAGTGCGCGTAAACGACGTTATATTAAAGGTTGACGGAGTGAAGATCAACGACGCGGAGGGGCTCAGCCGAGCGGTGAACGCGGGAAAAGGAAAAAGTGTTGAGCTCACTTGTTGCCGCGACGGACGCGAATTCTGCGTGACCGTCACGCCAAGGCTTGAAGAGAGCGGTTATAAGACGGGTATCTGGGTCCGTGACAGCGGAGCGGGTATCGGCACCGTAACCTTCATTGACCCGCAAACGGGGCTATTCGGCGGACTCGGACACGGAATCTGCGATGCCGATACAGGCAAACCGATGCCTCTCGGACGCGGTGTTCTGCTTGGGGTGAACATCGGAGGCATCACGAAAGGCGCGGCGGGCGATCCCGGAGAGATACGCGGCAGCTTCAAGCCCGAAAAGCTCGGTGCGGTGACGAGCAACACTGACCGCGGCATATTCGGCATCTATTCAAGCATTCCAAAATCGCTTTACGGCGCAATGCCCATAGCGCACAAGGACGAGGTGCGCGGCGGCGAGGCGACTATCCTCTGCACTCTCGAGGACGGAAAACCCCACGAATATAAGGTCGAGCTTTCCTCGATCGACCCGACATCGGCGGGAGGACGGTGCTTTACGGTCAAGGTGACCGATCCCGCGCTGATTGCGCAAACGGGTGGCATCGTTCAGGGTATGTCGGGCAGCCCGATAATTCAGAACGGCAAACTCGTCGGCGCGGTAACGCACGTCCTCGTCGGCGACCCGACACGCGGATACGGCATATTTATCGAAAATATGCTCGCGGCGGCGGAGTAAAAGCAAGGCAATATCACTCCCGACGGGTTTGATATTGCCTTTTGTTGTTTTGGTTTAATGTTATATATTTATTTCAACATCTTGCAAAGTCAACGTCAATATGGTATAATGTAAAAAGCAACTATTCTGCAAAATGTCGGGATCGGAGAAGATAAAAATGAAAATACATCAGAATTTCACAGGCGGCAATATCCGCGTCAAGGAAATATCGGGCGATACCGTGATCCTCGAGAACGAGCTCCGCGATACCGAGGGAGATTGGTTTTATTGGGCGTTTTGCGTCGAGGGTGCCGAGGATCGCGAGATCACCTTCAAATTTGAAAGCAAACGCTTGGGCTATTGGGGCCCCGCCGTCAGCCACGATCTGAAAGATTGGCATTGGCTCGACAGCGTCGACGGTGAGAGCTTCACCTACCGTTTCGAAAGCGGAGAAAGCCGAGTCTACTTCGCTCACAATATGCTCTATCATCCCACCCGTTTTATCGCTTTCGCCGAAAGCCGCACACTCGAGATCTCCGAGCTTTGCCGAAGCAGAAAGGGACGGAGCGTCCCCTGCCTGCACATCGGAGACGGCAAAAGAAGCATCATAATCACCGCCCGTCATCACGCCTGCGAGTCCACGGGAAGCTACGTTATGGAGGGAGTTTTAGAGGAGCTCATCACGTCCCCGATACCGAACACCCGCATCCTTTGCGTTCCCTTTGTAGATTACGACGGCGTACTTGACGGCGATCAGGGCAAATCCCGCACGCCCCACGACCACAACAGAGACTACACCGATGCTCCGATATATCCCGAAGTCGCCGCAATCCGCTCCCACGCAGACAGATACGGATGTAACTTCGGCTTTGACCTTCATTCGCCCTATCACAAGGGCGGCAACAACGACCGCATCTTCATCGTCCGCAACAAGGTTGAAAAGCTGGAAAAATTCGACTGCTTCTCCGCCCTACTCGAATCCGAGCTCACCTCGGACGCGATGCAATACAAAAAGGAAAACGACCATCCGCCCCTCACGGGCTGGAATCAGCCGAACCCGAACTTTGCGTTTACAACCAACAGCCGTCCCGAATGCGACCTTGCCTTTACCCTTGAGTCCGCATATTTCGGAACAAAGGAAAACAAGGTCTCCGCGGAGCGTCTGATCTCGCTCGGAAAATGCTTTGCGAAAGCAATCAGGAAATATATCGGAGAATAAAAACGATCCCCGAGGTTCGAGCCTCGGGGATATTCTTATTCCCACTTTCCCGCATAGGGAGTGAGCTTTTCTTCGATCGCGGTAAATCTTTCGTCGGTGCGGATGAAATCGTAATGCGCCTTTTTCATTTCGGAAAGAAGATTTGAGGCATCGTTGTCAGTTGATTGATACCAGATTTTCTTACCGCTAGTTGTAACGCCCTTGAAAAGGAGCGAGGTATGAGTGTAATCCTTTTGGTAATAGTCACGCATATAAGCTACAACTGCATCTGCATCACCATCGAGATAGGTAAGCGAATTTTCAACATCGCCTTCTTGGGCGTAATATTTTGCAATAAATTTGTGTGCATCAGAATAATCGCTGAAATAGAATCCGAGGTCGCCATTCTCGAAAATTATATCGAGTACATCAATCATCTTTTTGTAAAGCACGCACATTTCGGAGTGGCTGAAAAATCGCTTTCCCGAGCTGTCCTTATAATTTCTTACCATAGAATTCAAAAGATGCTGAAGCAATCCGTGGTATAGCAGATCCATATGAGCATCGATCCGCTCATCGCCATTACTAATATGAACCCTATGAAATTCATAGCTGTTGATCAATCTCGGAAATTTTTTCGCAACCTCCCACGCTTTATCAACATCACCGCTTTCTCGATACATCCACAAAATTGTGCTCATAGCATTTATTCGGAGATTCTCATCTGTACATCCCGCCATAATAGCCTCGAGCAGCTTGATCGACTCTGCAAGCAGCTTCTTCTTTTCGTCCTGGGGAAAATTCTTATCATAGTAAACGTAACTGAACTGCGACGCGTACGCATACATCAGATCGTAACTGTCGGGATACATCTTATGCGCCTGAGCCGCAAGGTCAAAGCTCTCTCGCTTTTTGCCTATACGACTGAGTTCGTAGATTTCCTCGTGCAATCTCATAATTTCCGCTTCCTTATTGAGATCGCTGATTCCAAGCAGCTCGTCCGACGTAACACCGAAAATACGTACGAGCAAGGGAATCTGCGAAATATCGGGCGCGGTACGGTCGCATTCCCATTGCGAGATCGCGCAAGCAGAGATTCCAAGATACTCCGCAAGCTGCTCCTGCGTCATATCGCGCTCACGGCGCAGCCTTTTTATTGTTGTTCCGATAGACATTTTTGTGTCCTCCAAAAAATATTCAAAAGCGCTTTTGTGATTATATTATAACATTTTTTCGGAGTTTTTCAAGTAAGAGGATTGATATATTAACTAAAGTGTAGCTTATTTTTTATTAACGCTCCTTTTCTTAAAAGTATTTCATACCACCCTCTCGAGCAAAATTCTACCGTTCGTGGAGGTATACACAAAAACGCGGTTATTGATTTTCATTCAATAATATGGTATCATTATACCGTAGGCAGGGCCCGCCGAAGAAAGGAGAATTAATGGAACTTTTAATCGCAGAAAGAATCAAAAAATTCCGCAAGGAGCGGGATATGACACAGGATGCGCTCGCATCGGCGCTCGGAATTTCGCCGCAGTCGATCTCGAAATGGGAGTGCGGCGACGGTTACCCCGACATTACCTTGCTGCCCTCGATTGCAAACTTCTTCGGAATCACCGTCGATGAGCTGATCGGGAACGATGAGATCAGCGCAAGAGAGGATATTCAGAAGAATTACTTTTTCAGACTACACGACAGACCCGTTGACGAAAGGCTCGAGCTTTCGCTGAAATATCACAGAAAATATCCGCGAGATTGGCACATCGCTACCTCTCTGATGCATCAAATCACACGCTATAACCGCGACAAGATCGAGGAATACAAACCTTTACTGAACGAAATATGCGAGCGTATACTCAAGGAATGTACCGACACCACTTCGCGCAAAAACGCGGTAAAATCAATGTGCATGATCTGCGATGAAGATGATCTCGGTAAATGGATGCAGAAAGACAGTATTTTTTGGCGGGACGAAAAGCTTGAGATTTACGAAGAAAGATATAAACTTTTAGGCGATGACGAAAAATATTGGATGTACCGCCATGCCGTAAATTTTGTAAGAGCTGCAAGCGTGATCAATAAATTCTATGGTGCGAGCCCGTATTCAAATTCCGAAGAAGCTATAGCGTGGTATAATAATTGCATTCATATTCTCGACGGTTTTACTCTCAGACAAGCGGACTTAGATATTCCCGACGGCTTTATCTGCGAATACCGCCGCTCATACATTCATTTGGCTGCGGCGTATTTCAAAAGTGGAGATAAAGAAAAGGGCTACAATTATCTCGAACGCGCTCTTGCATTAACAGAAAGATTTGCCGTAATACCTCGTGAGACGCCGCTTGATCTCGGAAACGAACTGTTTTTCGGAAAAACCAAACTAATAGAGGGCAAATGGAGAATCGAATTACCGAATGGAAAAAGATATATTCATTTGCTCGGACTTGCCTGCAAAATGGGCAATATTGACAAAATGATGACTGCGGAAAAGGGTTGGGAATGGTTCGATTCGGTTCGCGGTGAGGATAGATGGAATGAGATTTTGGACAAAGCGCGAGCGTTGAATGATAACAAATAACAAGCAATAGTTATTTAGCTAAACAAAATGTTTCGCACTCTCAAGTTCCCCTTCCCGGTTCACGGGAAGGGGGTGGGGGATAGGTCCCGATTTGCCGGCACAAAATTATTAGGATATCGGCGAAATCACTATATCTGCACAAAATTACACCGCTCGCAAGACATCGGCTTTGCCGATGAAATAAGCCCTCCCGCTTGCGGGAGGGTTGGGTGGGTATAGAGCACCGCGCGAAAGGGTTTGCGCCCGAACAAAATCAAGTGCGAAATTCAATAAAACAAAAGAAATCCGCCGCTCGGCGGATTTCTTCCTTAACCTTTCGCTTGCAGCGAAAGATTTCACCCGCACAAAGTGCGGATTTCACCTTGCTTTAGCAAGATTTTGCATTTCGCCACAGGCGAAATATTTCACTGCCCCGCAAGCGGTGTCAGCGTTCTGTAAACCACGGTATGCTTATCGTCAAGATACTTCGTTTTGTGCCAATGACCCGAATACCAATGCTTATATTCAACGCAGTTGTCAACGAAATTCATAAATCCGTTTTGCGTCAGCGGGTTTGCTTTCGGATTTTCAATGCGGTATTTGTGCGTCAGCACGTAATCGACCTTATTTTTGTGCTCCTTCAGGTTACGGTAAGCACGGATGATCTCCTCCTCGGTCGGCTTTTCCTGCTCCCAGCGGAGTCCCCAATCGAACCACTTCTGCGAGGACTTGCATCCGCCCATCGTAAGGAATGTATGCCCCTCGATCTCAAAGATATATCCGCGCATGAGGTGGATGAATTTATCCGAAATTCGGTGGATGCGTCCGCCACAAAAGTCCTCTTCGGGGAAGGAATAAAGATAATCGAAATTCTCGTGATTTCCGTCAACGAGCGCGATCTTGCAGGGCAATTCCTCAAAATACTTCGAAAACGCGCGGTTTTCATCGGTATCGCGGAAATGAAGCTCAATATCGCCGAGGATGATCAGAAGATCGTCCTCTTTTGCGTTTTTGACATAATCGTTGAACGCGTCAATATTCTTGTCGCCGTGAATATCGCTTATAAAGTAGATCATAATGCGCCACCGCCGATGGAAAGGATGAGCTTTCTTGCGCGCATCAGTTCAAGATACTGCTCGATGCTCTCGATCTTCTCTTCACTCAGAGTCGCCGAAACGCCAACGTCCTCGGGTCTGTGGCAATCCGAGCCGATGGTGAGCGGCAGTCCGTATTCCTTTGCGACCTGCATAGTTCTTTCGTTGTAATTTTCCTTACGGAGGCAGCAGTTGATCTCAAATCCGTCAACGTGATGCGGATGCGGCACGCACTTCTCGGCGCGGTGGGAGTGAGCCTGAATGATGGTTACGCCGTGCGCCTTGAGGTGAGCGTAAAGCTCGTCGATGTCGATATCAAAAATATCCTCACGGAGCTTGAGCATTTCGCGCGTTACGCCGTAAAGCAGATAGTGATTCTTATGGAATGAAAGCTCGACCGAGAAAAGAACGGTCAGACCAATCTTGTCGCCCTCTGCCTTTGCCTCAAGATAAGCATCGCAGAGCTTGTCCACCTTTTCGGCAAAGGTGAGATGCTCACCGAGCTTCTTGAAATGATGGGGAGAGAAATGATCGGAAACGATGATGGTATCGTAGCCCGCTTCCTTGAAAAGTCTCACCTGCTCAACGGGCGAGAGCTTCGCGCAGGAGGATACGGGATACGTATGAAGATGTGTTTCGGTTTTAAACAAAATGCTGTCCTCTTTTCTGATTATAATTCAATCTCGGCGCAAACGATCTTTTTGCGGTTATAGGTATAAACTATATGAAGTATGCCGCCGAGTTCAATGACGGAGGGATAGGCAAAGCCGCCCTCATCGGTTTCAAGATCAAGCTCTTTTATGAAGGTCACGCCGTTATCATCCGACACGAATACCGAAAGCGGAGTTCTCGGTCCCCAATTCTTTTCGATCGGGTTACAGATCAGAACGATCCTTCCGTCCGAGAGCTTGACGCAATCTATACCGCTGTTATTGTTCGGCATATCCGTGGGGTAGATCGGCGACCAGGTTTCGCCGTAATCATTCGAATCCGAGCGGTATATCCTGCCGATATTCGATCGCACAAGCGCGTGGATATGCCCATTTTCACTCTCCCACAGAGTCGGCTGAATCACGTTAACCTTTTCGGCATTTTCAAGCTCGACGGGTAAGTCGCGCTTATGCCATTCCTTGCCGTCGAAAATATCGACAAAACAACGCCAAGGTCCCTTCTCTGTCGAACCGGGGGCAAGAATATTGCCGTTTGATATGCGGATCGGCTTATTCTTGACGGGTCCTCTGCCGCCGACGTCACCCGCGACAAGCTCGCGCGGCTCCGACCAGGTTTCGCCGAAATCCTTTGAGGTAATGTATCTCGTGTGCCAATCGGCAATCGGATAACCCATTTTGTAAAAGAGCACGACCTCGCCGTCCATCTCAAAAAGAACGGGATTCCAATGCTGAATGCCAACCTCGGGAGTTACCGCACGCGGCTCGCTCCAGCTCTCACCGTCAAAGCGGCTGACAAAAATGAGAACGTCGGGGTTTGCCTCCTTTGTTCCCGCAAACCAAGCAGCGAGTTTAGTTCCGTCCTCGCGGACAAGGATAGTCGATGCGTGGCATTCGGGAGTCGGAAGCGGCTCACCGAAAATGAACTCTTGACGTAAAATCTTCATTTTACGCCTCCATATGATACTGCTGAAGGAGTTTTCTTGTATTCTTCGCCGCATCGAAAACGAAATTCCAATCCGCGCCCACGGTCATCATGTCGATTCCGAGCTCCGACCAGAATTTGAGCGTTTCGGGGCGAAGGTCGCCGGTTGCAAGTCCGACGTATTTGCCGTTTTCCTTGACGATCTTCAGCGCGCGGCGGATCTGCTCCATCGTCTTCTCGCCGAAAACGTTGCCAAGCTCACCGAGAGATCCCGAAAGATCGTTAGGGCCGAAGATAAATCCGTCGATATATGGTATTTTGACGATCTCTTCAAGGTTTTCAACACACTCAACGTGCTCGATCTGCATAAAGCGGCAAAGCTCGAAGCTTTCCTCGTCGGTGTAGTATTTACAATCGGTCTCGCCGTAGCAAATAGCTCTCATCGGGCCGAAGCCGCGCGTGCCGTGAGGCGGGTAAAGTGTCGCGCCGATCATCTCGCGAACCTCCTCAGGTGTGCGCATCATCGGGAAAATAATGCCCTCGGGACCCATTTCGAGAATCTTTTTGGTGACGGTGAGGTCGTTCTGCGGGAGTCTTACGACCGATGCCGCGCCGACCGAGCGCGCCGCGTTCAGGTGGCAGAGCACCTCCTTATAAGACATGTAAGTGTGCTCCATATCAATCCATATATAGTCATAACCAACGATGCCCATGATCTCGCAAAGCGCGGGATCGGTGAGGCTGACGAGCGTACCGCAGGTCTTCTCACCCTTTTTGATCTTTTCACGAAGAATGTTCATAGGGTTCTCCTTTAAACAAAATGTATGGAATAATAATATCACAAAAGGCGGAAAAAATCAAGTGTTTCCTTGACAAACTTTCTTACATTTGATATAATTATAACAAAGAAAACGGAGGTGACGCTATGAAACGCATTATGATAATCGGCTGTCCCGGGAGCGGAAAAAGCACCTTTGCCCGCGCGTTGGCGGAAAAGACGAGTCTGCCGCTTCACTACCTTGATATGATGTACTGGAACCCCGACCGCACGACGAAGCCGAAGGAGGAATTCCGCGCCGCACTCCGCGAAACGGTCGCGCTTCCCGAATGGATAATCGACGGCAATTACGGCTCAACGCTCGAGCTTCGAATGGAAGCTTGCGACACCGTCATCTTCCTCGACTACCCCGTCGAGGTGTGTATCGCCGGAGTTGAAGAACGCCGAGGAAAACCGCGCGCGGATATGCCGTGGGTCGAAACCGAACCCGACCTCGAATTTATCGAATTCATCAAAAAATATAACGAAGAAAGCCGCCCAAAGGTCACCCTGCTGCTTGAAAAATATAAGGAAAAGAATATCATTATTTTCAAATCAAGATCCGAAGCAGATGAATTTTTAAGGAGATTACCGTGATGAAACGATTTATTTGTGGTCTTTTGACCTTTATAATGCTCTTCGGCGCGGTTGCCTGCTCACCTGCCGACGTAACCGAAGAAACGACCGGCGAAGGCTTCGGCATCACCACCGCTGAGCCCGAAACCACGAAAGAACCCGAAGAAACCGAAGAACCTTTAGTCATCAAGGAGGATACGCTTGTGTTTGTACAGAATAATATTTCGGAATACACCATCATCCGCCCCGAGAATTCGACAGATGCGAATATGAAAGCCGCAAGTGAGCTTCGCAGCTACGTCGCGAAGATCTCGGGCGTTCAGATCCCGATCAAGACCGATGCCGAAGCCGCAGGCGAGTATGAAATCCTCGTCGGCTACACCAACCGTTCCGCGGACGGTCAGTTTGATGCCGCAAAGCTCGGCGACGAGGGATTCGTTATCGAAACCGTCGGCAAAAAGCTCTTCATCGCGGGAAGCGGTGTACGAGGTGCGCTTTACGGCGTTTACACCTTCCTCGAGGAATATCTCGGATGCCGTTTTTACGCATCTGATTTTGAAAAGATCCCGAAGCGCGACGTCCTCGGCGTTCAGCCCATCGAGCGCGACGAGCAGATACCCGTTTTCGAATACCGCGATATAGACTTTGTAACGTCAAGACAAAACAACTTCCAGCCGAAGCTCAAGGCAAACGGAATGTATAACAATACTCCCGCAGAATACGGCGGAAAGGTCGAGTACGTTGGCGGCTTTGTGCATACGCTTGAACAATGGATATCCGTCAAAGAATACTTTGCCGATCACCCCGAATATTTCGCCCTCAACGAGGACGGCACACGTCAGAACACCTGGGGCGCACAGCCCTGCCTTTCCAACCCCGACGTGCTTCGCCTTGTCAAGGAAAAGGTTCGCTCTTTGCTTAAAGATCGCCCCGATGCGAAGATAATCTCGATCTCCCAGCCCGACAACGGCACGGCGCAGAAGCCTTGTATGTGCTCCGAATGTAAGAAAATTTATGCAGAGGAAGGCGCATTTTCGGGCGCGCAGATTCGCTTTGTCAATGCGGTCGCCGAGGAATTTGCAAAGGATTATCCCGATCTCAAATTCGATACCCTTGCATACCACCACACCAGAAGCATCTGCAAAACTCCGCCCGCAGATAACGTCATAATCCGCTTCTGCACCATCGAGTGCTGCTTCTCGCATCCTCTCGGCACCTGCAAGGACGTTTACGCAATGGCGGGAAGCGAAAAGACCATTTCCGAGGATATTTCGGATTGGGCAAAGGTCAGCGACAAGCTCTACGTTTGGGATTACACAACCAATTACGTTGAGTCGGTCACATTCTTCCCCAACTTCAACGTTCTTCTCCAGAATGCCAAATTCTTCGCGGACAACCACGTCATCGGCGTTTACGAGGAAGGCAACTTCTTCTCCGAGACCTGCGACTTCCCCGAGCTCCGCTCCTACATTATGGCAAAGATCCTCTGGAATCCCTATATGTCGGAGGAGGAATATTGGAATTACATCGACGAATTCCTGCGCGACTATTACGGCAAGGGCTGGAAATACATCCGCGAATACATCGACCTCGGTCAGCAGATAGTTAAAGATAAGCATTTCGGAATCCACGATAAATTCGCTCTGACCATCTACGCCCACAATGTCGACCGCGCGAACCGCACGCTTCCCGCGGACCTTACGCTCGATATGATAAAGAACTACAAGGACGTAGATTGGTCAAAATACCTCGATTACGGCGCAAGGGTTACCGAATCCGAGCTCGTCACACGCGGATTTGAGCTCTTCGATGCCGCCGCAGCTCTCGCGGGTCCCGAGCAGGCAGAGCGTATAGCAAAGCTCCGCCTCATCCCCGAATTCGCACATTCCTACGCCCTCGCCGAGATATACGGCGGCAGTGCAATAAAGGATAATATAGTAGCTCTGCTCTACGATTTCTTCCAGAAGAACCCTGAAGGAAAGGCAGTGCCGATGGGAGAGCGCACGTCGCTCACCCTTGCAGTACGAAACCACGTTGAGGAAAAGTACGGAAATACGTATGAAAAATACAACCGCGATCTTTACGAGCGTGCACTTTCCTACGGACTCTATCAGATCTACGAGGGTATGCCTCAGGTTTTAAGCATCGACGATCCCAAGCTCAACTTCAATACCACTCCCGACAAGTGGAGACCGAGGGATTAAGCCGGCTAAACATTTTCAAAATTTATTCAAAGCTGCATAATATTTTTCGCAAAACTATTGACAAGCACATTTTAATGTGCTATAATATCCCCATCAAATGCGAAGACCAAAAAGTAGTAGGTCGGAGTAACCCTTCAGAGAGTTGTCGGTTGGTGCGAGGCAATGGGGCGATCCCTCTCGAATTCATTTTGTTAGCAGTGCGCTGAATCGGAGCGATCCGTAGTAGGATGCAACGGGTGTTCCCGTCACAGAACTAAGGTATGTAAGTACCTGAAAAGGTCGCTACCGTGAGATAGCGGCGAACTGAGGTGGTACCACGGGATATATTCTCGTCCTCTGTATTCTTATTCGGATGCAGAGGACGTTTTTGTTTGTCCTTTACTCCGAGCCACAAAACCGTGCAAAAGAAAGGAAACCACAAAAATGACGGAAAAGAGATATTTCCAAAAAGAAATTGAAACCATGCCGAGAGAAGAAATGAAAAAGCTTCAATCGGAAAAGCTCGTAAAGCAGGTCAAGCGCGTTTACGAGAACGTAAAATACTACCGCGACCTGATGGACGCAAAGGGTGTCACTCCCGACGATATAAAGAGCATCGACGATCTTCATAAGCTTCCCTTCCTCACCAAGTCCGACCTCCGCGACTCATACCCCTACGGTCTCCTCGGAACGGATCTGAAGAACTGCGTTCGAATCCACTCCACATCCGGCACAACGGGCAGACGCGTCGTTGCTTACTACACACAGAACGATATCGACCTTTGGGAGGATTGCTGTGCGCGTGCTCTGACCGCCGCAGGCGCAACGAGCGAGGATGTTTGTCAGGTTGCATACGGCTACGGTCTTTTCACCGGCGGCTTCGGACTCAACGGCGGTTCGCAAAAGCTCGGCTGTCTGACCCTCCCGATGTCCTCGGGCAGCACCGACCGTCAGATCCAGTTCATGCAGGATCTCCACTCCACCATCCTCTGCTGTACCCCCTCCTATGCCGCATATATAGGCGAAACTCTCAAGGAAATGGGCATCTCCCCCGATTCTCTCGACCTCAAGGCGGGCATCTTCGGCGCAGAGCCTTGGACAGAGGAAATGCGCCACGACATCGAAAAGTCGCTCGGCATCAAGGCATTTGATATTTACGGTCTGACCGAGACCACCGGCCCCGGCGTTGCATTTGAATGCGAGGAGCAGAGCGGTATGCATATCAACGAGGACCACTTCTTCGCCGAAATCATCGATCCCGAAACGGGCGAGGTTCTCCCCGAGGGCTCGAAGGGTGAACTTGTATTCACCAACCTCGATAAGGAAGGATTCCCGCTTCTGCGCTACCGCACACGCGATATCTGCATCCTTTCCCGTAAGCAGTGCTCCTGCGGCAGAACGCTTGTCAAGATGGCAAAGCCGATGGGCAGAAGCGACGATATGCTCATCATCCGCGGCGTAAACGTATTCCCCTCCCAGATCGAGACCGTTCTCATCAAGGAAGGCTATTCGCCCAACTACCTCATCGAGGTCGACCGTGTCAAGAATAACGATACCCTCGACGTTTACGTTGAGCTGAACCCCGAGCAGTTCTCGGATACCGTCAAGGATCTTGCGATCAAGGAAAGATCTCTTGCCGAGGCGATCAAGACTATGCTCGGCATCAACCCGAAGGTACATCTCGTCGCGCCCAAGACCATTCAGCGAAGCGAGGGCAAGGCTGTCCGCGTTATCGACAAGAGAAAGCTTCACGATTAAAGGAGATTTATTATGAGCGTTAAACAAATTTCCGTATTTATTGAAAACAAAAAAGGTGCGCTTGCGACTTGCACGCGCTATATCGCCGATAACGGCATCAACATCCGCGCCCTCTCGATCGCCGACACACAGGATTTCGGTATCCTCCGCATCATCTGCGACGATCCCAAGCAGACCGATTCCATTCTCAAGAATGGCGGTTATATCACGACCGTGACCGACGTTCTCGCAACCGAGATCGAGGACAGACCCGGCAGTATGGCAACCATCCTTGAGGTGCTCGCAGACGCGCACGTGATCGTAGAATACACCTACGCATTCCTCGCCCCCGACGGACACGCGTATATGATCTTCCGCGTTGACGACAACGCCGTAGCCTCCGCCGCACTTGCCGGCGCAGGCATCAAGACCGCAAATCAGGAAGATCTGTTTTAATACAGTTTTGAAAAGGACTGAATCGTTATTTTGCGATTCAGTCCTTTTTTGATAAATGCAAGAAGAAATAACAAGGTCAATTTTCGTTGCGGCGAAAATTTCCGTTTTTTATTAGAAAGCTTGGTACGCTTATCTTATCTGCAGTACAGACTTCGGTCTCCTCATCCACCACTGCCGTGGTCCCCCTTCCCCGCTGGGGAAGGCTGATTTATAATTTCGCTCAATGTTTCTGAACAGCGTGAATTGGTCAAATCATAGAACCCAAAAGCGAAACAGTATTTTTGAAATCTAACTACTTTATTCAATCAAAATATTACTATCGAAAATATCCGTGATGCTATATCACTATAACCTATGTTCGCAGTAGCTAAGCAGGCCTTCCCCAGCGGGGAAGGTGGCAGCCGAAGGCTGACGGATGAGGAGACCGAAGTCTGTACTGCAGATAAGACAAGCGTATATGTTTTTTAATAAAATCTTGAATTTTCGCCTTGGCGAAAATTATCCTTTTTAATATTTGAGCATAAATCACCGATACCGTTAAGAATCCACTCACCCCTTTAGAGTTATTTTGATTGTTAGCGCGCGGCGCGAATGATAATTCGCCTTCGGCAAAATGTTGACATTTAATCAAAAATATGATATTATTGTACCGAAAAACAAAAATTTTTCAAAATCGTTGTAACCTTTCCGTTCGATTTACTACTATTAAAGTGAACGGACATAAACATTATGACAAAAGGAGACAAGATATGCTGTTTATTGATTATCTGATCTACATTCTGGGGATTATTTATATCGTCTGGGACATCGAACCGCTTAAATACGTTCTCTTGGCGGCGTTCATTTTGGACTCAGCGATAAGAATCACCCGCTCGGTTATTTATTCAAGGAAGACCTTCGTCTGCCTCGAATGCGGAGAGGAATTCAAGCTGAAATGGACCGATCTTCTCCGTACCTACGGCGTATGGGGACACGCGGGTTCAAAGGAAACCGTAACGAAGGACGGCATCGAGTACAGAAGACTTTGGGTACGATGCAAAAAATGCGGGTCGATAAACGTCGGCTATAAGGAGTGAATGCTATGAAGGACGAAAAAATAATAGAACTGTTCTTCGCGCGGAACGAGGATGCGCTGAGAGAGACCGAGCTTAAATACCGCAATCTCTGTCTTTACGTAGCCTCAAATTTTCTCGTCTCGCGTGAGGATCGCGAGGAGACGCTCAACGACTCGCTTCTCGCGCTTTGGAATTCGATCCCGCCCGAGCGGCCCGATAACCTCCCCGCGTTTCTTTCAGAGATCGTGCGAAGGCTATCGATCAACAAATCCCGCGCCAATAATGCCTGGAAGCGCGGAAAGAACGTGCAGATAGTCGGTGAGGAATTCCTCTCGATGATCGAGGACGGCACCGACCTCGCCGCGCAGTTTGACGCGAAACGCGGCGGCGAGCTTATCAGCGCATTCCTGCGCGCATCGTCAAAATCCGACCGCAAGATCTTCATTATGCGCTATTGGCTCGATATGAGCATCGAGCAGATCTCGTCCCAGACGGGCTTTGGCGAGAGCAAGATCAAGGTCACACTTCACCGCATGCGCAAAAAGCTTGCGGCAGAGCTCGGAAAGGAGGGCATCACGGTATGAAAGAGATTCTCGTTTTCAATGACACAAGATTGCTTGAGTCGCTCGACTATATCGACCGCGACCTGATCGCGGAGGTGATCGACGATCTTAAAGTTCCCGACGCGGACGAGATCCCCGGCAAAAGCAAAAAAGCCGTATGGCGCACGACAAAGCAGTTTTTGATGCTCGCCGCGTGCATTATGCTCATCAGCGCGTTCATCCCGATGGTCTCCTACGTCATCGAGCGTTACGATATCTCCCTCGGCGGTATTTTCGGTCATTCAACTGTGGAAGAAACCACCGTCGATACGCCGCCAACCGAACACGCCGAAAACCCGTCATACCCCATCTTCACTCCTGATCTCGAACCGATCTCTGACGAAATGATCGCGGAGCTCAAGGAGGTTTGGTATAATAAGGTCTACGCGGCGGAATATGCGGCGTATTTAAGACTATATGCAGAGACTCCTTTCAGCGATCAACAGAAAGAAGAAGACTCCATAAAATTAGGTCACTCGCATGCGGAAAGATACACGGCGCTTCTGTTCAGCCACAAAAAAGAAGACCACTTCCGCGGCAGATACTACGGTACGATCTCTGATTGCGTCATTTTCGCAATAAACACCTATCTCAAAGATGAATACAACGTCATCACCCTCGGACGAACCTCGATCGTCAACGACTATTCGATTCATATCTTTGCTTACAAGGACGGCGTCATAAAGACTATTGAGACCGCATATTCCGACGGTTGGCTGAACGCTGCAGATGCAGAAAAGATAAAGGAACGCCACAACAAATTCAACGCCTACGGCTATTGGAAGGTTGATGAACAGAAGGTATATACCTACGCGAAATTCGTATCCGATCTTGAAGAGATCTCCGAGGAAAAGATCGAGCAGATCAACAACGCGCTTTTCAAGGAAAGATATGAAAATGTGTTCTCCACGTGGATAAACGACCGCACGTTAGCAACACTGTACGGAAATACACGCAGAATAAAAGAAGAGCACGCAAGGGAGGCTTATTCATCCGCCCAAAACGCCGGTAATGCTTTTATTATGGATAAAGAAGAAACGCTTGAATCCTTTGAAAAATCATTCAGATACTACGGCACTTTCGGAAATTGTGTAATATGGGCAGAAGTGGGAGCCACAGATGAAGTAACCGAATACGATCTTGAATTCTATAAGTTTTACTACTCAAACGGAGCACGCATAAAGGTATACAGTAACGGTCAAATATACGATCTGCAAGAAGCCTTCGACAAAGGCATTCTTGACATCGACAACGCTCGCAAGCTCTATCACAGATATCTGACATACGAGGCATACCTTCTCTCCGACAGAACCGCGCCCATCCTTGCCTTCTCCGAAAAGGCTGCCGCTGATGATATATATAATGAAGCAAAATCGGGCAATTGGGTTGTCTTCAATGATGCCTTCGTCACCGCGGGCGAGAATGTGTGGAACGAGTTCTATGAAAAATGCTCAAACGGACAGCCGGCGGCGGTCAATATCGTGAATCACTATCCCTCGCGCTCCGCTATCTTCCTTACGACGATAATATACCACCACGGGTATTACGAGTTATACACCGAATCGCGAAGCGGCGGTTATACCAACTTCCTTTACTCAAAATATAATCACATCATCAAATACGACGGCGAACCGCTCGACCCGGAAAGCGCGATCCACCGCCGCGAGGAAGTGTATATCCTCGTCAACGACGACACCTTGACCTACCCGAAGATCAAGGAATCAATCGAAAGATTCAATTATTATATTGCTTTCACCAAGATCTCGGATATAAAAGACGAATACACCAACCTCATTCCGACAGAATAATCATAGAAGCCGCCCGATTTTTCGGGCGGCTATTGATTTTATCGTCAAATTGTTGTATAATAAAGTAAAAGGCAGAAAAGATAAAGGAGAGCACAAATGTTTATAGATTTTCTCAGCCGTGCCGGGGCAGTATTTGAAAGGGATGCGCGCGACCTTTCCGCGCTGTGTGACGAGCTCAACACCGAATCGGCATTCGTTGGCTTTATGCCCGCCGCGTCCTTTGATTTGTGGCCGATCTACTCCCTCGGATGCACACGAGTCTCGCGCTTCACGGGCTCGAATGCAATGCCGAAGATATACCTGATGCCCGCCGCGGTGTCGGATTGCTTTATCTACTCAAGCCTTCGTGAAACCGTTCGCAACTTCTTCTCCGCGGGCGAAACGGCAAAAATAGAGGCACCGAAGGAAAAGGAGAGCTTTTTCTCCACGCTGTTCAAAAAGAAGAGCGCCGAGGAGGAGGCTCGCGATCTTTTATACGGAATCAGGATCGAGGAGATAATTTTGCTGAACCATCCAGCACTCGCGTCGAGCATTCCGCTCGTTTTCTCACCCGAGTGCGAGTGCAACACGGTGTATATGCGCCTCTCACTCCCTAACGGCAGCACAGCGTACCTTTTCGTCCTCTGCACCACTCCCGAGGATGCGTGGCGCGAAGTCATCGAAAAATTCAACGTACCGACCGAAATGATCATCCACTCGCACAAGGGCTTTGGGCATTGGTTCACCTCCACTCCGCTTTACGAGCACCTGCTTAAAACGCGATATCCACATCTTCTTCCCCGCTACTATTTCAGAGGAAAATATATATCAACCGACGATGCTCCCCCATCATCGGTCGAGGCGGATAAAATCGACGACGATCAGACGAACACCGAAAGCATCGTCTACCGTCTACCCGATAAGCTTCAATAACAGAGAGGAATTATTCAAATATGGGAAAATACGACGGATACCTTATCTGCTCCGACTTTGACGGCACGATCTACATCGGCGGCGAGATCTCGCAGAAAAACGTTGACGCGATCAAATATTTTCAGTCCGAGGGCGGCTACTTCACCTTCGCCAGCGGACGTAATTACGAAATGTTCACCGAGGGTGCCGCAAGCATCATCAAGCCAAATGCGCCGATAATCTCCTATAACGGAGCGGTGATCATTTCTATCGACGGAAAAGAAATCTTCTATCAGGGTCTTGTCACCAAGGAGCAGATGTTCAAGGCTTTTACGGCGTACGATCATTGCGCCACCATAAAATGCTTTCACGTTAATACCATCGGTCACTCGGGAGTTTACACCTTTGATGAAAACGATTCCCCCGAAGCGCGCCGCGAGTTCATCGACTCCTTCACCGCTCCCTTCGTCAAGATGATCGCGGTTATGCACGACCGCAACACCGACGAAACCTACGCAAAGGTCAAAAGCATCTTCGGCGGTGAATTCAACATAACGAGAAGTTGGAAATTCGGAATCGAATTCAACGATCCCGCCGACAGCAAGGGCAGAGCCGCACGCTGGCTCAAGGAAAAGCTCGGCTGTCACACCCTCATCTGCGTCGGCGATTATGACAACGATATCGATATGGTAGCAGCCGCCGACATAGGCTACGCCGTGGGCAACGCGACAGACTCCCTCAAAGCCGTAGCCGATCGGGTAACGGTTGATTGCAGAGAGAGCGCGATAGCGAAGATAATTGAAGAAATTAGTTGCTAGTTATTAGTTGTTAGTTGTAGGTAAATTTTCGCCAAAGGCGAAAATTTCACATTGATAATTTTATGCGGTGCTAATATAGTTTTGTACAGTATAAAATTAAAACAAGTAAATAAGAATCTCGGGAATTTGCAGTGATGCAAACATCCGAGATTTTTATTTTCAGCATATAATCCCTCCGCCCGATAAAGGATCATCAACGCCTTATAAAATTATCGCACAATCCGATTTCCGAGCCCCGTGAGGAAATCCACCTTCAACTAATAACTAATAACTAATAACTAGCAACTAATAACTAAAATCCCCTTGACAATCTCCCAAAATATGATATAATATATATAGTTGCGCACGCAACCAATTTTGAAGTAAGGAGAAAAGATATGCCGTCTTTAATGCGTTATATAAATATCGTCAGCCGGTGCGCCGCCATCTGGCGTGCGGATAAGCTTGAAGACACCGAGCTTGGCGATCAGCATCATTCTTATATCTTTGTAGTTTGCAGACATCCGGGCATTTCGCAAGACGCAATCGCGCGAAAGCTCTTTTTAAATAAGAGCAACGTTACTCGAAGTCTCACCTATCTTGAGGAGCACGGCTTCGTCACCCGTGAGAGAGATCCGGAGGATCGCAGACAGACCCTCGTCTATCCTACCGAAAAGGCTCTCGAAATTCTGCCAAAGGTGCGCGAGATAATAAAGGGTTGGAATTCCTACATCACAGAGGGCTTCACCGAGGAGGAAATGGAAATGTACCTCTTGATGACCGAACGCATCGCCGCGCGCGCCGCGGATTACGCCAAGCTATCGAGTGATGCCTATACAGATCTCGACAGCGCCATTAAACCCAAAAAGGAGGGCAGTCAATGAAAAGAATACTTGCCTACCTCAAGCCATACACGCGCTTTATGACCTTTACCCTCACCGTCAAGGTCTTTGCAACGCTCATTGAGCTCGCGCTTCCCTACATTCTCAAGCACATCATCGACAACGTCATCCGTCCCGTTGCCGACGTACCGAATCCCGACGTCAAAGCAAAGGTCACGGAGATCTGCATCTGGGCGGTCATTATGATCGTTTGCGCCGGTCTCGGCGTTCTCGGTAGTGTCTGGGCAAACCGTATGGCGGCGAAATTCGCGCGCAACGTCGCAGAGGACGTCCGCAGCGATCTTTTCCGCCGCACGATGACTCTCTCCCCCGCACAGACCGATCACTTCACCGTCCCCAGCCTTGAATCAAGACTGACGACCGATACATACAATATCCACAACTTCATCAACACGATGCAGAGAATGGGCGTTCGTGCGCCGATACTTCTCATCGGCGGACTTGCGATCACAGCAACCCTCGACGGCGCACTCACCCTCGTTATGATCGCTATCCTTCCCTTCCTCTTTATCGCGGTCTATTCGCTGACCGCAAAGGGACTTCCGCTCTACACCAAGGTTCAGCAAGCAGTTGACGGTATGATCCGCGTTGTCCGTGAGGATGCGCAGGGTATCCGCGTCATTAAGGCGCTGACAAAGCAGGACTACGAATACCGCCGTTACGATGCGGTAAACAAGAGCCTTTGCGACATCGAGCGCAAGACCAGCTCGATCATGTCATCCTCAAACCCCGTTATGAACTTCTTTATGAACCTCGGACTCGTCTGCGTTGTATTCGTCGGCGCGTACCGAGTAAACGGCGGAATGAGCGAGCCCGGCAACATCATCGCGTTCATTCAGTATTTCACGCTCATTTCGATGGCAATGACCTCGATCACGCGAATCTTCGTTATTTGGTCAAAGGCAAGCGCATCCGCCGTCCGTATCGCAGAGGTGCTTGACACAGAGGAAGGTCTCCCCGTATCGTCCTCATCCGACTACCCCACCCGCGCGGGCGAACGCGGCATTGTTTTCGACAAGGTAAACTTTGCTTATAATAACACAAAAGACATTCTTCACGATATTTCCTTTGAGCTGAAATCGGGACAAAAGCTCGGCATCATCGGCGCAACCGGAAGCGGAAAGACAACTCTTACCGCGCTTCTTATGCGTTTCTATGACGTTTCCTCGGGCGCGATCCGTATTGACGGACGAGACCTGAGAACCATCCCCGAGGACGAGCTCCACTCGATGTTCGGCGTTGCGATGCAGCACGATTTCATCGTTGCCGACACGATAAAGGAAAACATTCGCTTCGGCAGAGATATTTCGGATGAGCAGATCGCACGCGCGGCAAAAATCGCGCAAGCTGCCCCCTTCATCGAGGCTTACGAGGATGGCTACGATCATCCGCTCGATGCCAAGGGCGCGAACGTTTCGGGCGGTCAGAAGCAAAGACTTCTCATCGCGCGCGCGGTTGCGGGTCAGCCGAAGATACTGATCCTCGATGACTCATCCTCGGCACTCGACTACAAGACCGATGCGGAGCTCCGTAAAGCGATCTCGACCGAACTTGCAGACACCACAACCGTCATCGTCGCACAGCGCGTAAGCTCGGTTATGTCCTGCGATCTCATTCTCGTTATCGACGAGGGACGAATCATCGGCGCGGGCGACCACGAAAAGCTGATGCAGACCTGCTCGGTTTACAGCGAAATTTCCAAATCACAGATGGGAGGTGCTATTCTTGAATAGAGGCGGCTTTGGCGGCGGACCCGGCAGTATGATGATGGGCGATCCGCGCGCAAACAAAAATCCGAATAACACAACCCGTCGCGGTCAAAAGCTTGACCCCAAGACACGCAAGCGCGTTCTGGTGCGACTTGCGAAATACCTTTTCAAGCATAAGGGCACTGTGGCTGTGGCATTCATCTTTATGCTCTCCGCAAACCTCCTCGCCCTCGTCGGCCCCAAACTCTCGGGCGAGGCGATCAATGCGATCACGGGCAAGGGAACCGTCGATTTTGACGTTATCTACAATAAGGTTTTCTTCCTTATATTATGCTATTTAGGCTCGGCGCTCCTCTCTCTCGGACTTGCGCTGACACTCGTAAGACTCGGTCAAAAGATCACCTACACCATCCGTAAGGAGATCTTCGAGCACCTGCTAACACTCCCCGTCGGATATTTCGACACACATCAGACGGGCGACATCATCAGCCACATTTCCTACGACGTTGACACCGTCAACACCTCGCTCTCGCACGACCTTCTCCAGATCTGTGCGAGCATCGTCACCGTCGTCGGCTCGGTCGCAATGATGATCTCGATCTCGCCGATGCTCCTCCTCGTCTTCTGTATCACCGTGCCGATCTCTCTTTGGCTGACGAAAAAGCGCACCACCTTCGTTCGTCCGCTTTTCAGAAAGCGTTCGGCAAAGCTCGGTGAGCTCAACGGATACGCCGAGGAAATGCTTTCGGGACAGAAAACTATCCGCGCGTATGGACGTCAGGCGCATATCTGCGACAAGTTTGACGAGCGCAACAAGGACGCCTGCGACGCATATTACGAGGCTGACTACCACGGCGCCGTCATCGGTCCCTCGACCAACTTCATCAACAATCTCTCCCTCTCGCTGATCATAATGTTCGGCGGAATCTTCCTCCTGCTCTCGATCACGGGCGTTGTTCCGCCTCCCTCGGAGCGTTGGGGCGATCCGATCCTCTCGATCTTCTTCATCGAGATCGGATATCTCTCCTCCTTCGTTCAGTATTCCCGCCGTTTTGCGGGACCGATCAATGAGTTCGCTAACATAATTGCCGATCTTCAGTCCGCGCTGTCTGCGGCTGAGCGAATCTTCCGCATTATCGACGAAGCTCCCGAAACTCCCGATATCGAAAACGCTATCGAAACCGACGATATCCACGGTGAGGTCAAGATCGAGCACGTCCGCTTCGGCTACGTTCCCGATCGAATCATCATAAAGGATCTCAATCTCGACGTACCGCAGGGCAGTACGGTCGCGATCGTCGGACCTACGGGCGCGGGCAAGACCACGATCATCAACCTGCTTATGCGATTCTATGACGTAAATGCAGGCACGATCGACCTCGACGGTCACGAGATCCGCGACTACACGCGCCACAGCCTCCGTTCGGCTTACACGATGGTGCTTCAGGAAA
This sequence comes from Eubacteriales bacterium, assembly GCA_045644325.1. Classification (GTDB taxonomy): domain Bacteria; phylum Bacillota; class Clostridia; order Oscillospirales; family CAG-272; genus CAG-390. The sequence continues at coordinate 25,244 of JAZRGT010000063.1, read as the reverse complement.
CCTGGCTCTTCGGCGGTACGATTGCGGAAAACATCGCCTACGGCAAGGAAGGCGCGACGATGGATGAGATCGTCGAAGCGGCAAAGGCGGCAAAGATCGACACTTTTATCCGCACTCTTCCCGAGGGCTACGATACCGTTATGACCGACAACGGCGTTAATATCTCAAAGGGACAGAAGCAGCTTATCACGATCGCGCGCGCGATGCTTGCCGATTCTCCGATGCTGATCCTCGACGAGGCGACCTCGAACGTCGACTCGCGCACCGAGATAATGATCCAGGAGGCGATGCTGAAGCTGATGCAAGGCAGAACCTGCTTCGTAATCGCGCACCGTCTTTCCACCGTTCAGAACGCCGACACCATCCTCGTCGTCAAGGACGGAAACGTCATCGAGCAGGGCAACCACGAAGCACTCATGCGCCTCGGCGGTACCTACGCAGGACTTTACAATTCGCAGTTTTCATAACTCACCAATATCAAAAGCTCCCGCAAGCCAAGGCTTGCGGGAGCTTTTGTTATTAAATTCACGAATATACTTATTCCTTTTTACTCTTTTTGCGTGAGAAGCAGTAGGAGTAAATCAGCGGTGCCGCCGCCATTGCGAGCACTATTCCGATCATTAACCCAGCCAAAATCTCTGCGGGAGCCGCAGCGGTTGCAAGCAATACGATCGCGCCGATCACCCACACCTTACCGCCAAAGCGATGGGTAGCGTTCCAGTTTTCTTCGTTCTCAAGCGTCCATTTGATCCTGATTCCGACAGTTCTGTTTTGTGTGCATTTTGGCAAATAATTTCCGATAAATAGGAAGACCACACCCAAAATTATCGGCAGAATACGAATCACGTCAATATCACGTCCGAGCGCGCCGGCGTAGGTCACTCCATTTACAACCAACGATATCAAGGGAGTTAGCCAATAGGTAAACGACATCAGCTTCGGGTTCTGATGGCGGTTCTTTTTGTCAGATCTCGTGGCAAAAATGCAGATCAAGTGGATCGCCGCAAGAAACAGCGGCAGAATGAACACGGCAACCGCTTTTGAGCTCCACCCGTCGGGCTCGCCGCTCGGTCCCCAATGAGTCGCGATCTGCTCGGGAAGCTCATCCCAATAAGCAACGCCGACGAGTATCGGAAGCAAAACTATGATCGAAGTAATTATAATCTTAAACTTATTCTTCATTATTCCGCTCTCCCTTCAATTCTGCGATCCAGATAAGGATCTCCTCAAGCACCGAGGCATTCAGATCGTAATAAATAAATTTCCCCTCGCGCGTATCGCGGATCAAGTCAGCCTCCCTCAGCACCGAAAGATGCCGCGAGATCGCCGCCGCAGTTACATCAAAGTGCTCCGTGATCTCACCCGCCGACATCCGTCCGCCGCGAAGCAGGTCAAGGATCTCGCGTCTGATCGGATCGGCAAGCGCGCGCAAAGTTTTTTGCAAACCCATTACATTCACCTCAATTAACATTTAACTTAATTGTTAAATGTATTATATCATATTTTTCGCGCTTTGTCAATATGAAAACAAAAATCCGCCGAAGCGGATTTTCGTTCATTTAAGTTATAATACCGTCGGTGCATTCAATGGTCGCATTGTAAAAATAAGTTGCATAAGCCCACGCGTTCCATTCGGCAACAGTTCCACCGAAATTTATCTGCTTTAATGCTTTACAGTTAAAAAATACGCTGCTCGGCATACTTTTTATGCCTCTCGGCAGGGTAACGTTGGTAAGCATACCGCAGTAAGCAAACGCATTATTGTCAAGATGCTCGACGCCCTCACTGATCACGACGGTCCTCAGCTTTTCGCAACGGTAAAAGCACTCGTTATTTACGGTCTTCACCCCTCCGGGGATGACGATCTTGCCAAGGTTCGACGTGGAAAAAGCCGCCACTCCGATGCCCGTAAGGCTTTCGGGAAGATCAATGCCGTTCTTGAGAGAACAGCCGTAAAAAGCCTTGTCGCCGATATATTCAAGCCCTTCGGGCAGTACGACAGTACCGAGCAGTTTGCAGCGAATAAAGGCTTCACGTCCGATCGATCTGAGGTTTTGCGGTATCACGATCTCACGCAAATCAGAGCACCCCTCAAAAAGCTTGCTCGGAATCGTATCAAGCCCCGATGGCAGTTTTACCGCCTCAAGACCTTCGCACCAACTGAACGCCGCCACTCCGATATAGGTAACGCTATCGGGCAAGGTAAGCGATGTCAAGGCGATGCAATTCATAAATGCAGACGCATCAATGCTGACAACGCCGTCGGGAATATTGATCTCATCGAGGCTCTGACAATTTTTGAAAGCAGAATGACCGATAGATTCCAAGCCTTCGGGGAGCGACACCTCTTCAAGCTTCACGCATTCGTAAAAAGCCTCATTACCGATCGTCTTTACTCCCGCGGGGATATTTATCTTGGTTATAGGCATATAAGCAAAAGCCCTCTCGCCTATCTCTGTAATTCCCTCGGGAAGGGTGATGCTTTCGATTGATTTACAATACCTGAACGCCTCATATCCGATGTGCTTGACATCCGCAGAGATCGCGCCAACGCTGAGATCCATACAGCCAAAGAACGCCCCGTCGCCGAAGAACTTTACGTTTTCAATCCCACTGACCGATTTGAGATTTTCGCATTCGCTAAAGGAAAATTCTTCAATTTTCTCAATTCCGCCCAAATTGACCTCGGATAAATTCTTGCATTTTTCAAAAGCATGTGCTCCGAGTGTTTTCAGGCTGGGTGGGAGGATCGCGTCCGTCAGCGACGGACAGTTAGAAAACGCATATTCGCCGATCGACTCAAGTTCCGCCCCAAAGCTGATTTCCTTAATAGCTTGACACAATCTGAACGCATTGTTTCCAATGCTGACAAGAGTTGAAGGAAGCGTTATATCCCGAAGCATCCGACAGTTATCAAACGCTCCCTCGGCTATGATTTCAAGTCCCTCCGAAAGCTCAACGGTATGCAGATTCGAGCAATCCCAAAACGCATTTTTGCCTATCGCCTTGACGCTTTCGGGGATGCTGACGCTTCGCAAATTGTCGCAATCCGCAAAAGTACCTTCAGCGATGCCGACCACGGGTTTCCCTTTGACATCGGCGGGAATCTCAAGCTCCTTTATTCGCTGTTTTTTAAGCTCAACAACGATCATTCCGTCGCCTACCGCCTTATATCCAAGCACGGGAGGCGGGTTTATCCATAAACCGACGCCGATCACTATCGCCGTCAAAAAGAGCGAGACCGCCGTAGTGATCCAAATCTTCAAGTGTCGCCGGCGCTTTCTTTCCTTTGACTCAAGTGCGGCGATTTTTCTCTCACAAAGTGAGATCAGCTCCTTCGTTTCCATACGGTTTTTGACCTGACGGAGTGCCTCGATCGCCTTGCGGTAACCGACGACAGTATCCGATTTCATCTGATACTTCGCCGATTCAAGCAGACCGTCGTTTCTGAGCTTCTCCGCCCGTCTGCGGCACCGCCCCTCAAGCTCCTCGGCATCCCGATACCCGCGCAGACCGTAAAACCGCGTCGCCACGCGCAGATAGTCGGCTTCATACACCGCATTATTCATCTCGGAAACGGCAACCTTATATAAGCCTTCAAGAGAATTTTGCTCGTTGTTTTCGTTATTTCCGTATCTTTCGTTATCCATCGACTGTCTCCTTTCCGCGCATTGTGGGTATTTTCTACAATTTAATTATATCATATGTAAGTAAATTTGTCAAGTTTTCATAGAGAACAAATCTTCACAATTCACATTATAGCAACGGCTTCCGCGAGGCGGAAGCCGTAATTTATTATTTTCCATATCCCGATTCGACAAAAGATTCAATATTGGGATATTCCCTATACTTGCTTTCCAATATTTCTTTTATCTTATTGTATCTTTCGGGATCTTTCTTATATGATAACTCACCGGACATAATCGCTCCTTCCGGAATTCCGGTCTTCATACCTCCCGAATGTTTGCCGTATTTAATCTTATATTCGCGTCTTTCATATCCGCTCGGTCTGACCCAGACTACGTCTGTAAACTGTCCGTCTTCGCTGCTGAATATTCCGATCTCTTTAAAATAGGAACTCACCTTTATTCTGTCACCAAAATCGGCACATCCCGCTTCCGAGAAAGAGACTTCTTCGCCCCATTTAGCAACAGCCTCGGCAAGATCTATTGATTTTTTTATCGCATGAGCCTTTATCTTATAGCCATCAAATATTTGCAACAGCTCCACTATCCACCTATGCTCCGAATAATCAGCAAGGATCTTCAAAAAAGATTCCGTAGCTTCTTCTGCACTGATTCGAGACATTTCCTTCGGAACGGTAAAGTATCTGCATAAATCGCTCTCTTTCTCTCTAAGCTTTGGAACGTCGATTTTTTCAAATTCGATGTTAGCTTGATAATAATTCGTTATCAGATTAAAAACATCAAACTTCTTATCTATATCGTAAAACTTATTATCAAATTCACTCAAACGGTCAAAAAACGCATCGTCGGTTATTTCGGTAATGTCGCAAGGCATCGAGGAATCAATGAAATCGCAAACCTCAAAGATATAGGGAGTCAGAACCTCGTGGTCAAGATACTCTGCGCATTTCCGCAGATAACGGTATGTATTTTTACTTGAATTTGATAAATATTGATCGTAACCGCCGTTATTGACCTCGTTGGTCAAGGTGAATAAAACATAGTAAACAAATAGATTTTTGGGAAGCATGTCAAGTTTACCCGTATCCTCGAGCATAACAATATAATTATACACGCTTTCCGTAAAAATCATTTTTTGAGGGTCTTTGAGCATTTTAATCTTCATCTTTTCGCCTCCTGTATCGGTTTATCTTATTATACCATAAAAACTCACAAAAAACAACCGACGAGTTTGCCATTTTTGATTATATATTTTGTTATGTATATTCCAACTCAGCCTCGGTAGCATTCAAAAGAGAAACGTAGGCGTAAGCCGAGAAGACAGATTTGCTGCTTGCCTTAAAATAATTATAATTTTTGTAAGATTGCTGTAACTTAACACAATTACTCCGCAAAAACATCGATTGTTCCGAAAGAACAAGCCCCTCCCGCGTGCGGGACGGGTTGGGGTGGGCAGTCAGCACCGCGCGTGATTTCGACACTGAAAGCAAATCAAGGGGTGACAGAGCGCACTCCTTCCCTACATTCGGGAAGGAGTGCGCTCTGTCCAAAATCCCGAAGCAAAGCTTCGTGATTTTGAAGCGCGGTTGCGAAGGCTGAAGCCTTCGCATTAAATCGAGACTCCGTCTCGAGCTCTGCTTAAGAAACTTTTCGAGAAAAGTTTCTTAAGGATCTTCAAAAGCTTTTCGGTTTTGTTTATGATTTATTTGAGCATTTTCTCTTGTTCTTTAGCGTGCCGGGCTTCGTCGGCGGCGAATTTTGAGAATAGCGTCGCTGCCGAAACGTCTCCGCAGCGCTCCGCTATCGCTGATAGGCGTCTGTAATTCTCGCACCCTTTTCTCTCGTCTGCAATATTATTTTTCAATGCTCTCGTTGCCGCAACGGGCGCGCGGCTGTCGCAATCCTGACAGAGATTGATCCCGCCCGAATTGCGCACGGTGCTTCTCTCCGCGGGATCGCCGCCGAGACGGAGTATCAGCTCTCCAAGCGCGCGGTGGTGGTGCATCTCCTCCATTGCAAGCTTTTCGAAATATTCGGAAAGTTCGGGAAACGCCTCGGCAAACATTATGGATAAGTAAAGGTATTCCGAGATCGAATTAAGCTCGCCCGCGCGCGCACGCGCCGCCTCGCAGGCAAGAGGAAGATTTTTGTGATTCTGTTTTCTGCAGCAATTTTCGTTCATAGTCAAATCCTCACTGTTTTTATTCACTCACAGTTTATGCCCAACTTCGTAATCGGTTAATCACTCGCCAACAAATTGTTAAAAATATTTTTAAAAATTTCAAAATCCCTATTGACAATCATTTGACCGTATGTTATAATTATATCAATACAAAAAGTATGGAAAGGAATCTGAAAATGGATATCACTTCTGTCTCTAGACTTTCAAAAAATATAACCGAAAACGTCGGTAAAGTTATCTTCGGCAAGCGCGATCAGATCGAGCTTATCGTTATCTCGCTTATCGCGGGCGGACATGTTCTGCTCGACGATATCCCCGGTACGGGCAAGACCACGCTCGCCCGCGCTCTTGCAAAATCCATCTCGGGCGATGTCAAACGAATCCAGTTCACCCCCGACCTCCTCCCCTCCGACATCACGGGCATTAATTTCTTTGACCAGAAGACCTCAGATTTCGTATTCCGCGCAGGTCCCGTTTTCACTAACATCCTTATCGCGGACGAGATCAACCGTACCACCCCTCGAACCCAATCGGCTCTCCTTGAGTGTATGGGCGAGCGTCAGACGACGGTCGACGGCGTGACCTACAAGCTTGCGGACACCTTCTTCGTCATCGCAACGCAGAACCCCATCGAATCACAGGGAACCTTCCCGCTTCCCGAGGCGCAGACAGACCGATTCTTTATGAAGCTCGCCCTCGGCTATCCCGACCGCGACTACGAAATGGCAATGCTTGACGTCCACGGCGCACAAACGCCACTCGACTCGCTCGCACCCGTCTGCACCTGCGCAGATATCGTAGCAGCACAAAACGCTTGCAAGGGCGTGACCGTAACCGAAGCCGTAAAGGACTATATCCTCCGCATCGTTGACGCGACGCGAAACAATAATCGCATTTCAATGGGCGTCAGCCCCCGAGGCACGCTTGCGCTTCTGAATGCCGCAAGAATCGCCGCCGCATGCGACGGCAGAGACTACTGCATCCCCGACGACGTCCGCCGAGTAGCAGTCCCCGTTCTCGCACACAGAATAATCGCACGCACACAGAGCACAGTCCGAATGTCCGACACCAACGAAAAACTCATCGAATTCGTCCTTGACTCCGTCGAAGCGCCTATCGGAAGATAAAACAGACTGAAAGTTTTTGAAGAACTTTTTTCAAAAACTTTCTTAAGTCGCCCTCCGCAGAGGTGCGAAAACGGTTGCCTTCGGCAACCCCGCAAGCTTCGCTTGCTTCTCCCCATGCGATTCGAGCCGACTGCGTCCCGCAGGCGGCTCGGAAGTAGTCAACCGTTCCCCGCGTGGAATGCTTGCGCTCCTTCAACATCTGATAGAAAGGGATTTGCATGGTAAGTTGAAGAAAATGAAAAAGAAAAAAATTCAAGCAAAAGAAATTATTTTCTATGGATTTGTAACGTGCATCGCAAATCTGCTCGCATCCTTGGCTGTATCATTTATTTTGAAAATATTCGTTGCTCCTATGGAAAAAGGCTTTTTGATGGTTGTTCTTGTTTTTTTCGTTTTGTTTGTTGGGTGCTTCGGGATTCCATTGGCTGTTTTGTTTGGATATTGGAAAAATCGGGTTCCCGCGCATTATCAGCCTAGTGACGACAAACGGCTGTGGCTCAAAAACGCTCTTCGTCTGATTTTGCCCGGTGAGATCGTTCGCTGCCTTTTGGGCGCGTCTTGCTTGGGATTTATTGATAGCTTTGGTCTACTGAGCTTGATTCCGACCTTTGTGTTTGAGCAGACCTATATGATCTGGTCAGGCAGATATAAGGCAATCAGGCAGAAGGCGGAATTCATTTTCGCCGATTATCTTGCGTACGTCGGTATTTATCTGATCTATCTGGCACTTTTTCTCTTGGCAGTTTTAGTGATCTACCGTTATCTATGGAACGTCGGAAAACGCGAAAAGAACGAATTGATCGTTCACGAGTCGAAACCGCGCTTCTATTAAGACTCTTTTGAAAGGATACGGTTATGTATATTTATCTGATTTTGATCCTGCTGACTCTGTCGCTTTTTTACGTTCTGCGGAAGCTGTTTAGATATGCCGTTAAGCTGATTACCCTGAAATCCTTGCTAAAGGATTATAATACGGGTGACGTTAAAATCACCTTTCTGCGTAAAATACACCATATGGCGTTTGGTCCAAGAGGTCAGACTGATTTTATTATCGAAACACCGAAGGGACGGTATGCTGTCAGCGTGATCTCGTTCCTTTTGGAAAACGGACGTTGGAATATTGAAAAGACGAGAAGTAGTTATTTTGTGGAAGCGCGCCGAAGAAACGATATTTTTTACCGTGTGGAGAAAAATTCGGGAACAGAGCCTGAGTTTGCAAGAGATTATCGGAGAGAATCAAGATTTCAGCGTTCGGAGCTTCATTTAGCCACGCAGAAAAGTGACTCGGAAAAGCGCATCCTGCTGATTTATCCGTGCCCCCTGTCGCTCACCTACACGGATTCCGAGATCCATTATCTCAATCCCGGCGATCGAATCGAGGACTATGAGATTATGTACGCGGATGAATTGATCGCATTATTAGAAAAATTAGAAACAGCAAAATAATAATCGAAACAAACCCAAAATATCCGATAATAAGGAAACTTGAATTTGACAAGGAAGGTGCCCTATGAAAAAAGAAATTATTTATAAAATTTTATTTGCCGTATCTGCTTTGTTGGTTTTATGCTTTGCTATCGGCTTTGGAGTGGACATATACAAGTACAATAACAATATGTATATGAGCTCTGCACCACTATATGCATACGCAATTTCAAGAGCGGTAGCGTTTATCGTACCGGGTATTATAGTATTCATTCTTGCGTTAATTTTCAAAAAGAAATTTACGAATAAAAAGTAATATAAACGAACCACCAATAATTCAACGACTTTCAAAAGTAAGGAAAACGTATGAAAAAGATACTGCTTATCATTTTAGCCGTTTTGGTTTGTATTTCGTTATTAGTTGTGGCACTTTATTTTGCTTGGCGAGTAGCTTATCAAATATGGGGCGGAACGGGAGAGCTCGAAGCTGTTATTGTATCCGTCGATGGTAATCAAATTACGGCTAAAGTTACATATGATGATGCTTCATTTCTCTCGCCTAAGCTTCCTGACCAAATTGTTTTTGACGCCGATCGTTGCGAGGGAACGGGTTTGAAGGCAGGCGATAAAATAAGCGGCATTTATCTAAAAGGAACAATTGACGGAAATAACGTCTGTGTGGTTAGTGTGGGCGTAATAACAGATTAACCGATTCCAATCATTTCGCCAAAGGCGAACTATCATTCACGCGAAGCGTGATTATCATTCAGCGCAGCCGACTATCATTCGCGCCTCGCGCGACCATCCCAAGGAGGTGTCCACCTTGCTATTTATATCTGTCGCCGTCGCCATCGTCGGCGTAGTCCTCTTACAGTATTTCGTCTACAAGAAAAAGGGCTTTTCAAACATCGAATACAGCGCGACGCTCTCCTCGGGTGAGGTCTTTGAGGGCGATGACGTCTATCTCTACGAGGAGATACGCAACGTCGGTGCTCTGCCCATGCCCTATATCAAGATCGACACAGACCTACCCGACGGTATGGTCTTTACTCTGCTTGAATCCTCGGTTCACAGCAAATCAGGAGTTTTCGGCAAGGCGCAAACAAAACGCGAGGAGGATCGTCTTCGTAAGATCCGTCATACCTCGTCGATCCAGTCGCTGTTCGTTCTGCGTCCCTACGCTTGCATACGCCGCCGCTGGAGACTCACCTGCAAAAAGCGCGGTGACTACATCCTCCAAGGCGTTCTTGCAACCGCAAGCGACATCCTTGGCATCGGCGTTCATTCGAAATTCATCGAGCTTTCCAACAAGGAACGCAACCGCCTCATCGTCCTTCCCCGCCCCGAGGATCTCGCGGGCAATTATACCTCGTCGCGCTATCTCTGCGGCGACATAATCTCGAACACCTGCCCCGTTACCGATCCGCTCCGCCTCTGCGGTGCCCGTGAATATCAAACGAGCGACCCGATGCGGCAGATCAACTGGAAATCGACCGCCGCGCACGGCAAGCTGATGGTCAACGTCGAAGAAAAAACGGTGCGCCACCGCTTCTCGCTCCTCTTAAATATGTCCTCGCGGCAGATCGAAAAGGACGATAACCCGTCCGACACCGGAGCGATCGAGCGTTGCATCACGCTTTGCACATCCATCCTCGATAGGATCGCCGCCGAGGACGTTCCCGTGCGATTCTTCGCCAATTACCCGCCCGAGCTTATGAAGGAGTTCGGCGGCGAGGCGGTTTCGGAAGATGAGATAGGCTCTAAAGTAGGCAAATGCGGTCCGTTCCGCGGCTCGCGTGATATGATCTACGCCCTTCGTATGCTTGCGATGCTCCAAATGAAGATCTCGACACCGATCGACCGCGTTTTCGACCACATCGCAGCCCATCCCGAGCTTTACCGCGAAAATGAAAATATGATAATCGTCACGTCCTATATCGACCGCAGAATGATGAATCTGCGCGAGGCTCTCGCCGCAGAAGGCGTCCGCGTGATCTTCTACGTTGCCACAACGCGCAACGAGGTCGGCGCGCTCAGCGAAGCCGAGGACGTCTATTTCAGAGTGTGAGGTGCATTATGAAAAAGAATACTACCAATTCAATAAGCACCCCGAATTTTACGATCCTCGGATTTTTCGGAATCTACTTCATCGTCTGCGCGGCGCTCCTCCCTATCTTTATGGCAAATTTCGCCGTCACGATTGCAATTTCCGCGCTCATACTCCTTATGATGGGCTTCGGATACCTTCTGCAATCCATCGTCTGCAAGCTGACACACTTCAAACGCGAGCTTGAAAGCCGAGCATACGAATCCGAATACAGATATTTCAAGGCGGGCAGAGCATTTCCCGTCTGGGTAATAGCATTCGTATCCGCATTTCTCGTCAGATTTCTCGCCGACAGATATCTTTGGGAACGCGCAAAGCAACCGACTTTCAGCTACGATCCCGATTCGCTGATCCCATTTACGATTTCGATTTTCTTTGTTATCGCCGTCGCACTCGGCTCGTTCGTGTGGTTCTTCCCCTATAACCGACTTATGACGGGCTCGGGACTCTATACAGGGCTGACCATACTCGGCATCATATTTGTGCTTTATTCGATGATGAAGGCGCCGGGTATGGCTTACGTCGGTATGAGCTTCATCGGTTACGCATTCTGCGCGCTGATCTCGGCAAACCAAAACGCGCTCGGAAGAACCTACCGAGGCACGGTTGTGTCCTTTATGACACCGCAAACGCGCAGATATAATCTGCTCCTCTCATTTGGACTCGTCGCGGTCTTTCTGCTGATACTGTTCGGTGCGTATCTGATCGTCAACGGATTCCGCGTGATCGTACTCTCCATCCTCGCCGCACTCTTCCGCGCCGCGGGCAGTACCGAGGCGGGATATACCGAGGAGGAGGAAAAGAGCATCTATGAAAGCATCTCGATGTATATTTACGGCACGAAAGAACCCACCGACTCTCCCGATTATTGGTACTTTATCCTCTTCGTGATCTGTTCGGTGTTCTTCATCATCCTCTATTTCACACGCCGCCGGCCCGAGATCCGCAAGCTGATTGCTTGGATAAAGGCAAAGATCGTCGCGCTTTTCGAGTTCTTCTGGGTACCCATCAAAGAATTCTCCTGGGGCGGTGAGGAAGGCTTTTCCAACTACACCGACGAGGAGATCAAGCTACAGAAAAAGGATATCAGCGCAAAACGCCGAGCCGAAAGCAAAACGCGAATGACGTGGCTGATGTTCAGCACAGAGCTTCGTTCAAAAAAGAACGAGGAAGAAAAATACCGCTTTGCCTATTCCACCTTCGTCGATCAGCTCAGACAGATGCCGACCTTCGTCAAAAAATCGGACACACCGCGTAAGATCCGCGACCGACTCACGGCAAGCGGACGTGTGACCACCAAGCGCGAGATCGAACAGATCACCGAAGCCTTCGAGCAGATCGAATACGCCGATAAACCCGCAACTCCCGAAACCGAAAAAGCGCTCGAGGCGCTTTGCGAAAAAATACGCGAAAACCTATAAAGCGGAAAAGTTTTTGAAGATTCTTAAGGAACTTTTTTCAAAAAGTTCCTTAAGTCGCCCTCCGCAGAGGGCGAAACCTCTCCCTGCGCTCCGAGCCGACTGCGCCCCGCAAGCGGCTCGGAAGGAGTCAAACCTACCGTAAACGGTAGGTTTGCGCTCCTTCAACACTCTCACGTCACAAGAGGTACAATATGAAAGACAATATCCAAAACGTCCGTCAAAGCGATTTTTTCAAGTCTATGAGAAAACAATGGATAATCCGTGGGCTTTTAAGGTCCGCTCTGTCCCCCTTGATGCTTACCATTGTTACGGGACTGCTTTTCTGGCCTTTGTCCATCTTATTTTCAATATTAACAGCCGTTGCGATCGTAAAAGAGCTTCTGAACATTCATTGCAGTCTTCTGGCTCTTGCCAAAATAGACAGTAAAGATTTCTCCGAGCTTGTTTTCCAACACAGCGAAGGCAGACTCGAATCAGCGGCAGTCGGTTCTTACGCAAAAGAAGGATTGCTTTTCGAATATGCATTTATCCCTTACAATAATATTGTAAAAATTAAATACTACTCACCCAAGCTGTTGCGGGAAATGATAAAAGAGATTATCGAAGATATACTATTTGTATCTCCTTGGTCTTTCAAAAGACCTTGTGTTATAATTTACCGTAACGCCACCGTTTTGGGCAAAAAAATCACGTTGACTTCCAAGCACCTATTACCCGGAAATATCAACTGCGCACCAATGCTCGACAAATTCACAGATGAGATCGTCGCAAGATCGGCAAACAAGGTGCTTATTGATAACGATTATTATTTCTACGGCTTATAAAAACCAACACAGCCGTTTTCAATCTCATTTTATATTAAAAAATGGAACTTATACATAAACTTAAAAAACGCTTCACCACCACCGTCGAAGAAATCCAAGCCAACCCGCGCCGCGCGATGATCACAGCTTTTTTCTTCTTTCTTGTATTGTTGATTTTCTGGGCGATCGCGGGAATATACGTCGCGCTCATATCCATCGTCTTCTTTTTCACCTACTCGACCGCGATGGATATCGGCAAAAAGGCAAAAAGAAAATATAACAGCCTCGTGCCCACGGGAACGCTTACCGATCGGCAGACGATGCTCCTCTCACTCGAGAACGCTATGCTCATCTACTGGTATTGGGGGCTCGTCAGCCTCATCCCGATCACAAACTACGCGGCGTGGTTCATAGTCGGTCTGCCCGTAACGATCCTCAGCTCGATCCCGCTTAAGGTGCTTGCAAGGCAAAATAAACGCGGGTGGATTTTTTGGCTGTTGCAGCTTGCAATATACCTCGGTTTGTTCGCCTGCGGTCAGGCTTTAACGCTTTTGTTGGCGTAAGATTGATTTTAGGTCGACAACATCCTAATATTTGTGGTACAATATTGTCATTTTCCCCGAAAGGACTATTATTAATGAATATCAATACAAATCAGATAGTGTCGATCTCCGAAGCGAATCAGAACTTTTCGCGCGTTGCGAGAATGGCTGATAAGCAGGGTGAGATCTATATTTTCAAGAATAACAAACCGAAATATAAGCTCATAGATCTCGAAAACGGTACCGAGATCGAAATGACCGAGGATGAAAAGATCGACTTTGTCGCGGCGAGAATACTGAAACTCTACCGCCCCGCATTTGAGGAGCTTGCAAAATGATAAAACTCAGTAAAGAAAAGGTTATGCTTCTGCATACCCTCATCACAGCAGAAACCGGCGGAGATCCGGGTATCCGCGATATCGCCCTCCTTGAAAGCGCGCTCGAATCGGCTTATGCGACCTTTGACGGAGTCGAGCTCTACCCCACCAAGCAGGAAAAAGGCGCGAGAATAGGCTATTCTCTCATATCAAACCACGCTTTCGTTGACGGCAACAAAAGAATCGGCATCTTCGTTATGCTCATATTCCTCGAGATCAACGGAATCAAGCTCCGCCCCACCAACGAGGAGCTCGCAAGAGTCGGTCTCTCCGTAGCGGCAGGGGAAATGAAATACAAGGATCTCCTTGACTGGGTTATTCAAAATCAATAAGGAGATTATTGCAAAGGCAAAATCCACCCCACTTCTTCCCTCTTACCTTTTACTTATTACCTCAAAAAATGCCGAATCACACCCGTGATTCGGCATTTTTTCACTTATTGATCTGCGCCATCGCCGTCAGCATTCCGCCGACGTTTTCCATGGCGCGGCTGGCGCGCTTGACCATCCTTTTGGTCTTCATCGGGCGCGAATTATATGCGGAATAGGCGATACCGGTGGCGCAAAATGCCGCACCGACGCCCGCCGCCGTGATAAATGTTTTTGCAACTTTATTCATCTTAAAATCCTCCGTGATCTTTGTCAATTTTATCTTTCCCACCGCTAAAAGATATTATTCGTCAAAAATTACAAAGGCAAAAGATCTGAAATATTTGCTTTGGCTTTAAGAGTGCGCAAACCACGCGCCGCGCATTCAAGCGCGCGCTTGCGAAGTCTGAACGCGCCCGCGCGGGATATATCCATCATCTCCGCGCACCGAGCCACCGAAACGCCGCGAATGTAATGCCAATATAGCAGCATTCTCGTATTCGAATCACAGCGCAGAGACGTGATGAACTGTCTGACGCCAAACATCCTTGCGCGAATCAGCGACTCGTCGGCATCGGGAACGGAATTAAGATTATCGTCGTAATTCTCCGACCAATAAAGCAGAGGATCCTCGGGCAGAACCTCGCTTCCCATAAACTGTTTGCCGTAACGCATGCAATCAAGCATCCTCGCGCCGTGACGGTAGCTCGATAGATACTCCTCTGCCGCGCGAAATTCCTCGGCGCTGACATCCCTTGAATAGCGCAAACTCTCGCGCTCGTCTTCTCTTTTTTTCTCGTCCAAATGAGATTCCTCCTTTTTAGTCAATTGTAAAACTGCGTTTTACAATTGTTACGCGCGCTTATCGCCGCTTGACAAAATCAAAGATTTTGTCAGCTCCCCTCAGCGCGCGGACTCGCCCTGCTCGTCAAGGCGGTGTTTTTCCGTCGGCAAAGCCGCCGAAAAAACGGATTCAATTGTAATTCGCAGAATTAATAACTTGTGCTTCATTCCAAATATAGAACACTTGTTCTATATTTGACAATATTATATCTCAAATTTTCTCATTTGTCAAGTCTTTTTTTCCAAAAATGAAATATTTACACTTTTTCTGTTGACAAAGCGCGCGCGGGAACATATAATAAATACATTATTATATTATCAGGATGAAAAAATGACCGTAATAAGTGTACACGACGTCTCGCTCTCCTTCGGAGCGCGGGAGCTATTCAAGAATATATCCTTCTCGCTCGAAACGAACGACCGCCTCGGCATCGTCGGTCCGAACGGATGCGGAAAATCCACTCTGCTCTCCCTGCTTTTGCGCGAGAACAAGCCCGACGAGGGCAGCGTTTTCATCGCCGCGGACACAACCGTAGGCATACTAACGCAGGACAGCACCTACGAGATCTCTGCCGAAACGGGCGCGACTGCGCTCGAGCAGATGTACGCCGCTTTCCCCGAGCATCTGCGCGCCGAACGGCGCATCGCGGAGCTTGAAGAATGGCTTGCCGCCAATCCCGAGCTTTCGATGGTACCGAAATACGCATCGATCACAAAGGAATTCACCGATCTTCACGATCGCTACGCCCGCGACGGCGGACTTACCTTCCGCTCGCGCTGTCACTCGATCCTCGAGGGCATGGGATTCTCCGAAGAGCAGATGTCACTCCCGATCGAGGCTCTTTCGGGAGGTCAGCGCACCCGTCTCGCGCTCTCGCGCCGTCTTTGCCGTGAGCCAGATCTGCTCCTGCTCGACGAGCCTACAAACCACCTCGACGCCGACACCCTCGCTTGGCTCGAGTCCTTCCTTTCAAGCTACTCCGGATGTCTGATCACCGTATCGCACGACCGTCGTTTCCTCGATAAGGTAACCAACAAAACCCTCCTTTTCGAGCGCGGACGCGCAAAGCTCTACAAGGGAAGCTACACCGCCTGCGCCGAACAGCGCCGCCGCGACCGCGAGATCCTTGAAAAGCAGTATAAGGATCAGCAAAAGGAAATCGCGCGTCAGGAGGCTTATATCGAACAGCAGCGCCGCTGGAACCGCGAGCGAAACATCATCGCCGCCGAAAGCCGTCTCAAGATGCTTGCAAAGATCGACCGCATCGCCGCGCCGGAAAAGGACGAAAAAACCGTCAAGATGCAGTTTTCCCGCGGACTTCAGAGCGGAAACGATATTCTCGACGTCCGCAAGCTCTCATTCCGCTATCCTTCGGCATCCGCAGATCTGCTCCGCGAGCTGAATTTTCAGGTCAAGCGCGGTGAGCGCGTGTTTATCGTCGGTCCGAACGGTTGCGGAAAATCCACATTGATCAAACTCCTGCTCGGTGATCTTGACGCCACGGGCGGCATCATCGACTACGGACACAACCTACAGATCGGCTACTACGATCAGGAAAACCAAGGGCTCGACGAGCGAAACACCGTCCTCGAGGAGCTTTGGTCGCTCTACCCCGATATGAAGGAAAAGGACGCGCGCGGTGCGCTCGGATCATTCCTCTTCCGCGGCGACGACGTTTTCAAGCCCGTATCCGTCCTCAGCGGCGGCGAGCGCGCAAGACTTACGCTCGTCAAGCTGATGCTCTCCAAGATGAACGTCCTCATCCTCGATGAGCCGACCAACCACCTTGACATCGGCTCGCGAGAAGCACTCGAGGATGCGCTTGCGGGATTTGACGGCACACTCATCTGCGTTTCGCACGACCGTGCCTTCATCGACCGCCTCGCCACCCGACTTCTCTGCTTCGACGATCAGGGTAAGCTCGTAAGCCTCCCCATCGGTCAGACGCGCGGTGCGTGGGACGAATGGCAGGCTTACCGCGAAAACGGACGAGTCGTTCCCGTTACCGTAACGGTTCAAAAGCCGGCGGAAGCACCGTCCGACAACAAAGCCGACTATCTGCGCCGAAAAAGTGAAGCCGCAGAGGCGCGCAAGCAGGCAAGCCGTCTTGCAAGGCTCAAAAAGGAGCAGGAAGATCTCGAAGCCGAGCTCGACACCCTCTCCGCCGAGCTCTACGGAGACGCGGCATCCGACTACGTCCGCGCCGCAGAGATTCAGGCGCGAATCGACGAGATCGAAGAGCGCTTGATGGAGATTTACGAGGAAACGGAAGTATAAAAAGAATATTCTCAATTCACATTGATGTAATTTGTGCTAAACCGAAGTTGCGCGGGCTCCTTTCACCGCTGCCGCGGTCCCCCTTCCTCCCGGAGGAAGGCTTATGGATTACTTCAAATTCCTTCGGATATTCAGACGAACACTCTTTTAACTTAATCCATAAAAAGCAAATAGGAATATTTTATTGAAAAAGTTTGCACAAACTCTGTCACGAGCGCAAATTGATTCAGATAAAATATTCCTTTTTGTTTGCTATATAAAATTATTAGTGTAGGTAAAGAATGTCGCAGAAACAAAGGAGTTTGCACAAACCAAGCCTTCCTCCGGGAGGAAGGGGGACCGCGGCAGCGGTGGAAGGAGCCCGCGCGACTTCAGTTTAGCGCGAATTATATCAAGTGTGAATTACTAAGCCATAACTCGCATTATACATCCCAATCAAACGAATATTTTACTCCACTGTCTTCTTCACCGTATAGCCTTGCCCCGCAATATAGGCAATTTCAGCGGCGGTGAAGTCCTCATACGCTCCGTCGGAAATTTTCACGGCGGCATCCATCTGTGACGATTGGTAATATACTCTTACGGTGTCGCCCGTGTTCATGCCTTCAAACAGATGTTCATTAAACGTGAACATCTCAAAAATATGCGTACCGTAAAGAGGATCGTTTACAAAGAGGAAGGGTCTTTCGGGGATAACGGTAGACTCTATGTAGAAGATCTTCCCCTCGAGTGATTTCCCGTAATCTACCGAAAGCTTTTTGATATTCGTATCGCTGTAATGCGTTGTGGAAAGCTTAATCATATCGCCGATCTCAATGCTCTTTTCGTCCTTTTCGTACTTCTTTCTTGTGTACCATTTCAGCGTAAACCGCGACTCCGTGTTACCGCAAAGGGTCACTATAACGGTCTCGCCGTCCTCCTCGGAAATATCCACAACGTAGCCTTTATAATTATAATAATTTCTCCCCCACGTCGTGCAAACGCACCAAGTAAACATAAAGATCACAACAAAAACGGCGCATCCTATCATCGTTCGCTTAAATATTTTCATTTCGGTCGCCTCCAAAGAAAAGATTTATCGAGAGCGTGTTTTCTTTATAGTCTGCAGAAATACTGCCGCCCATCCGCTCGGTCAGAAGTTTAGCGATGGACAGACCGAGCCCCGTCGATTTATGGGCAGAGTCAACGGTATAAAAACGGTCAAAAAGCCTTCCGACTTCGACCGAGGAAAGCTCCGGAGCGGTATTTGAGAATACGATCTCGCCGTTTTCGCTCATTGTGACCGCGAAATCGCCGCTGCTGTATTTGATTGCGTTACCGATGATATTTCCGAAAATCCTTGACAAAGCGGATTTATCGAGGGTACGGAAAACCGCATTATCGGGGAGCGAGATATTCGGAGTAATATTTTTCTGCTCAAACGCACCAAGAAAAGAAATCAGCATATCTTCAAGCACTCTGCCCACGTTCACCTGTTCGTAGTTCAAATCGGATACCGACGAGATGACCGAATATCTGAAAAGCTCCTCGGTAAGCCCCTTGAGCGCCTCGGTGCGGTTTGAGATCTGCTCTAAGTATCGCCTTGTATTATCCGTCATTTCTTCGGTTTCAAGCAATTCAAGGTATCCGCATATTGCCGTCAGCGGCGTGCGCAGATCGTGGGAGATATTCGTGATCGCTTCTTTGAGCTCGCGGTCGCCGCCGGTGTATCGAAGCTTCATTCGGCGAAGCTCGGCAAGCTGACCCGATATTCGCCCCGCAAGCCGACGGATATGTCTGTCGCCCGAAGAAACGGTAACAAGCTGATTGGTATCGGATGAAAGATGCTCCGCGATGCAGTCGCATATCTCGTCCACACTCTTTTGCATAATTAAGATCTTGACCGCAAGCACAGCGGCAACCGCGGCAAACACGCCGCAAAGTATCCACGGGAGCATCCTTCATCCTCCTTATTTTTGTTCTTTTTTCTTGAAGCCGAAATATCCGAGTGAGAAAAAGGCGAGAGTAGTTCCTATCGAATAAAACGGCAGGGTATTCAAAAGCATCGTTTCCTCTTCCGTGAGCCGCAAAGTGATGTTTATCGGCTCAAGCCAAGGGTATACCATACGAAGATAATCGATCGCCTGACCGTGCGGTATTATGAACTTGAAGAAGCTGTAAACGTCTCGCAGCGGACGGTCTATATAGTTGGGATTTCTCTGCTCGCCGGGAACTACCGTAGCCATACCGTTCACGATCTCGATCTGCTTATAATATTCGGGGCGTTCAAGCATCTCGTCAAGCTCGTAAGACACCAAACAAGTAGCGATGATCAGAACGAGCACCGCGATCGCCATTCCCGCTCTGTGCGAGGTGAGCATACAAACGCTGACAATTATAGTTATCATACTGACGATAAGCAAGAAGTATCCGATCACGGATTTCACCAGAAGCTCGGGCAGCATACGTCCGAACAGATCGAGATTGAACAATGCAAAGATAAACGCAGAAACCGAACAAAGAATCAGGCACACGGAAACCGAAAGGATATATTCGCTGACAAATATTTCACCCTTCGTATGTCCGGTTATTATCTTATTTCTGATCACTCTGTCGCCGAACTCTCTTCCGATCATAAGCGACAGCAAAATGGCGTAGATAATGAATCCCGCAACAGTAAAAACATCGTCAAAGACGGCATCTTCCCTGACCCGGACTCCCGAAATAATACCGAGTACAACGGAAGCCGCAAGTGCAAGCCAAAAGAGCAGGCTCTTGAAATATCGGCGGAAGCCTGAACGCAAAAGTTTACTCATAGCCGCCACCTCACTTAAACGATCTCTTGCGGAAAACGAGCCATCCGCCGAGCACGAACAACGGGATCGGGGCGAGGATCGCAAAGGGTGTGCGGTTCAGAAATACCCATTCCGTCTCCGAGACCTCGCGTTTGAGATGATCGTTTCCGATCGTATTTACGGTGGCTTCCTTTGCCCGTTCCCAAGATACGTCATCGTAAAGGAAAGGACGCAGAATATCTACGTATTCCCATCTCTGTCCGTAAGGATTGGCATCGCGGTAAAAGGTCAGAATACTTCTCCACGGCTCGTGGACATAATCGGGGTTCTCCACCAGATAAAACTCCATCTCCCCGCCGTTGTCCGCGTGCCCAACTTTGTAAAACTCACTTTGATCAAGCATATCGGCTACGGTTTCGCTCGTCAGAAACATTGCGATTATCAGAACAAGGCAAACTGTAACAGACGCTGTCTTCGACGAGATAATGCAGGTAAGTGCGGCAAAGACGTTGGCGAACAAAAGCGACATACAGAGAAATCCAAACACCGCCGCAAGCGCGAGCTTTACGGGGATGTGCGAAAGCAGTCGGAAATTCAAAGCCAGCGCAAAAATGAGGAACAATATGAAATAAAATAAAATGAACAGATTGGCAAGTATCAGCTCCGAGAAATAGACCTGCGACCGCGTGCATCCCGTGGGAATCTTATTGCGGATGCATTTTGAGGTCTCGTAGCCGACCGAAAAGGTTATCAGCACGGCAAAGATTACAGACGCGAACATAAATGTAAATTCATTCAGTTCGACCGCGCGGTATATCCTATAGGAAAACAGCGCGGCAAAAGCGATACAAAGCACGGTGCAGACCTTGAAGACCGAGCTGTGCGTATATCTGAAAAATCCCGAACGAAGCAGATCACGCATTTTCACCGCCTCCGATCAGGTTGATGAAATAGGTTTCAAGGTTTTCATCCTGCTCGTGCGACGAGATCAGCTCACATCCCTCTCGGTCGAGTGCCAGCACAAGTGCGGAGAGTCTTACCTCACCGTAAATATTCGCCTCGGTGTCGGTCACTATCTCATAATCGAGCTTCATTCCGTCGAGCACGCGCGCGAGTGCCTTCGTGTCGCTAACCTCAACTCGCATACATTTACGGCACGCCGCTTCAAGCTCCTCGGCGCTGATCTCCTTTACGATCTGACCTTTTTCGATAAAGCCATAGTGCGTGGCAAGCTTTGAAAGCTCGCCGAGGATGTGACTTGAGATCAGCACGGTGATTCCGTGCTCGCGGTTGAGCTTCAATATCAGCTCGCGTATCTCAACGATACCCTGCGGATCAAGACCGTTTATCGGCTCGTCGAGAACGATGAAATCGGGATTTCCGATCAGAGCAACCGCAATACCGAGTCTCTGCTTCATTCCGAGGGAGAAATTGCGCGCCCTCTTTTTGCCCGTGCCTTCAAGACCTACAAGCCTCAATATTTCGGGGATGCTGTCGTAGTTCGGCAATCCAATAACAAGTGCTTGCTGTCGGAGATTGTCCTCCGCGGTCATATCAAGGTAGATGGACGGCGTTTCGACTACCGCTCCCATTCTGCGCCTTGATTTTGATATTTCCCGATCTTTGTTCGATACACCGTAAAGACTGTATTCTCCCGAGGTCGGATTCTGCAATCCGCAGATAACACGGATAAGCGTAGTTTTACCCGCGCCGTTTCTTCCCACAAAGCCGTATATCGCCCCCTTGGGAATGTGAATGTTTACCTCTTTAAGCGCATCAAATTTTCTGTACGATTTTGACAGCGCCGAGGTGGTGAGTACGTATTCCATTTTTAACCTCCTCTGAATTTCGGTACTGTCATTTTATAATAAATGCGTAAAGACAGCGGTAAAGAAAAGGGTTAAGGTTTTGTAAAGATTCACTTCGTCAGTTTGAATCCGATCCCCCAGACCGCTTCGATATAATCCTTACCCGATGCGTCGCGAAGCTTTTTGCGGAGATTGCTGACGTGAATCTTGAGCGAGCTTTCGGTGCAGTCGGGAGTATCGATACTGATATGATCGAGCAGCTGCGATTTCGAAACCGCACCTCCCGAGTTCGTCATCAGGCATTTCAGTATCGCATATTCCGTCCGCGTCAGCTTGAGTTCCGCGTCGTTTACCGAAACGGCGAAATTGACGGTATTCAAGGTAATGGCGTCAAAATGCAAGATCTTGGGCGGTATGGCAGTATTTCTCAGCGCAACAGCGATCCTTGCAAGCAATTCCTTGGTATTAAAGGGCTTTGTAATATAATCCACCGCCCCACGGTAGAGCAGATCGACCTTATTATCCAAGTCAACCTTCGCGCTGACAACGATCACGGGGATATTTTTGATCTTCGGAAGTATCTGCTCCCCCGAAAGCCCCGGGAGCATCAGATCAAGCAAGACCAAGTCGGGCATCCGTTTTGAGAGAAGCATCAAAGCCTCGGTTCCAGAATACGCGCGGAGAATGCCGTAGCCCTCTTTCATAAGAATTTCTTCAAGCATATTTCCAATATAAATATCATCATCAACGATCGCTATCGTTTTCATCAAAGCCACGCCCCCTTATTTTTTAATATATTATACCACAAAAACGCGTACTTTTCAACCCACGGAAAAAGGACGGAGAAAGCATATTTCTCCGTCCTTTTCAGTTATTTTATCTTCGGAAAAAAGCATCCGAAGCGCTCGCCGAGCTTTTTGGTTCGGTATCCGAAATAACGCTCTGCGGTGACGAGGTCGATCACGCGAGAGAGCAGACTCATTATCAGCATCGCGAGAAGACCCCCCTCGGTGTAAAGTCCGAAGCGGCGGAAGACCATTGCAAGCACGCCGCATCCCACGCCGTGAACAAGTCTTCCGAAGGGAACGACGGGCGCTGACGAATATTCGGTCGCGCCGAACACCGCCGCAAGAACAATACCGCCCGAGCAGAGGTGATAAATCGCATAGTCATAATTTACGCCGTCAAACATAAATACGTACCATATAACAGCCGCGCCGCCTATAAATCCGACGGGGATCTGCCAGGAGATCACGCCGCGGATGATAAGATAACCGCAACCGATAAGTAAAAGAGCCGCAGAAAGCCCTCCGAGCGATTCGGGAGAGTTTCCGAGAAAAACGTCGAACGCCGACGCGGCAGGCGTCGTTTCAGGCGAAAGCGTCTTGACGGGCAGAGTGACCGCAATATCCTCAATATTTTCCGCGTATGAGAAAACTCCGAGTCCGAGCCTATGATAGACCTTTGTAAAAGACGTCATCTCGTTTTCAAAAAGGAACAGCGGCAAAAGCGCGGCGGCGATCGGATTGAGAACGCCCGCGGTAAACCTGCGTGCAGCAACGGCGATCAGTGCAGAGAGAGGCACCCACCAATAAGAGATCGTTGCGGGCATAAAGAACGAGACTGTCATACCAAGCACCGCGGCGGTATATATCTGTACTCTGCGGCGGAGGAGGCAAGCAGATGCCACCTCAAAGAGAGATGCACAAAGCATTGAGAGCACGATGATTCCAATCGGACGCGCGCCGTAAGCGATCGCGCTCCAAACCATAACGGGCAGGGCGGCAATAAAGAAATCGAGCGAGAGCAAAAGCTCGTTTTCGTTATTTCTCAAATGGGGCGCGGAATATTCGGTAGAATTATTCATCTTGAGCCTCCTTTGCCTGCTCTGAATTGTATATCTCCTTTGCTTGGCGGATATAAGCGACGTGCTCCACACCGCCGGGACAGTTGTAGGTGCAGGTTCCGCATTCGATGCAGTTCTTAAGTCCCATCGCCAATGCCCGGCGAATATTTTTCTTCTTTGACGCGCTCGCAAGATAAAGCGGCATCAGGTGCATCGGGCAGCTCTTAACGCATTTTCCGCAACGGAGACAATCTGAATTCTTGCGGACAGCTTTATATTTTGAAGTGAGGAAAAGGAATGCATAGTCGGATCTTTCGACTCCTCTCTCCTCCGAGATCATTTCAAATCCGCGCATAAGTCCGCCGCAAACGGCTTTATCGGGCTGAGTAGTATATCCTCCGCAGAAATCAACGATATCCGAAACGCGCGTGCCGATTGCAACGTCAAGCACTCTGCATTCGGAGATCGCATCGCCCGCAACGGTCACCAATCTGCGAACCTGAGGCATTCCCTTTGCAAACGCACAAAAGATATCGGCGCAAGCCTCTGCGGAAAAAACAACGTAACCAACCTGAGCATTCGCCTCGCGGACGGGCGTTTCCTTGGCTGTAACAGCGTTGACGATAAGTCTCTTGTCCCCTTGAGGATGCTTGGCGTCCGCAACTCTAATTCTAAGAAGCGGATTGTTCGCAACCGCCGCTTCAAGCGCACGGATGACACCTATATCGGAATTGTCAACAACTATATCGGCAAAAGGCACGGAGAGAGCGCGCAAAAGGATCTTCGCACCGTTAAGAATATCGGTCGCGCGTTCGAGGATCAGCCTTCCGCGAGTGGCAAGAAACGGCTCACATTCGGTGCAATCGACCATCAGTCGCTTCGCTCCGCCAAGCGCGATCTCAAGGCGTCTTGCCACGGAAAGACCTTCTCCCGTTTCACAGATGCCCGCGTTTCTGATTATATCAACGATCTCCTCGGGGGACGTATCAGTCAGCTTTTTTGAAAAAGGCACAAGCGAAGGATCGGGCGTATCGTTGCCGTCATTTTCAATAACGACGGAGCGCACGTAACCCTCCTCATCGAGCTTCACTTCCCCGATTCTTCCCGAAACGCTTGAATGCATCAGCTTTACCGACGAGTCATCAGAAATGCGCTGTCCGAGATAAACGCCGTCCCCGACCGACAGAGAGCTCCGACAGCAAGGAGGAAAAGCTATCTCGATCTGCGATGGCGCAGGCATCACGGCGATCGGCTGCTTCAAAGCGGCACGCTCGCGCTCATCATAATGCAAACGAATTCCGCCCATAAACGTGTAAAGATTACTCATAAAAATATTATCCCTTTCGGTAACAGATAATAGATAATATAATTATACAGCAAATAAATGAACATTTCATTACAAATAGATATATACCAAAAAATTTATATAAAAAACACCAACCAATCAGAAGTTTCAGAAGTCTCCCCGAGCATTCGACAAATTTTTTTGCAATTTTCTAAAAAAACTTCTCAAAAGGTATTGACAAACGGAATACTTTGTGGTATAATATACGAGTCTTGTGGCGGAATAGCTCAGTTGGCTAGAGCGCTCGGTTCATACCCGAATGGTCGTTGGTTCAAGTCCGACTTCCGCTACCAGGCCCGTTGGTCAAGCGGCTAAGACACCGCCCTTTCACGGCGGTAACACGAGTTCGAT
>JAZRGT010000062.1:0-32627 GCA_045644325.1 Eubacteriales bacterium | reverse complement strand
ATAATGTACCTCCAATTACATTTATATATCTATATGTATCAATGTGTTGGTTTTGTTTATAGGTCAGCACGAATGCTGACCTTGAATATATTTACTTTTTGCAACTATCGCATTTCCTATATCCGCAAGCCTTGTCGGGTGATAGGGTGTATCTTTCGATCAACGCTCTGACCTGTGCCGAACCTTCTGCGGAAAGCGAATAGTGCATCCATTTACCTTCCTTGCAGGCATCGACGAGCCCTGCCTCACACAGTATACGCATATGGTGAGAAAGAGTTGACTGCCCGATCTTAAGTTCTTCAAGGAGAGCACAACCGCACTTCTCGCCACTCATCAAAAGCTCCATAATCTCAAGACGGTTATCGTCGGCAAGAGCCTTGAACACCTTTATTCCCTCGTTGTGCTTGAATGCCATTTTGCCGTTCCTCCTTCCAACACATCGATAAGTGTAGATATATTCTAACACGCACTTCGATGTTTGTCAATATGTTTTGGGAAAGTTTTTGAAAAAAGTTGCGGCAGGGATCCGTTTCTAATCCCTGCCGCTTTGGTTATTCGTTATTTGTTAGCGTTTCAATCGCAATCTGCATACCGAGCTTGAAAGCGTATCTAAAGATGGCTTCTTCAGCGTAGCTCGCGTATTCGCTCCAACAATCATCGAACTTCTCAAAGATTTCCCTTTGCTCGTCGGTCATTGTTTTGAGCAGGTCATCGTGATGCCGAGCCATATATTCCATAAGCTCCTTCATTTCGGGAGAGTTGTTGCGGCTATCTGTCTGAGGACAGACATTTCCGTGCCAAAGTTCGTTGATGATCGACTTCATACCAACACCACCTCCCGCAAAACAATCTCTTCCGCGCTTGCCTTGATGTTGTTCATCTCTGCAACCCAACGGAGCATATCGCAAGCTTTCAAATTCTCGTCAATACCTCTTTCGGCGGCGAGGCGGTGGATGATGGTTTCAAGCATTTTGTTTGCTTCAAGGTCTATCTCGTGCAACCGAGCGTTCAACTTGCCTTCGGTCAGCAGAGTGGTGTACCTTCCGCGACGGTGATTCTTAATAAAGTCAAGATAAAACTGCCCGTACTTGCCAATTTGATAATTGGTTTGTTCGGGCAGTTCTATTTCCGGAATAAGATGCCCGTTTTCTTCACGATAGGTTCCACCAAGTGTTTCGTACAATGTTTTCATTACAGTATCTCCATTCGAATAATTATTTGCGATATACTGTATCGATTGTCTTTACCACTTGTTATTTTTTAAACCTTCGTTACGGCGCGTCAGCTAATGAGATAGCTTTTGTTTTTTCAAGGAAGCAAGAAACGGAATTGAATCCAAAGATTATTTTTGATTATTGCGTAGATACTGAATTAAATTAGTTTCATTATTCAATTTATGGTACAAATGAGCTTCCGATACGGCATCTTTTAAATCACGAAAAGTATCATTATCACAGGTCTCACAGCGAAAAACTATTACTAATACCTTGTCGCAAACAAATGAAGCATATACTCTGTTTTCACCAAATTTTTGAATCACCGCACTATTAACCAGATCGTGATCGCCGACTTTTGCAAGCTTTATTGCTACTGTGTTATCAGTAATTAATTGGAAATCAGCGTTTTCCGGGTAAATGAATTTTCTGAAATCATTTCTTCCGCAGTAATCTTCATACTCTTCTTTCCCATAATAAAAGATCCCATCCTTGATTACGACACCTTTATCAACGAGTTCACTCATAGACCGCCATACAGACGTATGAACCTGTCGATGGGTATAAGTACCCGGCACAAGATTGAGCTTTTCGCATTTCAATTTTGCTACCGCATGCTCGTAATGAACCAATTTGGGACGCTTATGTTCATTATAAACAGAGGCGAGAACTTCTAAAATCAAATCTTCAGTGATAAGAGAATCGCGTTTCATTTAATTTATCCTCAATTTCTGAATTACTCATTGATATTATAGAACAAAAAGCAAAGAAAGTCAAGCCTTTACTCAAAAATACAAAACATTTTAGCCAAAATGTGGTTCATTGAGTGTAATTTTTGGTTCATTGGCGCCCGAAGAACAATTCGTGATATCGACATCTGAGATAGATGGTTTATGTATATACGGTGTATAAATATTCATGCAAATGCAAGCTAAAAATATTTTCTTGCAAAACGCATTTTAAGTATTGATTTATTGCTAAGATTGTGGTAAAATATATACATTATATTTTAAAGGTGTGAACAATGGAGTATGTCTTCTATTCATTGATATGTCTTTTAGCCACAACGCTCGGAGCGATTTCGGGAATAGGTGGCGGTGTGATTATTAAGCCGGTCTTTGACGCGACCGTAGATCTGTCTGTTTCCCAGATAAGCTTTCTTTCAGGTTGCAGCGTTCTTGCAATGAGTGTTGTTTCTCTTCTCTCCTCTAAAAGTGGCGAAGCTAAAATCGATAAAAAAAGAACCACGCCTCTTGCTATCGGTTCTGCAGTCGGAGGAGTGGCAGGAAAACTAATTTTTGACGTCATTAAAAGAATGGCTGAAAGTGACGGGATTGTAGGAACAGTCCAAAGCATCATTATGATCCTTCTTACTTTGGGAGTATTTATATACGTTCTTAACAAAAAGCGAATAGTTACTAAAAATATTAATTCAACCCTTATTTGCGTTTCTATCGGTCTCGTGCTCGGCATCCTTTCATCATTCCTTGGTATCGGAGGCGGTCCGATTAATCTTGCGGTATTGTATTTCTTTTTCTCGATGAATACAAAAGACGCCGCGCTTAATTCGCTTTATATGATCTTTTTTGCGCAAACGGCAAGCTTAATTTTTTCATTTGCATCGTCATCTGTACCCGATACAGATATTTTAGCTCTGGTAATTATGATAATTTCGGGCGTTGTCGGTGGTTTTGTAGGCAGAAGGATCAATAAAAGGCTTTCCACAAAGGCAGTAGACTCGCTCTTTTGCTGTATGTTGATCACTATAGTCGGAATCAGTGTATATAATCTTTTCAAATACATTTCTATAATTTAAGGAATCCATCATGAGAATAGTTGTAAAAATCGGAACTTCCACGCTTACACATAAATCCGGTGAATTAAATATTCGCCGAACAGAAGAAATATGCCGCATTTTGAGTGATATTAAAAACTCAGGCGAAGAAATTATAATCGTAACAAGCGGAGCTATCGGTATGGGAACAGCAAAGTTATCCCTCCCCTCCAAGCCCCAGGATATAGCTACAAAACAAGCTGCCGCTTCCGTTGGTCAGTGTGAGCTTATGTACAGATACGATAAATTGTTTGCTGAATATCACCATACCGTAGCACAAATTCTATTGACCGGAGATGATTTTCAGCACTCAGATCGCCATCAGAACTTCATCAATACCATAAGCAAGCTCCTTGAGCTGAAGGCTATTCCGATAATTAATGAAAACGACACCATCGCTACTCAAGAGATCAAGGTGGGTGATAACGATACCCTATCAGCTCTCGTGAGCGTAAGCGTTTCGGCGGATCTGCTTATCCTTTTATCTGATATAGACGGTCTTTATACAGCCGACCCTCACAAATATCCTGACGCAAAGCTTATCAATGAGGTTCACGAAATCAATTCTGATATATTGTCCCTCGCCGGTGACTCTGCTTCAACTCTCGGAACAGGCGGTATGAAAACAAAACTTACAGCCGCTGAGATTTGTATGAACGGTGGGTGTGATATGATTATTGCTAACGGTTCGGAGCCCAAGATCCTCTATGATATAATAGACGGTCAAAATGCCGTCTGCACTCGCTTCTATTCAAAAAAAGGAGTATAAAATGGCTACTACGCTTGAAATATTGAAACGCGCAAAAGAGGCATCAACTGCGATAGCGCTTTTGTCGACTGAAACGAAAAACCTTGCTATGAGTGCTATGGCTGACGCTCTTGAATCTGCCGCAGACGAAATCTTAACCGCAAACGAATCTGATGTATATGCCGCTAAAGGCACGCTTTCTGATGTGATGATAGATCGCTTGATACTGACAGAATCAAGAATTAAAGGAATGGCTAAGGGAATTCGTGACGTCATCTCCCTCCCCGATCCTGTAGGCAATTTACTTTCTAAGAATCAACTCCCCAACGGATTGTCAATTGAAAAAGTAAGTGTCCCTCTTGGAGTTATCGGAATTATTTATGAAAGCAGACCTAACGTAACATCCGACGCCGCCGCTCTTTGCTTTAAAAGCGGAAACGCTTGTGTACTTAAATGCGGCAAGGAGGCACACAAGACCTCCACAGCCATCATCAGTGCTCTACGCGATGCTATTGAACCTTTCTGTAACCCCGATTGCATTAATATTTTGGAGGACAACAGCCGCGCCGCAGCAGCCGAATTAATGACTGCGGTAGATTACGTTGATGCCCTTATTCCCCGCGGAGGTGCCGGACTTATTCGTTCTTGCGTTGAAAATGCGAAAGTTCCTTGTATTAAAACCGGCACAGGCATTTGCCACGTTTTTGTTGATAAGGATGCCGACATAAATAAAGCTCTTTCTATCATAGAAAATGCCAAGACTCAGCGCCCGTCGGTTTGCAATGCGGCTGAAGTTTGTTTGGTTCATAAAGATATAGCAGAAGAATTTCTGCCAAAACTCAAAAATTTGCTTTGCGACGCCAGAATCGATCGCGGTCTCAATCCTGTCGAGCTTCGCATAGATGCTCCTGCAGCTGAGATAATTGACGGAACTCCCGCTTCGGACGAGGATTTCGATACGGAATTTCTTGATTACATTCTTGCTGTAAAGACCGTCAATTCGCTTTCGGATGCGATCAAGCACATCGGCAAGCACTCCACTCAGCACAGTGAAGCTATCGTGACTGAGAATGCAAGTTCAGCTGAAAGATTTTTGAATGAAATCGACAGCACCTCTGTTTATTGGAACGCTTCAACAAGATTCACAGATGGTGGCGAATTCGGACTTGGCTGCGAGATCGGAATATCCACACAAAAGCTTCACGCAAGAGGCCCGATGGGGCTTTGCGAGCTTACCTCGTATAAGTATAAAATTAGAGGAAACGGTCAAATCAGATAAGGAGTATATTATGCAATACAAAGCAGGATTTATTGGATGTGGCAATATGGGCGGTGCACTTGCCCGTGCTGCTGCAAAAGCGGTCAAAGGTGCTCAAGTGGCAATTTGCGACTTTGATAAAATTAAAATTCAGGCACTTCAATCAGAATTAGGCGCAATACCGCAAGAATCTGATGAACTTATAAATAATTCGGACTTTGTTTTCCTTGGCATAAAACCTCAGGTTATGGATATTGCCGTATCTCCCTTAGTTGATATCATTAACAACAGCAATTGCACCATAATTACAATGGCTGCAGGTCTTTGTATTGAATATTTTGAAAAGGTACTCGGCATTAACCGACCTATAATAAGAATTATGCCTAATACGCCTTGCTCTGTTGGAGCCGGAATGATTCTCTATGCGTGCAATTCCATGGTTACAGACGATGTCGAAAACAGTTTTCTTGAAGTCCTTTCATATGCGGGAAAGCTTGACAAGATTCCTGAAAGCCTCATAGATGCCGCAAGCGCAGTTTCAGGCTGCGGACCTGCATTTGCCGCTATATTTGCTGAAGCGCTCGCAGATGCCGCTGTCGCCTGCGGAGTACCGCGAGACAAGGCACTTCTCTACTCTGCTCAAATGATCAAGGGAACCGCAGAGCTTATTCTTGCGGGAGAACATCCTGCAGTTCTCAAAGATAAAGTCTGCAGCCCGGGAGGAACAACAATAGCGGGAGTACGCGCCCTTGAAGAAAGCGGTATGAGAGCGGCAGCAATCAACGCTGTAAGCTCAGCTTATCAAAGAACACTTGAATTGAAAAAATGATAACAGTAAAGCACCAAGCAATTAGCTTGGTGCTTTACTGTTAATTATCGTTAATAAGAAGGTCAGCCAACGATTCGCGCTCAACCGCTGTATATTCGTCATCTTTAGTGAGAACGACTATGGGAGGGCGTGTGAGTCGATTGTAGTTGGAAGCCATAGAGTAATTGTATGCTCCTGTGGTTGCAACAGCAAGAATATCACCGCGAGTAGGTCTCGGCAGCATTACATCCTCCTGAATAAGATCACCGCTTTCACAGCATCTTCCCGCAACCGTGCACTTGAAATCAGCGATTTCATCAGCCTTGTTTGCAAGAGCAACCGAATACGGAGAGCTGTACAATGTATAACGAGGATTATCCGCCATACCGCCATCGATCGAAACGTAATTTCTGAAGCCTTCAATGGTTTTGATTGCTCCGACGGTATATAGAGTCATACCGGCTGCAGCGACGATACTGCGTCCGGGCTCCATAAAAATGTGCGGCTGCTTGATACCAAGCTTCTTGCATTCAGATTTCACTACTTCGCCGATTTTAAGAATATTTGCCTTGTAGTCTATAACCGGATGTTCAGGCGTGTATCTGACCCCCATACCGCCTCCGAGGTTCAAATATTTTGCTGTGTAGCCGATAGTACTCTTTATGTCGGCGATGAAATTAAGCATAATTCTTGCAGCGTCAGCAAAAGGTTCAAAATCAAATATCTGAGAACCGATGTGACAGTGAAAGCCAAGAAGATCAATATTTTTAAGTCTGAGCGCAAAGGAGGTAAGCTCCTCAGCTTGATGAGTCTCGATTGCAGCACCGAACTTGCTGTCGACTCTGCCGGTATTTATCTTTGCATGAGTGTGAGGATCGATACCGGGAGTAACTCTTATTAAAATTCTCTGTTTAACATTATGTTCGCCTGCCACGCGGTCGATAACCTCAAGCTCCTCTCGGTTATCACAAACAAAGCACCCTACCTTATGAGTGATCGCAAAAATGATATCGTCATCAGTCTTGTTGTTACCGTGGAACATTATATTATCTGGAATAAAACCTGCTTCAAGTGCTGTAAACAATTCACCGATAGAAGCAACGTCTGCACCGACACCCTCGGAATGTATAATAGGATAGATCTTTTTGAAGCAAAGCGATTTGCTCGCAAACAAGGGCTTTGAATGTGAATCAAACGCCTCTTCCATTGCTTCTTTGTAAATGCGGCACATATTTCTTATGTATTCTTCGTCTATGAGATAAAGAGGTGTGCCGTACTTTTTTGCAAGTAGCGTGGTATCGCGTCCCGCGAATTTCAGATGGCTGTTCAGGGGATCGATTGTAATATTGGAACAAATAGTGGTAATATCTTTTCTTTCCGTAATCATTTTAATCTCAATTCTGTATCATTTGATTTTCATAATCTGCTTGTATTCAAGAAGCTTGATGAAATGTCCACCTACGACGGTTCTGTTTCTGAAGCTCTTTTCAATCTTCTCAGAACCGCTGATGTACGTTTTATGTTGACCTGTAACGGTATAATACCAGTCCGTCATCGGAACGCGAGACTCCATTTTATTGTAAGCCTCCCAAAGGTGAGATACCATTTCTTCAAAGGTATCGCGATCTGAAGCAAGAGTAGCTGTCCAGATCAGCCAGTCACTCTTGGTGTAAGGCTTTCTGTTATCAAGGGGAAGTCCGTAAGGATCCGTGTGCTTTCGATAGCTTGCTACCTCAGACTGAATAACTGTCTTAGGCATTATATTTGTTCCGAATAGCTTATCCCAAACAATGTTATATTTCATACTGAAAGTGCCGGGCTTGTCAAAAGCAAGTCGATAACTTCCATCACCGTTAGAGGCTCTTTGTGCCCAGTCGAGTGCCATTTCACGAGCCATAGAAATATACTTTCTGCGAGCGCGCTTGTCACCGAGCATTCCCTTGAGTATTCCATAACCTGCAATACCCATAATCGCCTTAAGCGAAAGATTGCAGTTGTGTGCAAGATGACCAGCAAAGTCGTCAGTACAGAGCTGATTCTCGGGATCTCTTCCTTTCTCGATAAGGTATTTTACCCATTGATCGAGAATATCCATGTGCTGAGCGGCAAACGATGCATCCTTTGTAGCAATGGCGACCGTGGTTTCCATTACGAGCATATTTCCGCATTCTTCGACGGGCATCTGCTTTTCAAGCCTGTTGCCGCCGTATACCTGACCGTTGACCCAAGGATATCTGCCAGCATCATGGGGAGCGAAATCGTAACTCCATTCGGGAGAAGCGGCGTATTTATAAATAGGACGCATCATACCCTTAACAAGCTCGGGGTTATAGATCAAGAACAGAGGGATCGAAGGATAGCTTACGTCTACTGTAGCGGCACAACCGTTTGAATAACATTCCTTAGAAATGAACAGTACGTCACCGTTTTCGTCAAGAACAAGCTTGTGCGCAGAAATAGCCTGTCTTAATGAGAGCTCGCAAATTTCCGCATACTTTTCTCCGCCAGCTCTCGTTGCATCACAGAAAAGCTTGTCTCCCATACGGTCGCACTTGTTCTTTACTATTCTGTAATCTCCGTGTGCTTTGAAAATCTCATCGGTGATTTTGGCTCCGTCCTTATTCCAATATGATTTCAGATGCTTTCCGAAATACACCATACTCTCTATATCATCGTAAGCAAAAGTGAAAACGCTGTTCGTCTTGATGTCTGCAATAATACCGGCAAAAGCCATACCGTCCGTATCTTTTCTGCAATAGGTGCTTCCAATACCTGTGAGATAGAAATATCCCCACTCGATCCTGAGGTCGTCACCGTCGCGAGAAAGAATTTCTTGATCGCGTTTGCCCATTTTAACGCAAGAATATTTTCCGAGCTCTATGATCTCATGATCGACCTCATCGTCACCGCGCAGATTCATACAAATTTCCTCGGAAACCTCTATGCGGATCGACATATCGTGGCGCTTTCCGTCCGCAGATTCCTTGATTACTTCAAGATAGCTGACAGGGCGCGAAAGCATATAAAGATCATCGGGAATGATGGGCGAAGTAAATACGAGCGTGATATTTGCGCCGTTGGCGATGTATTCGTAAGTGGTTGAAAACGCTGTACAATCAGCGGAAATGAAATCTGCTGCGGGAATATTATCATTAGCGTAAGAACCAAACAGACGGAATTCTTTGCCGTCAACGGTAGCAACTATCGAAATGGTATTCGGTCTGTTGGTCCAATGAACGGTATCCGCTTCCGTGGGATTGGTTGTGGGAGCCCATACGCTAAAATAAGGGTCGATAGTTATAATAGGATATGCAGGGGCACGTAATTTCATAGTAAATATTCTCCTTTGATTTTTAAGTTTCGTACCATCTATCACCGACAGAAAGGTCGACTGAGAGAGGTATGGGGAGCGAAATGGCATTTTCCATCTCCGAGCGTAATATTTCCGCTGCCTTTTCATAGCATTCCGCGCTTGCCTCAACAATCAATTCGTCATGAATCTGCAAGATGATTTTAGCATCAATCTTTTCTGAAGCAAACCGCTCGGAAACACGGATCATTGCGATTTTGATAATATCTGCAGCACTGCCTTGAATCGGGCTGTTCATTGCGACGCGCTCTCCGAATTTTCTCATAACGGCGTTTTTTGAAGAAATCTCAGGAATGTAACGCTTTCTTCCATACAAGGTTTCAACAGCACCCGTTTCGTAAGCGTGTTTAACGATATCGGCAAGATAATTCTTTACACCTGGATAGGAGTCAAGATAACTGCTAATATATTCCTTAGCTTGCTTGATTGAAATATCGAGATCCTGGGAAAGCGAATAATCTCCGATTCCATATACGATGCCGAAATTTACTGCCTTGGCACGTTTTCTCAGAAGCGGTGTTACCATTTCAGGCGGGATGTTGAATACCGCTGAAGCGGTCGAGGTATGGATATCAGCACCCGAGGCAAACGCAGAGATCATCGCCTCATCTCCTGAAATGCAGGCAAGCAAACGTAATTCGATTTGGGAATAGTCGGCAGAAATCAATTTGTAGCCCTTTTGAGGCAGAAAATATTTTCTCAATTCGCGTCCCGCATCTGTTTTTACGGGAATATTCTGCAGATTGGGTTCAGCCGAGGAAAGTCTTCCGGTAGCAGTTCCGGTTTGTTTGAAGTTCGTGTGTATACGACCATCAGAGGAAGCAACCTTCAGCAAGCCGGAAACGTAAGTGCCAATAAGCTTGGTTAATTGTCTGTAATCGAGGATATCGGAAACGATCGGATGCTTTGGTGCAAGCTTTTCGAGAATTTCCGCGTTGGTGGAATAACCCGTTTTAGTTTTCTTACCGCTTGGGAGCTGTAACTTCTCAAACAGTATCTCACCGAGTTGCTTTGGAGAGTTTATATTAAACTCCTCACCTGCAAGGAAATATATTCTTTGAGCCAAAGCATCGGCTTGCTCCTTCAATACTGCTCCGTAAGCCTCAAGACCCGCCATATCAATCATGAATCCTGCTTCTTCCATATCGGCGAGAACTGATGCGAGTGGCATTTCGATCTCTCTGTAGAGCTTTTCTGCGTCTCTGTTGCTGATCAAAGAAAGGATCTTATCGCGCAGTCTGAATACATAAACTGCCTTTGAAACGTTCTCATCAATCGTTTCGCCGAGATATCTCGCAACGAGTTTATCAAGTGAATGACCGCCTTGAGAATCGAGTACATAAGCAGCAAGCATTACGTCGTCAGCTATATTTCTGACTCTTACTCCACTCGTATCACCGGCTTCATACAGCGATTTAACGTCAAAAGAAGTAATATGGTCAGCGTTGGATTTTACAGAAACCGCGCAGTCAACATCAAATTCCGACTCGGCTGCAACCGCTCCGTCGAATGCGTATAATTTGCTTCCGTCAAAATAAATGGACGCATTGGTTTTACCTAAAATTGCAATCAGAGTGTTTTTGTCGTCAACGGACTCTACTGTACATTGCGACTCAGACGGGTGAAGCGATACTTCTGCAGTAAGATTGAACTTTTTGATCAACGCAGTAAATTCAAGCTCGGTGAAAAGTTCGTACGCAGTCTTTTCATTGATTCCATCGGTCTTCAAAGAAGATATCTCGGGAAGATCGGGAACAGATGTGCAAATTCTCGCAAGAGTTTGCGACATAAAAGCAGATTCTCGTCCGGCTTCAAGCTTTTTGAGCATAGCGGGTTTGAGATCTGCATTTGAATAATTCTCATACACCGATTCAAGTGAACCAAACTGAGAAATCAATGCAAGAGCACCTTTTTCACCAATACCGCTGATTCCGGGTATATTATCCGAAGAATCCCCCATAATTGCCTTAACGTCAACGAATTGTTCCGGTTGAACTCCGTATTTATCAAAGAATGTATCTCTGTCAAACAGAACGTAATCGTTGTTCGTCGCAAGAAGTACGTTAACGTCATCGGTTATCAGCTGAAGCGAGTCGCGGTCGCCTGTCATAATCAAGGGTCTGATATCCTCCGAGCAATTACTTGCCGCAGTCGCAAGCGTACCCAGAATATCGTCCGCTTCGTAGCCTTCCTTTTCTATTATGGTGAATCCGAGTGCGGCTGCCGCTTGCTTTGCATAAGGCATCTGTACAGCAAGATCCTCGGGCATTCCCTTTCTGTTCGCCTTATATCCATCAAACATTTTATGTCTGAACGTGGGTGCTCGTAAATCAAAAGCTATAGCCATATACTCGGGCGAGTAATTCTCTATTTGTTTCGTGAGCATCGTCACCATTCCGTATACCGCATTAGTAGGCAAGCCCTTAGAATTGGTTAACGTACGCACACCGTAAAATGCTCTGTTGAGGATGCTGTTTCCATCTACAATCAAAAACGTTTTCATATATTTCGCCTCTGAATTTTATTTATATTAGTATACCACAAAAGTAATGTTTGGTCAAGTGTTTACAGGAAAAAGCATTATTCATAAAGCAAATAAGGCGTAATTTCATCCTTGTATTCAGCAACGCCAATCAGTTCACCTTCGAGCGTTTTAAGAGGATCAAAGTCACACAGATTGGATATTGTATCGTTACCGTATCTCAACCACATAGAATGAGCTTTAAGCTCAAATTCTTTGAATTGCGATAACGCCTTTATAAGGCACAAACCCATCTTATGCGGATCATACGAATGTCTATCGGTAATATTTATCTGTATACCCTCGCAATATTCCTTCTGCCACTTACCGAACATAGGTGTAAAGAAAGCTCTGTTGAAGAACACTCCGTCAATCTGATATCCGTTCATTGTATCACAAAGCTTAGCTGAGTCAATAAACGGTGCGCCGACTATGTCAAAAGGTCTCGTAGTTCCTCTTCCCTCCGATATGTTTGTCGCTTCGATCAAACAAGTTCCGATATAATTTATGGCACAATTTACACTTGGTATGTTCGGAGAGGGATTTATCCAAGGAAGCCCGGTTTCATCGCCGTACATTTTTCTGTTCCATCCCAAGCACTCAACAATGTTCAATTCGCACCCGATTTGTTTTTTATTATTGATGTAACTTGCAAATTCACCGCAGGTTAAAGAATAACGTGTAGGCATTGCATATTTACCTACAAAAGAAGAATACCGCTCCTCATCAAGTATCGCGCCCGAGATTGCACTTAAAGAGCCGGAGATCGGATTCGGTCGGTCTAGAATGATTATTGGAATATTTCTCACGGCGCATTCGGACATCAGATATGTCAGGCAATAAATATACGTATAAAAGCGTGCGCCTACGTCCTGAATATCGTACAGCACTACATCACACAAAGAAAGCGCCTCTCCGATACTCGGATTGCCCTTAGCAGGCAAATCGTAAACCGGCAAGCCCGTTTCTTTGTCGGTATAACCACCGTCCCAACCTCCGTCCTGTAAAACCGAGTGTATTCCGTGCTCAGGTGCGAATAGAACGGTTAATATGCCTCTCTCATACAACTTATAGTACGTCGGTTTTCCTTTTGAATCTACGCCAGAAGCTGCGGTAAGCAAGCCGCATCTTTTGCCTGAAATCAATTTATCAATATAGTCAAATCTATCTGAGCCGCATTTAACGTTATACATTACTTTTCATCTCCTCCGAACAAATAGTCCTTTACATCGCTAATATCCCGAGCAATATAAACAGTGGGCAACTTATCAAATTGCGCTCTTTCAGTAGCACCGGACAGCACCGCAATAAAATCAATCCCTGCGGCTTGAGCGGCTTTTGCATCAACTGTGCTGTCTCCGACGTAAATACAATCTTCCTTACCTACCTCAAGCAAATCCAATGCTAACAATAACCCATCCGGGGCAGGTTTTTCATTAATTACGTCCTCTGCTCCGAGAATTACGTCGATTTTAGATAATATACCGAACTTTGACAGTATCTGTTCGATTCTGTAATGGAATTTCGAGGTCACGATTGCTATTTTGCAATTATTTAACCGTATTAGCTCCAAAAGTTTGATTACATACGTATACAGGACTGTGCTCTCCGTCATTATCTCATCAGCACGCTCTTTAAATAATTTTGCAAATCGACTTGTAGAGAACTCATCATCATTTCCTGTTAAAATTGTGAAAGTATCTTTAAGTGAATATCCTATCGTCTTACTGATTTCATGCTTTGACAAATGATCATATCCCAATTTGTCTAAAGCGTAATTAATACTTTCGACAATTCCGTTTGATGAATCTCCAAGAGTATAGTCAAAATCAAATATTACAGCTTTCATTGCGTTATTCCTTTACTTTTGGTAATATAATAATACCATTTAATTCGAATAAAATCAAGTTATTATGCTTAAAATATGAAAAAATATATAACAAATTTGAATTTTTTAAAATACCCATTGAAATTCATATGGTAAATGTGCTATAATATAATGAAAATTAATTACTAAATGTCCGTTTTGGACGGGAGGTCTTTTTTGATAGTTGCACTTGAAGAAGCAAAATATAAGCTCACGGGTATGCGTCCCGTTGTTGCTGAGCTCGGAAACGCGCTCAGAGTTGAAGAATTAAAGGTTAAGGTAGAGGAGCTTGAGGCTCAGACTCTCGACCCCGATTTTTGGTCCAATCAGGAGAATTCCTCTAAGGTTCTCCAGGCGATCAAGCAGGCGAAGGATACCGTATCAAATTACGATGCGCTTTGCGCAAGACTTGAGGATGCTATCGCTCTCGCAGAGCTCGCAATCGAAGAGAACGACGAGAGCTGTGTAGAAGAGGTTGAAGCAGAGCTTGCTGCGATTACCGCAGAGGAAGAAAAGGAAAGAATCTCTATTCTCCTCTCCGGCGAATATGACAGAAACAATGCCATCATTTCCTTCCACCCCGGAGCAGGCGGAACCGAGGCTCAGGACTGGGCATCTATGCTTTACCGTATGATCACAAGATGGGCTGAGCGCAACGGATTTAAGGTTAAGCTCACGGATTGGCTTGACGGCGAAGAAGCGGGCATCAAGAGCGCTACCATTATGGTTGAAGGTGTTAATGCCTACGGTTATCTCAAGAGCGAAAACGGTGTTCACAGACTCGTTCGTGTTTCCCCTTATGACTCTCAGGGCCGCAGACACACGTCCTTTGCTTCTATCGAGGTAATGCCCGAGTTTGATAAACTCGACGAGGTTGTTATCCGCGACGAGGATTATGATTTTATCGCATTCCACTCCAGCGGAGCAGGCGGTCAGAACGTAAACAAGGTTTCTTCCGCTGTTCGTCTTATCCACAAGGCTACCGGTATCGTAGTTACCTGTCAGACCGAGCGTTCTCAGCTTCAGAACAAGGAAACTGCAATGAAGATGCTCAAATCCAAGCTTATGGAGATCAAGATTCGTGAGCGTCTTGATACTATCGAGGAAATTCAGGGCAACAAGACCAATATCGAATGGGGATCTCAGATCCGTTCTTACGTATTCATGCCCTACACTCTTGCAAAGGATACCAGAACCGGATTTGAAACCGGTAATATCTCCGCTGTTATGAACGGAGAGATTGACGGATTTATCAACGCTTATCTCAAGCACATCGCAAAGGAAAACGATAACTAAGCTTACTGCTTTTAACGGAGGTTAAAAATGCAAAAGGGGATTAATAAGACAGGAATGAAATTCCGCAGACTGCTATATCGAATCGGAAAATATTCGATGTTCATTATTACCGTAATCACCTGCTATAATTTGACCACTCATCTCCTTGAGCTTCGCCGTGAAAAACTGCGCAAGGAAAAGAGTAAGAAGACTGCTTTGGTTTGTCTAACTGTTTTGGCATCTGTTACTTCATTCGTTGTAGCTATTGCTGCAATTCTTAAATACGTCAAGCTATTGAAAAAGGGTTATCTGCTCGACCTTTTCGATACCGATGCTTATGACGTAATCGAGCCTGATGAAGAATTTCCTGCTGAATCTTATATCAAATCCGAGCTCAATTTTGTAGAGGATGCAGCAGATCACGAAAAGCTCACCGCAAAGCAGATCCCTCTCGACGAGGACGCTTGCGAGGAAGATTATAACAATTAATATTTTACCGTCGGTCTTTTCAATAAGACCGACGGTTCTTTGTTTCAACAGACAATTAACGACATATACTAATACCGATAAACAATAATCAAGAGGTACAGAATATGGATATCGGTAATGTAACAAATAAATCCAAATCAAAAGAAAAATATTTCGGAACAGACGGTTTCAGAGGGGAGGCGAACGTTACCTTAACGCCAATTCAAGCTTATAAAATCGGGCGTTTTCTGGGTTGGAACTATTCTAACAAAAAATCGAAAGAAAACAGAGCGCGAATCGTCCTCGGGAAAGATACGCGGCAATCGGGATATATGCTCGAATATGCAATATCAGCAGGCTTAGTTGCTTCGGGCGCGGACGTATATTTGATGCACGTTACGACAACGCCGAGCATATCGTATATTTGTAAGGAATACAACTTTGATTGCGGTGTAATGATAACTGCCTCACATAATCCTTTTTATGATAACGGCATCAAAGTAATAAACAAATACGGTGAAAAGCTTGAAGAAGATACTACCGATCTTATCGAAGACTACATCGATGGAACTGACAACGCTCCGCTTGCCACACGAAGAGAAATAGGCAGAATTTTTGATTATTCTGACGGCAGAGAGAAATATATAGAACATCTCATTTCACTGTTCCCCAATTCTCTCAGAAATTTGAGAATTGGGATCGATTGCGCAAACGGTTCTTCATCAATGATTGCGGAAAGGGTATTTTCGGAGCTCGGTGCTGAAGCAGTTTTAATAAATAACAAACCGAGCGGAACCAATATCAACGAGGATTGCGGTTCAACTCATTTAGATAGTATACAAGAAATTGTGTTGAAAGAAAAGCTTGACGTCGGATTCGCATTTGACGGAGATGCGGACAGATGTATTGCAGTCGATTCAAACGGTAACATTATTGATGGAGATAAGCTTATTTATATTATCGCAAAACGCTTCAAGCGGTTAGGAATCTTAAACAAAAATACTGTTGCTGTAACGGTAATGTCGAATTTTGGGTTTGTAAATGCGTTGAAAAACGAAGGGATAGATACACTTATCACTCCCGTTGGAGATAAATATGTATATCAAGCTTTAAAGGATTACGAATTTCAGCTTGGCGGTGAACAATCGGGACACATAATAATGACGCCTTTTTCGATTACGGGAGACGGGTTATTAACCGCATTGGTAATCGCGAACGAGATGGTTGAATCTAAAGCTCATTTGAGTGATTTATGCAAAGGTGTAGTACTGTATCCTCAAATGACAGCAAATCTTAAGGTGAAAAACAAAATTGCTTCGGTGAATGATGATGTGATTATCAAAAAAATATCGGAGCTTAACGATTTTCTTGCTAATAAAGGGAGGATTTTATTGAGAGCCAGCGGCACAGAGGACGTTCTTCGTCTGACAGTTGAAGCCCCTGACATGAAAACGTGCGGGCAATATATTGAATTACTATCTCAAACAATCAAAGAAAGAGAAGATTTAATATGAGAGAAATTACTTGCAAAAGTCTATTCAACTCTGTTCCCTTCTATCTCGAAAAGCTATTCAGAAATGCGGTATATCCCTGGGAGATTTTGCCGCGTATCAACGGCTACATCGAGGAGATTTACGATTTATGCCTTGAAAAAGGTTTCATTGAATATTCTCCCGGAATACTGATCGGCAAAGAAGTTAAAATACCATCATCTGCAACAATAATGGCTCCCGCCATCATAGGCCACGAATGCGTGATACGCCCGGGCGCGTATATACGCGGTAACGTAATAACCGGCACAGGCTGCGTAATCGGAAATTCATGCGAGATAAAAAACGCTATACTACTCGACTATGCGCAAATACCTCATTTCAATTACGTTGGAGATTCAGTTATAGGAAATCATGCACACATGGGAGCAAGTTCTGTCTGCTCAAATCTGAAAGCAGATAGAAGCTCGGTTATAGTGCGAAGCACACCACCAATCAATTCGGGGTTGACTAAATTCGGGGCAATTATCGCTGATAACGCAGAGGTTGGATGCGGATGCGTACTCAATCCGGGGACCGTTGTTTGCCAAAATTCACGGATCTATCCGCTGACTTCGGTACGCGGCGTTATTCAAGGAAACTCTATTATGAAATCTGCTGACAATATCGTTCCGATAAAATAAAAAATAAGAACCAAGCTCATAGGCTTGGTTCTTATTGATATTATAAATATTTCTTCAGGAAATTCATGAAATTCTTGTAAGCGAACTTTTCAATAATATCATCGGAATATCCTCTTTTATACATCACTTCCAAAAACTGATCGTGGATAGAGGACTCTTCGTTAATAGGAGAAGGATATTCTCCGCTTGTACCGTCTACGTCGCCTCCGAAGCCGACGTT
Organism: Eubacteriales bacterium; assembly: GCA_045644325.1. Taxonomy (GTDB): domain Bacteria; phylum Bacillota; class Clostridia; order Oscillospirales; family CAG-272; genus CAG-390. The sequence continues at coordinate 14,871 of JAZRGT010000062.1, read as the reverse complement.
ATCTGCTCCGAATTTATCGACACAGTAATCAAGATGATCAAAATAACGGTCAACATTCTGCATATCCGATTTCTCATCTATAAATTCGGGATACATATTGAGACCGATCATACCGTCGTGCTCAACGATAAAGCGCGCCATTTCATCGGTAAGGTTTCTGCTGTGAGGACAAAGCGTTCTGAAGTTGGAGTGAGATGCAATCAAAGGCTTTTCAGAAATTTCAGCAAGATCCCAGAAGCTTTTATCGGAAAGATGCGAAACGTCAAAGATTATGCCGAGTTCGTTGCCCGTTGCTACGATTTCTCTTCCGAGTTCAGTAAGTCCTGTATCCTCCTCACCTGCTGCAATTCGGTTACTTTTAGCAAGCTCGTTTGAGAGCCACGCGAGTCCGAAAACGCGAACTCCTGCACAGTAAAAATCGCGCAGAACCTCTTTAGATCCCTTGATAGCTGAGCCGCCCTCAACAGCAAGTAAAGCTGCGTGTTTGTTTTCGGCCAAAGCACGTTCGATATCCTGATAAGTTCTGACTTGAATAACCTTATCGGATTCCTTCTGCATCGCAATATTGAAATGACCTATATATCTGACAGCTCGCTTGTATGCCTCCTCAAGATTGCCGTCACGCGCCATACAAAACATTGCTACAAATTGCAATTGTTTATATTTTGCGCTGAAATTATGAGGATTTACAAGCGGAAATTTGCCCTTATCTACGAGCTGAATGCTGTCGCAGTGTGAATCTACAATATACATCAATACTCAAAAAATTCGGTATAGCCTTCCTCGGAAAGCTTGGTCTTTTGGAAGTACACATTCTTCATCTTAGCGGTAACGAGAACCTTCGCACCATCTGCGCGAAGTGCTGCTGCATCAGAATACATCTTGAGCATTTCATCCTCAGACATATTCTTAGACGCAAGGAACGCAACCGAACGACTTGCGCAAGGAGGCACAAAGCCCGAATCAGCCAGAGCTGAAACTATACGCTCGAAACCGAGGGAGAATCCGCACGCGGGAACTTTCTGACCCATAAATTTGCCGAGCATCTCGTCGTATCTTCCGCCGCCGCCAACGGAATAGCCGTATCCGTCCATTCTGATTTCAAAGATGGTTCCGGTATAATAGGACATACCTCTTACAAGAGTGGGGTCAAAAGCAAGCTTGCAGCCGCCCACCGTTGCAGCGGATGCACAACGCATAATGGTTGAAAGATCATTTGCAATCTTTGCGCCCGTCTCACCGAGGTTTTCAGCAAACTTCTCAACAGTTGTAGAATCGCAGTCGTCATAAAGAGCAATGTACTTATTTACACAAGCCTCGTCATAACCCTCTGCTATAAGCTCATTCTTAACACCTTCAAGACCGATCTTGTCCATCTTGTCAAGGATTATAAATACCTTGTCATGCTCCTCGGGTGCGAATCCACACGCCTCTGCACAAAGTTTGAGCATGCGTCTGTCGTTGATTCTGATAGTGAAATTATCAAATCCAAGCTTGCGAAGTACGCCTGCTGTGGAAGAAATAAGAGTGATTTCCGCAGTCTGGGTAGCATCACCGAGAATGTCGATATCACACTGAGTGAACTGACGGTATCTTCCCTTCTGTGGTCTGTCTGCACGCCATACGTTGCCGATCTGCATTGCAAGAAAGGGAGAGGGCAGTTTAGCGGAATTGTTAGCATAGTAACGGGAAAGCGGCACGGTGAGGTCGTATCGGAGACCGCTGTCGCAAAGCTCGTCCTCCGAAGAAGCGTTTGCGAGCTTTTCACCTCTCTTCATAATTTTGAAGATAAGCTTCTCGTTTTCGCCGCCGTTTTTACCTGTGAGATTTTCAATATGCTCAACAGCGGGAGTTTCGATCATACAAAAGCCGTCGGCGGTATACGAGCTTACGATCACACTTTTTACGTATTCACGAAGTGCAACCTCGGAAGGAAGATAGTCGTTCATTCCCTTGGTGGGAGTTTTGATCAATTTCATAATATATTACCTCTTTAAATATTTAGTCAAATTTGATTTTAGGGTCCGAAAACTCTTTGATTCGTTGATTGTAAGCATCCATCGCCTCTTCTTTGAAGGCGGCAGTGGCTTTTTCACCTGTGAGTTGAATCAAATATTCACAAAATTCGGGATTAAGCGGAAGAATCGGACCGAGCATCTGCGTAGCAAAGAAATTGTTGTTTCTGAAGCCCTCCAAAGAGCTTTCTCTATTGATTCCTATACCTCTGTCTACCTTAACGAAGTAACTGTTGTCGTTTATGCCGTAAAGCATCGAAAACTGCGACTTAAATCCCGTCAGAGTCATTCCATTGAATGAACCGAGTAATTTGCCGTTATATCTATCAAACCAATTGATCTTTGCATCAAAAGGAATGAGCCCCAAGCCTTCGGTTTTAGTTTCAAGAGTTACGTTTTCTATAGATTTACAAAAAACTTCACAAGCACTGCCGGTTACGAGGAAAACTACCCCGCTGTCAATAAGATCCGACAATCTGCTTTTGTAGGGCTTGAGCTTTTCGATTACGGGTGCATGCATGCTGTCGCTCATAGAACCAATCAAAATCATATCCGGCTTATTCTTTGTAAAATACGGCTCAGAATCAAGTGATGTATGAATGAGTTCTGCATTGGGCAAGGTCAGAGAAAGATATTGCGCATTTTGAGGATCACCGTACAGATTGCAGATCTCGACAAACAAAACTTCAATTATCATTTTGTAACCTCCCCCTTTCTTATAAGTTCGTTTTTCGTATAATTAGCTTCTGCTAAAAGATAAGGGTCATAAAGTACAAAAACGTCCTTATATTTTTCCGTATCTACTAATTTAACTCCACCGCAGAAAGTCTCGTCGGTTTTTATTTTTCCGGGATCAACGCCTGCTATCATCGCGCGAAGCTTCTGGTCCTTGCATCTGGGTCCCGAGAAAATAATCTCGCCTATCGAAGGATCGTTCAATGCTCTGTAATCGCAATCATAAATCCAACAAACGCTTTCGGAATTACCATTGTTATCCGACTTGTCATCTACCATAATAAGCAATGATTTTTGATCCCCCGGGCATTTTGCAACGTAACTGTAAGCTCTTGCGCAAGCTATAGGGTTCTGACCCTTGGCAAGCTGCATGGTAATTCGAAGATCACCTGACACAAGTGAATCAAATCTTGATTTCACGATCTTCTGTTTAGAAAGAGCATCGGCGATCCGATCAAACGGCAATCCGAATTCATGCAGTAACGCTATCGCGCCACAACAGTTATATACGTTTACCACGTTATCATTTACGATTTTGAAATCATAATTTTCGCCACCATGGAGCACAGTAAAAGTTCCGTTACTATTGTCGATGGCAGTAACGGCATAATCGCGACGAGGCGATGCGTAATCGCATCCCGTACACTTGAATCTGCCGATATGATTGAAACGAATATACTCCGCTTCAAGCTTGTTGCCGCAGATGGGACAGTAATATATGTCACGCGGTGCTTTTTCATCCCATGACGAAGGCTTATTGGCATCCATTCCGAAGTATATCTTATTCTCGTTGTTTTCCGCAACAGAACAGCATATCAAATCGTCAGCATTCAAAATAACCTTTGTATTGGGCGACAATGCCTTGTTGATGATATAAATAATAAAATCAGTATGAGCGTTTCGCTTCAGGGAATCGCGCATAATGTTGTTGCAAATCAAGAAGTCGGGAGAAATATAAGAATATACCTTGATAGAGCTTCTTTCGTCTACTTCAAGAACTGCAATTTCTTTTTTTGGTTTTCCGAAAAAATTAGAATCCTCAAGCAAAGCGGTTGCTACTCCCGCCTGCACGTTAGATCCCGCGCTGTTATTTGTAACGGTATATCCGCAGTCTCGCAAAACGTCAGCCAAAAGATTGCTGGTTGTGGTTTTTCCGTTAGTACCCGTTACACAGATAACAGTCTTGGGCATTTGCAACAGACCGAGGAAATCCGGGAAAATTTTCAAAGCGATATAACCGGGAGTATAAGACGCAGTTCTCTTCAACAATTTCAAAAGAAACAACGCCATCTTTCCCGCTGTCATAGCTAACAAAAATCTGAGTTTTTTCAAAATTACTTCCTTCCATTTCACACTTATTTAACTAATATATAATACACCAAAAGTATTAAAAAGTCAAGTCTCTTTTATTATTATAGATCTAAAATGATCTAAAACTTCATAAAAAACATTTAATTTCCTAAACAAACAATATTTTTTCAAAAAAGTATTGACAAATAAGATTATTTGTGGTATAATGTTGATTTGGTACGGGAAAATCTTTAATCCCGTCTCCTTGGCACAGGAAAAGTCTGTGTCCTGACGTCCATAAGGAGGTAAAAATATGGATAACAAAATCACCAATGCGTATGAGCTTCTGTTCATCACCGACCTCACCAACGGCACCGAAGCTGCTGAGGCTGTTGCGAACAAGTTCATCTCCCGCGTCGAGAAGAACGGCGAAATCATCGACGTAACCACTTGGGGTAAGCGCCGTCTTGAGTACCCCATCAACGACAAGAACGAAGGCTTCTACACCATCATCACCTTCCGTGCTCCCGCCGAGTATCCTCACGAGCTCGAGAGAAGACTCAACATCGATGAGAACGTAATGCGTAGCCTTATCATCAAGCTTGACGAGGCAGAGGCTGAAAAGGCTGCTCGCCGCGCAGCTGACAAGGCTGCAGCTGCAACCGCAGTAGTTGAGGAAGCTCCTGTTGTCGAGGAGGCTCCCGCTGAGGAAGCTGCTCCCGCTGACGCTGAGTAATCTCATTTTCGACAGCTATGGCAAATCTCAACCTTAACAAGGTCGTGCTTTGCGGTCGACTCACTAACGACCCCGAGCTTAAGATGACCGCCAACGGCATCGCAGTCGTTTCTTTCACGCTCGCAGTTAACCGTCCCTATCGTTCCACCGACGCGAATTCCGGTCAGCCTTCCGCTGATTTCATTAACGTCGTTGCTTGGAGACAGAGAGCTGAGTTCATCTCCCGTTACTTCAAGAAGGGTTCTTCCCTTTGCATCACCGGTTCCATTCAGACTAGAAAGTGGGCCGATCAGAACGGTCAGAACCGTTACGCTACCGAAGTAGTGGTTGACGACGCAATGTTCGTAGATTCCCGTAGTGAGGGTTCGGCAAGAGATAACAGTGCCGCTCCCTATTCTGCCGAGCCCTATGCAACGCCCGGCGCTGCAGAAAGCTTTGATATCATCAAAGACGATGATGATCTTCCTTTCTGATAATAAAATCAAAATTTTAAGGAGTATTTAATTATGGATAGACAGCCCGCACAGGAGCGCGCACCTCGCGCAGCTCGTCCCGCAAACGCTAACCGTCGCCGCAGAAAGGTTTGCATCTTCTGCGAAGAGAATATCAGCTACATCGATTACAAGGATGCATCCCGCCTTCGCAAGTTCATCAGCGAGCGCGGCAAGATTCTTCCCCGCCGTGTTTCCGGCACCTGCGCTAAGCACCAGAGAGAGCTTCAGACCGCTATCAAGCGCGCTCGTCACGCAGCTCTTCTTCCCTTCGTAGATGATTGATCGAATCAACTGATTTATAAAAATAACCGTCCGATTTTCGGACGGTTATTTTTATTTATATAAAGAATCTCTTTTTGAGGGATTCTCGCCAAGGTTTGACTATTGCAATAACGATAAGCATCATCCCCACAAAGAAACAAGCAATGAGCGGAATGATCGACCAAAAGAAGTCTAACAGCGTTTTGTCGAGGAAAGTAAGATTCATAAAGAATTCGATCACCACGCAAAGAAAGCCGATCGCAATAAACACACCTCCTGCTAAGAAGAGACGTCCTCTCTGAGTATATCTCATAAGCGTAATTACAGTGCAGACCAAGAGCGCAACATAGACGGTTATCGGCAGAGCGAAGGTAAGGAACCAATCGCCGCCAAGTTGGAAGTTGATATACATCAGATATACCAGAAGGACCGCAAATGATATCGGAAAGAAAATAACGGGATTGGGGCGATAAAACCACAGTGGAAGGATAAAGACCGTATAGAGCAGAAGAATTCCGCCGGCGGGATACCCCGACCAGGTGAGACCGTTTCCATAATAGAGATCGCAAAACAAACAAATAGCGATCGGCAAGACGAAAAGGATCGTCAAAATGAAGAGCACGCCTTGAGGACGCATTTTTTCACGTTCTTTAATAAAGGCAGGATAAGTCGGCTCCGCCTTAGCGCGAACAATATCGGGATGGTAAGCCGCGGTTCCGCAAAGCGGGCATTTGTTTTCCGTATCGGCGAGTTCAACGCCGCATTTTACACAGTACATACAATTCTCCTTAAGATCTTTGATTGCTTTCAACCTTGACTCTAACGCCCAGATCACGAAGCTGTTCAAAGAACGCAAGCTCTAGCTCAGGCTTTTGAACGTTTCGGACGAAGCTGATATTAACCTGGCCACCATAAGTTATAACAGCGCAGTTGTACGGGGTTTCAGGCAGAGGTCCGATGATGAAATCAAAGCGTTCGACATAATCCTTCATTATCTCGGGAAGATTTACAACGCCGAGATTTGACATATCGAGACACGCTTTTTTCTCACCCACCGCGTTATATACCATCTTCATAGCAATATTTTTTATAAATAAGGGCATAATTCTTAAAACGAATGCCTTTTCACTGTCGACGTTTTTAGTCATGCGGGCGGTCATTTCCTTTTTCGTTATACCGTAACCCATTTGATGATGTATGGACTTACATACCTCGTCAAATTCCCACTTTCCCATACGTGGGTCGATACCGGGAGTAATATATAGAGAGAAGTTACGGAGCGTCTTGCTTCCGTATATTCTGCGCAGATCAACGGGAAGAAGGATCTTAACCGGCCTTTGACGCTGCCTCGGGACGTGCCGACTTTGAATTTCGGTTATCGCACAAATAAGCGCAGAAGCAAGAAATGCCGTCACAGTAACGCCGCGACTCTTTGCCTTGGCGCGAAGCTCTTCTGAATCGATCATAAAGGTCGTCAGATTGATATAACCGTCCTTTTCGGGTATTCCCGAGAGTCGATAAGAATTCTCCTCAGAGCGGCTTTTAGAGACGTCACCGCTGTTTTCAAGAAAGCTGTCAGTAAGCTCTTCTTTGGACGGCTCCTCTTCTCTGTCAAGGACTCCGTCAGTGGCTGGAATTTCAATCGAATATTTACGCTTGAGATATTCAGCGATCAGGGACTTTAAAAAGATCAAGCCACCGTTTCCGTCGGTCAGCGCGTGATAGAACTCTACAGCGATTCGTTTCTTGTAGACAAGGACGCGTAATGCGCATTTTCTGATATCCTCGATCGGCATATGGATCAAGGGAGAATGCATTTCATCGACGATCTCGGGAGAACGGGAAAGTTCCTCAAGGTAGTACCAAAAGATTCCTCTGCGAAGCTTCGCCGCAATTGAAGGAAAACGATGAATAGTTGTGTCAAGCGCAACACGAAGAACGTCGCGATTTATGGGCTCGGAGAGTGTAGCGGAAAGACGGAAGGTATTGTTCCAATCGCGTCTTTTGGCTGCGGGATATATTTTTGCGGCGTTGTCGAGCTTCATCCAACGGAGATTTCGTGGAGCAGGAACCACGTTGTCAATAAAAGTCTCCATTTCGGTAAAATTGCTTTTATGCTCCTTCAGGCTATATATTGTATAAGCGTGCCACATTTTTTCACCAACAATCAATTTGCAGGAATTGCCTGAGTGAATAAGCTTGCGTTCGAGCACTTGCGAATCATCATACAGTAACTCATCAGAACCAACGAAGATCAGCGAAGGAGGCATACCGGTTACGTCAGCAAAAATCGGGGAAATTTCGCTGTTTTCTGCCGAGGAAGCTCCGATATAAGAATCGGCAAAAAACTTTAGGCGGTCGTATGTAAGTGCTATATCTACTTCAGCCTTATTACGAATACTGTCGCCGGAAAGAGTAAGATCAACCCATGGGGAAATTGCAATAATACCCGCGGGGAGAGGACGTCCGAGACTGCGGAGGCGCAAAGAGAGGGCGTAAGATAATCCACCGCCGGCGCTTTCACCGCACAAAATGATCGAGCGCGGAGAGATTCCGCATTCAACTAGGTATTCATAGGCACGGAGCGCATCGTCTACAGCGGCGGGATACGGAGCTTCGGGAGCGAGTCTGTAGGCGGGCGCGAAAACTCTCAAGCCAAGCGATTTAGCCAGAGTTGAGGCGAAGCCTATCGCAAAATCAATATTACCGCAGGTGTAACCGCCTCCGTGCAGATAGAGCACAACAGTATCACTTCGCCTTGCTTCAGGGTGAACCCAAGCTGCATCAAATGCACCGAAGGATTTTTTCTCGATCTCGAGTGAGCGCCCTGCTAGACGTCGCATAAAAGCGCCCGTATGATCCTGCGCCGAGCGAAGCTGTTCGAGCGAGTATTTTTCTATTTTAGGAAATATTTTTTCGAGCTGTTTACGCACGAATTTTTCGGAAAAAGCCATAACTCGCTCCTTCAGTTTAATTTCTATAATATTATACTAAAAAAATCACGGTCTGTCAAGTCAACAGACCGTGAGAATTCATTTTCTTTTTCGCGAGAGGCGCAATCCTGCCTCTGCGACAATCGGGATATACATAATAAATACCATTAACCACAAAAACACGTTGTTTGCATCCCCGGCATCATAGGCTTCGTCAGGGATCGAAATTTCGCTGATGCTATAGCCATCTACCAAAGGATCAAGGATCTCGAGCACTTCTCCTCGCTCTGTAATGACCGTCGAAATTCCGGTGTTTGCTGCACGTATTATAGATCTTCCCGTTTCAATCGAACGAAGTCGGCTTTGAGCGCAATGCATATATACCGCACGCGAATCTTCGAACCAGGAATCATTCGTAGAAACGCAAATAACGTCAGCTCCGTCAGCGGCAGAATTATATGCGAGCTCCTCATAGATCGAATCGAAGCAAATTAAGCCACCGATTTTAATCTTGACACCGTCAATTTCGACCTCGAAGAGGTTACTGCCATCCCCGGGGAGAAGATCGTACTCAAGCATTGCTATTTGTCCGAGAGGCGGAAATACCGTCATTATCAGATTCCTCATCGGTACGTATTCACCGAATGGTACAAGGTGGCGCTTGAGATAAACGTTATCAGAAAGCTCACCTTCAGGTGATATCAGATAAAGCGCGTTTCCAGGCTCATCGTTTTCGTTAAAATGAAAAGCCCCGAATAGCAAATACACCTCGTATTCTCTGCAAAAATCACAAAGATAAGGAACAAAGTTGTTATCAGGCAGAGCTGTCTCAGGCCACACGATCAGCTGTGCACCCTTCTCTGCAGCTACTACGGTTAGATCATAATACGATTTGAATATATTTACTGCGGTCTTTGAACCTTCCCACTTCTCACGGGAATTAATATTTCCTTGAATCGCGGCAACTTTGATCGAAGTTTTCTCTTCTTGCGGAAAACTCGCGATTGCAATTCCGCAGATGAGATTTGCAAAGATCAGAAAAACCGAAAGGATACAGCGAAATTTTAACTTGCCAAGAAAAATCGCTTGAGCAAGCAAAAAAGAAACGAGCGCAATAAGGAAGGTCACGAAGTAAGTTCCGAATAAAGAGGACGACAGCACAGTATAAGGAACCCCTTCGATTAGCTGACCGAGAGCAAGTCTGCTCCACGGAACGCCAAACCAGAACAGTGTTCTCAACCACTCGTTGAGTACGTATGCAGAAGCAGCAACGAAAGGCAGAATAATTGTGAATCTCTTGACAGCCGATAGCCTTGACGCCCCTACAACTATAATCCCGAGAAAGCCGCTGAACAGCGCTGCAAGAAGCGAAAGACCGAATATTGCAATAAATACGACACCGGCCGCCGCTGCCTTTGTCATGCCCGTGAATTCAAGAGGGTAAAAGCTCATAAACCAATGATAAACGATTACGTGCTGTGAATATATCAGCCAGAAAGAACCCCAATAAGCGCGCTTAAAGTTTATTCGCTGTTGACAGGCCGAATATAACGCAAGAGCCGCAGGAATAAGAGAAATCCATTCGAGGACTGCTCCAACTGCGGTTGGAAACGTCATACATAGTCCCGACAAAATCCCCGAAACGGTAAGATAGAGAAACATCATTCCCTTCTTCTCGGGGTATATCAATCGTTTGAATCTTTCTTTCATTTGCGGTAATCAAAATCTGCGCAGAACCACACGGAGTCGCGCGGCAGACGGTATTCTTTCCCCGAGAGATAATCGAGCACATCACCGTTCTGTTCAAAATCAAAGCGCAGACGGTAGGAATAAAGAGCCTGATAATGATAGCCCTTTTTCTTATCGTCACGATTAACACCATATTTTCCGTCACCGAGGAGAGGGTGTCCGATGTGCGAAAGATGAGCACGAATCTGGTGAGTTCTTCCTGTAAAAAGCTCTACTTCAAGAAGGCTCGCGCCATTCTTTGATGACTGTACACGGTAACCGGTCTTTATCTCGCGAAATCCGGGCTTCGGTGTGTCGGAAACCTCAACGGTGTTCGTCTTTTCGTTCTTTTTTAGAAAACCCGTAAGTATATCGTTTTTCTTAGGCATAGTGCCGTGAACTGCGCATAGGTAAAACTTGCTGACCTGTCCCGATTTGATACGGTAATTCATATCGCGAAGCGCGGCGGCGTTCTTTGCTGCAATGACAATGCCGCCCGTATTACGGTCGATTCTGTTGCAAAGAGCGGGAGCGAACGATTGCTCTGCACGGGGATCATATTCACCCTTGCGATACAAATAGCTTTGAAGATGCATCAGCAGAGTATTGTCTCGTCCTTCATCATCCTCGTGAACAAGCACTCCCGGGCGTTTGTTCATCAGGATAATATTTTCATCCTCATAAACCACATCAAGCTTAGGCTCTATTCTTGCGATCGCTCCAACGTCCTGCTCAGGCGAATCGAAAAACTCATCGCGGATAAAAAGCTGGAGCTCGTCCCCCTCATTGAGCATAACGTCAGGCTCTGTGCGAGCTCGGTTAAGCTTTATCTTTTTAGTTCTGATAAATTTATACATCAGCGATTTCGGGAGTCCCTTAACAGCCTTCGTGAGAAATTTGTCGAGTCGCTGGCCCGCATCATTTTTTTCAATCTTAATAATTCTCATAATTTACAAATCGGGGCTGAACACGTCAGCCCCATTGTTGTTATTATTTCGTGCCGAAAATTCTATCTCCCGCATCGCCGAGACCGGGAACTATATATGCGTGATCGTTGAGCTTCTCGTCAAGAGCAGCAACGTATATATCTACGTCGGGATGTTCAGCCTGAACCTTTGCAACACCCTCGGGAGCGGCAACAAGTGCCATAAACTTGATATTCTTCACTCCGTACTTTTCCTTAAGGATGGCAAGCGCATCACATGCTGAACCGCCGGTTGCAAGCATAGGGTCAACGAGGATAACGATTCTTTCATCGATATCGGGCGGCATCTTGCAGTAATATTCAACGGGAAGATGAGTCTCGGGATCTCGATAGAGACCGATGTGTCCTACCTTTGCTACAGGCACGAGTCTCTGAAGACCGTCCACCATACCGAGACCTGCACGGAGAATGGGAACGATAGCGAGCTTCTTGCCTGCAATTCTCTTTGCGGTCATTTTGCAAATAGGAGTTTCAATTTCAATATCTTCAAGGGGAAGATCGCGGGTAAGCTCATAACCCATAAGCATAGCGATCTCGTCAAGAAGCTCACGAAAATCCTTAGATCCCGTCTTCTTGTTTCTCATAATTGAAAGTTTGTGAGTAATAAGGGGGTGGTCAACGATATGCAGAATGCTCATTTGTACTCTCCTCTTCTATTAACTTATTATTTTTGGGTTTATGCCACATCTATTATACTCCGAAAATGTATAATTTTCAAGTGATTTTGAAATATTTTTGACGAAAGTGCGCAATTTTTAGATTTTTTACACTTGAAGGGTTTACTTTTTGCACTTAAAATGATAAAATAATATATATTATTATTACGGAGGCGATAACTGTGTCAAAAAGAATAGGCATAATTACGCTTGGCTGTAAAGTCAATCAATACGAAAGCGAAGCTTTTTCAGAGGAGCTTGTAAAACGCGGATACGAGGTTTGCGACGGCTCTGATTACTGCGATGCATATATAATAAACACCTGCACCGTAACTGCAGAGGCTGACCGGAAGTCCCGTCAGATGATTCGACGTGCTGCAAGATCCGGTGAGAAAACAGCAGTAGTCGTAACGGGATGTACTGCAGAATATTCCGCAGAGGAGCTATCTGCCATTGAGGGCGTCATAGCGGTTTGCGGAAACGGAGAAAAAATGAAGTGCGTTGATATACTCGACGAATATTTCAATTCATCCTCTGCAGACTATCCGATCATTCACACTCCTTCGGTATGGGATGCAGAATTTGAGAAAATGCATCTTAATGCTTTTCCGAGAACAAGAGTTTATATTAAGATCGAAGACGGATGCGAGAACAAGTGTGCTTATTGTGCAATTCCCCGAGCGCGCGGGAGCGTTCGCTCTAAGGCTCCCGAAGACGTTTTACGAGAGGTCAAGGGATTTGTAGACGAAGGCTGTCCCGAGATAGTACTGACAGGAATCGAAACCGCTTCTTACGGCAAGGATCTTAATGGAGTTAAGCTCGGTCTTCTTCTCAGACTCGTCGATGCTATTGCAGGAGATTGCAGAATCCGTCTCGGTTCACTTGATCCATCCCTTTTCAAGGAAGGATTCGTGAACGAGATCAAAGACCTTCGGTCACTTGCTCCCCATTTTCACATCTCACTCCAAAGCGGCTCTTCGGGTGTGCTTGCACTTATGAAAAGGAAATATAACGCCGATATGGCACGCGAAGCAATAGATCGAATTCGCGCTGCAATACCGGGTGTTATGTTCACTACCGACGTCATTGTAGGCTTCCCCGGTGAAACCGAGGAAGATTTCCTTGATACTGCAGAATTCCTGCGCGATGTTCGTTTTCTTTCCGCACATATCTTTCCATATTCGGAACGAGAAGGTACACTTGCGGCAGAAATGCCGAACAAGGTGCCGACAAACGTACGCAAGGAGCGCGCCGCAAAGCTTACCGAATTTCAAAAGATCATAAAAAGTGAGCTTTTGGACGAAGAGATCACACGGTTACCCGAGCGAGAGGTTCTGTTTGAGACGTATACTGACGGTAAGGCGCACGGCCATACCGATTCCTTCATTGAGGTTTGCGTGGAATCGCCCTGCGATCTTCGCGGCCATAAGCTTACAGTGACACTCAAGAGTCACAACGGTGACATTTGCTTTGCTGAGATCAAGGATACGAACGCTTTAAAGTCGCTTTTACCCGGAGAGGGCTACGTCCCTAAACGAAAAGCTGGCATTGTCAAGGGGTTCAACGCCGCAGATGACGATTATTTGATGCGCATCAAGCGCGATCTTGGTCTTGGCGCTGAACTTGAGGAGCTTAAGTTCATAAGAAGTAACTTATGTGCCAAGGGCAAAGATCCAACCGTTTCAGAATTATATTTTATGGTCGAGCTTATGCGCGATATCATAAAGCACGCTTCGCTCTACAAGCGAGTTTCGGAGGTCAAGGATGCCAGCGGAGGCTTATGTGAGCTGCTTTCTTCGCTTTCAAGAAGATACGCAACTGTTGCAGACGACGCGGATAAACCTTCTGTTTCAGCGCTTGCCGAGTTTGCGGCTACAGGCCGAAGCATTCAGGAGCGAAACGGTGTCTACGTTTGCAAGAAGGATTCGCGCGAATTTCCTTTACCGCACGCCGGCAATCACGAAACTGTAACAGTCGGAGACTATACTCTAACGCTCTCTACCGGCGCTCCGCTCGGATCCCGTGATAAGGCTGAAATCTGCGCTGTAATTGCTCCGCCCCGCGGTATGGATATCGAGGAATTTATCACTTTAACCCAACTGATCTGCACAAGGTTTGCAAAGGTACACGCAGATGCGGCTTTTGTTCCTGCCACTGAAAACGGTTTTCTCCGCGATCTTTTCAAAATGACAGATGGAGCTCTTATAGATGCAACTCTTCTGCCCGTTCCATCGGCTTACGCTGAGGCAGTTCTTCTTCCTTTGAATCCGTCTTTAATGATATTCACTCAAAAGCGGTATCTTTCAGATCTTTGGAAGATTTCTGCTGAATACTCAATAACGCCCTGTGCGCCTGCAGTGCTCTCGCAAAAAGGGTTCACGATCAAAGCTCCCGAGGGAAACGTCGTCATTCCTAACCTCGGTGAGATTATCGCGATTGGAGATTTCGGCGTGCCATATAAATTCGATGCTGAATTCGATTACACATCAATAGATTCGATCGAAACTTTTTCGCATGATTTCTCGATTTCCGATTGCACGCTTACAGTCAAGTCGAGCGATTTTCATACTTTTTACGAAAAGCTTGTCGATCTTATGAGCGACAAAAATGCGGTTTACGCAGTTTGCGGCACAGTAAACGTATACGACGGAGCGACGATTCCAATGATACTGACGCTTGACGCTTTCCGTAGAACCGAAAAGCCGAGAGTGCTATATTCACGTTTCTTCAGCGGTGAAAGAACTTCAATTTGCGTTTTCCGGCTCTCTGAGAAAAAAATAAGTAAAAATCTTTGATTTTTTCAAAAAAATATTCGAAAAACTATTGCATTTTTTGAAGTTTTGTGGTATAATATGCGTTGTTGTATGTAATTTGGCTTAATTGTCCTAAGGAGGTGCTTATAATGGCAAAATGCAGTGTTTGCGGCAAGGGCGTTGTCTTCGGTCATCAGGTTTCTCACTCCAACCGTAAGACTAACAGAGCTTGGAAGCCTAACATCCGTAAGGTAAAGGTTAGCGTTGACGGAACAGTTAAGACCG
>JAZRGT010000061.1:0-12894 GCA_045644325.1 Eubacteriales bacterium | reverse complement strand
CAAGGGCGAGCGTTGCACTTCCGGCAAGTGCCCCTTTGACCGTATCGATCCCAATTCCCGTAACCGTAATGCAGGTCCCGCAGCTCCCGGTCAGCACGGCGCTGCTAAGAAGAAACTGCAGGAGTACGGAAGACAGCTCCGCGAGAAGGAGAAGGTAAGACGCGTTTACGGCGTTCTCGAGCGTCAGTTCGTTAACTACTACGAGAAGGCTGACCGTATGCCCGGTATGACCGGTGAAAATCTTCTCATTCTTCTTGAGAGACGTCTCGATAACGCAGTATTCCGTATGGGCTTCGGCGAGTCCAGAACTCAGTCCCGTCAGCTCACTCTTCACGACCACATCCGTGTAAACGGCAAGAAGGTCAACATTCCTTCCTACTCCATCAGAGTTGGTGACGTTATCTCTGTTGCAGAGAACGCACTTGAGAAGGATTCTATCAAGGCTCTCGTAGAGGCTATGGGCAGCAAGAATGCTCCCAAGTGGCTTGAAGTAGACGCTGCAAAGGCATCTGCAAAGGTTATCGCTCTTCCCACCAGAGAAGACGTTGGCTTTGACTTCAACGAGCAGCTCATCGTCGAGCTCTATTCCAAGTAATACCGCACATTCTCCCACAGGCTGCACTCCGGCTTTGGGGGTGTGCGTAATACGTGGGAGCACAAACTTATGCGCATAAACTATTATCGCAGACACAAAATTAATTGGAGGGTATAATCTGGAATGATAGAGATTCAAAAGCCTAATATCGTAACGGTAGATGAAAGCGAAGACGGCAGAAGCGGTAAATTTATCGTAGAGCCTCTTGAGCGCGGTTACGGAACCACTCTCGGTAACTCGCTTCGCAGAGTTCTTATGAGCTCGCTTCCCGGTGTAGCTGTTACATCTATCAAGGTAGACGGTGCATTACACGAATTTACCTCGCTTCCCGGTGTGGCTGAGGATCTGACAGAGATCGTCCTGAATATCAAGGGCATTGTTGCAAAGCTCTATACTCAGGCTCCTAAGACTGTCATCCTCGATGCGGTTGGCCCCGACAACGTAACCGCAGGACACATCAAGCAGGACTCCGATATCGTTATTCTCAACTCGGATCACCACCTCGCAACTCTTGCAGAGGGAGCGCATCTTTATATCGAGCTTACCTTTGAGAACGGTCGCGGCTATGTTTCGCAGGATAAGAACAAGCTTCTGCACGCAGACAGCTTCGGTACCAGCGTTTCCGCACCCGTAGGTCTTATCTATACCGATTCGATCTACACTCCCGTTTACAAGGTAAACTACGTAGTTGATAATACTCGTGTCGGAAGCACGACCGATTATGATAAACTCACGCTTGAGGTTCTGACCAACGGAACCATTACAGCTAAAGAAGCGATTTCGCTCGGTGCCAAGATTCTCAACGAGCATCTCAACTTGTTTGTGGATCTGTCGGAAGAAGCAAAGGCCTTCGACGTAATGGTCGAAAGACCTGAAAAGGAAAAAGAAAAGGTTCTTGAGATGACCATTGAGGAACTTGACCTGTCTGTACGTAGCTTCAACTGCTTGAAGCGCGCAGGCATTGACACGGTGGAAGATTTGGTCAGCCGCTCCGAGGACGAAATGATCAAGGTTCGTAATCTCGGTAAGAAATCGCTTGAAGAAGTCATCCAGAAGCTTGAAAGCCTCGGTCTTACACTCCGTAACGACGAGGAATAAGCTCGGGACGATTTCTCTCACAACACAGATTTATTAAGGAGGAGCATTAAGATGCCCGGAACTAGAAAACTCGGCAGACCTACCGCTCACAGAAAAGCAATGCTTCGCGGTCTTGTTACCTACCTTCTTCAGAACGGTAAGGTAGAGACCACTGTGACCCGTGCTAAGGAAGTCCGTGCACTTGCTGAGAAGATGATCACTCTCGGTAAGCAGAATACACTTGCAAGCCGTCGTGCAGCTTACGCTTTCATCACTTCCGATGAGGTTGTAAAGAAGCTGTTCGATGAGATCGCACCTCGTTACGAGGATGTAAATGGCGGTTACACCTGCATTTACAAGCTCGGCCCCCGTCGTGGCGACGCAGCAGAGATGGCTCTCATCACTCTCGTAACCACCAAGGCTGAGGAAGAGGCTGCTGCAGCTGCTGAAGCTGCAAAGAAGTCTTCCAAGAAGGCTAAGGACGCTGAGTAATTTAATTTACGAATCAAGCCTACCCGAATTTCGGGTAGGCTTTTTTCTATCTATATTTTCCCCGCGCGATGGTGCGTACTGCGTCCGCGAGCGCGTATACGTCATCTGCGGTGTTGAAAGGGGATAAGGAAGCGCGGACACTGCCACTTTCGTCACTGCCGAGTGCATTGTGTGCAAGCGGATTACAATGAAAACCGCCTCGGACACAGATATCGCGATCTGAAAGGAGATTGGCAACTCTGTCGGAAGGGATACCTTCGATATTGAAGGAAAGCACCGATCCCGAGTGTTGAGGTGCATAGACGGTAACCCCGCGTATCTCGGAGAGCAAACGAAGCATCTTGTGGAAAAGAATAGTTTCGTGGACGGCTATCTTTTCAAAGCCTATGCTCCTCACAGCCTTGATTCCCGCCTCTAAGCCGACGATCGAAGGAGTGGAAAGTGTACCCGCTTCGAGTCTTTCGGGCAATTCTGTGGGCATTTCAGCGTCGAGAGAGGCGGTCCCCGAGCCTCCGAAGGTCAGAGATCTTGCGGGGAACTCGCGGGATAGTATCAGTGCCCCGCTACCCTGAGGACCGAGTAGTCCCTTGTGCCCCGGAATCGCGAGAGCAGAGATGGAGGAACGATTCATATTGATCTCAAAGTGCCCTGCACCCTGCGCTCCGTCTACGATAAAGAATAGACCAGAGCGGCGGCAAAGCGCCCCGATTTCATTAAGTGGCATCCTTGCAGAGCATACGTTTGGGCAAGCGGTTGAGATTACTGCAACCGTTTCGGGCTTTATCAAGGAGGCGATCGATCGGCAGATTTTTTGCGGACTTCGGTAAGGATCGTTGATGAGGGAGTCGTATAGGGAATATGAGCATCCGCGCTCGCGGGCGAGGTATTCGAGTGGACGGCGGACCGAATTGTGCTCGCAATCGGAACAGATAAAGTGCGCGCCCTCATGCGCAAGCGATAGGATCGCAATATTGAGCGCGTGAGTGGCGTTCTGTGTAAATACCACGTTTTCGGGAGCTTCTGCGGAAAAGAGGTCGCAGAGAGCGACTCTGCAATCGTAGATTTTTTCCGCAGCAGCGAGTGCGAGCTTGTGCGAGCCCCGCCCGGGGTTGCCGCAGTATTCGGTCATACAACGTGAGATTTCTGCTACAACCTCGGGCGGCTTGGGGAATGACGTTGCGGCGTTATCAAGATATATCATAGCCTACTCCTTTATTATCTCACGCTCGGCGAGAGAGTTGTTTGATAAAACCATACGAATGCCGAGCAGATTACTTTCCTCGAAGGAAACGCCCCACGAGCATCCGCGGCGGGTTCGGGTTGAATCTACCTTGACTACGTTCGCCGCAATATTTTCGCTTTTCAGCACACGCGCTGCCTTCTGCGCAAGCGTCAGTGTTGGGAAAACCGCAATATACCTCATTTTACCTCGCCTCGTTTTTTCTTATTAGAAGACTTTCGCCTTCTATTGTCATTATATGGCGAAGCCCGTCGAAGCGTGACAAAATAACCGCACCGATTTTGCTCGGTGCGGTTGGATTTTTATTTGGTTTTTAGAATTCTCGAGCTGTTTATCAGTACGACGAAGGCGCCGACATTGTGGAAGACCGCACCGAAGAGGGCGGAGATCACGCCGAAGAGCGAAAGTCCGATCATCGTAAGGCTGATGAGTACCGAGAGGATAAGGTTCTGATAAATGATCCTTCTCGTCTGTTTGGAGAGCTTGATAATAAAGGGAATGTTCTCGAGATTATTGTTCATCAGGGCGATGTCCGACGATTGGATTGCAAGGTCGGAGCCCATTGCGCCCATTGAGATACCTACGTCCGCTTGACGGAGCGCGGGCGCGTCATTGATACCGTCACCTACTGCGAGAACACAGCTGCCCTCGCGCAGGGAATTGATCGCCTCGAGCTTATCCTGAGGCAAGAGCTGATATTTTACGTCGTCCGCTCCGACTTCAGCCGCGATCTTGCGCGCCGCCGCCTCGCGGTCACCCGTGAGGATGACGGTATTCTTGATTCCCATCTCCTTGAGCGTTGTGATGCTCTGAGCAGCCTCTGCACGCGCAGTGTCGTTGAATCCGAGGCAACCGATAAGTATGCCTCCGCGGGAAACGTAGCTTACAGAGCCGAGAAGAGTGTCACCGAAGCCCTCGGGGATCGCGATTCCGATCGAATCGAACCAATATTTGCTTCCGAGAAGAAGCTCGTTACCGTCGGCATCTGCGCCCATCATACCCTTGCCGGGGATCTCCTTGACACCGTCGATCACCTCGTAGTCCTTGCCTTCAATGGCGTCGGTAACCGCGCGAGAGACGGGGTGATTGGAGCCGCAAGCGAGGGAAGCGGCGAGGGAGAGAAGAAGGTCTTCAGTATATCCCTCTGCGGGAATGATCTCGGTCAGCGAAAGTTCGCCGACGGTGAGAGTACCTGTTTTGTCGAAGACGACTGTTTCAACCTCGGTCATTTCCTCTATGAACTTGGAGTTTTTGATAAGTATTCCTCGCTTGGTTGCAGTCGAGAGAGACGCGATCATCGGCGCGGAGCTGACGAGCATCTGACCGCAAGGGCAGGATACAACGAGTATCGCGATCGCCTTTGAGAGGTCGTTTGTGATAAGCGCGACCGCAGCTGCGAGTGCGAGCACGAAGGGAATATAGTATCGCATAAAGCGGTCGATAAGCCTCGATTCGGGGATCGAGATGCTTTCCGCTTGTTCAAGCATCGTAAGAATGTTAGAAAACGAGGTGTCAACGTAAGCCTTTTCGACCTTGACGAGAATTCGTCCGTCTATGTTGACCGTGCCCGCGTAAACGGTGTCGCCAACCTTGATATGCGCGGGAAGTGGTTCACCCGTGAGCGATTTCTGGTCGACGTTCGTTTCACCCGAAATGACCTGACCATCGATCGGAATACCCGAGCCGGGCTTTATAACGATCGTCTGACCGACCTGAAGCGACGATGCTTCAACGGTCACCTCATTGTCACCGTCAAGGAGGATTGCGCTGTCCTGTCTCATCTTGCGCAGACCGTCGATCGCCTCGCGACCGCCCATAATACTTCTTTCTTCAAGAAGATGTGCGACGTTGAGTATCAGAGGGATAAGGACGGAAAGGATGAGGTCGCCCGAAAGATAGCAGGCTGTAATTGCGATCGCAACGAGGATCTCCATCGCGTTTGTGAAGTTGCGCGAGAAGATTCCGTTCAATGCCGCGGCAAATACGGGAATGCCTTCGATAAGGAAGCCAATCGTATAGAAAAGTGCGGGGAGGGTGGTCTTATCCGGAAAAACGATCGAGTATATCAGACCAACCGCGATGCAGACGAGTGCTGCGGCAGCGCTGACGAGATTGACCGTCAGACTGCGGCGGTTTTTGTCATTGAGATTGTCCTTGGCGAGGGCTTCAAGGCTGTTTTTCGCAATGTTATCTAAATTTTCCATTGAAGTTCCTCCCGTCAGTTGATAATGATCAAGGAATCGGAGTCGTCAACAACTCTGATCGTGCCGATCTTGCGGAGAATGTTGGTGATTGCGTTGTTGTAAAGCCTGACTCGGACAACTTCGGGATTCGCGTTGTATTCGTCAAGCACACCGTAGAATTCATAGAGATCGGAATTTGCAGCAGCGGTGAAGTTGGATAAATTTGCGCGAGCCTCGGCGATCAGAGCGTCAGCTTCAGCTTCTGCACCGGGAATACGCGTTTCGTAATACTGACGTGCCTGCTCGATGCGGGTGCTTGCCTGAATGTTAGTTGAGTTTACGAGCTCGTAAATGTCACGAACCTCCTCGGGCATACTTACGCGGGTAAGCTCAAGGTGGCTGATCTTTATGCCGATGCCGTTTGCATCAAGCTTTTTTTGCGACATTTCAAGGACTGATTTGGTGTAAGCATCCTTGCCCGTTGTCAGAAGATCGTCAACGGCGTATCCCGCTGCCACGTTTATCATCGAGTTGCTTACTGCGGCGTTGATGATGTATTGGGGATCTTTGACCGAAAGCGCGTACGCGACGGGATCGGAGATCGTGTATTTAACGGAAGCGGAAAGGATGGCGATATTGTCATCGCCCGTGATGACGTAACCGTTTCTGTCATAGGTGGTCATTTCGCCCTCGGTGTAGTGTGTGTTCACGGTGAATTCGTGAATACTGCCCGTGGGGACGGTGATGACCTCGTCGATTATGTAGGGAAATGCGAAGAGCACGCCTGCGTCGTGGATCTGCTCCTCGGGCGTATCGCCGACGATCTTTCCGAATCGGAGGATGATCGCCTGTTCGCCGCTCTTGATAAACCTTATTCCCGAACAGCAGATTATCAGCACCACCGCGATGATTATTATCACAAAGTAGCGCGATACCGTTCGGAGAATATCTTCAAATAAGAGATTCTTTTTCATTGTGCGTTACCCTTTTGAGCTTCCTCAAGCAGCTTGCCGATCTCGGTTATAAGAGCCTGACGATCTTTTTCCTCGAGTTGGGTGAGGATGTAGGAAAGATCTTTTACAATGGTCTGATCGCCCTCGGTAGTCAGCATATCAGCGTAGTTTTCAAGGACGTTGAAGGGATATTTATCGGTGCTGATGATAAGTACGGTGCCCGAATTGACGGATGCCGCGAGGGTGTCGAGGCTTTTGAGGAAGGTGAAGAGATCAAGATTTGCATCCTGTGCATTTCTGTAGATCTCAGCAACAGCCTTTTCGGTTTCTGCCTTGATAGCAGCTGCTTCGTTGGTGCCCTGAGCGATTATTTCTTCTGCTCTGACCTCGGCGTCGGCTTGAATCTTGCTTGCTTCCTTATCGGCTTTTGCGAGGATGGTATCAATGTCGGTCTGTCTGTCCTGACGCATCTGATCAAATACGCTCTGGAGGTTGATATCGGGGAGGCTGAGGCGGAGAATGCTTACGTCTACGATCGAGATGCCGTAGTTACGCTCGCAGTTTTCCTTGACCTTTTCAAAGATCTTCTGCTGAATCTCCTCGGTCTTGATGGTTTCGGTGTCGAGGGAGACAAGCTCGGTCAGGTTGTAGGCACCCATGGTACTCTGGGTTGCGCTTCGTACCTGCTGATCGATGTATGCCTCGGTGCTTCCGTACGCGCCGACGCTGTTATGGAAGAGAAGAGGCTCTTCGACCTGCCAAACGACGTAGGAGGAGAGAATGATATTGCGCTTGTCCTTGGTGACGGTCTCTTGT
The DNA here is from genome assembly GCA_045644325.1 of Eubacteriales bacterium. GTDB lineage: Bacteria > Bacillota > Clostridia > Oscillospirales > CAG-272 > CAG-390. Next base: position 5,538 of record JAZRGT010000061.1, on the reverse strand, counting down.
GCGTTTGATTCGAGGTACTGCATTCTGTTTTCGTACTGAACTACGTTCTCGAAGGGCCAGGGGAGCTTGAAGTAAAGTCCCGCCTCGGTAAGCTCTGCGCGCGGTGCACCGAATCGGAGGACGACGGCGCAGTTTCCCTCACGGAGCTCGAAGGTAAAGCCGAAGTATCCGACTGCTACTATGAGGACGAGCGCTATGAAGATCTTGAGCATTCGCGAGCCGAAGCTGCTTTTCTCGCGGGGCTCTTGCGAGATGGTCGGCTTATCGTTGGTTTCGTTTATCTTTTTATTTTTCATTGTAATCACCTGAGATTATTTTTTGATCGTGTTGTCGACAATGCGGGACTGATCCACATCCGAGCTGACAATTACGAGTCTTGCGGATTCGTAATAATTTATAAGGGCGTTGAGGTATTTATAGTATCTGTAAGAATCACTGTATTCGCCGTCCGCGGCAACGCTTGCCATAAATTCCGCGACCTCTGCCTGCGCCTCAGCGATCTTGTTGAGCTTTTCGGCAGTTGCGGTGGAAACGGTAGAATTATAATTGCTCTCAGCTTCGCAAACTCTGACCGAGGCGACCGTCTGAGCGTACATAATGCGCGTCTGCGCTTCTATCTCCGCGCTTACGAGACGCTGATAAATATCTGCGATGCCGAGGGGCGGATGGATGCTTTCAAGAACTACGCTGACAATCTCAAGACCGGTATTGCGAACCTCAATCTTCTCAATAAGATCGGTCTTGAAGTCCGCGGCAAAGGCTTCGCGGTCTACCGAAAGGAGGGTGTTGAGGTCTGTAACGATAGTTTTATCCGCAACGAGCTCGTATGCGCTTGCCTCGAGGATCGCAACGGGATTTGCGCAGTTGACGAGATAATCGTTGAGGTCGCTTATTCTGTATTCGATGCAGAGGTTTATCGAAACGAGCTCCTCGCCACCTCCAAGCAGCAGCTCATATTCCTCAGATCCGTGTGTCTGCGTCCATACGTTGTCGCTCGACGTATCGGATCGGTAACCGATGGTGATTGAGGAGACCTCGTCGGTGTTGTATATCACGGTCTTGCCAAAGGGCCAGGGAAGCGTGAGGTGAATGCCGGGCTCGAGAGGTTCTGCGGAAAGCTTACCGAAGTTGTAAAGCGCGCCCGCCTGACCCGAGCCGATCTCAACGATGCCCGTTGAGATCCAGAAGAGCAGAAATATTGCTATCAGAGAGGGCGCAATGAGCTTGCCCATAAGTTTTACGCTCCACAGACCGCGCATTGTTATGCCCGTGTTTTCTTCAAGGTAGGAAAGGATGCCCATATCTTGTCCGCTTCCGCCTGAGAAGAGCGTAGGAATGCGGACATCGGGCGAGATCTCAAGCTCGTGGCGGATGGCTCTTGCAACGTAGGAAAGGAGCGTGACGAGCGATGACCAATAAAAGATTATCGCGAGTGCGATGACGGCGTATTTCTGAAGCTCGTAAAAGCCGAGAAGCTTGATGAAGATCGCGGGAATGATGAGTATCAGCGCAAGTCGTCCGACCGCGAGGATCGAGCGTACGTTGCCTCCGAGCACGGCGGAATATTCATCGGCGTCCTCATTATGCAGTATCCATTTGTCGAGAACGATAAATACGAGGAAGATACCGATAAGCAATACTGCGTAAGCGTAGCTTGTGACGTAAAGCGAGGTGGATGCCTTCAGCGAGATCGCAAAGAAGTATTGGATGGCGATGAAGGATGCTGCGGCTGTGAAGTAGGAGAGATAACGCAGAGCCTTGCGTACACCTCCGGCTCCGATCTTGCGTGCGATCGTGACGAAGAATTTACCGATGGCGGAAAGAATACGCTTTATGAGTTTTGTGTTCTCAGCGTTTTCTTCCTCCGCTGCCTCGTCCTTGCGCTTCTTTTCCTTGACGGGGATCTTGAGTAACAAGAGCGAAAGGTTGACCGCACTCGGCAGAAGGAGCATCAAGCCGAGCAGATAAAAGGGAAGATATTTGGTTGGTCCGTATAAATAGAGCATTCCAACGCCCGCGGCGGCGGAAGCTATCAGCGATATCAGCGGTGGCAATATCGCGCGTATATTTTTCTTATTCATTTGCACCTCCGTTATAGTTGAAGACCTTGGTGAGGCTTCTGAAGCTTGCTATGTTATCGTTTTTGGCAACTGCATTGAATTCCTCCTCCGTACCCTCATAGAGGATCAGGCTGAGGGACATGCAGTCTGTGAAGTGTGAGGTTCGCAGATCGGTAAGCGATTTCGGAATGAAAACAACTCGCAAAGCCTGCGAATATTCAAATGTATTGGTGCCGAGAGTGGTAAGGCTCTTGCCGAGATAAACGTATTTTAGTCCGTAGCAATTAAGGCAAGCCTGACTTCCGATATATCTGAGAGTGTCGGGAAAAATGAGAGTCTGGAGCTTTTCCGAACCCGAAAATGCCTGATCACCAACGTAAACGAGCGATAGTCCGAGATCTACCTCGGAAAGCTCAGTACAGAAGGAGAGAGCCATATCGGAAACGGTAAGCAGTCCTTTTCCAAAGGTGATGGACCTTACGTCGGACGTTCCCGCGAATGCACCGCCGAGGTGGCGGACGCTGTCGGGAAGCACGGGTGTGCGGCTTGTGCCGTTATAGGCTATAAGCACTCCGTCGCCGACAGTGACGAATTCGTCGGTCTGCGAAGCGAGCCAAGGGGTGTTATCGAATGCAAAGGGAGATATTCGCCAAACCTTGCTTCCGACGGTGATGCTCTTCAGCTCGGAGCAGTCAGCGAAGGCGTAAATACCGATCGATTCGATCGTGTCGGGTATCACTACCGAGGTGATTGCGGTGTTTTTGAAGAAAGCACCCTCGCCGATGGCGGTGACCGTCTTTCCTCCGAGTTCGGAGGGGATCACGACGTCGCCCGAAACGTCAGCGGAGCCGATTATAACGCTTCCGTCATCTTGGAGGAAATAATTGTAACCCGCCTCGAAGCCCATTTCGTCCGTGGGGGCTCGCAGTACGAAATCAAAATTTTCAGGCTTAAAGCTGTCGGTCGCCTTGTTCCCGCAGGAAACCGTGAGGGAGGCTGTGAGGATGAGAGCGAGCGTCAGAAAAAATATTCTTTTTATCATTTTACTTCCTCCTTAACCCTGAAATCCGAGGGATTCATTGCCCTCACCGATCTTGATATTGCTTTTTTCGGGAACGGTAACCTCTGTAAGCTCGTCGCAAGCATGGAATGCGTAATCTGCTATCTCGGTCAAGCCACTTCCGATCTCAATGCTGTAAAGAGCGCGGCATCCTCTGAAGGCTTCTGCGCCGATCGCGGTTACCTTGTCACCGAGAGAAACCTTCGTCAGCGCGGTGCAGTTGAGGAAGCAATAAGCGGGAATGGAGGTGGCTCCGCGGAACTCAACACTGACAAGAGAGCCACAACCCCAAAAAGCGGATTCTGCAATTTCTGTCACCGTTTCGGGAAGGATGACCGACGTAAGCGAGGTGCATCCTCTGAACGCCTCCGCACCGAGCTTTTCTAGCTTTGACGGGACGGAGAATCCCGCGAGATTCTGGCAATCGGCAAATGCCTGGGACGCGATCTCGGTAACCGAGTCCGCGTTTTCGATCGAAACGAGGTTCGTGCATCCTTCAAAGGTATTTTCGGGAATAACCGTGACGGCGTTCGAGAAGTTGACCGTCAGAAGCGCAACGCTTCCGCTGAAGACGCGTGAACCGAGCTTGATATCGGTCTTTGGAAACTCGACGTAAAAGAGATTTTCGTTGTCCGCAAATGCACCGTCCGCGATCTCAACAACGGTCATTCCGTCTATCGTCTCGGGGATGATGAGGAGCGTGGGAAGGGTTTCCATACCCGTTATCCTTACGGTAGAGTTTTCGTACTTGTCGTATACAAAGCCGTCGGCTGAAGTGTTATTTTGAGTGATAATGGCGTATTCCGTGCCACCGAAGCTGTTGCAGGAAGCGGCTGTACACGGTAAAATAAGTGCGATAAGAAACACTAATACGCGCTTGTAAATGCTGTTTTTCATTACATTTCCTCGCAGAGTATATAATAATTCAATATAATAATATCATATTTAAATTAAATTGTCAAGAAATATATTATAAAATTATGCTCGGGAGGCTTAATTGTCAGTTCGTATGGGGCTTGCACTGTCAAAATTTACCGAGAATATAAAAATCTCCCGAGATTTGAACATGTCCGTTAAAAACGGACATTGAAAAAAGAACCTCCTATGGTAGAATAGTATAGGACTATTTTACCATAGGAGGAATTTTTTATGCCAAGAAGTTATAGAAACATATCTATGTATGAAAAAGAGATACTTGAACTAATATCCCAAGGGAAAAGTTTAAGAGAAATAGGAGAGAAACTTGGATTCAGTTATGAACAAATGCATAACTTCAAGTCACGCTACAACGCAAAACAACGCAAGATCGCCGCAGGAATAGCTATCAGAAAGAAAGGCAGACCAGCAAAAGATTGCGCTGTAAGCGAAGAAGATAAAGTAGCTGTGTTGCGTTACAAGCTCGATCGGAAGGATGCGCGTATAAAGCAATTAGAGATGGAGAACGAACTGATGCGGGATTTTCTCTCTCTCTCAGAAAGGAAGTGAGGACAAGCGTAAAATATATGGTGATCTATCGTCACAAGGATAAATATACGATCAGCGAAATGTGCCGGTTCTTTGAGGTATCGAGAAGTGGCTACTATGATTATGTCAAAAGAATAGATATGCCCGTATGGGATCTGCCTCTTGCCGAGAAGATCCGAGAGTGTCAGCAACACTGTCATAGCACTTACGGCTACCGTAGAGTACATATATGGCTTGAAAGGCAAGGAATACATAAGGATCCTAAGACAATCCTTCGCGTTATGCAGAAATATAATTTATTGTCAGAGGTCAGGAGAAAGAAGTATCATAACTATACCAATGGTGTATATAAGTATAAAAACCATTTGAATAGAGATTTCACCGCAGACAGACCTAACCAGAAGTGGGTAACGGATATATCGTATATCCGTACAGCGCAAGGTTTCTTATACCTTTCTGTGATTCGTGATCTCTATGACAATAGTATTGTCGCTTATAAGACGGGTACCAAGCAAACTGTAAATCTCGTTCTTTCAACCATCAGAGCTGCCAAGAAAAAAGAGAAGGTCACCGGGAGCTTGCACCTCCACAGTGACCAAGGCTTTCAGTACACCTCACAAGCGTATTATAGCCTAACTAAATCATACCACATTACGCCGTCAATGTCAAGTAGGGGGAACCCATATGATAACGCTTTAGCCGAAAATTTTTTCTCAATCCTCAAAACCGAGTGTATTTACCGCGCCAAAATCCGCACCTATGAGGAGGCGCGCCTCCTCATAGGTGCATACATACAGTTTTACAACAACGAACGTATTCAACTTAAAACAAAACTGACACCACTCGAAAAGCGATGTCAGTTCGTTGCTTAATTATTAAAATATGCTACCCACAAGGGGCTTTTTGTGCTGTCCGCACAATTTGGGGCAGTTCACATAGCGTGTGGTATTTCAG
>JAZRGT010000060.1:0-6490 GCA_045644325.1 Eubacteriales bacterium | reverse complement strand
TCGAACCCACGACCTCCAGCGTGACAGGCTGGCGCTCTAACCAACTGAGCTACCGGGCCATCATGGTGGGAACAATAGGGCTCGAACCTATGACCCTCTGCTTGTAAGGCAGATGCTCTCCCAGCTGAGCTATGCTCCCATAATGATCGTCATCAAGGTGATTTTGTTCACCATTTCAGCGACGGGTATTATTATACCACAAACAAATCGGTTTGTCAATACCTTTTTTGAAAAAAATGAGGAAAAATGCAAATATTTTTATGGACTATCGTCCGAGACCTTCGCGGCTCAGACACCTCGGGATGCTCTGTACTTTCTGACAACGTGCTCCCCGAGCGTTGGCAGATGATTTTGAGCGTTGTAAAGCTTGCATATCTCTTCGTCGCTTGCGTCGGGTGAGCGCTCGATCAGCCTCCTGATGATATCGAACGGCTCAAGGCAAGCATCAAGTGCCGATGCGACCGCGCTTTTGCCGAAATGCATTCTGCCGAAAGGGTAGTAATCGTGAGCTGTGAGAATCGAATCAATATCCATTTCGCGAAGCTTGCGGATAGCCTCGGCATATTCCGAAGGGAAGGATATATTTGCTCCCCAAAGTCCCGAGCCGAGGATGCCGTAGAGCTGCAGGCAATCACCGCTGATGAGTGCTCGGGTTCTGCTGTCATAAAGAGCTGCGCTGTCCCTTGTGTGTCCCGTGACCGAAACGACGGAAAGCGAGTTGAGCAGGAGCTCGCCCTCATTCGGCGACAGAAAATCGTATCCTTCAAATTTTTCGCGGAGAGCCTCGCTCCTTGAAACGACGCATACCTTTGGAAAAGCTTTGAGCAGATCACCGAGACCGCCCGAGTGGTCGGTATGATTGTGGGAAATAAAGATGTATCGGAGCTCGTCTTCACCGATGCCGAGCTCGCCGAGCGCGGGGATGATGGCGTCCTTTACGTCGCAAGCATAGCTCGCCGTGTCAAACAGCAGAGCGCCCGCCTCGGTCTTTACGAAATATACGGTTGTGAAGATATCCTTGTAGGGTATGGTAAGCGCGTAGGTATATTCGTTGATCTTTTCTAAATTTTTCAATTTATTTCCCCTTTTCGGATTATTTTTGTCGCTCTACACTCGGTCGGAATAACGCTCCGCGGTGATAACTCCGTCCTTGACGTGGAGCTTGCAAACTCTTGCCGTGCGCGCCTCTACGTATTCATCGCTCGCACTGCCGACGATATCTCTGCCGTGGTAGATCGCGTAGTACTGCTCCTTATACTTGATAACGCTGTGATGGCCCGTGCCCTCTTCAAAATCATTTTTGATCATAACGGGATCGAATGCGCCGTCCTTCGTGTGCTTGACGAATTCCACCTTTGTCAGATCACTTTCATCTGAGCGCGCCGCGGCGTAGCCGATGTGGTAGGAGTCGTTTTCAAAGCAGCCGCCGCTGTACATAACGTATTGCCAATCGCCCTCGCGGAACCAGAAAGCACCCTCGATCGTGTGCCAATCTCTGCCATCACCGAAGCGATTTCGCTTGAAGATCTCCTCGTCCATCGTGGGAACGATGACCTCCTTCGGTTCATTTGCGGGTGTCATTGGATCGATCAGACGGTCTATGTAGATGCGCGTGCCGATGCGGTCGCAGCTTGTGTTATCCTCTGAATACCACAAAAAGAGTCCTTTTTCGGTCTCGATGACGTGTGAGTCGATCGAAAAACGCTTGTAGAAGCATACTTCATTCTTAAAAGGGCCAAGCGGGGAATCGGCGACTGCCGCGTGCATATATTCAAATTCATCGTCGGTGGATGAGGAAACGTAGATGTAATAGCGACCGTTGATCTTTGCGACCGACGGCGCCCAGTATTCGATGCGCCCCTTGATCGAAAAAACGATGCCCTCGTAGTGCCAGACGCCGAAGAGATCGTCGGCTGAATAAGCCTCAACGCCGTCGTGCGCGGTAACGTAGAGATAGAGCTTGCCGTTGTCCTCGAAAATAAAGGGGTCGGGCTGATGCTTGCCGGTTACGTCAAATTTAAGCTTCATAATATATTTCTCCTATACTCTTTCATCCTTGATCATTTTCGCGCCGTTTGCGGCTTCGATGCCGAAAAGCACGAGATTTTTCATTGCGCCCGCAAGCGAAATGACGTAATATCCTTCGCCGCGAACGTTTTTAACCGTAATATTGTAGGTTTCGTCTTCCGTGGAGTGACGAGGTCCGTAAAGACGTGTGTCACCTATGCGGACGGCGAAAATGCCGCTGTCCATATGTTCCGACTCGCGCCCCATATCGTAAACGCCGTCGATCACGATATCGTGAAGCTTGATATCTCCTTGGTTCAAAAGACGCACGTTCGTGCAAAAAGCGGCGGTTCGGATATTTCTGATCTCCACGTTGCAAATGTCGGACGGAAGACCTTCTACCGCAAAGGTACGTTCAAGACTTCCGTTCAAGCCGGTCAGAGCGACAGAATCATCCTCGGTGAAGCCCGTGATATTCTCGATCAATATGTCGTGACATCCTTGACGGAGGTCGATTCCGTCGGCGTTCTTTACAAGAACCTCGTCGTACCGGCTCCGTATCAAGCCGTGATATTCGTTACCGTTTTCGTCAATGCCGGTATCGTTGGCGCAAAAGTCGATGTTTCCTATATATCCGTTTGAGCAATAAACGAAATTGAGCGCCCACCAACGCTGATTGTGACAGGAGATTCCCGAAATTTTAAATCCGTCGACGTTGGTGAAGAGAAGAAGGTTGTTCTTCCTAATGTGCGGTAAGCCGTCGCGTGAGTGATTTTTCTCCGAGAGTCCGTTGTATTTTCCACCGTCGAGTATGGCTTTGCCGCGGCCGATGATATTGATGTTTCTGTCCGTGCCCGCGATCGTTTTGCCGAGCTCGGTTTCGTGGTTTTCGTTGACGAACATATTGGAATAAACACCGTCAGCCATTCGCAAATGAGCGTCCTCGAGGATCAGGGTGAAGTTTGAGGGCAAACGGATCGCCTCGGCAATCTCAAAGTTGCCGCTGACGGTAGCCGTGCGGCTTTTGTTGGCTACGGCTTGCGCGATCTTTGATGAAATATGCGCGCTTCCGTTTTTAGTAAAAACATTATCGGACATTTTGCGGACTCCTTATAAAGGCAGTGTGATATTTTCTCCGCGCGCAATGTGGAAAATGCGCTTGCCAGCGTTCATTTCCTCGACGTACACCTTCGTCGCGGGGAAGGTCCACATCGTTTCGCGGTCCCAATCGCGGGCGCGGAGCGGCCAGAGCATGTGCTCGGGGTCGATATCGTAATAGAAGCGCAGAACGTCGGTGTCCCACGCGTGGTGCGCGAGCTGATAATAGTCGCTCTTGAGATACGAGCCGTAGATGTCGTGGATCCACTGGCATTCCTCCGCGCCAGAAATGTCGGCGGGGAAGATCAGCGATTTGCCCGAAATAAATACGCGCGTCACGAGCGAGGTATCGTTGATCGGCATTTCGACGCCGTGGAATTCCTCCTGCGTATAAAGCACCTCGACGCGCGCGTCGCCGACCGAGAAGGTCTGTCCCGTGTGTGCCTTCCACACCTTTGCATCGGGGAATGCGCGTAACGTGCCGTCGATCCAGCAGGCATAGTTTGCCGCGACCTCATACCAAAGTCTCATATGGAAGCGATGCCCCGGTGCCATATTCATAACAAAATTCCTGACGGTGACGTCGCTTGCATAGCGAGTCGCGAATTTGTAAACACCTGCGGTGTGGTCAAAGTGCGGATGCGTTAAGATCCACGCGTCTACCACGGGCTTCTGCCCCTCGGGAGTGACCGAGCGCATCGTTTCATAGATCTTTTCCTCATCGCCGCCGCGGTCGCCAAGACCGTCGTAAATCAGAAAATGTCCCTCACCGAGCGAGAAAACGTAGCACATTCCGAAATTCTTCGCCTCATCATTCGGCGCGATCTGCGTAACGGTCTTCTGTCCTTCATAATGATCCTTTTCGCCAAGCTGTGCGGGCATCAGCTCTCCCGACTCGGCACAGACCATCCGCGCTTGCCGGCGGGCAGGGAAGTAGGAGGCGTAGCGGTATCCATCCGAAAGCGGAACCGAAACGAATCTGTTTTCCGCGATTTCGGATATTTGCGCGTTTGGATTGCTTGCAAGCTCCTCTGCTATATAAGCATCAAAATCCTCGGGCGAAACGTCGTTTTTTACCTGCAAGACAACGCCGTCTCCGCAGTCCGAGGTCAAATTCTTTTCCGTCTTATTAAAATACCGCGACATAAATACCGCCTCTGCCGCCTTGTAAGCCTGAGCGGCAACTTGAACGTCCATTTCGTTGCGTACGTCTGCGTCGGATATAAATAATGCTTTCTTCTGTTCCATAGCTATCTTTAACGGTGCGGAATGCACCGCAATCCTTTCGTTTGGGGTCTGTTTTTATTTATTTGCAATAGTAATTCCACAATTTAGATAATGAATGATTGGAATTCTTTAAATTTTCAATATCTATGTCCAAATATGACCATTCGTATGCTTTCTTGGAAAATCCTTTCATTTTCAAAGCAATATACGAGGCATAAAAGTCGAATTCATCCTCTGAAATTATTACAATATTTTGCAAATCATCTTCTTCCAATTTTCCAACAAAATATTTAAAGGCGACACCATTATCGTCTCTGTAAAAGCCTAAAAGATAAATCTCGTTTGTGGTAGAGCAATATTCAATCGATGACAAAACTATAGAAAAATCATTGTTTAAAATGCGCTTTTTTAAGGAGAAATCTTTGGTGTCATATATCGACAATGCGGTTTTACAACTGTCGATATGTCGTTCTATGTTATAAAATTCTGTTCCGTCAGGTGAAAAACAAAAGTTATCGTCTTGAGAACCATCAACCTTTGAAAATCTGAATTTTTTAATCAATGCGGGCGGGTTTAAGGAATACACCGCCAATCTACCTTCTGTTGTTTTCACAACAAAAATATCACCTTGGGGAGAAATGGCAGCGGTGTAGGCATAAGGCAGATCTTTAAATTTTTTGATTTCAGTTCCGCTGTTATCAAAAAGATGTACCGTCTGTCCTGTGCAACCAATGCTGTACTTTTCATTAACTATAAAACTCCAAAAATTTGGCATATATTCACCGCCTTTCTGCGTTTATTATATCACACTTGGGGATGGATTGCAATATGTTGAAGAAAAAATGAAATTGCGCGGTGCACGATGAAATCTTCGGCGTACCACCTCAGATGAAATTAAATCCGTCCTCATATCCCGACGAAGTCGGATTTCATCACGAAGTGATTTCCCCCACGATAGTGGGATTTATCCCAGTCCGAACAGTTGGCGATGCCAACTGCGAATGGATTTCGTTGAAAAAAGCACAGCTGCAATGCAGATGTGCTTTTTTCTGAGTTGTTTTGACAAAAAAGATGCCAAGTTATTCTTTGAGATTCCCGTATTTTTTTATAATTCTTGCATCTCTCTTGGCTTGCAAGTTTCGGTTTCGTATGATATGCCAACGGTATGCAAATAAAAACGCAACTCCCACAAGGCAAAGAAGCAGACAAAAAATTATATGCGGAGCCCAGTTTGTCGGGGTGTCATTATTGTACGTTACAATTTTATTTCCGTCAACAATGATCTCTTCGGCGTATTTTATGAAAGGTAAAATTTTATTGGTGTCATATTTTATAACAGCAGCAGTTCCTTTGATAAGAAGTTCGGATAGTTCTGATTTACTATAATCGCCTGTGACGATATACCTTACTCCATCTTCCGTAATGATATAGTTATAAGATGACCATTTTCCGTAATGATGATTGAATTGCGAAATTACTACATCTTTTTCTTTATATTCTTCGTAAGGTGTGGTTGGCAGAACCGGAAACAAAAGAACAAATATACCGGACAAGACTGCTATGATTCCCAAAATGAGAAAAATACTGAATTCTTTCCTTACTTCCTTGTCACTTTTTCTGCGCATGTTTTCACCGCCTTTCTAGGGTTATTATAACATAAAATCGGTGGGGTGTCAATCCCGGAATTTCGCCTGCGGCGAATATTCGCTCTCTCTCCGCCCGGCAAGCGAGCTTGCCGATCTCCGAGCGGCGAATGCGGACCGGATTCGGCTACATTGCGGTTCCGAATTAAGTTTTGTGAAAAAGTGAAGAGAAGTGCGCCTGATTTTGATAGATACGCCGAGCGCGGTCGGATTCGTGCGTAGCACGTCCAAAAAAGAAAAGCACTGCTATTGCAGTGCTTTTCTTTTTTGGAGGCGCCACCCGGAATCGGACCGGGGATAGAGGTGTTGCAGACCTTTGCCTTACCGCTTGGCCATGGCGCCTAATAATAATGGGCACGTTTTGCGTACCCATGTTTTTGGAGCGGATTACGGGGATCGAACCCGCCACCTCAACCTTGGCAAGGTTGCGCTCTACCAAATGAGCTAAATCCGCAGGTGGTGCCTCCGGTCGGAATTGAACCAACGACACGGGGATTTTCAGTCCCCTGCTCTAC
>JAZRGT010000059.1:0-24451 GCA_045644325.1 Eubacteriales bacterium | reverse complement strand
TTTCGTTATGGGGTGAATGATGGGATTCGAACCCACGGCCTTCAGGGCCACAACCTGACGCTCTAACCAACTGAGCTACACCCACCGTATATGGCGCGCCTTGAGGGACTCGAACCCCCGGCCTACTGCTTAGAAGGCAGTTGCTCTATCCGGCTGAGCTAAAGGCGCATCATATCGGGGTATGAACGAATATCCGAGGACATTCGTTCTGTCCCTATGGAGCGGGTGATGGGAATCGAACCCACGCGACCAGCTTGGAAGGCTGGAATTCTACCATTGAACTACACCCGCGTATTTCGGTCTTTCTCAAAACCGCCCTAATATTATACCACCAAAAGAAGCATTTGTCAATAGGTATTTTGAAAAAAACCGAAGTTTTTTGAAATATTTTTTATTTTTTCTCGAAATCTCGCCTTCTACTCTCAAAAAGATCATAATATGCGCGGATATTTTCAAGCTCGCTCCAATGTTTTACTCCCGCGGGGGCGCCGTCGAGATCGTAAATTTTTGCTCCGCTAAGTGAAAGAAGGAATGGCGAATGTGTGGAAATGACAAGCTGACAGCCGTAAAACCTCACGGCTTCCTCAAGAAACGTCGCAAGCTCTTTTTGCAATTTTGCGGAAAGACTGTTCTCCGGCTCGTCTAAAAGATAGAGGGCGTTTGAATCGATCTTATTCGTAAAGTACGCGAAAGCACTCTCGCCGTTTGAATGCATTCTGTATTCAAGATTCCGCATCCGCCGGGTGACGTACTGCGATTTCGTGCCTCTGCGCGCCTCGTTGCGGCGGCGAAGCTCCTCGTAATCGTCAAGGCTCTTCATCTGCCAATTGGATTTGACGGTCGCATCGTACTCTCGGAGAAGCTCCTCGCGTCTGCGGTCAATGCCCTCGTTTATCGCGCGGATGTCGAGAAGGTAATCAAACACGCCGTCGCTCGTGATTATCGAGCTTTTATCGGGAAGATACGGCACGCCCAAGCGGTATTCGCAAAGCTTTATATAATCGTCGATTATCGGCGAATTATTGAAGGGAGCGGTGCGGTCGAGCTTCAACTTTTCCGCGATCACGTTCAGCACGGTCGATTTTCCCGAGCCGTTGCCGCCGTAAAATATCGTGATAGGCTCAAATTCAATCTTTGAAAGCCGCTTGTGCGGAAATATGCCGAAGGGATACTGATTCGAATAACACTGCATATCGAGCTTGCCGCTCTTTTTGCTGTCAAACAAATAATCAAGCTCCTGCTCGTCGGTCGGCAGGGTAAATGATTTCAGATATTGCATTACAGTTCTCCTTCAAACACACTTAAAAATCTTTTTCGGTCATCCATATCCAAAATAAAGCTGTCAGCATTAATCATAAAAGAAAGCCTTGTCGCCAACAGTTTTTTCTCTGCCCCTATACTCTTTAAATCACTTAAGTTACACGAATAAAAAAGTTCAAGCTCTGTCGAATTGTATTCCGTATTGTATATAAACAGTTCTTCGCCTTTTACGCAGACCAACGCCAAACCGTATACTTTACGCGAAGAAACGCAAGCCTTCACCCGTGCATAGCACCAGATCAGTCTCTCATCTATCAGATTATTTTCCGAAAGATAATTCTCAACTTTACGGCATTTATGCAATCTCATAGTATCACCTTCAATTTTAATTACTTTATTATACCATATTAACGATAAAATGTCATCACATTTTCAAAAAAAACTTCTTTTCTCTTGCTAAATATCTTTTTTTATGATAAAATATAATAAATATTATTTTAATGAGGACTAAAATGCTCTCAAAACTTTTGCCTTACAAAATTTTCGATAAATTCGACGACATAACGCCCGAATATCTCACATCGCGAGGTATAAAATTCCTTTTCAGCGACGTGGATAATACTCTCGCACCCTACGAAGTCCCCGAGCCCGACGAGCGCATCCGCGCGTGGCTTGATTCGCTGAAGGACGCGGGGATCACGGTGGTTCTCGTTTCAAACAATCACGGCGACCGCATTGAGCTTTTCAACCGCACTCTTGGTCTTGATGCTTATGCCGATTGCAAAAAGCCGGGCAAGAAGAGACTCGGCGAGATAATGAAAAACGCCGGTGCAACTGCCGATAACAGCGCGTTTCTCGGCGATCAGATATTCACCGACGTGCTCTCCGCGCGGAATCTCGGCATTAAGATCGCTCTGCTCGTCCCGCCCATCAAGGACAAGCTGACGCTGTTTTTCCGCTTCAAGCGCGCGATGGAAAAGCCGATCATCCGCAGATACTATAAGATCCACGGAGGCGATAAAAAATGATAACTGCAAAATTCGGTCCCGCGGGCAACTGCGATGCCTTTTACGCCTCGGGCAGAAAAGCAACCTTGCAAGCACCTGCCTGGCTCAAAGAGATCGGTCTTGATGCATACGAATTTCAGGCGGGCAACGGGCTCCGCGTTTCGGACGCAACGCTGACCGCTATCGGAAATCAGGCAAAGGAACACGGCATAGCCATGTCGCTCCACACGCCGTATTTTATCTCCCTTTCGGGCGTTGACCCCGAAAAGAGGCTCAAAAGTATTACCTATATAAAAGATTCGCTTCATGCGGCTTCTCTGCTCGGCGCGGATATAATCGTCATCCACACGGGAAGTGCGGCGAAGATCTCGCGCGAAGAAGCCCTCTCGCTTGCCGCAGACACGCTTCACCGAACCCTTGAAGAGATCGGTGACCAACCTATCAAGCTCGGTCTTGAAACCATGGGCAAGATCAATCAGCTCGGTACACTCGAGGAGGTCATCGCACTCTGTAAGATCGATCCCATCTTCTGCCCCGTTGTTGACTGGGGGCACCTGAATGCGCGTGCCGTCGGCGGTCAATTCCCCGATGCAGATGCTTACCGCAGAGTCTTCCACACCATCGGCGAGTCGCTTGGTGACGCTTACGCCAAAAATCTCCACTGCCATTTTTCAAAGATCCAATATACCGACAAAGGCGAAAAATGTCATCTTACATTTGAGGATACGGTCTACGGTCCCGATTTCGCACCGCTTGCCGAGGTCATCGCGCGTGACGGGCTCTCGCCGCGCATCATCTGCGAGTCCGCGGGAACACAGGCTGACGATGCGTTATTTATGAAAAACACTCTGAAAAATTTAATTTAACTTATATACGGAAGGAAAAACTAAAATGTCTAAACTTCAGAAACTTCGCTCCGCTATGGCGGAAAAGGGCTTTGATGCCGTTATCATCACATCCGAGGTAAATCAGAGATACATCACGGGCTTCAACTTTCAGGACGGTCTCGTAGTTGTCACCGCATCCCGCGCGGTCCTCATCACCGACTTCCGCTACATCGAGGCGGCAAAGGCTTCGAAGGCGGCGGGTATTTTTGAGATCATCACACCCGACAAGCGTCACTCCGCGGTTGTTGCGGAGATCGTCAAGGATTGCGGCGGCAAGGTTGCCGCTGTTGAGGAAGCAAAGATCTCCCTTTCGGGCTACGAGGCATTCAAGGCAGCTCTCGAGGGCTGTGAGGTCAAGGGTGGCGCGTCCGCGATCATCGACGGTCTGCGCGAGTTCAAGGATGCCGAGGAGATCGCATCCACTGCAAAGGCGCAGGATATTGCCGATGCGGCGTTCAAGCACATCATCGAGTTCATCCGCCCTGATATGACCGAGATCGATGTCGCTCTCGAGCTTGAATTCTTTATGCGTGCGCACGGTGCGGAATCGACCGCATTCGATACCATTGCGGTTTCGGGCAAAGCTTCCTCCCTCCCCCACGGCGAGCCGAGAAACGTTCAGCTTGAAAAGGGATTCCTCACGATGGACTACGGAGCAAAGATCGACGGCTACTGTTCGGATATGACCCGTACCATCGTCATCGGTAAGGCTGACGACGAGATGAAGCGTCTTTACAATACCGTTCTTGAAGCACAGCTCGCCGCACTCGCAGCCGCTAAGCCCGGCGCTCTCTGCCGCGAGATGGACAAGATTGCGCGCGACATTATCGACAACGCGGGCTACAAGGGCACCTTCGGTCACTCGCTCGGTCACGGTGTCGGAATGTATATCCACGAGGCTCCCGGACTTTCGCAGAAAGTTATGCCCGCCGATCGCAAGCTTACCCCCGGTCATATCGTCACATTCGAGCCCGGAATCTACATCGAGGGCAAGTACGGATGCCGTATCGAGGATATGGTAGCCGTTCTCGAGGACGGAATCCTCAACTTTACTCATTCGCCGAAGGAACTTATTGAAATCTGCTAAATCACCCGCTTAATTGCACTTTTCGGGCACTTAAGCCAAAGATAAACTAAGAATTTACCCCACTCTACCGGCAGTAGAGTGGGGTATTTTCATATTCTACCTCGATTTTTGAGCGGTAGGTTGCTTCTACCGAGGTTTTGGAATATAATATGGTCAGCAAAAAAACACGCGAGGTAAATCATGAGCAACTCTGAAGCAAAAAAACTACTCCCCAAATACACACTCGGCGAAGAGCTATGTAATTCGATCAGCCACGGACTCGGCGCGCTGTTCGGAATATTCGTACTGATCACAACGCTGATGAAGGCTGACGGCGCACGCGAGATATTCTCCTGCGCGATATACGGCACGTCGCTGATACTTCTCTACACCGTATCCTGCGTCTATCACTCGCTCGCGCCCTGTGTAGGCAAGCGCGTGATGCAGATACTTGACCATTGCACCATCTATTTTCTGATCGCCGGCACCTACACACCCGCCGCGCTGATAGGAGTTCACAATGCAGATCATAAAATAGCCTTTGTGGTATTCGTTCTCGTATGGACGCTCCTCGTCCCCGCGGTAACGCTGACCGCCGTAAATATGGAAAAGTTCAGCAAGGTATCGATGGTATTTTACATCGGTATGGGATGGTGCATCGCCATCGACTTCTCCGCCGCCGTTGCGGGAATGGGAGCCGTCGGGTTTGGATTTATGCTCGCTGGCGGTATCGCATACACCATCGGCGCGGTCATTTACGGACTTGGCAAAAAATGCAGATATATGCACTCGGTGTTCCACGTATTCGTATTAATCGGAAGTGTGCTGCAGTATATCAGTATAATTGAATATTGTATGTAACGATCAAAGCCGACCGCGTTCGCGGTCGGCTTTGTATTTAATATGTATACAACAGGATTTTCGAATCGTGCTTATCAAGCTTGATCTCTATACCCTCTCGGAGGTCATCGGTAGAATAATCCGTCATTGTACCGTTATCGCTGTCGTAAACGTGATAAGTAGGGCAATTATCAGCAATATACGGGAGCTTCAAAAGGAAGGTATCTTCCTCCGCATCCGCATTTCGGACAATTTGAACGAAACCACGGCGTTTCTCGGCATCGTCAAACTGCATTGCATACCAATCCTCGGTCGAGCCGTTACACTCGGTTATCGGATAATAATCGCCTTCAAGCTCAATTTCGGCTACCTTACGCCAAAGAGATTGCATTTTAGTTGCAAGCTCAACGTCTTCTACGTCATAACGCACCATATCCGTCATCGACGGTGCAAATGCGTTATGATAAGCAAACTTGTCGGGCTCGCGCTCCTTGCCATCGTATTTACCCGTCTCGGGGTCAAACCAGTTCATATTGTGCGCGCGGAAGTAGGGTATCCACTCGAACATCTCGCGGTGCTGCTTCTGCTTGATCGGATGCTCGCCGTAGCCGACGTCGGTGTAATGCAGAGTGATCGCACGGCGCATCGTTTCGAGGTCGTTTCTACGTCCGCCCGAAGCGCAGGAGTCGATTATAAGTCCGGGATTGCGCAGAACGAGCTCGTCCCAATATGCGAGGTAGCCCATCGCGTGGCGGTTTTCAAGGAAGCCGATGCGGTCGGGTGCCTCATTTGCCTTCCATATCGGAAGCGGATCGAAATTGAAATCCTGACGGTAGATCTTAACGCCCGACGCCTTGATGATCGAATCAACGCGGTCGGTTATCCATTTCCTCGCCTCGGGGTTGCCGAGGTCGAAAAGTCTGTTGTCACTTCCGTCGATCGAGAGAAGGAATTCGGGATGCTCGCGGTCGATCTCCTCGCCCTTGCGGACGCGCTCGGGTTCAAACCACAGAAGCAGGTCGATGTCATTTTCCTTGCAAGCCTCTCCGATAGGAGCAAGTCCGAGCGGAAAACGAGCTTCGTCCACACGCCAAGTGCCGATGCGCGGCCAGTTGTAATCGCAAGGATACCATCCCGCATCTATCCACCAAACGTCGGGCTTCATACCCTTTCTTAAATACTCCGAAAGTGCGTGAAGCTGATTTTGCTCCGTAGCACCCGTAAATTCGGGCTTGCCCTCTGCGCGGAAATAATGCAGACAGAGCTTCGGCGGCATCGTCGCGCCGTTGTCCTTGGGAAGAATATGCGCGAAATAGAATCTGCGCCAGATATTGATGCCTCGGTATTCACTACCCGCTCCGTAAGCCATCAGAGTGAGCCTTGGTGAGGTGAAGGATTCACCCGAAGAAAGACGCGTGTGGCATCTGTCCTGACCGCAGAGGAAGGATATGCCGCCCTCTGTAGGCTCTATTTCCGCGATCCACTTTGCGGGAAATCCGATAGCGGCGCGAAGCTCAACGCCCTCTCCGCGCATCGTCATATAGGGGAATGCGCCCTGACAGGATGTTCCCGAAAAAGGTGTAAGAGTTATCTTTTCGTCAACGTCTTGTTCAAAGAAGCTGTAACCGTCCCGCTTGCAGGTATCGCCGTTGCCGTATTTCAGCGTGCTTTTTCCGCACGCGATCTCGCCGCCGACACGGAGCTCGGAGATTATGGGCGTATCCTTTTTACCGTTATTGGTGAGCGTAACTCTCCACTCGGTCACGGGGAAATCGCGGTATTCGGTATACTCCGCGCGGACGGTAAGTCCCGATCTGTTTTTGCCTTCGATAACTGTTCGCGCGACGGTGGAGTCAATAAACTCACGGCTGACCTTGGGCGAAAATTCCTCGGGGATACCCTTGATCACGCGTCTGCCGAGCTTGAAGGAAAGCGGAACTTCCTCGGGCGAGGTGTATTTAAGTATCATCGGGATATATGACATATTTACAGTATTCATTATCTTCTCTTCCCGAAAAACGCACAGAACAGGTCTGTGCGTTTTTCATTTTATTTTATCTCTTTGAGTGTCGCAAGACTTATCAGACGAACCTCGTTCATCAAATAGATTTCGGGATCGTAATTCTTGATGACGTGTACGTTTACCTCGTAAGCGTATTTGCTTGTGGGGGTAAACTTATTCATATTCGTTGAGGTAACTACAAGTATCTCGGGCTTTACTGCATCATAGAACTTGATAGTTGCGTTTCTCGCGCGGTAACTGTCGCGGTTATGAGCGTGGTGCGGCGTGGTGACGATATCGGAATCGAGATATTCCGTGCCGTAGCGGTCTACCATATCGTCAAGAACGATATTCGTCGAGTCGCCCGTGAGCATACAGGTATTGCCCTCGGGGGTTACCACTCTTACTACTGTGCTCATCGAGTTACCGTCGCCCGCATCCTTCTCCGCATCGGCACGCTCAAAGCCGATAACAAGCGGAATGAAGTCGGACATTGACGCAAGTATCTCAATATCCATACCGGGGAAACGGTAGATCTGTCCCGTCAGGCATTTGTAGACGGGTATCTTACCGCCGCCGAGGGTGAAGATCGCATCCTCGGTGGACGTCATCTGTCCCGCGCTGATGCACTGCGTCTGCTCCTTGGTGTTGCAGAAATTATAGATAAAGGACTCGATCTTTATCTCTTTTTTGTTTTTATAATTTGAAACGAAGGATTGGAATGCGCCCGTGTGGTCACCGTGGAAATGCGAGAACATCCACGCGCGAACGGTGACGTTCTTCGGATCGGGAGCGTATTTCAGAAGAGTTTCGTAGATATGCGTTGCCTGATAGCCGTTCTTGTTTCCGCCGTCGTAGACCATAAAAGTACCGTCCGCAAAGCGGATAATACAGCCTTGCGCATCTCCCGAAACCTTACCTTCTTCATTATATGTGGAAAGAACGATAAACGCAGGATCACAGACTTTGTTATATTCAACCTCATCAAGCGACGGAAGAAGCGCATTTTCGGCGATTATCACGCGGGTTTCGCCCGTGTTTTCGCAGTAGTAATAGTAGAGCATTTCCTCTTCCTTGGTATAAGTGGAATAGGAATTGCCCGCTATTTCGTTTTCGCTGTAAAGAGAGTATCCCTCGCCCGCGAGAACCTTTTCGTAGCTCTCGTACATTTCAGCATCGGTATCGTAGATCGTAACCTGATAATAGCGGTCACCGAGCTCCGAGATATCCTCGATCTTGCCGCCGGGGTATCCCGGAACGTTCTTGAATTTGCGGTAATCGCGGTTACTGCTGTCGCAGACACTCCAGAAACCCGAGGGGAGCACACACTTGCCCTCCTTGGTTTCCTTATCTATCCAATGCAGAAAATTCTCAAAGGCATCGTTGAAGCCCTCGCGCTCGTGACCCGTAACGACGATCTTGTTGCCGAGTGCCATACAGATCGCGGTATTATAAGGGATCTCCGAAATCGCAACGTCAAATTCCTCGAGATCAACAAAGCTGAGGAGTATCTCCTTAGCCGAAGGATCAGCATTTTCACCGTCGACGTTCTTCGATCTGACGATCTCGGGTTTGACACCGCACTTCTCTTCGATAAGACTTTGAAGCTTACGCGCGGAGTTGAATTCCTCGTCCGTATCGTCCGAGGGGTAAACTATGCGGTATTCGCAAACACCGGGTGCAAAAAGTACTATACCATCATCAAACGGCTGTGTCTCCTCGGCGGTCGTATCGGGAAGCAGTGCGGTTGTTTCATCTGCCGCACCGCCGTTGCAGGACACGAGAAGAACGCACAGCAAAAGTGTACAAATCAGGAGAAATATGCGTTTTTTCATCATTTTTAATTCATTTCTACCTTATCAAAGGACATATCTATATCCTTCTTCGACCATCCGAGGCCAAGGTAATCGTTCTCCTCCCAAGCCGCCTTTGCTTTATCAAGCGCTTCGGGGAGAGGCTTCCACGCTACTGCGCGGGGCGGATGATCCGCGGGATCGTCGCCTTCGCAGAGGAAGGGAGTCCAGTTGTCATTTTCGTACTTCTTACGTTCTTCCTCGTCATCCCACTTGGGAACGTCAAAGGGCTGACCACCCGAGAGAACCGATTTCCAAGCAAGAATACCGATCGAGGACATTGCACAGGCACGGTAAACGTTGAGATAGGGCTGTTCGTTCTTGCGGATAGCCTCTCCAAAATAATACTGTACCCAGAAATCTCCGCCGCCGTGGCCAGCCTCGGATGCGAGATCGCCGTGCTCGGGCCATTCAGCTTCGTAGGAGCGGTAGGGTTCAAGATCCTTGCCGTTTACATCGTGATGGTAAACAACGATATTGCCCGTCTGTCGCTCAACCTCTGCCGCGCCCTTCGTTCCGTAAAGGCGTGCGATACCCGACTGAGTTCGGAACGCGCCCTGAAGAGTACGGACTACTGCGCCGTTATCCATCTGGCAGACGATGATTCCGCCTGAATCCTGCTGGCGGTATTCAAATTCACGGTAGCTCTGATCCTTGATCTGCGGCACGAAACCGTTGACGCGCACGGGCACAGTGTCGGTTATATGCATGATCTGCGCGATCGCGTGCGTGCAATAATATGTAGAAGGAATCTGGTTTCTCCAATGGTATTCGCCGGGCGCATACTTGTATGTCTTGGAGTTTGACATAGGATGGCAATACTCCGCCTCACCGTAAAGTATCTCGCCAAGCTCGCCCGTGTCGTAAACGCGCTTGAGTTCAAGACGCTGCTTGGTATAGGGATAGTTCTCCGCGATCATATAGATCTTGCCTGTTTCCTCAACGGCGCGGCAAAGCGCAACACCCTCGGCGAGAGTCGAGATAGCGGTACATTCCGAGAGAACGTGCTTACCCGCGCGCAGCGCCTTGATGGCAAAGGGCGCGTGCTCGTTGAAATAGTTTGCCAGAACAACCGCGTCTATATCGCTTTTCAGCATTTCATCATAATCTGTGAAGGTCATAAGGGTTCCATCGGTGTCATACTGTTCCTTAATAACAGCAAGCTTTTCGGGGCGGCGGTCGCAAACTGCGGCGAGCTTGAGTCCCGTGCATTCCGCAGGCTTCATAAAGGTCTTTCCTCTGCCCGTACCGACAACGCCTATTCTGATTTTATTTTCCATAATAAGGTCCTCCTTAAAAATGTTATATATAATAATATTACTACATTTTAGCTCAATTGTCAAGTATTTTTTCTTCACGCGTTTCTCTATAGGCTTGAAACTTGCACGAAAAAATGATATAATAGAAAAAATTTTAAAAATAACGCAACCAAAAATGATTTTTTGCATCTATACGTGTGAAAGGACAATCACACTACAGGGAGAAATCAAAAATGACAGATGAAAAAATAATCGAACTGTTCTTTGCGCGCGACGAAATGGCTCTTCGGTACACCGCAGATAAATACGAGAACTATTGCTTCGCGATCGCAAACAATATCCTATCCAACCGTCAGGATTCGGAGGAATGCGTGAACGACACCTACCTCGCCGCTTGGCGATCGATTCCCCCGGAACGTCCGAAGTTACTTTCTGCCTTTCTCGGCAAGATAGTACGAAATTTTGCTCTTATACGGTACAGACGAGATCGGGCATATAAGCGTGGCGGGAACATATCCGAAGTCTCGCTTGAGCTCCTCGAACTCATCCCCGACGGAACAGATCTTGCAGAGGAATACGACTCGCGCCGCCTGGCATTGATAATCGACGCTTTTTTACGCAAGCTTAAAAAGGATGACAGACAGATCTTCGTACGCAGATATTGGTACAGCGACTCGATCGCCGACATCTGCCGCGGCTTCGGATTTTCCGAAAGCCGTGTCAAGTCATCCCTTCACAGAACACGCGAAAAGCTCGCAGACGAACTTAAAAAGGAAGGGGTGACAATATGATGACTAAAACAGAACAGGTTGACCGTCTGCTTGACGCCATAGGACTTATCGGCGACGATATCGTAGCCGAGTCATCGGGCGTCTCCGCAGTCTTCCCGATCTCTTCAAAGCTCAGACTCAATATGATCATAATGCGCCGACTTCTCGCCGCGGCTCTGTGTCTGGTACTCATAAGCGCACTTACTCCGCTCTCGGTATACGTTTTTAACAACTATATCGCACCTGCTTTCATGCCCGCTGAGACCACTGAACAAACAGATCCCCCCGAGACCGTCGGCGAAGATGATAATCAAGACCCTCTCGAAGTCCCGGAAGGCTACAGCGTTACCAATTCGGTAGGATTTGAAATGCTGACGTCGAGTGCTGACGGAAGTACCAAGACGATGGCAAAAGTCAAAGCGGCTCTTCTCTCCTCCGTGGAAAACGGAGTTCCCGCCATATTCGTCGAGCTCAGGACTTATGACGGCAAATCGGTCACCGACACTCTCCTTGCACGCGGACGGGGTATGGTTTTCCTCAGCAAGGATGCATCCGAGCTGTTCATATTCAATACAGAGATCACAGACACACTTAATCTGGAAGGCTATGCACAAATCGTAAAATACACGGTCATAGACGGAAAGTTCTATGAATCCACAGAATTTCTCAGAAAAATAACATATTTCAAGTTTTCCACCGCTGCCGATCTTGAAAAATCACGCGTTGATGCTTACAATATGTTTGTTGATTTTTCCGAGGAACTCGACCGTCAGGCGGGCGCGCGGATCATTCTCGACACTTACACGACGGACGCACCCATTCTCTATTCTCCCTCGGAAAACGTAACCGCTCCCAATATAACCGAAGACCGCAAAAACGGTAAAACAATATGGACCATAGACCACATAGCCAAGGTCAACGGATATGTGAAACCCGAGGAACCTCTACCCGAAACTGCCAAGACCTATGAGACCGAGGACGGATGGCTCATCAGCGGTCTTACGCCGGAGCCCGGATTGTATAAAGTTGTCGGATGCACCGACAAAATCGGCAATACAGCTACCGTTCCCACCAAGTTCAATGGCTACGACGTCATTATTCTCGATCACGGAGCTCTGCAAAACTGTCGCGCCGAAACACTTATCATCCCCGCAGGTATCGAAGAAGTCTATCTTCAGCTTTGGGGCGATTCGATCAAAACATTGATAATAGAGAGTGACGACAGAACAATGTTTGTCAATCAATGCTTTATGGGTTATCCGCTCGAAGAAGTCATCTTCACGGGTAACAAGACCGTAATTGACCGTGAAATGTTCTATCAGTGCTCGAATCTGAAAAAAGTCACTCTGCCCTCGACAGTAAAAACAATATCAAGAATGGCGTTCCAAAGCTGCACGTCTCTTGAAACTATCGATCTTCCCGAAGGATTACAGACCATCGAGAAAAGTGCATTTTACTATTGCACGGCACTCAAAAAAATAAGCCTCCCCACCTCTCTCGAAAAGGTCGATGAAGGGGCATTTGCCCTTTGCTCGTCACTCGAAGAGATCGAGATACTTGCAAATATAGACACGCTCGTGCGCAACCTTTTTTGGAATCACAACTGCACGGAGCTCGTTATTCCCGAAGGAGTTACTTTCATTGATGACAACTCCATTCAGGGAAATAATATGAAAACGCTACATCTGCCGTCCACGCTGAACAACATCGTAACCTATTTTATTGATCTTCCCACCTCCGCAATAGACTCTATTTATTATAACGGCACTGTGGAACAATGGAACGCTATCCCAAAAAGCGGACTCTACGGCTCCGAATACAACGAGTACACTGTTTACTGTACCGACGGTGAGATCAATATGTACCCCGGCGGTTTGCCGATGAACTAATATGAAAGGAAATAATACTATGTATAAGATCAAAATACTCTCCGTCCTACTATGCGCGATCATAATGATATCTTGCTTTACCTCGTGTGAAGCATCGGGCGATGCAGAAACAACACCGCCTACTGCTGAAAATACGACCTCCACACAAGTCAACGAAACAACCTCCCTTCCCGAACAAGATACGACCTCCGCAGAAGAGACAACCGCTGAGGCAACCACAGCGGAAGTCACGACTTCCGCACCCGAGCCCACGGTAGAGCCTATGCAGATTGCAGAGTATTACAAAATCACAGCTACAACCGAATTTCCGCTGATAGCATCGCTCGGTGGTGAAAAGACAGAAGTCACAGTTCGTGCCGCAACTATGCGAAGCAAATACGACGTGCATTGGATATACATCGACGTCGTACTCGACAACAAGATCATTTTTACCAAAACGTGGAGAGCAATCGGTCAGCTTATGGCAACTTATGAAATAAGCGAATATTTCGTACTTCTACGTATTCCGGATAATTCATCGAGCGGCACTGCAAACACAACGTTTGAATCGTTATCCGTCTCAGACGCTGATGGGAAAGTGAATTGATCCGTGCAGGCCTAAATTATTCGTCTATGAGTGTGGGATTGAATACACAGAGCGCACAACCTATGGATCACGCCGCACAGATCGGTCAGTACCGCCGTTTTCTGAACGGTATCAAGATCGAAGATTTTGAAAATCAGAACTCCCGTCTCTGCGCGGTGCTTGACAGCATCAGCGATCCCGAGAATGAAACGGGAGCGTATCCTTCCGATGCACTCCCGATATATAACCTCGAAGCTCTTGGAGAACACAGCTTTTACATCAAACTCAAAGAGCAATTCATTCGCTTCGAGAACCTCACAAGCAATCTTTCGAGTCTTGATACATTAGCTCCGCAAATTCCTGAAGGAATGAGTATCACGCCCTATACGCTCGCGTGTTCGGACGCCAACATAACGCTTGACGGAGTTAACTATAAAGTGGCAACCAGAACCTTCGCTCTTCAGGATGCGCAAGGAAATTCGTGCGGTCAGTACACGGATTACGTCAGCCACTACGATATGAGCATCATATCCTTTGAAATAAAACAGTAAGCTTTTAGAAAAGTCCCAGAATCCAATAAATAACACCGTAAAGCGTTCCCGCGGCGGTGCCGTATAAAAGGACGGGACCCGCGACGGTGAATATTCCCGCGCCGAGACCGAGGACAAAGCCTTCGCTTTTCGAATCAATAGCAGCGGATACGACCGAGTTTGCAAAGCCCGTGATCGGCACGAGAGTGCCCGCGCCCGCGACCTTGGCGATATTGTCGAAAATGCCGAGGGCGGTAAGAATCGCCGCCATGCCGACGAGGATAACGGAGGTCAGAAGTCCCGCGTCCTCCTTGACAAGACCGAGGCTTTTCCACAAGGTAGTCAGTCCCTGTGCCGCCGCGCAGATGAGTCCGCCTATAAGAAAAGCGCGCAAAGTATCAGCTACTACGGGGGATTTCGGCGCGTGGGCATCGGCGTATTTCGGATATTCCTTCTTTCCGATATTCATTTTTGACTCCTTTTTTAAAAAAAGTATTTACAAGAGGCGAGAAATAGGTTATAATAATAGCAATGTAAGTTTACGGGGGTATCAATATGTCTAATTCGTGGAATGAATTTTGCGACGGCGCGGGCAGATTTTTCGATAAGCTGGCGGGCGAAGCTGTCAGACTCACCGACGCCGCAGGTATGCAGATAAGACTTGAGAATATCAGAAGCCGACTTGAAAAGGAATACGCAACTCTCGGCAAGCTGACCTATGCCAAGCTAAACGGCGGCAGCGACAATGCCGAGCAGATAGAGGCATCTCTTTCTCGTATAGCCGAGCTTCGCAAGAACGAAAAAGAGATCGAGCGCGACATCGAAGAAGCAAAAGTCGAAAAGGAAGCGCAGAAGGAAGCCGATAGAGCGGCTAAAAAAGCAAAATAATATTATTCAGAGGCTGAGACGCTGATTTTGCGATCTCAGCCTTTGATATTGAAAGGAAAATTTTCGCCAAGGCAAAAATTCAAGATTTATATAAAAGCGTATCGTTCACTTTATAAAATCCGTTTTTTCGGGGCTTTGCCTCCGAAAAAACACCTTTCAGGCGAGCAGGGCGAGCCCGCGCGCCGAGGGGAGCCGTCAAAATTCTCAATTTCGGCGGCGGCGATAAGCGCGCGGATTTTCAATTGTAAAACGCAGTTTTACAATTGGCAATTTAGAGATAAGTCTTGAACTTCTCTACTGCTCGCTCCTCGAAGTCGAGGGCTTCCTTGGCAAGGGTGAGAACCTCGCCCGAGATGCCGACTTCTTCGGCTTCTCCGATGTCACGGTAAAGCTCGGTAACACCCATAGTAAGTCCCTGAATCATCATTTCTGCAAGATGCTCGCTCGTCGAATCGTTTGCGGTGTTCATCATCATACCGATCTTCGCGCCGGCTTTGGTAAACATGTTTTCTTCCTTGGGAGTGATTCCCGCCTCCAGCATCACCTTCGAGGTGCGCGACGCAAGTCCCTCGAAGCCGTCGATGGTTTTGGTCATCTCGGCACGGAGATCGGGATCCTTTACTCTGCCGAGAATATCGGTGGTCGAGGTAGTACCCATTTTGAGATTTTTGTATAGATCGTCGAGCAGCTGTGCCCTTGTGATCTTCGTTTTAACCTGAGGCATTTTTGCGCTCCTTTTGTTTTTGATTGTACTCTGCGGTCAATCTTTATTGTTTCCGAAAAAATAAAAAATATGCAAAACAAAAAACTGCCGTAAAAACGACAGTTTTTTATCATTTATTCACTCAATTTCAGCTTTCTCACATCGCTTCCGCTGAAAACAAGCGGACGGAATTCGCCGAGTATTCGGCTTGTGATTCTGTCCCAATAGCGTTCGTTAAGCTCCTTCTGATTGAGATTGGTGCTGACGACGGTGGGAAGTCCGAGGCTTATACGGTTATTGAGCACGTTATATACCGTGCTGACCGTAAACTGATTCGAAACCTCCGAGCCGAGGTCGTCGATGATGAGAAGCTCGCAATCGTAATAGCGATCGAGGTTGATTCCGCTTTCGCTTCCCGCGGAATTGCCGAAGCGGTGCTTTTCAAAATCCGCGATCATACCGATCGCACCGGTATAGATCACGTCAAAGCCTCGGTCGATGAGAGTCTTGGCGAGAGCGGTCGAAAGATGAGTCTTTCCGAGTCCCGTACCGCCGAGAAGAAGAAGGTTCTGCGCCTTTTCGGTCTCAAAGGTATTCGCGTACTCGAGTATAGTTCTGAAAACATATGTCATATTTTCATAGGAGCGAGCGTTTGCCTTGTAGTAATCAAGACGGAAATTGTCGAATCTCTGCTCCCCCATAAGTCTTGCAATGCCCGAGCTTTCGTAGCCCGCGAGGCGGAGTCGGCGCTTCATACATTCGCATATCTCCTCGCCCGCATAGCCCGTATCGTGGCAGATATCGCACTCATAGCGCGGTTCGGAATAATCCGCAGGATAGCCGTATGCGGCAAGGAGAATATCTCTTTCCTTATTCAGTCTTTCGGCGTCCGCTTTGACCTTTTCAAAGCTTTCGTTACTCTTTCCGGTCACCGCATTGAGCAGGCGCACGCTTATAGCAGAAAGCGCTTTATCAAGGTCAAACAGACCGTCAATCTGTCCCCAAAGCTCGCGGCGGCGCGCGTCTGCCTCCACCTCGGCTTTTTTATACTTTTCCTTGTATTCCTCGCGGATCTTGCGGAAATTATCTATATTATATCCCATTTCTGCGCCTCGTTACTTTCTTTTCTTCTTGTCTTCTGCGTCAGGAACCTCGGGAGCCGCGCCCGAATCTCCGTAGCTTCGGCGG
Organism: Eubacteriales bacterium; assembly: GCA_045644325.1. Lineage (GTDB taxonomy): Bacteria > Bacillota > Clostridia > Oscillospirales > CAG-272 > CAG-390. The sequence goes on along the minus strand of JAZRGT010000059.1, from coordinate 7,744 downwards.
AGTGCCGCCTCAAAGAAGTCGGTCGAATCAAAGCTCTTGCCCGCCACGGGCTCGCCCTTTGCTTTCGCATCGGCTTCAAGCTGTGCCTTGATATCATCCTCGGTCTTGAGCTCGGCAGAGTACCAACGCTGCAGGATACCGTTTGCGTAGTTGAGATTCGGCTCCTTGATCGTATCGACAGTAATTTCGTATGCGAGCTTGATGATCTCGATGCCGTAACCGTACGTCACAGTCCAATCCTCGATGATCTTCTTCTCCTTCGCGGTCAGCGCACGCGTCATATTCATGCCGAAAAGTGAACGGATCTGAATCTCGATATCGTGCTTTTCCTGCGCACGGCGGAAATGCTCGTCGAGCGTTTCCTTATCTGTTATTCCGTCATCGTAGAGGGCAAGAGCTGTGGTTTCGAGATAACGGACGGTATTTTTTCCGATCTTTGCGCAATGCTCGCAAAGTGCGATTATGTAATCGGGGGCAAAGCCGAGATAATCGCGAAGAGCGATCAGCTTTGCGATCTCGCCGACACGCAGTATCTTACCGAGCGCGCGCTCGCATTCGTCTATCATCAGCGCAATGTCGCGGTCGCTTTCGACCATACCCGCGATCTCGGTACTCGAATAGCTCGGAAGCTCGCCGAGGTCTGCGCGTTTTCCCTGTTTGGTGCTCTTTGCCTTCGGCTTTTCAACTGCGGGAGCCGACTTTTCTTCCGCCGTCACTTCCTCGCATACCGAGAGAACACCCGCACCGCGCCAAAAAGCTATCGCGCGCTCGACGGTTTCGGCGGTTACGCCGCACCTCTGTGCGATGCTCTCGCTGTCAGCGGAAATATCCGCAAGGAGTGTCACGAGGATACAGATATCGCTCTTTTTAGCCGAGCCGATCACATCCGCGACCGATGCGGGAAGAACGATCACTCCGTTTCCGTAATTGACGCGGAGCTTGTTATTTTCGTTATTCATATTTTACTACTCCGTTCAATCGTCTGCGGCAGATGCATTGAGATAGGTATCGGCAATTCTGCCCGCCTTGAGCTCGTAATATCCCTGTGCCGCGACCATTACTCCGTTGTCGCCGCAAAGCGAGATGGGAGGAAGGATCAGCTCCGCGCCCGCCTTTTCGCAAGCCTTGCCGACAGCGGCGCGGAGATGCGAATTCGCCGCAACACCGCCCGACATAACGAGCTGTTTTGCGCCTGACATTTTGATTGCCGCGGGGATCTTCTTTGCTATCGCGGAGCAAACGGTTTCGGTATAGAGCGCCGCGAATGCGGGACGGTCGACCTCGACCTTTTGCTGTGCAAGCTTATTGAGATAATTCAGCGCGGCTGTTTTAAGTCCGCTGAATGAAAAATCAAGATTATCACCGGTAAGCGCGGGAGTGGGAAGCTTGAGATCGAGCTTTCTTCCGCAAGCGATGCCCTCGTGCGCGAGCTTGTCCATAGCAGCTCCCGCGGGGTACTGAAGTCCTATAACTCGTCCAATCTTATCGAATGCCTCACCAGCCGCGTCATCGCGCGTGCCGCCGAGCTCTACGTATTCGGTATAGGACCGAACGAGATAAAAGGATGTATGTCCGCCCGATACAACAAGAGAAAGATAGGGGGGCTTGGGGGGAGTTTCGGTAAGATACGCCGCCGCGGTGTGCGCGTGGATATGGTTTACCGAAAGGAGCGGCAGCTTATTCGCAAACGCAAAAGCCTTGGCAAAATTAACTCCGACGAGGAGCGCACCGATAAGACCGGGGTGGGTGGTGACCGCCACTCCGTCAAGATCGGACACCTCCACCTTCGCCTCTGCAAGCGCACGCTCAACCACGTTCGAGATCGCCTCGATATGCGCACGCCCCGCGATTTCGGGTACGACACCGCCGTAAAGACGGTGAGTATCTATCTGCGACGCTACGATATTTGAGAGCGCAACGAGCCGTCCGCCTTCGCCGACGTCACCCACAACTGCGGCACTCGTTTCGTCGCAGGATGTTTCTATTCCTAAAATTAACATAAGTTTCGCCTTTATACAAGTGTTTTTTTCATAACAACCGCATCCTCCAAGGGGAAACGGTAATAATTTTTCCGCAAGCCGACAGCTTCGAAGCCAAGCTTTTCATAAAGCGTCCGTGCGGGATTGTTCGAGACTCGCACCTCAAGATAGACGTCCTTCACCTCGTGTGCCGAAAGAAATTCCTCCATTTTAGAGAGAAGCGCTTCCGCACATCCTCTGCGCCTGAAGTCGGGATGTGTAGCCACGTTCACTATATTTGCCTCGTCGAACACGTACTCACATCCGCCGTATGCGGCGAGTCTGCCGTTTTCTTTGTCGATCACAGCAACCGCGTGCGTTATCGGAGCATTGCACATATAGAGCAAAGCCTCCTCGCTCCACGGCTCGGAGAAGCAAAGTCTTTCGATCTCTGCCGCCTCGGGGATATGTGCATCGGTCAGCGTAACGATATCAAAGTCCTTCATTACGGCTCGTATTCGTCGCCTAAGTAGAGCTCGTATTCATCAAAGAGCATTCCCATATCGACGTATTTTCCGTTCATTCTGTCGTGAACGTAAACCCCGTCCTCATCCGCAACGAGAACCACGCTGTAATAAAACTCGGGATACTTTTCCGAAACAAACTTAATCGTGTAGTTGGAGCCGGGCATAACGGTCGAATACGAAGGAGTTTCGGGGTCGGTAAGTCTTTGCATGATCTGATCAACGGCAGCCTGATCCTTGATCTCGAAGAGCGAATAAGGAACGGCAGCCTCAACGCAGATAAACGCGCCGTTGGGATCAAAGCCGGTAAGATCGGGAAGTTCCTCGCCCGTAGCGCAAAGAAGCTCGCCGAGAGTGGGGCAATAGAGCCATTCGGTAGCATCAAAGCCCTTTACGGCAAAATACTCAACCGTGAAATCGTTATACTTCCACTTGGTGTACGCATCGGTTTCGTATTCCTTGGGCTGATAGCAGGGGTCGAGGACGTAAGCGTATTCAACGCCCGTCTTCTTGTGAGTAAGTCCCGCGCCCGTCATGATCATCTTATCGCCGCAGGAAACGAGCGAAAGAGAGAGACAGATGAGAGCCATAGCAAAACAAATTATTCTTCTTATGTTTTTCATAATTTTCTCCTGATCAATATCCGAATTTACCCGCGAGTGAATCATCGTCCTCGATCCAATCGCTTACGTTGATTACGCGGAAGTTCTCCGCATCGTCACGAACTACGAGACGCTCGATACCCGCGTTGATTGCGAGTTTTTTGCACATCATACAGCTCGTTGTGCCGGACATTACCGCGCCGTCAACGGGCGATGTGCATACCATATAAAGCGTTGAGCCGAGCATCTGCTCACGGGGCGCGGCGATAATTGCATTCGCCTCGGCGTGAACAGAGCGGCACATCTCATAGCGTTCTCCTCTCGGGATACCGAGCTTCTCGCGGAAACAGTAGCCGAGATCGTCGCAATTCTTGCGCCCGCGGGGAGCACCGTTGTATCCGGTGGCTATAATGCTGTCGTTTTTAACGATGATCGCACCGAAGCGGCGGCGAAGGCAGGTGCTTCTTTCGCTTACGGTCTGCGCGATATCAAGATAATAATTTTCCTTTGAAATTCTGCTTGACATTTTTATATCCTCACATTTTACTTACAATATCGGTTAAAAATTCCTTGAAGCGTTCACCGAGCTCGGGATGAGCGAGTGCCGCCGTTACGTTTGCCTCGAGAAAGCCGAGCTTTGATCCGAGGTCAAATCGTTTGCCTTCAAAATCAAGCGCGGTAACGCCCTCTCTGCGCGCAAGCGTTGCGATAGCATCGGTAAGCTGTATCTCTCCGCCCGCACCGGGAGGAGTTGCGTCGATTATATCGAAGATTTCGGGAGTGACAAGCACTCTGCCGAGGATGGCGTAATTCGAGAAGATCTCGGCATCGGTCTTGGGCTTTTCGATCATATCGTCAACGAAAAACTCATTCTCACTTCCGTCAATAGGGTGAGTTTTGAGCGAACAATATTTCTTTACCAATTCCGTCGATACTTCTTTAACACCGCAGACCGATCTGCCGTATTTTTCATAGCTTTCGATCATCTGCGCGACGACGGGCTTCTCAGATAGAATGATATCGTCACCGTAAAGAATCGCAAACGGCTCGTCACCTACGAAGCCGCGCGCACATCCGATAGCGTGACCGAGACCGCGGGTTATCTTCTGGCGGAGGAAATAGACGCGCACACCGAGCGGCTCGGCATCTTCGCGGATTTTTTCTATCTCTTCCTCTCTGCCCTTTGCGGTAAAATAGGATTCGTATTCGGGCGAATAATCGAAATAATCCTCTATCGGGCCCTTGTTTCTTCCCGTGATGATAAGCACGTCGGTGATACCCGACTTCGCCGCCTCCTCGACGAGATAAGATATCGCGGGGCGGTCGACTATGGGCAAAGCCTCCTTCGGCACGGCGCGAGCGATCGGAAGCATACGCGTACCGAGCCCCGCAGCAGGAATTACTGCTTTGCGAACTTTATTTATCTGCATGGTAAAATCCTCGCATTATAGTACAGTTATAATTATTATAATATAAAGTCAAAAATAAATCAAGACCTTTTTGTTAAAAGGAAAAAATAATGTCAAAAAATCGCCGCCCCTTTTCGGAGCGGCGAAAATTTTACTCATAGATAAACTTGGTCTTTGCAAAGAAATACTCGTTGGGGCTAACGAGAAGTCCTTCCTTGACGGAGATTGTAATATTCTTTACGGTGACAGTTTCGGGCGCATAGAAGGGATATTTCGGCATGTATCCGTCGCTTGTGCAATTGGGATTGAGATTTGCGAAGATATACGCCTTGTTCGCATTCTCAACGGTAAGTCCGTCGATCGTGATATTCGTTCCGACGTAGCAGGGATAGCCGAAATTGTGCTCGCCCTTGTTGCTGCCCTTGAAAACGTATACGTCGGACTTCGTCATCGGAGAGATCGTGCAGTTGCGGACTATGATCTCGCCTTCCCAAGTGCTTCCGTAGTCACTTCTCAGATCTATTATCTTACTTGTGAAGAACGTGGAATTTTCGATTAAAAGCGTACCGTATCCGATAACGCTTGCGCCGGCGTGACCGATAACGGAATTCTTTATCGTCGCATTTGCAACACCCTTGTGCGCATCGAAGCGTGAGAGAACGCAACTGTCATAAACGAAATTCTTGCAGTAATTGGTGCCCGAAACGCCCCAGTACTTGCTGTCATTTATATCGTTTGCCTGCATACAGTTGATAAAGGAAACCGAAATCGAATTACCCATTCCGATGTCATACGAGCCCATCGCGGTTGTGGGACTCTGATAGGTCTTATGCCCTGTGAATACGCAGTTCTTAACGGTTACGTAGGCGCAGTTATTGATCGAGAGGAAGCCGTTATACGGTGCGCCCGTCGCGCCTTCGCCCGTAATATAATGCTTCATACCGTTGAGGACGGTATTGGAACGGTTGATCTTGAGTCCGCGAGCGTAGTAAGTATACTCGGACGGCGCCTTATTTGCGATGGTCGTGAAGATACCGCCGCTGATGTAGCGCGTGTCTTCGTCGATGGGTAGAACCGAGATCGAAGTAATATTGTCGAAATCCCACATAATGGGGGCATCCATATCAATGTTTCCATCCTTATCAACGACAACGCTGTCGCGCTTGCTCTGACCGTTATCGGCATTTCCGCCGTAACGGACGTAGTGGGTGGATTTATCATCGTAGAATGTAACTATAGAGCTCTGCGGGAAGGTAACGCCGAGGTTGGTCATATCGCGGTCGAGAGTCTTGATGGTATCGATCTTATAAGCGAGATCAGTTCTTTCGAGCAGAGTGAATATCCAGTTACCTCTCTTATCGGGAGTGACCTCGGAGTCGTCTATGATGAACTGCGCGTTGCCCCATTCAACGTCGGTGTTGATGATTACTGATCCGCCGACCGATGCGATATAATATTTCGCGCCGTAATCGGCAAAGACCTTATATCCCTTTTCGTTCGCCTTGGCGTGGACGTTATAAAGCTGCTCGCGGCAGCATACGCTATCCGACTGAGTTACGCCGTAGTCACTATAAAAGATTGTCTGTTCAAGATCGCGGGAATACGCGGTATTCGTGGGGAGATCGAACGAGCCGAGAGAGTACGCGATATTCTCATACCAGAAGCATACAACGGCTTTCTTCATAGCTTCAAGGTTTTCAGCGCGGATAATGAGGTTTCCGTCCACAATATCGGCTGTAACCGTGTGTGCCTTAGCTCCATCGGCGGTAAGAATGATCTTCTTCTCTCCTCCATCTGCAAGCTCTGCGCCGCATTTTTCTTTTACAAGCTCTTTTACGTAACCGGCAGGCTCCTCAAATCCCGCATCGCAGGTAACGGAGAATTCTTTAATATCAATTCCGCCGATCTTCAGATCGGAAAGGAAAAGACCTTGGCTTTCGATGTGTAAATAATTTTCAGGCATGGTTGCGTTGCCTCCTTTGATGTCAAGAACGTTATTTATAAAGTAATCAGCGGCATTGGTGAGAGCAGTATCATTGTTAGCCGCAATGAGAATTTTGTTGCCGTAGTGCTTGATAACGAAGCCGTCCATTCCGAGTGTGGAAAGGTCGATGCCGTCAAGCGCCTCTTTGGGGAAATATTTGGAAATACCGAATAGTATCTCATTCTTCTCACCCGTCTTGTCACCCCAATCCGAGATATCCGACTTAACGCCGCTGCTATTGATGTAGTTATGGAGCTTAAGCGCAGCACGGATGGTAGCCTGAGACGCCACCTCGGGGCGGACGATCGGATAAAGCAGTTTTCCGTCTTTAATGATGTCGAAGGTCGCAACAGTCTCCACGATCGGTTCGGTCACTTCGGGTTCGGTTTCGGTCGATTCGACAGTTGTTTCATCCGGCTGATCGGTCCGGCAGGCAGCAAGCGCCGTCAGGGTACAAATGATCAAACGTATAGCAATTAATCTGCGAAGTATCGGGAACATTCAAAATCCCCTCCTAATTAAAATGATAAGATAATTTTATCACATAAGCGGTCAAAAGTCAATAAAAAAAGAGCCGATACCGCAGTGGCATCGGCAAAAAAATTAAGATTCAAGCTGTTTTCCGAGGAAAGCGGCCGCGGTCTGAACGAGCTTTACCTCGATATTCTTCTCGTGCTCGGGCATTCTGGGCGCGGGGGACTCGATCGAATCGAGCGAAACAACGCATCCGAGAATGTCGCCCTCCGCGATTATGGGCATCGCACAACGGATATAATGCGAGCAGGTGTCATTGATCGGCGCAAATTTAGTATCTCCCTCACGATAGAGATAGAGCTGACGGTTTTCGATGATGACCTCAAGCTCGGGCGCGATATGCTTATCGGCATATTCCTTCTTCGGCGCACCCGAAACGGCGATCACCGCATCGCGGTCACAGATCAGCACGCTTATCTCGCCCGTCTTGTGAAGCGTCTCGGCATACTGTGCGGCAAAAGCATTAAGCTCTCCGATAGGCGAATATTTTTTGAAAATAACCTCGCCCTCTCGATCGGTATAGATCTCAAGCGGATCACCCTCGCGGATACGCATAGTCCTTCTTATTTCTTTAGGGATAACGACACGTCCAAGATCGTCTCAACGTGTCAAGAGAGAAGCAAAAAAATTAACACTTTGGTCAAAACCCTTGATTTTCCAAGGGCTTTGACCGTTTTTGACAACTCTCGACAGAGACGGTCATGTGCTGGGTGCTCGTGTAATAATAGGGGCA